>CAYJPQ010000012.1:0-66554 GCA_964372085.1 uncultured Bifidobacteriaceae bacterium | reverse complement strand
GCGCCAGAATACACCGGGCACCCCTGCACCCTGCACCCCTGCACCCTGCACCCCGCACCCCCGCACCCTGCACCCTCGCTCCCGTGGACCCCCGCATGCTACGATCCGGGTTCCGATGTCCGGTTCCGAGCGAAAACATCGCCCCGTCGAACGCTTCTGGCCCTACGTGGAGAAGCCCGAGGAGCCCACGGCCGAGGAGCTGGCCGCGCTTGATCCGGAGCTGCACAACACCTTGTTTGGCCCCCGCGACCTGCCCTTCTCGGTGACCCTGGTGTTTGCGCCCTTTGAGGGTGACGACTTTGCCCGGGCCGTGACGATGGCGCAGGCCTCGGCGGAGTACCGGGTCACCGGCACGGGCGCCGGGGAGCGGCATCGGGCGCGGTTCTTCCCGGGCGATGCCCTGCGGCTCCGCGACCTCTTCGCGATTGTCGGCTCCCGCGAGGGCTGCGAAGTGCTCATCGACGACCGGCCCATCCCCTATTCGCGCGAACTCTGGCTGCCGCTCATCTGGTTCCTGCTGCTCGACTGAATGGCTGCGCCCACCAAGGAGTTCGACCGGGACATGGCCGTGCTCGAAGGCGAGATGAAGCGCCTCGAGGCCGAGTACAACATGTACTTCTCGGGGCGGCTTCCCCGCCTGCCGTGGGAGACGCGCAACCGCGTCGAAGCCCTGGTGAAGCGCCACGATCGCGCCGTCATCTCGAACACCGCCGACAAGTTCCGGTTCCAGGTGCTGCAGACGCGCTACGCGAAGTTCTGCGAGCTGTGGGAGCGGCAGTTGCGCATGAAGGAAGAGGGCCGGACGGCGGGCCCGAGCCGCGTGTCTGGCGGCGCCCCGGTCTCGCCTCCCGCTGCATCCGCCTCCGCTCCAGGGAACGCGGGGGAGCTACGGCGAGACCCCGCCGTAGCGGCCTCCGGCCGCGAAGGCGGGCCCGATCCCCACCGCGATCGCCTGGTGCACGTCGCGGCCATTCGCGACCCCGAAGCCGATGCGGATCGCGTGAGGGAACTGTACGAGCGGTTGGCCGAGGCCAAGCGCTCGGTGGGGGAAGCGCCCGTGCCGTTCGATCGCGTCGCGGCCCTCGTGCAGGCGCAGGTGCAGAAGCTGCGCGGTGAAGGCCGGGACGTGGCCTTCCGCGTGGCGCTCAAGGACGGAAAGGTCAACCTCACGGTGACGGCCGACGGCGACAAGTAGGCGTGGGGGAGAGACGTGGTGCGGAGGCGACGACCGGTGCCGGGTGTGGCCCCGGCACCGGTTGGATCAAGCGGTGTTAGGCCGCGCGGGTGACGTTGCCGGCCTGGGGCCCCTTGGGCCCGTCGACGATTTCGAACTCGACCGCCTGGCCCTCATCGAGGGAGCGGAAGCCGGCGCCTTGAATCGCCGAGTAGTGCACGAAGACGTCGCTGCCGCCCTCGCGCTCGATGAAGCCGTAGCCCTTGGCGTTGTTGAACCACTTGACCTTGCCTGTAATGCGCATCGTTCTTCTTCCTGTCGTGCAGGTGGCCTGGCCACCGTTGATCGACCCCCTCACCGTCCCGTGGGGCGCCGTGGGGGCAACAGAAAAGGCCGCAACCTAGCGGCCTTTTGGTCCGCAGAAACTGGACTGCGGGGATGATACCGGCCCGTTACATTTGGTGTCAATTGCCCTTGCAGTGTGAGGATTCCTGAGTCATGCGTCGAGCGATTCTGAGTGTTTCCGACAAGTCTGGCCTCATCCCGTTCGCCCAGGGCCTGGCCGCCCGCGGGTTCGAGCTGGTGTCCACCGGCGGCACGGCCAGGGCGCTGGCCGACGCCGGACTGCCCGTGGTGAGCGTGTCCGACGTCACGGGCTTCCCCGAGATGATGGATGGCCGCGTGAAGACCCTCCACCCCAGGATTCACGGCGGCATCCTGGCCCGGCGGCACTACCCCGAAGACCTGGCGCTCGCCGCCGAGCATGGCATCGGGATGGTCGACCTGGTGGTGGTGAACCTTTACCCCTTCGTGGAGACGGCCGCCAAGCCCGGCATCGCCTTCGACGACCTCATCGAGCAGATCGACATCGGCGGACCCAGCCTCGTGCGCGCGGCCGCCAAGAACTTCCGCGACGTGCTCGTTGTTGTCGCCCCTGGCGACTACGCCGAGGTGATCGCCGAGCTCGATCGCCCGGAGGGGCCGTCCACGGCCTTCCGCTTCGAGCTGGCGCGCCGGGCCTTTGCGCACACCGGGAGTTATGACACCGCCATCGCCGGCACGCTGGCCGAGGTGAGGGTCGAGGACGGGCAGTTTGTTCGAGGAGGCAGCGCTGCAGGGCCTGCCTTCGCCCCCGATCACCTGGTGGTGGAAGGCCACAAGCTGCGCGACTTGCGGTACGGCGAGAACCCGCACCAGCCTGCCGCGTGGTACGCCACCGATCCGCCCGTGGGGCTGGGCGCCGCGTCGGTGTTGCAGGGCAAGGAGCTGTCGTTCACGAACCTGCTGGACCTCGACGCGGCGGCGCGCATTGCCATCGAGTTCGACGGCCCGGCCGCGGTGGTGATCAAGCACACCAACCCCTGCGGTGCCGCGACGGGCGCGTCGATCGCCGAAGCGTACGTGCGCGCGCGCGAGGCCGACGCCCTGGCCGCCTTCGGCGGCATCATCGGGTTGAACCGGCCCATCGACGAGGAGACGGCGCGGGCCATCGTGTCCACCTTCATCGAGGCGGTGGTCGCGCCGGAGGTGGTGGACGATGCCGCCCTGGCGGTGCTGGCCACCAAGCCCAACCTCCGCGTGGTGAAGGCGGATTTCGGCGCGCTGCTGGAATCCACCGCGCCTCCGCAGTTACGCCGGGAGCTGCGATCGGTGCTGGGGGCGCTGCTGGTGCAGGAGCGCGACCAGGTGCGCGAGGCGCGGCAGGCCTGGCCATCGGACGGTCTCACGGTGGTGACGAAACGCCAGCCGACGGCCACCGAGTGGCAGGCCTTGCGGTTTGCGTGGCGCGTGATGGCCCACGTGAAGTCGAACACCATCATCTTCACCGATGCGGTCCGGACGCTGGCGATTGGCGCCGGTCAGATGAGCCGCGTGGATGCCGTGAAGGTGGCCACCATGAAGGCGGCCGGCTGGAAATCTGGTGAGGCGCCGGCCCTGCTCAAGGGCTCGGTCGCGGCCTCGGATGCCTTCTTCCCGTTCCGCGACGGCCTCGACGCCGTGGCCGCCGCCGGGGCCACCGCGGTGGTGCAGCCGGGCGGATCCGTGAGGGACGCCGAGGTGATTGCCGCGGCGGATGAACACAATCTGGCGATGGTGTTCACCGGGAAACGGCATTTCAGGCACTGAAGAAGTGAGAAGTGAGAAGTGAGAAGTGAGAAGTGAGAAGTGAGAAGTGAGAAGTGAGAGCCTTCTGACCTCTCACTTCTGACCTCTCACTTCAGCTCGATCACAATCGCCCGCGGCGCCCCGCTGACCGCCTCTTCCGTATCCACGCGTCCGCGCGGCACCCAGCGCGCCGTCTTGAACGCCACGTCGTGCGCCTCTTCCTGGCCGTCCGCCGTGCGCGTGCGGATGCGCCCGCCGGTGACGAACACCTCGATGGTGTCGGTGTCGTGGACGTGCCGCGGCGTGGGTGAGCCGGGCGTCCAGGTGTAGTCCCACATGCGCACGCGCGGGTTCTCGAGCACGTTCGACGCGCCCGCGCGCGGAAACGCCGTCGGGTCGCCCGACGTCACCGTGAACGGCGGCACCGCGTCGTCCTTGAGATCCACCATGATGGCCAGCCGCTCGGGATCCCCGGGCTTGCCCATGGCCTCTTCGCGGTGGGTGATGTCCTTCAGCTGGAAGTGCGGACGCGGCACCTCGAAGCGTTGCCCCGAGGTGGCCGTGCCGTCGGGGCGCGTCACCGTGACCTCCCCGTAGCGCAGGTACACCCCAGCCATGTCGTAGCGGTGGCGGTGGATGGGGGCTTTCACGCCGTGAATCCAGTTGACCTCCCACACCGTGACGCGGGGATTATCGAACAACTGCGTGGCCCCGGTGCGCGGGAACGCGTGGGGATAGTCCTGTGCGGCCGGCAGGGTGGCGGACGCGAGGCCCAACGCCGCCACGCTCATCAAGAGGTATCGATGCATGGTCACCTTTTCCTGCTGAGTCTACATCGGGGATCGGTCCCCCTGGAACGCCACATAATGGGAGTAACCCATGATCCGCCTGGCCCGTTCCGCAATCATCTTCGGCTGGCTGGCGGCCAGTGCCTGCTCGCCTGCCGAGCCTCCACGGGCCGGTCCCGGGACCACGGAGGCATCAACCGGGCGTCGGGCCCCCGGCGCCCTGTGGGTTGACACGGCAGGCCGGCCAACGCCGGATGCGCGTGCTGCGCTCGTCGTGCTCCAGGGTGCGGCGGCAGATGGCCTCGATCCCCGTGAGTACAGCGTCCCTGACACAGGCAACCCGGCAGTGTTCGAGGCGGCGCTCACCGAGAGCATGGTGCGATACCTTCGCCACCTGCACATGGGCCGAGTCGATCCGCGGGCGGGCGGCTTCCGCATTGCGGCGCCGCCCGACGACCACGAGTTCACCGACGTCATCCGCGCGGCCGTCGAGCAGCACCGCCTCGCCGAAACCGTCGCGGAATGGCGGCCTCCGCTGGCGCTTTATCGCCTGCTCGCCGATACGCTCACCCGCTATCGCGCGCTAGCCGCGGACCCGGCCAACCAGCCGCCACCGCCAGAGCCCGCGGCCGTCAAGCCGGGACAGGCAGCCGCGCACCTGCCGGCGCTGGATCGGTGGCTGCGTGCCCTCGGTGACTTGCCGCCCAACGCCGCGGCCCCCATTTCACCGCTGTACGACGGGACCATCGTCGACGGGGTCAGGGCGTTCCAGTCGCGTCATGGCCTCGAGCCTGACGGCGTGCTGGGCAAGGCCACGCAGGCGGCGCTGGGCGTCCCGCTGGCGCACCGCGTCCGCCAGATCGAGGTCACCCTCGAGCGCCTGCGCTGGCTGCCGCACCTCGATGACCGGTTCGTGGCGGTCAACATCCCGATGTTCCGGTTGTGGGGGTGGGACAACGTGCCGCCCGACGGCGCGCCTTCCTTTCTTATGAACGTGATCGTGGGCCGCTCGCTCAACACGCAGACACCCGTGTTCATCGACCAGATCACGCACATCATCTTCCGGCCCTATTGGAACGTGCCTCCGTCCATCCTGAGGGGGGAGGTGCTGCCAGCGCTCGCGCGCGACCGCGGCTACCTGGACGACCAGGACATGGAGATCGTCGACGGGCAGGGCGACAATGCGAGCGTCGTGCCGCTCAGTGACGATGCGCTGGCGCTCCTGCGTGCCGGCCGCCTGCGCGTGCGGCAGCGCCCTGGGCCGAAGAACTCACTGGGCCTCGTGAAGTTCGTGTTTCCCAACGACGACAACATCTACATGCACGGCACGCCGGCGCCGTACCTGTTCAGCCGGCCGCGCCGCGACCTGAGCCACGGGTGCGTGCGGGTGGTCGATCCCGTGGGGCTGGCCCTGCGGATGCTCGCCGACCAACCGGAATGGACCCGGGCGCGCATCATCGCCGCGATGCAAGGCGGTGCGCCGGGCCGCGTGGACCTGAAGCGGCCGCTGCAGGTGATCCTGTTATATCTGACGGCGGTGGCGATGCCCGAGGATGGCCGGGTGCACTTTGCCAACGACATCTACGGCCACGACCAGGCGCTGGAGCGCGCGCTGGCCGCTCGAGGCGCGGCGGGCGCAGTGGGCGGATGATCCGCGCCTACCAGAAGCGGACGCGGCCGGTGTCGACGTGGACGAAGTTCGAGGCGGGGTAGTAGCCCACGCCGCCGCGGCGTGCGGCGAGGGCGGCTTTGCGGAGCTTGTCGAGCGGCACGTCGCCCAGGCGGATGTCGATGGCCTGGCCCACCATGTGCAGGCTGCCCGCGGCCACGCCCTCGCTGGCGCGGCGGAGGCTCGCGTTCGTGGCGGGCGATCGGTAGGCGGAGATCACCTGGTACGGGCGCGTGGTCTCGGTGAGGCTGGTGAGGCCGTGCAGCAGGTCGAGCAGGCCCGCGTCGATCTCGCGCACGTCGCCCGTGCGGAAATCACGCAGGAAGTGGTTCACGGTGGCCAGTGCATCGGGCACGTAGGCGCCCTGGTCGAAGTACTCCACCGCCAGCTTCTCGCCGGTGTGCGTGTGCTCGAACCGGAGCGCGCGCGTGGCCGCCGACCTGGCGAGGGCCTGGCGCGGCGCCCCCAGCAACGGGAGCGCGGCGGCCAGCGTGGACACGAAATGCCGACGGGATAGATGCCTCAAGCCTTGATGATGACGAGCCCGGGGCGGGACTGTCAATCGCCTTGTGCCTCGAACCGGGCGGTCAGCTCACGCGGCGACACGGTGGCCGCGCCGAACCGGCCCACCACGATGCCCGCGGCCTCGTTGGCCAGCCGCGCGGCCTCGCCGGTGGTGGCGCCGGCGGCGATGGCCAGGGCCAGGGTGGCGATCACGGTGTCGCCCGCGCCCGTGACGTCGGCCACCTCGCGGGCCGCCGCGTTGAGATAGCCGTCCGCGCCCGGCTGCGACAGCCACATGCCGTGTTCGCCCATCGTGATGAGCACGCTTGCCACCTGCAGGCGCTGGCGCAGTGCGTCGGCGGCCTTCTTCGCGTCCTCGTGCGTGGCGATGCGCACGTTGGTGGCGCTTTCGGCCTCCACGTGGTTGGGCGTGACCATGGTGGCGCCGTGGTAGTAGTCGAGGTGCGGCACCTTGGGATCGACCACCACCGGGATGCCGCCGGCCTGCGCGAGGGCCACCAGCTGCGCCATGGTGCGGCGGGTGACCGCGCCTTTCTGGTAGTCGGAGACCAGCAGCACCTGCGCGGACGAGGCGCGCGCGGCGGCCTGCGCGACGATGGCGTCTTCCACCGCGAGGGTCGCGTCGCTGTCGGTCTCGTAGTCGATGCGCGCCACCTGCTGGTTGCGCGTGGTGACCACCCGCACCTTGGTGGTGGTGCGCCGGTCGGGATCGGTGATGAGGCCAGACGCGTGGATGCCCTTCGCGGCCAGCTCCGCCTTCAGCTGCGCGCCTGCCTCGTCCGCGCCGACAATGCCCACCAGGTCCACCGCCGCGCCAAGCGCGCGCAGGTTGTTGGCCACGTTGGCGGCGCCCCCGAGGCGGTACTCCTCGTGGTCGAACACCACCACCGGCACCGGCGCCTCCGGCGACATGCGGCTCACGCGGCCGATGACGAAGCGATCGAGCATCACGTCACCCACCACCGTGATGCGGCAGGCGGAGAAGCGGCCCACCAGGTCGTGCGCGCGCGCGGCCGCCAGTTCGGGGAGGGGCGCGGCGCTCACGCGGGGAGGCCTCCGTCGCGGTTGGCGGCAAACGGCAGGGTGACGAGCAGGAGCAACACCATCTGGAACTCCGAGTCGCCGAAGTTGTATTCGAACATGCCGGCCGACAGCATGGCGGCCATGGCGCCCAGCCCGGCGGCTGCCAGGCTGCGATTGCGGGTGCGGCGCAGCAGCGCGAGCAGGCCCATCGTGGCGCTCGCGACGAACCACAGCCACGCGGCGAGCGCGGGCAGCCCGCGTTCGGCGGCAATCTGCATGGGCACGTTGTGCAGGTGCGGGTTGGTGGGGTTTACCGCCTCGGGCGGGCGGTAGGACGGGTACACGCGCTCGATCTGGTCGGGCCCCACGCCCGTGAGCGGATGGTCGCGCACGATGGCGGCGCCGGCCTGCAGCATGGCCACGCGGTCGCGGTTGGTGGGATCGTTGAGATCGAACATCGAGTAGACGCGATCGGTGAGCGCCGCCGGCGCGAGGGCCACCATCGCGGCCACCACGATGGGCAGCAGCGCCAACAGGCGGAAGTCCTTGCGGAGCAGCAGCACGCCTACGCCCACGGCCACGCCTACCCAGGCGCTGCGCGTGAAGGTGAGGATGAGGCCCACCAGCAGCGCGGGCATGATGAACGCCGCCCAGAGCCGCCCGCTCGCGCTGTACAGCAGGCGCGCCACCGTGGCGCAGACGACCAGCATCAGCGTGCCCGAGTAGGTCATCCAGTGCGACAGCGTGCCCTGCGGCCGGCGGCCCAGGTTGTCGTAGTTGAGCACGCCGTACTGGAGGATGCCCACGAGCGCGCTGGCCGCGCCGATGGTCAGCAGGATGCTCAGCAGGCTCTTGGCGCGCGCGCCGCGCCCCAGGTCGTACACCAGCGGCACCAGCAGCAGCAGCACCAGCTGCTTGCAGTCGGTGAAGCTCACGCGCGGGTCCAGCGAGAATCCGGCCGACAGCAGCGTGAGCGCCGCGTACGCCACCAGCGGCCAGAAGAAGGCCGGCGCCTCGACGCGCTCGCCGCGCCGCACGTGCGAGATGAGCCAGGTGACGGCCGCCAGGCCCAGCAGGATCTGGGAGGCGGCAATGGACAGCTGCATGGCGGCGACAATGCCCGCGAGGGCCAGCAGGCCCACGTGATCGAGCCGATCGCGCGGCGGCACGCCCGCGGTCAGGGACGTCGTCGTCATCGCCGTCAGTGTACTCGATGGGTGGCGGAACTTCAGTTCCGCCCCAGTGCGTGGCGGGCGGCGTCCACCACGGCCCCTGGCGTGATGGTGGTGAGGCAACGGAAGTCACCCGGCACGCAGCGCCGCTGGTGACACGGGCGGCACGGCAGCGGGCCCGCGTCGACGGCCACGTCGGGGATGGCCGGGTCGCGCCACGGCATCGAGCGCTCGGGCAGCGTCGGCCCGAACAGCGCCACCACCGGCGTGCGGGTGGTGGCCGCGATGTGCAGCGGGCCGCTGTCGCCGCCGATGTAGAGCGCCGCCCGCTCCACGAGCGCGCGCAACTCCGACAGGTCGAACTCGCCGCACCGCACGATGGCGCCGGCGGCGCTGCCCGCGCGCCGGCGCGCCTCGCCGGCCACGCGCGACGCCGCGTCCGCCTCCGACGGGCCCGACGTGATGACGATGCGGCGCGCGGGATCCTCGACGGCCAGGTCCGCGGCCACCGCCGCGAAGTGGTCCGCGGGCCAGCGCCGGAACGGGTTGCCCGCGCTCACGTGCATCACGACGATGGGGGCGGCGGGCGGCACCTCCGCGGCGGCGAGGCGCGCGTCCACCTGCGCGGCCGCCGCGGCGTCCACGGGCATCACCACCGCATCGCGCGCGCGGTCGGCCGGGCCCACGCCGAGCGTGGCGATGAGGTCCCACTGGTTGAGCACCGAGTGCCGGGGCGGCACGAGCGATCGCGACCAGGGCACGCGCGTGGTGTAGCACCAGCCGCGACCGGGCAGGTCGTAGCCCACGCGCTGCCGCGCGCCGGTAGCGAGGGTGAGCCATGCGCTCCTGGGGCCGCCGTGGAAGTCGATGACCAGGTCGAACCGTCCGGCCCGCAGCCGGCGGGCCAGCGCGAGGTCGTAGCGCAGCCGCGCGAGGCCCCGCGGCCGCTCGGCGACGATCACCTCGTCGATTCCTGGGTGGTGGCGCACCACCGGTTCGGCGGCGCGTTCAACAAGGTAGGAGAGGCGAGCCCCCGGGAAGCGGCGGCCCAGCGCGGTGACGGCGGGAGTGGTGAACACCACGTCACCGATCAGCCGCAGGCGGATCAGCAGGATCTTCAGGGCTCGACCGTCGCCTCGTCGATCAACATCACCGGGATGTCGTCCTTGATGGGGTACACGCGGTGACACGTGGCGCACTTCAGGGCGGTGCCGTCCTTCACCAGCGTGACGGGTGTCTTGCAAGCCGGACAGGCCAGGATTTCCAGCAGCTCGGCGTCAACGGGCATGCTGCGACTATACAGTAAGATGCCATTGATGATGCGCTTCGGTGCCGCCCTCGTCGCGCTGCTCATGGCCACGCCAGTGTGGGCGCAAACGCCCGCGTCGCCACCGGCGCAGGCGCAGGCGCAGGCGTACTACGAGTTCCTGATGGCGCGCCGGCTCGAAGCCGAGGGCGACCAGGCGGCCGCGCTGGCCGCGCTCGAGCGCGCCAAGAAGCTCGACCCCAATTCGGCCGAGTTGCTGGCGGAACTGGCCGGGTTCCACGCGCGGCAGGATCGCGATGATGCCGCGGTGGCCGAGGCCGAGCGGGCGCTCGCGATCGACCCGAAGAACACCGAGGCGCACCACGTGCTCGGGCTCATCCATTCGGCGTGGGCTGACGGCGGATCGCCGCCTCCGGCGGGCCAGACGCCGGCCACGGCCCGGCAAAAGGCCATCGAGCACCTGTCCGCGATCGTCGGGTCGCCGCTGGTGGCCACCGATCCCAACCTGCAGATGACCCTTGGGCGCCACCAGTTGCGCGCGGGGCGCGCGAAGGACGCCGTGCCCGTGCTGGAGCGCGTGGTCGCGCAGGTGCCGTGGGCCGGCGAGCCGCTGGCCTTGTTGGCCGAGGCGCGCCTTGCCGTCGGGCAGGTGAATGAAGCGGTGGAGGCCCTCGAGGCCGCTGCCGGGATCAACCCTCGCTACTTCGTGAGCCTGGCGGACGTGTACGAGCGGCAGGGCCGGTGGGCGGATGCTGCCGGCGCCTACGGCCAGGCGGTACAAGGCCTGCGGGCCCCCAGCCGCGACCTTCGGGTGCGCTGGATCACCGCGCTCGCCAACGTGCCCGGCGGGGCGGGGGCCGCCAAGGCGCGTGAGGTGGTGGGCGAGATGCTCAAGACCGATCCCACCGATTCGCGCCTGCTCTACCTCCGGGTCAGCGCCGAGCGCGCGGCCGGCGACCTGGCCGCCGCCGAGGCCACCGCGCGCACGATGATCGACGTGGATCCCGACAACGTGTCGGGGCTCTACGCCTTGTCGCTCACGCTGTTCGATCGCCACGAGTACCGCCGCATGGTGGAGGCCCTCGCCCCGTTTGCCAAGCGCGGCGCTCCGCGCGCGCGCGGCCGCGAGTCTGAGGGCGCCATGGTGCTGGTGCAGCTGGGCATTGCGTACCAGCAGTTGGGCGAGTTCGACGCCGCCATCGACGCCTTCACCCAGGCGCGCGCGCTCACGCCGCGCGACCCCGATATCGATGCGTATCTCGTGCAGGCCCACCTCGCTGCCCGCCGCTTCGACCGTGCCGAGTCGCTGGCCCGCGAGTCGCTGGCCCGCACCCCCAACCAGCCGCGCATGGAACGTCTGCGCGCCCAGGCCCTGGCCAAGGGCGGCCGTGTGGCCGAGGCCCTGAAGTTGCTGGAAGACGGCGTCGCCGCCCGCCCTGACAGCCGGGAATACGTGGTGGGCCTGGCCGATCTCTACGCGGATCAGAAGCGGACCGGCGACGCGGTGCGCATGCTCGAGTTGGCGCGCAAGACCTTTGGCGACGACGAGACGCTGGCGCTGCGCCTGGCGGGCGCCTACGAGGCGGGCGGCCGGCTCGACATGGCGGAGCGCGAGTTCCGCCGCCTGCTGTCGGACGATCCGCTGAACGCCAACGCCATGAACTCGCTGGCGTACATGCTGGCCGAGCGCGGGCTGCGCCTGCCCGAGGCCATCGAGCTGGCCGAGCGCGCGCTCAAGGTGCAGCCGGGCAACCCCGCCTACCTCGACACGCTCGCGTGGGCCCTGTTCAAGTCGGGCAAGGCCGCCGACGCCGTGGGGCCCATGGCGCGCGCCGCCGCGGCGCTGGCCGGCAGTTCCGTGATTCAGGATCACCGGGGCGACGTGCTGATGGCCACGGGCAAGCCCGCCGACGCCGTCGCGGCCTGGGAGCGCGCGCTCACCGGGGACGGCGAAGACATCGACCGCGCCGCGATCGAGAAGAAGATCAAGGACGCCCGCGCCCGTCGACGCTGATGGGTCGTCTGCTCACCGCGGGCCTGCTGCTGCTCTTCGCCGCGTGCGCGGCCAAGGCGCCGCCGCGGCCCACCGGGCCCGTCACGCCCGATCCGTCCGCCGCCGAACGGTTCCGGTCCGCCACTTCGCAGTGCCGCAGCCTGCGCACGCTCACCGCGGAACTGGCGCTGTCGGGGCGCGCGGGCGGCGAGCGGCTGCGCGGGCGGGTGGTGGCCGGCCTCGAGCGGGGCGGGGCGGCGCGCCTCGAAGGCCTGGCGCCGTTTGGCGCGCCCATCTTCATCCTGGCCGCCGCCAACGAGCGCGCGCGCCTGCTGCTGCCGCGCGATCGCCGCGTGCTCGACGGCGCCACCGTGTCGGCCGTGCTCGAACGGCTCACCGGCCTCACCCTTGGCGCCGACGACCTTCGCCTCGTGCTCTCGGGCTGCCTCGTGGAGTCGGCCGATCCGGCTGATGGACGGCGGTGGGGCAGCGGGTGGCAGGCCGTGCGCGTGGCGCCCGAGCGCGTGGCCTACCTGCGCGAGCGCCAGGGCACCGTCGTCGTGGTGGCCGCCGACTACGGACCGTGGCGCGTGGACTACGCCGGCCACGCGGGCGGCTGGCCCCGCACGGTCCGTGTGCGGCGCGACGGCGACGCCGCCATCGACGTCACCGCCCGGTTGTCGCAACTGGCGATCAACGTGCCCATCGACCCCAGGGCGTTCACCCTCGACGTGCCGCCCGGGACGGACCCGATGACGCTCGACGAGCTGCGCTCAGTCGCCCCCCTGGCACCCAAGGCACCCTAGGCACCCTAGGCACCCGAGACACACATGGCACCCCTGGCACCTTCAATAACGGTCCCGGCCTTCGCGAAGATCAACCTCGACTTGCGCATCCTCGGCGAGCGTGCCGACGGGTATCACGACCTCCGCACGATCTTCCAGACCCTGGCGCTGTGCGATCGCCTCACGGTCACGCGGCGGCGCGGGCCCTTCGCGCTCACGTGCGACACCCCCGGCGTGCCCACCGACCATGGCAACCTGGTGTGGAAGGCCGCGTCGCTCCTGCTGCGCCTCGGCGCGGGCCGCCGCGGCGTGCCGCGCGACCTGGCGGTGCACCTGCACAAGCGCATCCCGGCGCAGGCGGGGTTGGGCGGCGGCAGCGCCGACGCCGCGATGACGCTGCTTGCCCTCAACCGCCTGTGGGACCTCGATCTCGACCTGGCGTCGCTCAGCCGCATCGGCGGGCGTCTGGGCGCCGACGTGCCGTTCTTCCTGGTGGGCGGCACGGCCCTCGGCCTTGGCCGCGGCGACGACATCTACCCGCTCGAAGATCTGCCCACCGTGCACGTGGTCATCCTCCAGCCGGGCTTCGGCGTGGCCACCGCCGAGGCCTATCATTGGTACGACACCGAGCCGCGTGTCCGGCGCCTGCCCCCGCCGAAGCCGACGCCCCCGGGGTGGCCGGCGTGGACGGCCTCGCTCCGCAACGACCTCGAGCCAGCGGTGGTGCGGCATCACCCGGCCATCGCCCGCATCCGCCAGTCGCTGCTTGATGCCGGGGCGGTGCTGGCG
The DNA here is from genome assembly GCA_964372085.1 of uncultured Bifidobacteriaceae bacterium. Lineage (GTDB taxonomy): Bacteria > Acidobacteriota > Vicinamibacteria > Vicinamibacterales > UBA2999 > 12-FULL-67-14b. The sequence continues at coordinate 53,263 of CAYJPQ010000012.1, read as the reverse complement.
GCCATGTCGGGGTCGGGATCGGCGGTTTTCGGCGTATTCGAGCGGGTCGAGGCGGCCCGGCGGACCGCCCACGACCTGGCCCGGCCGGGCTGGACGGCCGTCTGCACGCATACCCTCGACCGCCGGCGCTACGCGCGGCGGCTCCGCGGCGTCATTTAGCAGGTTGCTGAAAAAGCCAGCAACCTGAAGTGAGAGGTGAAAAGTGAAAAGCGCGCAATTTGGCCGGAATCGAGACTTCTTCTTACCTTTCACTTCTGACTTCTCACTTCGGGCTGCGTTTATCAGCAGCCTGTTAGGCCGCGTCCGGGGCCTGCCGTTCGGGTTGCCCGAATCCCGTAAACTCGGATACGATATGAGTTTGCCCCGGGGTGTTGGGGCGTGGCCAAGCGGTAAGGCGCCGGCCTTTGGAGCCGGTATTCGAAGGTTCGAATCCTTCCGCCCCAACCAGTTCAGATCATGAGACCAACCGGATTCGGAGAACTGAAAGTCTTCTCTGGCAGCGCTCACCCGCAGCTCGCGGCTGAGATTGCCGAGTTCCTCGGGGTGGAGCTCGGGCAAGCACGTCTGCGCCGGTTTCCCGACACCGAAGTTTCGTTCCAGATCGACGAGAACATCCGCGGCACCGATGTCTTCGTGATTCAGCCCACGTGCGCGCCGGTCGATCCGCACCTGATGGAGCTGATGATCATGGTCGACGCGTTCCGCCGTTCGTCGGCGGCGCGCATCACCGCGGTCATTCCGTACTACGGCTACGCGCGCCAGGATCGCAAGGACAAGCCGCGTGTCCCGATCTCCGCCAAGCTGGTCGCCAACGTGCTGACCGCCTCCGGCGTGAACCGCGTGCTGACGATGGATCTGCACAAGGCGCAGATCCAGGGCTTCTTCGACCTGCCGGTGGATCACCTGTTCGCCGCGCCGGTGCTCATCGACTACCTCTCGCGCCAGGCCTACGACAAGCTGACGATCGTCGCGCCCGACGCGGGCGGCGCCGAGCGCGCCCGCGCCTACGGCAAGCGGCTCGACGCCGACCTGGCCGTGATCGACAAGCGGCGCAGCGACGACGGCACCGCCGAGGTGATGAACGTCATCGGCGAGGTGCGCGGGCGGACCTGCGTGATTGCCGACGACATCATCGACACGGCCGGCACCATCCAGAAGGCCGCCCAGGCGCTCAAGGACAACGGCGCCGAACGCGTGCTCGCCTGCGCCGTGCATGGCGTGCTGTCGGGCCCGGCGGTCGATCGCATCGAGAAGGCGCCCATCGACAAGCTGATCATCACCAACACCATCCCGCTCACGGCCGAGCGGTCGAAGTGCCAGAAGATCGTGGTCCTCTCGGTGGCCCGCCTGCTGGGCCAGGCCATCCGGAGCATCCACGAAGAGACGTCGGTATCATCGTTGTTTGTCTAATTGTCAATCGTCAATTCTCAATTGTGAATTGTTCGAAAGGGTGTAGGCGCAGGCCGAAGCCCGAAGGAAGGTTGTGAGTGATGGACGCAGTGCTCGAAGTCGTCAAGCGGGACACGAGGGGCAAGAACGCGGCGCGCCGGCTGCGCGCGGCGGGGCAGATTCCGGCGGTGCTGTACGGCGCGCAGAAGGCCGGTGACGCGCCGGCCCCCGAGGCGGTGGCCGTCGATCCCAAGCCGTTCCTGCGCATCCTGCACTCCGACTCGGGGTTCAACACCCTGATCACACTCAAGGTGAAGGACGGCGGCGACTCGCGCGTGCTCGTGAAGAACGTGCAGCTCGACCCGATCACGAACTTCCCACTCCACGCCGATTTCTACCGCGTGAACATGGACCGCAAGCTCACCGTCACCGTGCCGGTGGTGATTCGCGGCGAGTCACGCGGCGTGAAGGTGGACGGCGGCATCCTCGACTTCGTGCATCGCGAGATCCAGCTCGAGTGCCTGCCCTCCGACATCCCGAACGCCATCGAGGTGGACATCACCGACCTGGGCATCGGCGGTGCCGTGCACGTGCGCGACGTGGCGGCCAACGCCGCCTGGACGCCCGTGAGCGATCCCGACCTGATGCTGCTCCACATCATCACCGTGAAGGTGGTGGAGGAAGTGACGCCGGCTGAAGGCGCGGCGGTTGTCGCGCCGGCGGCGGGCGCCACGGCGGCCGAGCCCGAGGTCATCAAGAAGGGCAAGGCCGACGAGGCGAAGGCCGACGAGAAGAAGAAGTAACGGCCGGGAGCCGGGAGTCGGGAGCCGGGAACCGCATGAAGCTGATCGCAGGGCTTGGCAACCCCGGGCCCGAGTACCGCGAGACGCGGCACAACATCGGCTTCCTGGTAGCCGACGAGCTGGCCCGCCGGTGGGGCGTCGACAGCTGGCGCGAGCACTCAGGCGCGCTGGCGGCGAAGGCCAGGGTCGAGGGCGAGGCGGTGCTGCTGGTGAAGCCGCTCACCTTCATGAACCTGAGCGGGCAGGCGGTGGCGGCCCTCGCGGGCTTCTACAAGGTGGAGCCCGCCGACGTGCTGGTGGTGGCCGACGACGTGGCGTTGCCGCTGGGGCGGTTGCGGGCGCGGCGCGACGGCGGGGCCGGCGGCCACAACGGGTTGAAGTCGCTGATCGAGCAGCTGGGGACGCAGGCGTTCCCGCGGCTCCGGGTCGGCGTGGGGCGCGGCGACCAGCGCCGCGACCTGGCGGATCACGTGCTCGGCCGGTTCGAGGCCGGCGAGCGCGACACAGTTTCGGCGGCCGTGCTGCGGGCCGCCGATGCCGCGGAGACGTTTCTCCGGGACGGCATCGAGCGCGTGATGAACGCGTTCAACGCAGCGGATACGCAAGACCCGGATCCCGCGGAATAGGTCGCGGGCCGGTTCTCCTTGCCACCATGGTGGCCATCGCTGGCGGTGCTTGCACCGCCGAAGCGCGCAAGCGCGAAGGCGTGTCCACAAGGAGATAGTGAATGAGTCAGCGCACGTACGAACTGATCTACGTCCTCAAGCCGGACGCCCCCGAGCAGGAGGTGGCCGATCTGCACCAGCAGGTGGCCGACATCGCGGCCCGGCTGGGCGGCACCATCGAGAAGACCGACACCTGGGGCCGGCGCAAGCTGGCCTACGAGATCGGCCATCACAAGGAAGGCTTCTACGTCCTCGAGGTGATCCTGGGCTCGGCCGAGTTGATGAAGGAAATCGACCGACGCCTCAAGGTCACCGAGGGCCTGCTGCGTCACCTGATCGTCCGCGTCGACGAGTCGACGATCAAGGCCGAGCGCGCCCGCACCAAGCGGGTGGAAGAATCGCGCCGCCGCCGCATCGCGCGCGGCCTGCCGCCCGACCGGCAGCCTGGCGAGGGTCCACAGGGTGAAGACAACGACGATTCCGGCGACCTCATGTATGACGGCGCCGAGGTGGAGGGTTAGTCATGGCATTTGGTGGACCGAAGCGTGGCGGCCCGGGTGGGGCGCGCGGCAAGGATGCAAAGGCCGGCGACAAGGCCGGCGGCCAGCGCCGCGGCGGCGGCTTCTTCCGGCGTCGGAAGGTCTGCAAGTTCTGCGCAGACAAGATCGACGACATCAACTACAAGGACGTCAAGCTGCTGAGCGGCTTCGTTCCCGAGCGCGGCAAGGTGTTGCCGCGCCGCATCTCGGGCACCTGCGCCAAGCACCAGCGCGGGCTGCGCGTCGCCATCGTGCGGGCGCGCCAGCTGGCGCTGCTGCCCTACGCATCGGATTAAGGGGAGCACGCGAATCATGGAAGTCATTCTCCGGGACCACGTGGACCACGTGGGCAAGCGCGGCGACGTCGTCAAGGTCGCCGATGGCTACGCCCGCAACTACCTGCTGCCGAAAAAGCTGGCCCTGCCGGCCACCGACGCCAACAAGCAGTGGATCTCGCGCGAGCGGAAGATCGCCGAGGCGCGCGAGGGTGAAGAGCGCGGGGCCGCCGAGGCCCTGGCCGACCGGCTGGTGGCGCTCGACCTCACCATCGCCCGCAAGGTGGGCGACAACGACACTCTCTACGGGTCGGTGACCAACGCCGACATCGCGGATCTCCTCAAGGAGAAGGGCTTCGACGTGGATCGCCGCAAGATCCTGCTGCCCGATCCGCTGCGCGCCATCGGCGAGGCGCTGGTGCCCGTGAAGCTGCACCGAGACGTGACGGCGCAGCTCAAGGTGACGATCGTCAAGGAAGCGTAAGAGGCCTGTCATGGCCGACACGGCCAGCCCTGCTGGCGCCCAGCGCACCCTTCCGCACAACCTCGAGGCGGAGCGGTCGGTGCTGGGCGCCATCCTGATCGACAACGACACGTTCAACATCGCGGCCGCGATGCTGACGTCCAACGCCTTCTTCCGCGACGCGCACCGCCGCATCTTCGACCGCATGTCGGAGCTGTCGGAGCGCAGCCAGCCCATCGACCTCGTCACGCTCAAGGAAGAGCTCGAGCGCGCGGGCGAGCTTGACGAGGTGGGCGGCCCCGCCTACATCGCCTCGCTCGTCGACGGCGTGCCGCGGTCCACCAACGTCGAGTACTACGCGCAGATCGTCAAGGAAAAGGCCACGCTGCGCGCGCTGATCTTCTCGGCCAACAAGATCCTGGGCAACGCCTACGAGGCCGACCAGGAAGCCGACCTCATCCTGGACGACGCCGAGAGCGCCATCTTCGCCGTGGCCGAAGACCGCGTGAAGCAGGGCTTCATCTCGATGAGCGATCTCGTGAAGGAAAGCTTCCCGAAGATCGAGAAGCTCTTCGAGCACAAGACGTTCGTCACGGGCGTGCCCACCGGCTTCCACGACATCGACCGCAAGACGCGCGGCCTGCAGCCGGGCGACCTGGTGATCGTCGCGGCGCGCCCCTCGATGGGCAAGACCAGCCTCGTGCTGAACATGTGCCAGTTCGTGGCCACGCACGGTGGCGTGGCCGGCTTCTTCAGCCTGGAAATGTCGAAGGAGTCGCTGTTCATGCGCATGCTCGCCACCGAGGCGCAGATCGACATGTTCCGCCTGATGAGCGGCCAGATCGGCCAGAAAGAGTACGGCCTGATTACGCACGCGCTCGAGTCGCTGAGCGAGGCGCGGCTGTTCGTGGACGACACGGCCGGCATCGGCGTGATGGAGATGCGCGCCAAGGCGCGGCGCCTCAAGGCCGAGCACGGGCTGAGCCTGCTGGCCATCGACTACATCCAGTTGATGACCGGGCGCGGACGCTTCGAGAACCGCACCCTCGAACTGGCGTCCATCTCGCGGTCGCTGAAGGGGCTCGCCAAGGAGCTGGGCGTGCCCATCGTCGTGCTGTCGCAGCTGTCGCGCGCGCCCGAGGCGCGGTCCGACAGGCGGCCCATGCTGTCGGACCTGCGCGAGTCGGGCGCCCTCGAGCAGGACGCCGACGTGGTGATGCTGATCTTCCGCGAGGAGATGTACAAGACCGACGACCAGCCCGCCGACTCGGACGGCGTGGCCGAGATCATCATCGCCAAGCAGCGCAACGGCCCCACCGGCACAGTGAAGCTGACCTTCCTGCGCGAGCAGACGCGGTTTGGCAACTACGCCGGCCCCGGGTACGCGCCCGGCGAATAGGCCGCAGATGACACAGATGACGCAGGCGCCGGGGGCGGGCCTGCCGGCGTGACCCGCTGCACCACCGCGCACGTCGACCTGGCGGCCCTCGAGGCCAACTACCTCGCGATCGCCGCCTACCTGGCGGAGGAGGTGCGCCTCAACCGCGCGGCCGGCCGCGGCCCGGCGCTGCCGCCCGCCATCATCGCCGTGGTGAAGGCCAACGCCTACGGGCACGGCGCGCGGCGCGTGGCCCGCGCGCTCGAGCGGGCGGGGGCCTCGATGCTGGCGGTGGCCGACATCGAAGAGGGCGTCGACCTGCGTGACTCCGGCGTCCACGTGCCCATCCTGGTGTTCGGCGCCCTCAGCGTGAGCGACGTCGGGGGCGTGTTCGCCTCGCGCCTCACCGCCACCATCTCCAGCCCCGCCGCGGGCCGTGCGCTGCAGCAGGCCGCCGCTGCGCGCGGCGTGTTGCTCCATTACCATCTGAAGATCGACACCGGCATGAACCGGCTCGGGTTTCGCCACGACAACCTGGCGCGGACGCTGCCGGAGCTGCTGGCCAGCCCGAACCTGGTGCTCGACGCCGTGCACACGCACTTTGGCACCGCCGACGAACCGGGGCACGCCCTCTTCGACGAGCAGCGCGCGCGGTTCGAGGCCGCCTGCCGAGCGGTGGACGAGCTCGGCGGCGGCCCGCGCTTGCGGCATGCGGCCAACTCGGCCGCGCTGCTGCGTGATTCGCGCGTGTGGTACGACCTGGTGCGGCCCGGCCTGCTGTTGTACGGCCTGGTGCCGCCGCCCCTCGGGTCGACATTGGCGCTGAGGCCCGTGATGTCGCTCACGAGCCGGGTCGTGGCGGCGAAGGGGGTGCGCGTGGGCGAGGCGGTCGGCTACGGCGGGCGCTACCGGGCCGAGCGGGCCACCACCCTGGCCGTGGTGCCAGCCGGCTATGCCGATGGCCTCGACCGGCGGCTCGAGGGCCGGGGCCACGCGCTCGTGCGCGGCCGCCGCGCGCCCATCGTGGGCGCGGTCAGCATGGACATGCTCACCATCGACGTCACTGACATCGACGGCGTCGGGCCCGGTGACGAGGTGGTATTCCTCGGCTCCCAGGGCCCCGGCCCCGAGCAAACCATCGACGCCCGCGAGATGGCCGCCTGGATCGGCACCATCCCCTACGAGATCCTCTGCCGCCTCGGCGCAAGAGTCGAGAGACGCTACGATTGATCCTTGACCACGTACGGGCCACAGAGACACAGAGACACAGAGAGGACATTTGGTTGGCGGACGATGAGAGAATGAACCGTGTGTTTCTTCGTGCCCTTCGTGATCTTCGTGGTTGCGTTTTGAAGGATTGGATTTTCTCTGTGCCTCTGTGTCTCTGTGGCCCGTACGTGATTGGGGCTGAGCGATGAAGCAGGCGAAGCCGGTGTTCGTGTGCCAGGAATGCGGCTCGCAGCAGCCGAAGTGGCAGGGGAAGTGCCACGACTGCGGCGCGTTCAATTCGTTTGTCGAGGAACGCGCGGTCGGCCCCGCCGAGGGCGGGCTCGTGGCGCATCGCTACGCCATGCCGGGAACCGCGGCCAGGGGCGCCAGGAAGTACGCGGAGATTGAGGCGTCGGATGCGGATCGGCTGAGCACCGGCATCGGCGAGTTCGACCGCGTGCTCGGCGGCGGCATCGTGCCCGGCTCGCTGGTGCTCCTCGGCGGCGAACCCGGCATCGGCAAGTCCACGCTGCTGCTGCAGGCCGCCGCCAACTTCGCCCACACCATCGGCCCCGTGCTCTACGCCTCGGGCGAGGAGTCGGAGCACCAGATCAAGTCGCGCGGCGACCGGCTCGGCGTGGGCGATGCCCCGCTGTACCTGCTGGCCGAAACCTGCATCGAGCGCATCCTCGAAGAGATTGGGCGCGTGAAGCCCGCGCTGCTGGTGGTGGATTCGGTGCAGACGGTCTTCTCGCTGAAGTTCCAGTCGGCGCCGGGCAGCATCGGCCAGGTGCGCGAGGCCGCCACGCAGTTCCTGTTCACCGCCAAGGGCCACAACCTGCCCACGTTCCTGGTGGGCCACGTCACCAAGGACGGCAGCCTCGCCGGCCCGAAGGCCCTGGAGCACGTGGTGGATACCGTCCTCTACTTCGAGGGCGAGCGGCACCACTCGCACCGCGTGGTGCGCGCGGTGAAGAACCGGTTTGGCGCCATCAGCGAGCTGGGCGTCTTCGAGATGACCGGCGGCGGCCTGAAGCAGGTGCCCAACCCGTCGGCCATGTTCCTGGCCGAGCGCCCGGTGGCCACGCCCGGGTCGGCCGTGCTGTGCTGTCTCGAGGGCTCGCGGCCCTTGCTGGTGGAGGTGCAGGCGCTCGTGAGCACCAGCAGCTACGGCACGTCGCGGCGGATGGCCGTCGGCCTCGATCAGAACCGGGTGTCGCTGCTGCTGGCCGTGCTCGAGAAGCGCGCCGGCCTGCACCTGGTGACCGACGACGTGTTCGTGAACATTGCCGGCGGCATGAGCATCGACGAGCCGGCCGTGGACCTGGCCATCGTCGCCGCGGTCGCCTCGAGCCTGCGCAACCGCCCCATCCTCACCGGCACCGCGGTGTTTGGGGAGGTGGGCCTCGGCGGGGAAGTGCGCGGCGTCTCCCAGGCCAACCTCCGGATTCGCGAGGCCGAGCAAATGGGCTTCACCCGCATCGTCCTGCCCCGGTCCAACGTGGATGCGGGTGGCGAAGAAGTGGGCAGGGCCGAACTGGTCGGGGTGGCCTCGGTGGGCGAGGCCCTCGACATGCTCCTTGCTTGACCTGCCAGCCCCATGGGCTTAAGGTTGCCGGATACATCCGGTGACAGGCAGGGGTTTCATAAATGGCGTGGTTCCTACTCGCGCGTGTGTTCTTCGTGGGGACGGTGTCGTACTCGGCCCTGCTCCTGGGGCCGGTGGGGCCAGACCCGCTGATCAATGTGGTGTTCGGGCTCGGGCTGGCACTGCTCGCCGTGGTCTTCGAATGGCAGCTGCGCGACACCTCCGTGTCGCACATGCTCGGCGCGCTGCTGGGCGGCGCGGTGGGCCTGCTGCTGGCCAAGGGGATCGGCGCGGCGCTCTTCTGGGTTGACCCCGGCGACCAGCGCGTCGCCTTTCTCCACACCTTCATCCTGTTGCTGCTGCCCTACCTGGGGCTGGTGGTGGGGGGGCGCAAGGGCGAGTGGCTCGAGCCGGCCCGCCTGCTGTCGCTCTTCCGCGCGGCCGGGCCTGCGCGCCACTACAAGATCCTCGACACCTCGGTGATTATCGACGGCCGGATCGCCGACATCTGCGACACCGGGTTCCTCGACGGCACGCTGGTGATCCCGCAGTTCGTGCTCAAGGAACTGCAGTTGGTGGCCGACTCGTCCGACTCGATGAAGCGCAACCGCGGCCGGCGCGGCCTCGACATCCTGGCCAAGATTCAGAAGATGGCCGGGGTGGAGGTGGTCATCTCCGACGTGGACTTTCCCGACGTGCGCGAGGTGGACCTCAAGCTCATCGAGCTGGCCCGCACGCTCACCGGCAAGATCGTCACCAACGACTTCAACCTCAACAAGGTGGCGCAGCTGCGGGGTGTGGAGGTGCTCAACATCAACGAGCTCGCCAACGCCCTCAAGCCCGTGGTGCTGCCCGGCGAAATCATGAAGGTGTTCATCCTGAAGGAAGGGAAGGAATACAACCAGGGTGTGGCCTATCTCGACGACGGCACGATGGTGGTGGTCGACAACGCCCGCAAGATGATCGGCAAGACCATCGACATCGTGGTGACGAGCGTGCTGCAGACCACGGCGGGCAAGATGATCTTCGGCCGCTACCTCGAGCCCGGGGGGCAGCAGTCGGCCCCGCCGCGCGCAGCCGCCGCCCAGCCGGTGGCGCCCCCGGCGCCGGTGGTGGCGGCCCCGCCGTCGAATGGCGGAAAATAGCCCGCCTTCGGCGGGTCCTGCAATGACCTCGAGACCTCAAGACCTCAAGACCTCAGGACCGCTGTCCTTCCACTGGTGGCGGACCATCCTGTGGCTGATCCCCACCATCGCCGTTTACACCGTGATCCTCGGTGCCACGTCGGTCACGTCGAGCGTCTTCGATCGCCGCGGACACTTCGCGCATCGCTGCGCGCGCGCCTGGTCGTGGCTCATCCTGGCCACCACGGGCGTCTCGGTGCGCGTTGACGGCCTGGAGCGTCTCACGCCCGGGCGCACCTACGTGTTCGTGGCCAACCACCAGAGCATCTACGACATCCCGGTGATCTTCTGGTCCATCCCGTTCCAACTGCGCATCATCGCCAAGGAATCGCTGGGAAGGTTCCCGGTGCTGGGGCCGCACCTGAAGCGCACGGGTCACATGCTGGTGGACCGCAGCCGGCCCGACAAGTCGGGCATCTTCGGGTGGGCCAGCGAGCTCACGTCGAAGGGGCTCTCGCTCATCGTGTTTCCCGAGGGCACGCGCAGCCGCGACGGCTACCTGGGCAAGTTCAAGGGCGGCAGCTTCATCCTGGCCATGCAGGCCGGGCTGCCCATCGTGCCCATCTCGGTGGCCGGCAGCCGGCACGTGATGCGCAAGGGCGAGCTCACCACGAGGCCAGGCCACGTGGTGCTCACCGTGCACGACCCCATCGAGACCGCCGCGAACCCCGAGCCCGAGGTGGCCGAGGTGCGCGAGCTGGCCGAGCGGGTGCGTGAGCTGATTCGTCCGGCCGTGGAGGCCGAGGCGGCCAGGGGGATGATGTGACCGACCGCTTCTCGCTTGCGCCCGACGTGGCGTCCATCGTGCGGCCAGGCGTGATCTGGTGGACCGGCGCCACGGTGGTGGCGCACGACCCGCGCCTCGACGGCCTGCTCGCCGCGGCCGAGTCGAAGGTGCGCACGGCGCCGCCGCCGGAGTCGACGTTAGTACGGACGATGTACAAGCGGGTGGGGATCGATCCCACCAAGACCCGCCCGTCCAACGAGGCCCTGCTGCGCCGCGTCCGAAAGGGCGACTCGCTGCCGCGCATCAACTCCATGGTGGACGTCATCAACTGGTGCTCGGTGGAGTTCCAGTTGCCCTACGGGCTGTACGACGCGTCGCACATCCACGGTGCCGTGACGATGCGCCTGGGCCTGGAGGGTGAGTCCTACGCCGGCATCCGCAAGGACGCGGTGCACGTGGGCGGCCGCATCACCGTGGCCGACGCCGAGGGCCCGTTCGGCAACCCCACGTCAGACTCGGCGCGCACGATGGTGACCGAGGCCACCACCGACGCGGTGATCGTGATCTACGCGCCGGCCGAGATCCCGCAGCCGCAGCTCGACCGCGTTCTCGCCGAGACGGCCGCACGGCTCGCGCTCATCTGCGGCGGCGGGCGGGTGGAGCAGGACTAGCGTTCCGCATCCAGTTCCCGGCTCCACAGCCTCTCGTTCTTCAGGTTCCACAGCGCCGCCGTCATCCGCCGCGTCCGCGGGTCGATCGTGAGCGTGCCGAAGAACTGCAGTAGTGCGCCGCCGCGTCGTGGACGTCGGCGGTGACCCACACCACGTTCGTCACGCGCTGCTTGCGGCCGGGATTCCAGTTATTCAGCACCTCGTGATCGACAGGCGCAGGCCGCCGAAATCGGGGTTGAGGCCCCAGCCCTGGCCCACGACGTCGCCCGACCAGCAGATGGTGAGCGGCCGCGCCGCGGTCGGTGCGGTGCGGAACCGGCCGGTCACCGGCGCGCTGCGCAGCCCCGGGCGCGCGAGGTCGTCGAACCACACGCGGTAGAACACGGGCTCACCAGGCGCGAGGCCGCCCAGGTCCAGCTTGGCGGTGTAGCGCGTGTCGTCGAGGGCCGCCGGGCCTTCGATCAGGCGCGTCGCGGTGAAACGCTCGTCCCGCGACAACTCCACCATCATGCGCGCGGGCCGATCGGCCGCGCTCCAGAGCATGGCGCGCGTCGAGGTGACATCACCCACCTGCACGCCGCCGGGCATGGCCGGGGCGGCAGCTTCCTGGAGCACGCGGCTCATCACCGCGGGGGCGGCCAAGAATCCGGAGGCGGCGCGAAGAAACGAGCGGCGATTGACTGGGGGTGTCACAGGGATAGCCAGCCTCGCAGCGCCGCGCCGACGATCTCGAGTTCGGTGGACTCACAGCGCCCGATGGCGCGGTCAATCGCATCCCTCGGGACGCTGACGATCTTGTCCACCATCACCTGCGAGGGCACTTCGAGGCCCGTGCGTGGGCCGGCTGGCAGCGAGACGCGGAACAGCGGGGCATCCACGCAGTCGGACGTGATCGGGCACAGGCTCACGCTCGCGTGCGTCGGGTTGAAGGCGTCGGCCTGCACCACGAGGGCCGGACGCGGCTTGCCGGTATAGGCGCCCCGCGTGGCGACGACGACGATGTCGCCGCGAGTCATGCCCAGCCGCGCAGGTCGGCCGAGTCGATGACGAATCGGAGGGCGTCCCGCTCCGACTCGCGTTCGGAGACCATCAGCGACTGCCGCCGGGCCTCGGCCATCGGGTCGGGGGCGGGTTCGCCCAGGCCCGCCGCCAGGATGTCGCGGGCTACTTCGCTTCGCGTGCGCCGTTGGCGGCGGGCCTCACGCGCGAGGCGCCGGGCGACGTCGCGCGGCACGCGAAGGGTGAGCACCGCGGATACGGGTTCGCTCTTGGCCACTGCTGGGCCTCCTGAGGTGTGTATACAGTATACGCCAAGCCGCTAATCTTCCGGCGCGCCCGGCAGCAGCGGCTCCAGCTCCAGCGCTTGCGCGCCGTTCTCGGTGCACACCGCGTACTTCGTCTCGCCGGCGTGGTACATCGCCAGGCCCGCGTACTCGCCGCGCTTGTTCAGCACGAAGAAGCGGATGTTGAAGTTGGGGTTGCCCTTCGAGTTCAGCAGCCGCGCCTCCACGGTGTTGGCGCGGATGCGCTTGAGCGCCTCCAGGCCCGCGTCCTTCGGCGACAGGCCGCGACGCAGGCCCTCGACGATGAGGAACGACGAGAGGTTGTAGAGATTGGCCTCGCCGCGCCCCGTGGAGCCGGCCGCGCCCACTTCGTTGTCGACGTAGAGCCCGGCGCCAAGAATGGGGGAGTCGCCCGTGCGTCCGGGAATCTTCCACGCCAGGCCGCTGGTAGTGGTGACCCCGCAGATGTCGCCGTTGGGGCCGATGGCGTCGCAGTTGATGGTGCCCCAGAAGCTGCCTTCACGGATCAGGCCGTCGCGCACCATCGAGCGGCCGACCGCCAGGCCGCGCGCCGCGAGATCGCCGGGGTCCTTCTCGTGCCGCGGCCGGGGCTTGCGTTCGTCGCCGTCGGGATCGAGCCAGTGCTCGGGATCGACGCGCCGCTTCCACTCGCGCCACAACCGGCGTGAGTTGTCGGTGTTGAGGTCGTCCTCCACCTGGAAGCCCATGGCGCGCGCGAACTGCTGCGCGCCGTCGCCCACCAGCAAGTGGTGGTCGGTGTGGTCCATCACCGCCCTGGCCACCAGCGAGGGCGTGCGGACGCCCTCGATGCACGCCACGGCGCCCGCGCGCTTCTTCGGGCCGTGCATGCACGAGGCGTCGAGCTGAATCACGCCGTCGGCGTTGGGCAGCGAGCCGTAGCCGATGCCCGTCTCCAGGGGATCCAGTTCGGGGATGTTGACGCCCGCGATCAAGGCATCGAGCACGTCCCTGCCCTCGGTGATCAAGCGGAAGGCGCGCTGCACCGCATTCTCCGTGCCACCGTTCTTGAACTCCCACCCCGAGTAGTCGGAGATGACGACGGGGCGCACGGTGCGCTGGATGAGGATCTCGGCCGAGAGCGGCGTGGCGGCGGCGAGCGTGGCGGAGGCCGTCTTGACGAAGTCGCGTCTGGTCATCATGGTCGGGGCTTTCTCAGCAGCGCTTTCGCGCGTTGTTTGGCCTTGGCTTTCACGGGGGCGGGCACGGGCGTGCGCGACGCGGCGGCGCCGGAGGAGAGCGCTGTCCGCAGCAGCGTGCGCGCGCGGTGCAGCCGCTGCTTCGCGTTGGATTCGGAGATGCCCACGACGTCGGCCACCTCACGCGTGGAGAGCCCCTCCACGTCGCGCAGGAACGCCACCAGCCGGTAGGGGCGTGGCAGCGACTGGAACGCCGCCTGGAAGCGCCTTCGTTCCGCGGCCGCCGCCGTCTGCTCCTCGGGGTTGAGGTCGGCCGACGCCACGTCGACGGCGCCCTCCTCGTCGAGTGACACCTTGTGCGCCGGCTCGTGCGTGCCCGTGCGTCGGGACATGAGGCAGGCGTTCTTCACCGTGCGATAGAGCCACGTGCGGAAGGCGTCGGGCTTGCGGATGCGGCGTGCGCTCTTGTAGGTCTGCAGCAGCGCATCCTGCATGGCGTCTTCGGCGTCCGACGCGTTGCCGCACACCATCAGGCTGAACCGGTAGGCCAGCGCCTGCGCGTCGGTGAGCAGCTTCTCCATGGCCGGACCGCCGGCGTCCTGGCCAATTTCCGCCAGCAGGGCCGCGTACCGGGCACTGTCGCCGTCGTGGGGGTGTGGATCCGCCATCTCGTGCGCAGTCAACATGATAGCCCCTGTCTTCTCACTTCTCACCTCCAACTTCTCACTTCGGTTGTCACCTTTCTGGCCGTCCCTGCATCTCTGAAGGCGATGCGATTTCCAGTTTCGTTCGCCCTGGCCGCAAGCCTCCTGGCGGCGGCCACAGCCTCAGCCCAGTCCGTGCTGACCCTCGACGAGGCCACGGCCCAGGCCGTGGCCGGCAACCGCACGCTCGAAGCCACACGCTCGGGCGCTCGCGAGGCCGCTTCCCGCGCCGACGAGGCCAGGTCGGGGTTCTTTCCCAGGGTCTCGGTGGTCGAGTCGTGGCAGCGCGGCAATGCCCCGGTGTTCGTCTTCAGCTCGCTGCTGTCGGCGCGCCAGTTTGGCGCCCAGAACTTTGCCATCGAGGCCTTGAATCATCCCGACCCCCTGGGCTTCTTCCACGGCGCGGTGGCGGTGGACCAGGTGCTGTACGACGGCGGGCGCACGGGTAGCGGCGTCGACCTGGCCGCGTCGGCACGCAAGCTGGCCGAGGCCGGCCGCGACGAGATGGCGCTCGGCCTCACCGTGGACGTGGCCCGTGCCTATGGACGCGTGTTGCGCGGCGACGCCGAGGCCAGGGCCGCGGCGGCTGCCGTGGCCGCGGCGCAGGAAGACGTGACGCGCGCCGAGCGCCGGCGCGACGCCGGCACCGTGACCGACGCCGACGTGCTGTCGATCCGGGTGCACCTGGCCGCCATGCGCCAGCGCGCCATCCAGGCCACCGGCGAGGCCTCCATCGCCCGCGCCGAGTTGAACCGCCTGCGTGCGGCGGCCATCGACGCTGATTTCGCCGTGCAGGAACCGGAGCCCCCGATGGCGGCGGCGCTGCCCGCCTGGCCCGAGCTGGTGGCCGAGGCCGAGGCCCAGCGCCCCGAACTGCAGCGCGGCACCGCCGCCGTGGGCATGGCGCAGGCCGGCCGCCGCCAGGCCAAGGCCGCGTGGTGGCCCCAGGTGGCGGCGCAGGCCGCCTATCAGTACGACGGCACCTCCTTTGACGACCGCGCGTCGGCGTGGGTGGTGGGCGGCGAGGTCCGCTGGTCGTTCTCCACCGGCGGCGCCGCGAAGGCGTCGGTGCGTGCTGCCACCGAGGCCGAGCAGCGCGCCCGGCTGGCGCACGAAGACGCGCGGGCCGCCGTGCAGGTGGACCTGCGCACGGCGCTCAGCCGGCTGGAATCGGCGACGGCGCGCGAAGGCGTGGCCAGGGCCACCGTGGACCAGGCGCGCGAGAGCCAGCGCATCGTCCGCAACCGCTACGACGCGGGCATGGCGGGCGTGTCCGACGTCCTGGGCGCGGCCACCTCCGTCCTGGACGCCGAGACCTCGCGGGTGTCGGCATTGGTCGATCGCATCGAAGCACAGGCGGCGCTCAACCGGGCGCTTGGGAGGAGACCGTGAGGGGCATCGTGGTGAACGCATCGGCACTGGTGATGGCGGGCGCGGGCGTGATCACGCTTGCCGCGTGCCAATCACCCCGGGAGAAACCCACGGAGACGACGGCGGTATCCATCGAGGCGCCGCTCGGCCGCGTGGAGTTGGTGGACTGGCCCTCGAGCCGGGAGGTCGGCGGCGTGGTCCGCGCCCGGCAGGTGGCCGTGATCTCGAGCCGCGTCGTCGCCCCCGTCGTGGAAGTGCGCGTGAGGGCCGGCGACCGCGTGACGCGCGGGCAGGTGCTGGTGCGCCTCGACGACCGCGAGGTCGGCGCGCAAGCCACGCGGGCGTCGGCTGCCGCCACCGGGATGCGCCTGTCGCTCGAGGCTGCGCGGGCCGAGCGTCGGTCGGTCGAATCGGCCGCGGTGCTGGCGCGCGCCACCCACGGCCGCGTGAAGGGGCTGCGCGACAGCAACTCCGCCACGCAGCAGGAACTGGATCAGGCCGTCGCGGGCCTGGCGGCGGCCGAAGCCCGTTTGGCCGGCGCCACCGCGCGCGTGGCCGAAGCCGAGGCAGGCCTTGGCGCGTCGAAGGCCGCGGAAGAGGCGGCATCGGTGGGCGCGTCGTACGCCGTGCTGACCGCGCCCTTCGACGGGCTGGTGTCCAACCGGCAGGTTGACCCCGGCAGCATGGCCGCCCCGGGCATGCCGCTCCTGACCATTGAAGACACGTCGGCGTATCGGCTCGAGGTACGCGTGGACGAGTCGCAGGCCCACTTGGTGTCACCCGGCCTCGCCGCCGAGGTTCGGATCGACAACAGCGCCACCGACGACGAGGGATGGGCGCCGTCCACGGTCGCCGAGGTCGAGAGCGTGGACCCCTCGCTGCACAGCTTTGTCGTGAAGCTCGACCTGCCCAGGTCGGCGGGACTGCGCTCGGGGGTCTTCGGGCGCGCCCGCGTCTTGGGGCCGTCTGAGCGGGTGCTGTCGGTGCCGGCGACGGCCGTGGTGCGGCGCGGGCAACTGACGCTGGCGTATGTCGTGGACGCCGAAGGCGCCGCGCGCCTGCGCATGCTGTCGGCCGGCCGCGAGCGCAACGGGCGCATCGAGGTGCTGGCCGGCCTGAACGAGGGCGACCGCGTCGTCCTGGCGCCGCCTGCCACCATCCAGGACGGCGCGCGCATCACCGCCGCCGCCGAGGGGGCCGGCAAATGAGCGCGCAGCGCGGGATGGCCGGCAAGCTGGCGGCCGCCTTCATTCACTCCAAGCTCACGCCGCTGCTGATCGTGGCGTCGCTCCTGCTCGGCGTGTTCGCCACCGTGGCGCTGCCCCGGGAGGAAGAGCCGCAGATTATCGTGCCGATGGTCGACGTGTTCGTGGACCTGCCCGGCGCATCGCCCGCCGAAGTGGAGCAGCGCGTGACGCGGCCGCTCGAAAAACTCCTCTGGGAGGTGCCGGGCATCGAGTACCTCTATTCCACCTCCAGCCCCGGCCGCTCGATGATCGTCGCCCGCTTCCTGGTGGGCGAAGACGACGACCGCGCCCTGGTGCGCATCAACCAGAAGCTGGCCGCCAGCCCCGAGGTGGTGCCCGCCGGCGCATCGGCGCCCATGGTGCGCGCGCGCTCCATCGACGATGTGCCGGTGATGGCGCTCACACTGTGGGGTGAGGGCTACGACGACCAGCAACTCCGCCGCCTCGCTGCCCAGCTGCAGGAATCGGTGAAGGAGGTGCCCGACGTCTCGGAGGTCACCATCATCGGCGGCCGGCCGCGGCAGGTGAGCGTGGAGGTGGATCCCTCGGCGCTGGCCGCGCGCGGCCTCGACCCGTTGCAGGTGCAGCAGGCGCTGCTGCGGGCCAATGCCCGTGGCGCCGCCGCGGACCTGGTGTCGGGCAACCGCAGCACGCGCGTGGAGGCTGGTGGCTATCCCACCACCGCGGGCGACCTCGCGGCGCTGGTCGTGGGATCGGCCGGCGGGCCCGTGCGGCTGGACGACGTGGCCTCGGTCGCCGACGAGGCCGGCGAGCCCGTCGACTACGTCTACTACCACCCCAAACGGGGCCAGGCCTATCCCGCGGTGACCCTGTCGATTGCCAAGCGCCGCGGCGTGAACGCCATCGAGCTGACGCGCGCCATCGACCGCAAGGTCGAGACGCTGCGCGGCTACCTGGTGCCGCACGACGTGCAGGTGACGGTCACGCGCAACTACGGCGAGACGGCCGCGCACAAGTCGAACGAGCTGCTGTGGCACATGCTGATTGCCGTGCTCTCGGTGTCGGCGCTCATCTGGTTCGCCCTGGGCCACCGCGAATCGCTCGTGGTGCTCACGGCCATCCCCGTGACGCTCGCCCTCACGCTGTTCGTCTTCTACATCTACGGCTACACGCTCAACCGCATCACGCTGTTCGCGCTCATCTTCTCCATCGGCATCCTGGTGGACGACGCCATCGTCGTGGTGGAGAACATCGTGCGGCACATGCGCCTGTCGGGCGGCTCGCGCTCCATCGAGGAGGTGGCCATCCGTGCCGTGGATGAAGTGGGGAACCCCACCATCCTGGCCACCCTCACCGTGGTGGCCGCCATCCTGCCCATGGCGTTCGTCGGCGGGCTGATGGGTCCCTACATGCGCCCCATCCCCGTGGGCGCCACCGCCGCCATGCTGTTCTCGCTGGTCGTGGCTTTCATCGTCACGCCCTGGGCCGCGGTGCGCCTGCTGAAGCAGCCCACCGGCCACCACCACGAGTCCGACGACCGCCTCACCGCGCTCTACCGGCGCGTGATGGCGTCGCTCATCACCAAGCCGGCCAGCCGCTGGGCTTTCCTGGGCGGGGTGGCCGCGCTGCTGGTGGGCGCCATGGCCCTCGTGCCGGCAAAGCTCGTCACCGTGAAGATGCTGCCGTTCGACAACAAGAACGAGCTGCAGGTGGTGGTGCGGATGCCCGATGACACGCCGCTCGAGACCACGGCGAGGGTGTCGTCGCTGCTGGCGGACGAGGTGCTGCGCGACCAGGACGTCGTGAGCGTGCAGAGCTACACGGGCACGTCGGCGCCGTACACCTTCAACGGGCTGGTGCGGCACTACTTCCTCAGGCGCGAGCCGTACATGGCCGACCTGCAGCTGATGCTCACGGCCAAGGACGAGCGCAGCGACCAGAGCCATGCGATTGCCGTCCGCCTGCGCACGCAGTTGCAGCCGGTGGCGGCGCAACTGGGCGCCGAGGTGCAGGTGGTGGAGGTTCCGCCGGGCCCGCCGGTGCTGCAGACCCTGGTGGCCGAGGTGTATGGCCCCGACCCCGTGAAGCGGCTGGCGTTGGCCAAGCGGGTGCGGGACGTGTTTGCCGGCACCACCGGCGTGGTGGACGTGGACTGGTACGTGGAGTCGGCGCGGCCGAAGACGCGGCTCGAGGTGGACAGCGAGAAGGCGTCGGCCGCCGGCGTGTCGGCCACCGAGGTGATGGCCGTGGCCCGCATGGCCGGCGCCGGGTCGCCGGCCGGGCTGCTGCACGACCCCGCGTCGCGCGAGCAGGTGCCCGTGGTGATGCGGCTGCCGCGATCGTCGCGCGGGTCGGCTGACGCGCTGTACGCGCTGCGCCTGGGCGGCGGGGGCGGTGTCTCCGTGGGCGAGCTGGTGGAGACCAGCGCCGGCGTGGAGGACGTGAGCATCTATCACAAGAACCTGCTTCCGGTGACCTACGTCACGGGCGACGTGGCGGGCGCGGTGGAGAGCCCCGTCTACGCCATTTTCGACATGAACACGGCGCTCGAGAAGCTGCAGTTGCCCGAGGGCTACGCCTTCGAGATCTTCAACACCAGGCAACCGTTCGACAGCTCGAAGTACGCCATGAAGTGGGACGGCGAGTGGCACATCACCTATGAGGTGTTCCGCGACCTGGGCATCGCGTTCGCGGCCGTGCTCGTGCTCATCTACATCCTGGTGGTCGGCTGGTTCCAGTCGTTCATCACGCCGATGACCATCATGCTGGCCATCCCGTTCTCGCTGGCGGGCATCCTGCCGGGCCATGCCGCGATGGGCGCCTTCTTCAGCGCCACGTCGATGATCGGCTTCATTGCCGGCGCCGGCATCGTCGTGCGCAACTCCATCATCCTGGTGGACTTCATCGAATTGCGCGTGGCCGACGGCATGCCGCTCGAGGAGGCCGTCGTGGACGCGGGCGCCGTGCGGTTCCGCCCGATGGCGCTCACTGCCGCCGCCGTGATCGTGGGGTCGGCCGTGATGCTCTCCGACCCCATCTTCCAGGGCCTGGCCATCTCGTTGATGGCCGGCGAGGTGGCCTCGCTCCTGCTCTCGCGCATGACCGTGCCCATCACCTATTACCTGACGCACCGGAAGCCCGCCGCGGCGCCGGTGATGGCCGAGACGGCCGCCGAGGGAGCCTAGGACATGACGACCCTGCCCAAGAACATCCTGGTGGCCGTGGATTTCGGCGACGCGTCGGCCCGTGCCGTGACGATTGGCGGCGAACTGGCCGCGCGCACCGGGGCCGTGCTGCGGCTGCTGCACGCCGAGTCGCTCGACGTGCCGCCCTACTTCACGCCGGCCCAGTTGCGGGCCCTCGAAGGCGAGGAGCGCGCCAACCAGCGGCGCGCGGCCGAGTTCCTGCAGAAGTTCGGCAAGCGCCACACCAGCCACCCCGTGCAGACCGTGGTGGAGAGCCGCACGGCGGTGGACGCCATCCTGCGTGCGTCGAAGGACGCCGACCTGGTGGTGATGGGCACCCACGGACGCCGTGGCCCCTCGCGGTGGTGGCTGGGCTCGGTGGCCGAGCGCGTGCTGCGCGAGACCGCGGTGCCCCTGCTGGTGGTGCATGCGTCCGCCGCGGACACGCCGCCGCCCACGTTGTTTTCGCGGGGGCTCGTGCTGACCGCCGGTCATCCCGGCGCTGAACGCGCGCGCGGCCTGGCCGGCGCGATTGCCGCGACGTTCTCGGGCACCGTCACCGAGGTGGAGGATGGCGGCGCGCCCGAGGCGCGAGTGCGGGTGGGGGCCGACTGGGCCGCCGTGCCGATGCCCGCCGCGCGCACGCAGGCGTGGCTGGCCCGCGTCGGCGAGCCGCTGCTGCAGACCTGTGCGATTCCCGTGTTGTTTGTTCCAGAGGCCCAAGGAGGGCCCGTTCGATGAAGCTTGAACCGATGTTGCGGATGATTGGTGGCGCGTTTGTGCTGGCCGGTGTGCTGGCCGGCATGTATGTGCATCCCGGCTTCCTGTGGTTTGCGGCGTTTGTCGGGCTCAACCTGTTCCAGTCGGCGTTCACTGGCTGGTGCCCGATGATGGCGATTCTGAGGAAGGCCGGGGTCAAGGGCTGACGCCCCGGCAGCACAAGGAGGGTCGGGGCTTCAGCCCCGGTTTACACAAGGAGGGCCGGGGCTTCAGCCCCGGTTTACACAAGGAGGGCCGGGGCTTCAGCCCCGGCCTGTCGGAGTACAATCCGGCTTCCATGCACGTGGCCGCCATCATCGCCGCCGGGGGCCGGGGCCTCCGGCTCGGCGCCGATCGCCCCAAGCAGTTTCTCGGCATCGGCGGGCGCTCGATCCTCGACCTGAGCATCGGCGCGCTGGCGGCGAGCGGCCGCGTGTCGGAGATCGTCGTGGCCGTGCCAGAGGATCACCTGGCCGCCGCGTCGGCCGCGTGGACGGCCCCGGGGACCACGCCCGTGGCGTTTGTGGCGGGCGGCGCACGCCGGCAGGATTCGGTGGCCAACGCGTTTCGGCGCACCTCGCCCGGTGCGGGCGTGGTGCTGGTGCACGATGCGGCGCGGCCGTTCGTATCGGCCGACGTGATTGCGCGGGCCATCGACGGGGCGCAGGCGCACGGCGCGGCCATTGCCGCGGTGCCCGTGCGCGACACCGTCAAGCAGGCCGGCGGCGAGTTGCTCGATGGCTCCCGCGTGATTCGCGCCACGTTGGCGCGTGACGAGATCTTTCTTGCGCAGACCCCGCAGGCGTTCCGCCGTGACGTGTTCGTGGAGGCGCTGCGCGCCGCCGGCAGCGCCGACGCCACCGACGAAGCGATGCTGGCCGAGCGCGCCGGCATCCCCGTGCACCTGGTGGCGGGCGACCCCGCCAACATCAAAGTGACCACCGCGGCCGACCTCGCGTGGGCCCGCCAGCGCGCCGACCTGAGGGAGCCCACAGCCCAGGGCTCAGGGCCCATGCTGCGCATCGGAACCGGATACGACCTGCATCGACTCGTGGCGGAGCGGCCCCTCATCCTGGCCGGCGTCACCATTCCCTACGAGCTCGGCCTCGACGGCCACTCCGATGCCGACATCGTGTGCCACGCGGTGACCGACGCCGTGCTCGGCGCCGTGGCCGCGGGCGACATCGGCCGGCTGTTTCCCGACACCGATCCCAGGTGGAAGGGCGCCGACAGCATCGCCTTGCTGCGCGGCGCCATGGAACGCGTCGCGGCCCTCGGCTTCCGCGTGGTCAACGTGGACGTGACCGTGGTGGCCCAGCGGCCCAGGTTGTTGCCGCACCTGGACCAGATGCGCGCCAACCTCGCCGGCGCGCTCGGCGTGGAGGCCGGCGCGGTGAGCGTGAAGGGGAAGACCAACGAGGGCGTCGACAGCATGGGCCGCGGCGAGTCGATGGCCTGCCATGCCGTGGCCCTCCTCAGTTCACGTTAACCACGAAGATCGCGAAGGTCACGAAGGAAACGAGTACAGACTGGTACAGAATTGTTCTTCGTGTTTTGTGTGCCCTTCGTGGTTGCATTCTATTCATGAGAGTCCGCTTCGCCCCATCGCCCACCGGCCACCTGCACGTCGGCAACGCGCGCACCGCGCTCTTCAACTGGCTGCTCGCACGCGGGCAGGGCGGCACGTTCATCCTCCGCATCGAGGACACCGATCTCGAGCGCTCCACGCGCGCGTCGGAGGCCGCCATCCTCGACGACCTAAGGTGGATGGGCCTCACCTGGGACGAGGGCGTCGAGGCGGGTGGCGACCACGGCCCCTACCGGCAGACCGAACGCCTGGAGACCTACAAGTCGCACACCACGCGGCTGCTGGACGAGGGCAAGGCGTACCTGTGCTTCTGTTCCGCCGACCTGCTCGAGTCGCAGCGCAAGGCGCAACTCGCCGTCGGCCATCCGCCCAAGTACCCGGGCACCTGCCGCCACATCGACCCGGACGAGGCCGCCCGGCGCGCGGCGACGGGCGAGCCCGCCGTGGTGCGCCTCCGCGTGCCCGAGGGCCGCGAGGTCACCTTCGACGACATCGTCCGGGGACCCGTCACGTTTCACACCGACGTCATCGGCGACCCGGTGCTGGTGCGCTCCGACGGCATCCCGGCCTACAACTTCGCCGTGGTGATTGACGATGCGCTGATGGCCATCACGCACGTGATCCGCGGCGAGGATCACATCTCGAACACGCCCAGGCAGGTGCTGCTGTACGAGGCGTTCGGGTGGACCCCGCCGCGCTTTGCGCACCTGTCGCTGGTGATGGGCCCCGACCACGCGCCGCTCTCGAAGCGCCACGGCGCCACGTCGGTGAAGGAGTTCCGCGACAGGGGCTACCTGCCCGAGGCGCTGGTGAACTACCTGGCGCTCATCGGCTGGTCGCCGGGCAACGACGAGGAGCTGCTTCCGGCGGCGGAACTGGCGCGCCGGTTCCGGCTGGAGCAGGTGGCCCACAGCCCCGGCATCTTCGACGAGGACAAGCTGGCGTGGGCGAACCGGCACTACCTGAGATTGACCACGCCCGAGCGGCTTGCGCGGCTGGCCGAGCCGTTCCTCAGGGCACGCGGACAGATCGTGAGCGAGCTCTCCATCGAGGCGAAGCGCTGGCTCGAGTTCGTGCTACCCGGCATGGCCGCGTCGGTGGATCGGCTGTCGCAGCTGCCGGACCGGTTGGAGCAGATCTTCGCCGCGCCCCGCACGGTCCTGGATCCCGATCACCTGCCCGATCCGGCCGTCGTGCGGGCCTTGGCCGAGGAGTTGGCGGCCGCGCCACGCTTGATCGACAAGGACGCGTTCCGCGCGCTGGCCGGCCGCGTGAAGGACCGCACGGGCCGGAAGGGAAAGGCGCTCTTCCACCCGATCAGGCTCGTCGTCACGGGCGCCCCAGAGGGACCCGAGTTGGACCTGATCGTGCCCGCGATTGAACGCGCCGCCGAGTTGCCGGCTGACAGTGGGTTGGCGCCGGTGGTCGGGTGTCGCGAGCGCGCGCTGTGGATTGCCGGGCTGCTATGATGCGCCCGGAGGTTCGCCCATGCGTCGTTCCGCGCCGCTGCTCCTGTTAGTCGCGCTCGCTGCCCCCCTTCCCGTTCACGGGCAGAAGCGTCCGGCGCCACCGGCGCCGATCGACGTCACCGTGCACGAGGGCACCTCGATGTCGGTGGCGGTCTCGCCCGATGGGCGCACGCTGGTCACCGACCTGCAGGGCAGCCTCTGGACCATGCCCGCGGCGGGCGGCACGCTCACGCGCATCACCGACGTCTTCAACGACGCGCGCCAGCCCGTGTGGGCCCCGGACGGCCGCACCATCACCTTCTTCGCCTACCGCGATGGTAACTACGATCTGTGGTCGGTGGATCCCGACGGCGGCAACCAGCGCAAGCTCACGTGGGGCGCCTTCGACGATCGCGAGCCCGCGTGGTCGCCCGACGGCACGCGCGTGGCCTTCTCGTCGGACCGCGGCGACCCGCTCGGCAGCGACTACAACATCTGGATGCTCGACGTCGCCACGGGCGCCTTCACGCAGCTCACCCGCGAGCCGTCCGAAGACTACATGCCGTCGTGGTCGCCAGACGGCAAGGAGATCGTGTTCGCGTCGACGCGCGACCATGGCGATTCGCTGTTCGTGGTCAACGTGGCGGAGGGGACACAGCGCAAGGTGCGCTCCGTCGCCGGCGCGAGACTGGACGCGCCGTCGTGGGGTCCTGGCGGACAGATCGTGTATCACGCGACCTCTGCGGGACAGAGCCGCTACGAGGCCGAGGGCAAGCCCCTCACCGGCACGGAGAACGTGTTTGCGTTCCGTGCGTCGTGGGCGTCTGGCGTCGAGTACTACTACGTGTCGGACGGCAAGATCCGCAAGCGGTCCGCCGCCGGCGCCCCCGTGCAGACGGTGGACTTCAGCGCCACGCTGCAGGTGATCCGGCCGCAGTACACGGCCCGCACGCGCGACTTCACCACCACCAGGCCGAGGCCCGTGCTCGGCCTGGTGCGGCCGGTCATCTCGCCCGACGGCTCGCAGATCGCGTTTGCCGCGGTGGGGGACATCTGGGTGATGCCGTCCACCGGCGGCGCGGCGGTGAACCTCACGAAGGACGCCGCCCTCGACACCGACCCCTCGTGGTCACCCGACGGCAGCGAGCTGGTGTACTCGTCCGACAAGGACAGCCCGCACCTGCAACTCTGGATTCGTCATGTCCGCAGCGGCCAGGCCCGCAAGGTGACCAACCTCACGACGCAACCGCAAGGGGCGTCGTGGTCCCGCGACGGCAAGCGCATCGTCTTCTTCCACGTGGATGGCATGTGGCGGGTGGCGCCCCTGTCGGTGCTCGACGTGGCGAGCGGCACGGTGACGAAGATCCACGACACGCTGCCCCAGCCCGGCACGCCCGTGTTCTCGCCCGACGGCAGGCGCGTGGCGCTGGCCGGCGTTGCGCCGCTCAGCGTGCGGTTCCGCGAGGGCACCAACCAGGTGCTCACCGTCTCCACCGAGGGTGGCCCCGACACGTGGCACGCGCCCTTCCCGCTGCTGTCGATCGACTCGCGCGGCGGCGGCGGCCCCGCGTGGTCGCCCGACGGCACCAAGATGGCGGCGATCTACGAGGGCGTGCTGGCCGTGTGGCCCGTGTCGCCAGAAGGGGAGCCGCTCGGCCCGCCGCGGCGCGTCACCTCAGAGAGCGCCCATTCGCCCAGCTGGCAGGGCGACTCGCGACACATCCTCTACCAGTCACTCGACGCGCTCCGGATCGTCGATATCGAGACCGGCGAGGCGCGCACGGTGCCGTTCAGCCTGACGTGGACGCCGGCCATTCCCACCACGCGCGTGGTGGTGCACGCCGGGCGGCTGCTCGACATGACCTCGCCCGCCGCGCGTACCAACGTGGACATCACGATCGACGGCAACCGCATCGCGGCCGTCGTACCGCACGCGGCGGCCCACCACCTGGGTCGCCGGGTCGTGGATGCGTCGAACCTCACCGTGATGCCGGGGCTCGTGGAGTTCCACTCGCACTTGCAGAAGGACTACGGCGAGTCGCAGGGCCGCGCGTGGCTGGCGTTCGGCGTCACCACCGTCCGGAGCCCGGGCAACACGCCCTACGAGGCCGTGGAGGACCGCGAGGCCAACGAGGCAGGCGTGCGGCCGGGACCGCGCGTGTTCGGCACGGGCTACCTGATGGAGTGGGGGCGCGTGTACTACAAGATGGGCATCGCCATCTCCAGCGTGGGCCAGTTCGAGATGGAGCTCGATCGTGCGCGCGTGCTGCAGCACGACCTGATCAAGAGCTACGTGCGCCTGCCCGACCTGCAGCAGAAGCGCATGGTGGAGTTCGCCCACCGCATCGGCGTGCCCGTGGCCACCCACGAGATCTTCCCGGCGTCGCTCGTGGGCGTGGACAACACCGAGCACACGGCAGCCACCAGCCGGCGCGGCTACTCGCCGAAGATGGCCACGCTGCAGACCGCGTACGACGACGTGGTGCAGTTGTTCGGCCAGAGCCGGCGGATCTTCTGCCCCATGATTTCGGGCTTCGGCGCCCGCAAGCTGTTCACGGATGACGCGGGGCTCAAGCACGACCCGCGGTTTGCGCTCTATCCCGAGTGGATCCGGCGGCAGGTGGCCGCGCAGCCGTCGGCCGCCACGCCGGGGGGCGGGGGCGATCCGACGGGCGGCAGCGGCAAGATGGTGATCGACATCATGCGTGCGGGCGGACTGGTGGTGGCCGGCACCGACACCCCCAACGCGGTGAACCTGCACGGCGAGCTGATGTCGTACACGCTGGCGGGGATGTCGAACTTCGACGCCCTGAAGACGGCCACGGTGAACCCGGCCAGGGCGCTGGGCATGAACGCCGGCACCATCGAGGCCGGCACGCTGGCCGACCTCATCATGGTGGAGGGCGACCCGCTGGCGAACATCGCCGCCACCACGAAGGTGCGGCGCGTGATCGCCAACGGGCGCGTCTACGACATCGCGCAGCTGCTCACGCGCTAGAACGACAGCTTCGCGGCCAGCTGCACCACGCGCGGCTGGTACGCGTTCAGCAGGTTCTGCCGCGGATCACCAAAGGTGGCCGAGTTCACCTGGGCGTTGTAGGCGCCGTAGTTCTTGTGGTTCAGGATGTTGAAGACCTCGGCGATGCCCGTGAGCTTCATGCCGCGCCCGAGCTCGACGTCCTTCGACAGCCGCAGGTCCACGCGGTGGAGCGCCAGGCCCTGGAGGGCGTTGCGGGGAATCAGCTCGCCGATGGCGTAGCTCGCGTTGCCGTCGAAGCGATCCATTGCCGCGGCGTTCACCGTGACGGGCGCCGTCACGAACCGGTTGACGCCGGTGTGCCCGAACGGGTTGGCCGCAAACGTGGTGGCGTAGTAGTTCCCCGACCCGAAGAGGTAGGCCCCCGACACCGACATGCCCCAGGGAATGCGCCAGATGCCGTTCAAGCGGAGCGTGTGCCGCTGGAACTCGGTGGAGCGCGCCCAGTCGGCCCCCGGATCAAACGGGTTGTTGGCCTCGTACTGGAAGCTGGTTGTGTCGTCGTTCTGGAAGAGCACCAGTGTGTAGCTGGCGCTGGCCTGCCAGTTGTTGCGGTAGCGGCGCGTGACGGCGGCCGACACGGCGCCGAAGTCGGCCGAGCCGTCTGCCTCGAGCCACTGGATGCGACCGTAGGCCGGGTCGGGCCGTCCGGTGGAGGGGCTGAGGTTGTAGCCCGTCGCCGGGTTGTAGAACAGGTTGGGGTCGCGCTGGTTGGCGAAGTTCTCGCCCTTCCAGTGGGTGAAGTCGGCCTCCACGCCCCAGATGTCGCCCACCTGGGTCTGCATGCCGATGGTGCTCTGCCACGTGTAGGGCATCTGGTAATCGTGCGCGATCACCCGCGGCGACTGCGCCGGCAGCGGGTACTTGCCGCTCAGGTAGTCCGCTTCCGTCCGGCCGCGCGTCGGATCCTGCACGAAGTTGGGCAGGCCGTCGTTGGGAAACGAGTTCACCAGGATGCGCTCGCCGTTGAACGACTGCTGGCTGAACGTGGTGTTCGAGTCGGGAATGCTGTAGTAGAGCCCCGTGCCGCCGCGCACCACGAACCGGCTCGATCCCCCGATGTTCCACGAAAAGCCGCCCCGCGGCGCGATATTCATGATGTCGCGCAGGCCGCCCGGGTAGAGCCGGTCACCCGCGGCCAGCTCGATGTCGTCGTACTGCGCCCCGCCCCGCGGGTTGAACGTGGCCTGCGTGGTGACGTGCGGCGGGTCGAGCGCGCCCCAGTCGGCATCCCACCGCACGCCGTAGTTCACCGTCAGCTCGTCGCTGATGCGCCACGTGTCGCCGAACCAGATGCCCAGTGTGGGCCGCGGGATGTCGATGGTCCAGTCGCCGAAGTTCAGGTCGTAGCGCTGCGCGAAGCTGTCGAGGCCGGTCACGTCCCACCTGGAGGGGTCGTTCCACGCGTCGACCGGGAAGCGGCGCAGCAGGTCCGTGGGGGCGCGCGTGAAGATGAACTCGCCGCGCGAGAGCAGTTGCCACTGGCCGGTGTCGTGCCACCGCAGGAACTCGGCGCCGAACTTCATGTCGTGACGGTCGACATGCTTGGTCAGGTCGTAGCGCGCCGTGATGGTGTTCTGGAAGAACTCCTGCGGGTAGTTGCGCCGCTGGCCCACGGTGAGGCCCGGAAACACGTAGTTGGGCGTGTCGGCGAGCGCCGCCACGGCCAACTGGTTCCTCCAGTCGAAGTGCGTGTAGCCGATGCGCACCTCCTGGAGCGTCGAGCCGCTGAGCACGTTCGACCACGTGCCGACCACGTTGATGGCCCGGCGCGATCGGTTCGCCGCCTGCGACGGGTGCTCGGTGCCCGACACCTGGGTGAACGGGTTGCCCCAGTCCCAATACGACGCGCGCGCGGTGAAGTGGTTGTCGACCGTCCACTGGTAGTCGGCGCGGCCCAGGAAGCTGTTCTGCACGGTCTTGGTGTCGAACGACCAACTGCTGCCCGGCAGCCTCGCCACCGACGTAATGATGGTGTTGGGCTCGTTCTCCCGCTCGTAGGACAGGAAGTAGTGCACCCGGTCCTTCACGATGGGGCCGCCGACGGCCGCCCCGATCTGCTGGTTCGAATAGGGCAGCACGCGGTTGGCGACGAAGTCCTTGGCGTTCAGCGCATCGTCGCGGAAGTAGCCGTAGACGCTGCCGTCGAGGTTGTTCGTCCCCGAGCGCGAGATGGCCTGCACCTGCATGCCGAGCGAGCGGCCCTGCGTGATGTCGAAGAGGTTGGTCACCACCTGGAACTCGGCGATGGCTTCGCGGCTGAACCGAGGCTGGCCGAAGCCGCCGCCCGCCACTTGTTGCGTGATCTCCTGGCCATCGAGATTGAGCTGGAACTGCCGATCGCGCACGCCGGGCGTGTTGTCCACGGCGTTGGCCGTGATGCCCTTCACCTGCATGGCCAGTTCCATCCAGTTGCGGCCCTGCAGGGGGAGCTCTTCCATCTGCCGGCGATCCACGTTGCCGCCCACCTGGGTGGAGCTGATGTCGACCAGGGGCGACTCGCCCGTGACGGTAACCGTCTCCTGGAGGCTTGCCACCTTCATCGCGAGAGGCACGGTGCGGTTTTGCCCCACGAGCAGCTCCACCTCGCTGACGACCACGGTGGAGAAGCCGGCCAGTTCGGCCTGCAACTTGTAGCGGCCCGGCGGGAGGCTCCGCAGCCGGTAGTCGCCGCGCGCGTCGGTGATGGCGGTGTGCACCCGGCCGGTGTCGATGGACGTGGCGGTCACCGTGACGCCCGGCAGGGCCGCCTTGGTGTCGTCGACCACGCTGCCCAGGATCGACGCGTCCTGCGCTGCGCCCACGCCGAGGCCGAGCCCGAAGACCGCGAATACTGCGATGCAGACGATACGCACGCGCATAGACCCTCCCTGTGACCGAACGAACCCCCCTGACGAAGCGAGTAGGCCGTGCAACGCAGCCCGCTGGACCGGGCCTCAGTAGGAATTTGGGGCGAACTATAACACCGGAAGGCAGAAGGCGACGGGCCTACTGCCCGTTGCCCGTGACGGGCTCGGGGAACCCGAACAGCAGGTACGCGAACGTCGCCGTGGCGCGGCCGCGCACCCGCGCGGGGCGGAACCGCCACCGCCGTGCGGCTTCGAGCGCCGGCTCGTCGAAGGGCGGGGCGGAGCCAATCACCTTCGCCTCGACTATCTTCCCGCCCTGGTCCACGAGGGCCTCGATCAGCACCACGCCGCTCCCGCGGGCCTGTGGCGGGTAGACGGGTTCAGGGGTCGCGGTTGGAAAGGCTACCTCAGGGGATGCCGAGGCCACATCCTTCGGGCGCTCGCCAAGGGTCGGCGTCAGCAGGGTTGGCGCCCGGTACAGCGCGGCGACGAGCACCTTCGCGGGCACTGACGCGCGGCCGGTGGGCTTGCCGTCCGGATCCAGGGTGTCTTCCTCGGCCGGGGAAAACAGCCAGCCGAGCGCGGCTGCGGTCACTGCCTGGGTGAAGGGCGGTGTGCTCCGCAGCGGCGTAGCCGTGGTGACGCCGCCCGAGGGGCTAATCACGAGTTCGAGAAAGGCCTGCCCGCCCCCCACCGCCAGGGCCGGCAGCCCAGGACGCGCCCCCGTGACATAGCGCGCGGGCGCATAAGGCAGCCCTGCGGCCAGGACGACGCCGAGCGAGCAGGCGACGACGAGCGCAAGCGTGAAGCGCATGGAGCCTCCCTGTTGACTACACTATCTCCGTGATCGTTTACGGCATCAATCCCATCGCCGAGGCCCTGCGCGCCGGACGCGTGAGGGCCATTCGCGTGGCCGGCCGCGGCGACGACCGCCTGCAGCGGCTGCTGGACGAGGCCGCCGCGCGCGGTGTGCCCGTGCAGCGGGTGGGGAAGGAGGTGCTCGACGCCGAGTCGCGCCGCGGGGTGCATCAGGGCGTGGTGGCCGACGTTACGCCTGTGCCCGAGGCCACGCTCGAGGAGTTGGCGGCGGGCGGGCCTGGCGGGGCGCCCGCCCTCATCGTGGTGCTGGACGAAGTGGAAGACCCGCAGAACGTCGGGGCCATCCTGCGGACGGTGGACGCCGCCGGGGCCACCGGGGTCGTGCGGCAAACCCGCCGGGCGGCGGCCCTCGACGGGGCGGCGGCCAAGGCGTCGGCCGGGGCGGTGCATCACGTGCGGGTGGCCGACGTGGTGAACATCGCGCGGTCCCTCGAAGAGCTGAAAAGAGCCGGAGTGTGGACGGTAGGACTCGACGCCGGCGCCAAGATGGCCTATCATGAATGGGATCTCACCCTTCCCACGGCGCTCGTCGTGGGTGCTGAAGGGCACGGGCTGCGACGGCTCGTGCGGGAACGGTGCGACCAGGTGGTCTCCATCCCCATGCGGGGCCACGTGGGCAGTCTCAATGTTTCTGCGGCGGCTGCCATCGTCTTATACGAGGCGGTCCGCCAGCGAAGCCGGGGGAGGCCGGGGGCGTAAGCCCCATGGGAACCGGGGGCGTAAGCCCCACGGGAAGACGGCCGCATGGACCCCGGAGGAGGACAGAATTGTTCAGATCCCGCCTCATCGGCTTGCGCCACTGGCATGAGTCGTGCTAGCATTCGATTCTTTGTCTAGGCTGGCGTAGCTCAGCCCGGTAGAGCAGCTGATTTGTAATCAGCCGGTCGGGGGTTCAAATCCCTCCGCCAGCTCCAATCAGGCGTGGCAGGGGTCATCCTTATCACGACAAGAACTTAAGGGTTTTTCGGGGCAGGTGGCGGAGCGGTCAATCGCAGCAGACTGTAAATCTGCCGCCCCAGCGGCTACGGAGGTTCGAATCCTCCCCTGCCCACCAGCCTTCGCTCGATTCGCTCCACGGGGGGGCATCGAGCTTCGGCTGGGCAAGCCAGAAGTGGTCGGCGGGTTGACCTCGCCGAAGTGCGAGGGAGCGCGAGAGGCGAGGGACTAGCGGGCGTGCCCGCCGAAGTCCCGAAGGGACGAAGGCGGGAGTAACTCAGTGGTAGAGTCACAGCCTTCCAAGCTGTTGGTCGCGGGTTCGATCCCCGTCTCCCGCTCCAGCCTCCGCTCGAAGGGCACCACCGACTTCGAGCGACGGCTGGCAGGCCAGTCCGACGCGATTGCAGGTGACGACTCGGATGGCGTCGCGCGGTTGAGTGAGGCCGACTGGTCGGCCGTAGCCGAGGCGGGTGTCCAGCCGAGGCGAAGGCCGATGTAGCTCAGTTGGCAGAGCGCGTCCTTGGTAAGGACGAGGTCACCGGTTCAATCCCGGTCATCGGCTCCATCCTTCGCCCCGATTCGTGCGAAGGATGCCCGCGGCGGCGGGCGGCAATTGCAGGTTTCGAGCTTCGGCTGGCAGGCCAGCCGGGGGATGGCGTTAACCACTACCGACGCCGGCACGGGGCCGGGTCGTTCGAGGAAGCGAGCGAAGGCGAGTCATGGCGAAAGAGAAATTCGACCGGTCCAAACCACACGTGAATGTCGGCACCATCGGCCACATCGACCACGGCAAGACCACGCTCACGGCAGCGCTGACCAAGGTCTCGGCCGACAAGGGCTGGGCGAAGTTCGTGCCGTACGACCAGGTGGCCAAGGCCTCCGAGTCGCAGGGCCGCCGCGACGAGACGAAGATCCTGACGATCGCGACGAGCCACGTCGAGTACGGCACGGCGAACCGGCACTATGCCCACGTCGACTGCCCGGGCCACGCCGACTACATCAAGAACATGATCACGGGCGCGGCGCAGATGGACGGCGCCATCCTCGTGGTGAGCTGCATCGACGGCCCGATGCCCCAGACGCGCGAGCACGTGCTGCTCGCCCGCCAGGTGAACGTGCCCTACCTCGTGGTCGCCCTCAACAAGGTGGACGCCGTCGAGGACACGGAGCTCGTCGACCTGGTCGAGCTCGAAGTGCGTGAGCTGCTCAAGAGCTACGGCTTCCCCGGCGACGACGTCCCGGTGGTGCGCGTGTCGGCCCTCGGGGCCCTCAATGGCGACCCGAAGGGCGTGGAGTCGGTGACCAAGCTGATGGAGGCGCTCGACGCCTACATCCCGGTGCCGGAGCGTGACGTCGACAAGCCGTTCCTGATGCCCATCGAGGACGTGTTCTCGATCTCGGGCCGCGGCACGGTCGTGACGGGCCGCATCGAGCGCGGCATCGTCAAGGTCGGCGACGAAGTCGAGATCATCGGGTTCAAGCCCACCGAGAAAAAGGTGGTCACCGGCGTCGAGATGTTCCGCAAGCTGCTCGACTCGGGCCAGGCGGGCGACAACGTCGGCGTGCTGCTCCGCGGCGTCGAGAAAGACGACGTCGAGCGCGGCCAGGTGCTGGCCAAGCCCGGCTCGATCAAGCCGCACACGAAGTTCAAGGCCGAGGTGCTGGTGCTCTCGAAGGAAGAGGGCGGCCGTCACACCCCGTTCTTCAACGGCTACCGCCCGCAGTTCTACGTCCGCACGACCGACGTGACGGGCACGCTGAAGCTGAACGAGGGCGTGGAGATGATCATGCCCGGCGACAACACGAGCGTGAGCGTCGAGCTGATCGCGCCGGTGGCGCTCGAAAAGGGCGCGCGCTTCGCCATCCGCGAGGGCGGCCGCACGGTGGGCGCCGGTACCGTTACGGAGATCATCGAGTAACGGGTGCATCGTGCACGGGCGCAGGGTGCACGGGTGCTAGGTTCGCACCGCGGCACCCTGCACCCTGCACCCCTGCACCAGCAAGGAACAGGCAATGCGCGACATCATTCAACTGGCGTGCGGCGAGTGCAAGCGCCGGAACTACAGCTCGACGAAGAACAAGAAGAAGACCACCGAGCGGATCGAGCTGAGCAAGTACTGCCGGTTCTGCCGGAAACACACGCCGCACAAGGAGCAGAAGTAGGCGCGTAGGCCAGTAGCTCAATTGGCAGAGCACCGGTCTCCAAAACCGGGGGTTGGGGGTTCGATTCCCTCCTGGCCTGCCATTCTGGACTCGGGCACGCGGCACTTTGCGAAGCGATGAAGACCGACACTTTGGAACGGCAGTCCGGCGACGGCGGTGGCGCCCTGCAGGCCCCCCTGGGCTGGTGGACGCGCACGCGCGAGTTCCTCGCCGAGGTGCGCAACGAGATGAAGCGCGTCACGTGGCCGAGCAACCGCGAGGTCTACGCGACGACGGTCGTCGTGATTCTCACGTCGGTGTTTTTCGGGTTGTACCTCTTCAGCGTGGACCTGCTGCTCAATGGCGCCGTGCAGTGGCTGTTCTCGCGATTCGGGGCGGCATGACGGACGTCGCCACGAAGAGCTGGTACATCGTCCACACCTACTCGGGGTTCGAGAAGAAGGTGGCCGAGTCGCTGGCGGAGCGCAAGAACGCGTATGGCCTCGCCGACGAGATCGGCGAGATCCTCATCCCGACCGAGGACGTCGTGGAGATGCGCGGGGGCCGCAAGGTGGTCTCCTCCAAGCGCTTCTTCCCCGGCTACATCCTGGTCGAGATGAACATGACCGACAACGCGTGGCACGTCGTGAAGAACACGCCGAAGGTCACCGGGTTCGTGGGGGCGGGCGCCAAGCCGACGCCCCTCACCAAGGAAGAGGTCGAGCAGATTCTCGACCAGGTGAAGACGGCGGCGGAGAAGCCGAAGCCGAAGTACACGTTCGACAAGGGCGACCAGGTGCGCATCAACGAGGGGCCGTTCACCGGCTTCAACGGCGTCGTCGACGAGGTCAACGTCGACAAGAACACGTTGAAGGTCATGGTGACCATCTTCGGCCGCGCCACGCCGGTCGAGCTCGATTTCCTGCAGGTTGAGAAACTGTAATGGCGAAAAAAGTTCAGGCAATGGTGAAGCTCCAGATTCCCGCCGGCAAGGCCACCCCGGCCCCGCCCGTGGGCACGGCGCTCGGCCCGCACGGCGTCAACATCATGGACTTCGTCAAGGCCTTCAACGCGAAGACCGCCAAGGACGACGGCCTGATCATCCCCGCCGTGGTGACGATCTACTCGGATCGCTCGTACACGTTCATCACCAAGACGCCGCCGGCGGCGGTGCTGCTCAAGCGCGCGGCCAACCTCGCCAAGGGGTCGGCGGTGCCGAACAAGAACAAGGTCGGGACGGTCACCGCGAAGCAGGTGGAGGACATCGCCAAGCTGAAGATGCCCGACCTCAACTGCGACTCGATCGAGTCGGCAGTGCGGACGGTGGCGGGCACGGCCCGCTCCATGGGACTGGACGTCGTCGGATAGGTGGGAGGCCCGCCGCAGGCGGCCCGCTGGTACCACGGTTGGAGACACATGAGATCACACGGCAAGAAGTACACGGCGGCGCGCACGCAGGTGGAGAACAAGCCGTATCCCCTCGCGGATGCGCTGCCCCTCGTGCAGAAGATCAAGTTCGCCAAGTTCGACGAGACCATCGCCCTGTCCATCCGCCTCGGGGTCGACCCGAAGCACGCCGACCAGATGGTGCGCGGCACCGTCGTGCTGCCGCACGGCCTGGGCAAGTCGAAGAGCGTGCTCGTGATCGCGGGCCCCGACAAGCAGAAGGAGGCGCAGGAGGCGGGCGCCGACATCGTGGGCGGCGAGGAGCTGGTCGAGAAGATCAACGGCGGCTGGACCGCGTTCGACGCGGTGGTGGCCACGCCCGACATGATGCGCGCGGTGGGCAAGCTGGGCAAGGTGCTCGGGCCCCGCGGCCTGATGCCCAACCCCAAGACCGGCACGGTGACGCCCAACGTGGCGCAGGCCGTGAAGGAAATCAAGGCCGGCAAGGTGGAGTTCCGCGTCGACAAGACCGGCATCGTGCACGCGCCGGTGGGCAAGACGTCGTTCTCGTCGCAGAACCTGGTCGACAACGCCACGGCGCTCATCGAGAGCATCGTGCGCGCCAAGCCGGCCGCCGCGAAGGGCAAGTACCTGCGGAGCATCACCGTGTCGTCGACGATGGGCCCCGGCGTGAAGATTGATGAGAGCGGCGTGGAAGCGTCCGCGAAGAAGCAAGGCGGAGGCGCATAACCCATGGCAGTGACACGAGCCGACAAGACCGCCGAGCTGCAGATGCTCGAGGGGATGTTCCAGGGGGCCGACGTGGCCATCCTGCTGGACTACAAGGGCATCAACGTCCCGCAGGTCACCGAGCTGCGCCGCGAGCTGCGGAAGGCGAAGGCCAGCTACAAGGTGGTGAAGAACTCGCTGGCGAAGCGCGCCCTGAAGGGCACGACGTTCGAGAGCCTCGAGGCGCACTTCGAGGGCACGACCGCCGTGGCCTACACGGCCCGGGACCCGGTGGCGCTCGCCAAGGCGCTGACGGCCTTCATGAAGATCGCCCCGTCGCTGCAGATCAAGGCGGCGGTGGTGCAGGGCCAGGCCCTCAAGGCGGCCGAGGTGACGAGCCTCGCCAGCCTGCCGGGCAAGCCCGAACTGTACGCGAAGCTGCTCTTCCTGTTGCAGGCGCCGATGGTCAACCTGGTGCGCGTGCTGAACGCCGTGCCGCGCGACCTGATGAGCGTGCTGGCGCAGGCCGAGCAGAAACGCAAGGAATCGTAGGGGCCCAGGCCTAGAGCCCAGAGCCCGAAGCCAGGACCCGAAGCCCGTTTTTCTTAAGGAGAGAGCAGCAATGGCCGAAGTGAACCAGCAGCAGGTGATCGAATACATCAAGGGCATCAGCGTGATGGAGCTCTCGCAGCTCGTCAAGGCGCTCGAGACCGAGCTCGGCGTGTCGGCGGCGGCGGCGATGCCGATGGCCATGCCCATGATGGGCGGCGCGGCGGCCGGCGGCGCGGCCGCGGCCGAGGAGCAGACCGAGTTCACGGTGACGCTCACGGACGTGGGCGGCAACAAGATCAACGTGATCAAGGTTGTCCGCGAAGTCACCAGCCTCGGCCTCAAGGAAGCCAAGGACCTCGTCGAGGCCGCGCCCAAGGCCATCAAGGAAGGCGTGACGAAGGACGAGGCCGCGGCCATCAAGAAGAAGTTCGAGGAAGCCGGCGCCAAGGTCGAGGTCAAGTAGATCGTCGACCGACGCGGATCGTGTGTGTGACGGACGCCGGGGGCGAGCCCCGGTGTCCGTTGTACTCGTTTTTCTCTTGACCCGGGCCCCGAGCGACGCATGTACAGCCTTCCCAAAAACGTCTACCGCGAACGCAAGGACTTCTCGAAGATCAAGACGACGGTTCCGATCCCGAACCTCATCGAGATCCAGCGGAAGAGCTACGAGCGCTTCCTGCAGATGAATCGCCTGCCCTCGGAGCGCGAGGACCAGGGCCTGCAGTCGGTGTTCAAGTCGGTGTTCCCGATCAGCGACTTCCGGGAGAACTCGTCGCTCGAGTTCATCGAGTACTCGATCGGCAACTGGGAGTGCAAGTGCGGCAAGCTCCAGGGCCTGCACCACCTGCGCAAGCCCTGCAAGAGCTGCGGCCACACCCTGGTCTGCGATCCGTACGGCGACCGCGACGTGCTGTGCCCCAAGTGCGGCACCGGCAACCACGCCCGCGGCGACATGTGCGACATCTGCGGCCACGCCGTCGCGCTCAAGCTCAAGTACGACGTGGACGAGTGCCAGGAGCGCGGCATGACCTACGCCGTGCCGCTGAAGGTGACCATCCGCCTCGTGGTGTGGAACAAGGACCCCGAGACGGGCGTCAAGACCATCCGCGACATCAAGGAGCAGGAGGTCTACTTCGGCGACATCCCGCTGATGACGGACAACGGCACGTTCATCATCAACGGCACCGAGCGCGTCATCGTCTCGCAGCTGCACCGCTCGCCCGGCGCCTTCTTCCACTCGGAAGACAAGAACCTGTACGTCGCCCAGATCATCCCCTACCGCGGGTCGTGGGTGGAGTTCGAGTACGACGCCAAGAACCTGCTGTACGTGCGCATCGACCGCAAGCGCAAGTTCCTGGCCACGGTGTTCCTGCGCGCCGTCGGGCTGCGCGGCGCCGACGAGATCATCCGCACGTTCTTCCAGGTGGACCGCCTCAACCTGCGCGACAACGCCCTTTACTGGGCGGTGGGCGAGGGACTGGTCGGCCAGCGCGCCCGCAGGGACGTGAAGGCCGGCGACGTGTCGATCGGCGAGGGCAAGAAGATCACCAAGACGCACATCGAGGGCCTGCGCAAGGCCGGCGTCAAGGACATCGCCATCACCGACGAGGCGCTCGAGGGCGCCTTCGCGGCCGCCGACATCGTCGACCCGGCCACCGGCGAGGTGCTGCTCGAGGCCAACGAGGAGCTCACGCAGCGCGTGGTGGCGATGGCGCACGAGAAGGGCGTCGAGAAGGTCGACGTGTTCTTCCCCGAGCGCGACGAGGTGGGCCCGATCATGTCGGCCACCCTCAAGAAGGACCCGATCCGCACGCACGAGGAGTCGCTCATCGAGATCTACCGGCGCCTGCGGCCGGGCGACCCGCCGACCCTCGACAGCTCGCGCACGCTCTTCGAGAACATGTTCTTCAACCCGCAGAAGTACGACTTCTCGCGGGTGGGCCGGCTCAAGCTGAACACCAAGCTCGGCCTGTCGACGCCGCTCGACGAGCGCATCCTGCACCCGCAGGACTTCTACGAGGTGATCGGGTACCTGCTGAAGCTGCGCAAGAACCCGGCGAACGTGGACGACATCGATCACCTCGGCAACCGCCGCGTGCGGTCGGTGGGCGAGCTGCTGGAGAACCAGTTCCGCATCGGGCTGGTCCGCATGGAGCGCGCGATCAAGGAAAAGATGTCGGTGTACCAGGAAATGGCCACCGCCATGCCGCACGACCTGATCAACGCGAAGCCCGTGATGGCCGCCATCCGCGAGTTCTTCGGGTCGTCGCAGCTCTCGCAGTTCATGGACCAGACCAACCCGCTCTCCGAAGTCACGCACAAGCGGCGGCTCTCGGCGCTCGGGCCGGGCGGGTTGTCGCGTGAGCGCGCGGGCTTCGAGGTGCGTGACGTGCACACCACGCACTACGGCCGCATCTGCCCCATCGAGACGCCGGAAGGCCCGAACATCGGCCTCATCAGCTCGCTCAGCTCGTACGCGCGCATCAACGAGTTCGGGTTCATCGAGTCGCCGTACCGCAAGGTGAAGAACGGCCAGGTGATCGACTACGTGCTCGTGACCAACGCCGGCGGCCACGCCAAGTACAAGAACGGCGACATCGTCGAGGCCGACGACCTGGTGGGCGGCGACGGCCGGTCGAAGAAGAAGGGCGTCGAGTTCGAGCCGTTCTGCTTCTACCTGTCGGCGTGGGAAGAGGACCAGTACATCATCGCCCAGTCGAACGTGGAGCTGGACGAGGACAACCGCATCAAGGCCGAGCGCGTGGACGCGCGGCAGACGGGCAACTTCATCCTCGCGCCCCGCGAGCAGGTGCAGTTCATCGACGTGTCGCCCAAGCAGCTCGTGTCGGTGGCCGCCTCGCTGGTGCCGTTCCTGGAGAACGACGACGCGAACCGCGCGCTGATGGGGTCGAACATGCAGCGCCAGGCCGTGCCGCTGCTTCGCGCCCAGGCCCCCTACGTGGGCACGGGCATGGAGTACATCACGGCGCGCGACTCGGGGGCGGTGGCCGTGGCGCGCCGCACCGGCACGGTGGACTTCGTCGACAGCACCCGCATCGTGGTGCGCGTCGAATCGGAGTCGGGCGAGATCAACGAGGACATGGGCGCGGATATCTATCCGATGACCAAGTTCAAGCGGTCGAACCAGAACACCTGCATCAACCAGAAGCCGATCGTGCGCGAGGGCCAGCGCGTGCAGAAGGGCCAGGTCCTCGCGGACGGCCCGTGCACGGAGCTCGGCGAGCTCGCGCTCGGGCGCAACGTGCTCGTGGCGTTCATGCCGTGGCGCGGGTACAACTTCGAGGACGCCATCCTCGTCAGCGAGAAGATGGTGCGCGAGGACTACTACACGTCGATCCACATCGAGGAGTTCGAGATCGAGGCCCGTGACACCAAGCTGGGCCCCGAGGAGATCACCCGCGACATCCCGAACGTGTCGGAGGGCTACCTCCGCGACCTCGACGACAGCGGCATCATCCGGATCGGCGCCTCGGTGAAGCCGGGCGACATCCTGGTGGGCAAGGTCACGCCGAAGGGCGAGACCCAGCTGACCCCGGAAGAGAAGCTCCTCCGCGCGATCTTCGGCGAGAAGGCCGGCGACGTGCGCGACGCCTCGCTCATCTGCCCCCCGGGCATCGAGGGCATCATCGTCGGCGTGAAGATCTTCTCGCGGAAGGGCATCGAGAAGGACGACCGCGCGAAGGCCATCGAGCAGGACGAGCTCGACATGATGGAGAAGAACCTCCAGGACGAGGTTCGCATCCTGCACGACGAGACGAAGAAGCGCGTCGTCAACATGCTGCAGGGCCAGACGCTGCGCGCCGACCTGTTCGACGAGTTCGGGCGCGAGCGGCTGCTCAAGAAGGGCCAGCAGCTGACGATGGACGCGATGGCGCCGGTGCCGTTCGCCGCGCTCATCCGCGCGAAGATCCAGACCGACGACGCGGCGATGGAGCCGGAGCTGCGGACGCTCGAGGAGCGCACCGAACGGCAGGTCGAGGTGATCAAGCAGCTCTTCGAGGAGAAGAAGGAGAAGATCCGCCGGGGCGACGAACTGCCGCCGGGCGTGATCAAGCTCGTCAAGGTGTACGTGGCGATGAAGCGCAAGCTGTCGGTCGGCGACAAGATGGCCGGCCGCCACGGCAACAAGGGCGTCATCGCGCGCATCCTCCCCGAGGAAGACATGCCCTACCTGCCGGACGGGACCCCGGTGGAGATCGTGCTGAACCCGCTGGGCGTGCCGTCGCGCATGAACGTGGGCCAGATCCTCGAGACGCACCTCGGGTGGGCCGCGCACGCGCTGGGCCTCTACTTCGCGACGCCCGTCTTCGACGGCGCCACGGAGAAGGAGATCACGGGCTGGCTCGACAAGGCCGGCCTCGAGCAGGAGGGCGGCAAGACGAGGCTCTACGACGGCATGACCGGCGTGCCCTTCGAGCAGCAGGTGACGGTGGGCTACATCTACATGCTGAAGCTCTCGCACCTGGTCGACGACAAGATCCATGCCCGGTCGATCGGGCCGTACTCGCTCATCACGCAGCAGCCGCTGGGCGGCAAGGCCCAGTTCGGCGGCCAGCGCTTCGGCGAGATGGAGGTGTGGGCGCTCGAGGCCTACGGCGCCGCCCACATCCTGCAGGAGCTGCTCACCGCGAAGTCGGACGACGTGACCGGCCGCGCGAAGATCTACGAATCCATCGTGAAGGGCGACGCCTCCTTCACGGCGGGTCTCCCCGAGTCGTTCAACGTGCTCATCCGTGAGCTGCAGTCGCTGTGCCTGGACGTGGAGCTCGTCTCCACCAAGCGCAAGCCGGCGGAACTGACCGAGGAGAGCGCCGAACCGGTGCTGGAGGGCTAAGTGCTGATGAACATGCGACCAAGCTTCACCGACAGCAAGACCGCCCTGAAGGCCGACTTCGACGCCATCCGGATCAGCCTGGCGTCGCCAGAGAAGATCGAGCAGTGGTCGTTCGGCGAGGTCACCAAGCCGGAGACGATCAACTACCGCACGTTCAAGCCCGAACGCGACGGCCTGTTCTGCGCGAAGATCTTCGGCCCGATCACCGACTGGGAGTGCCTCTGCGGCAAGTACAAGCGCATGAAGCACCGCGGCGTGATCTGCGACAAGTGCGGCGTCGAGGTGACCCAGGCCAAGGTGCGCCGCGAGCGGCTGGGCCACATCAAGCTGGCCACCCCCGTGAGCCACGTGTGGTTCTTCAAGGGGCTGCCGAGCCGTATCGGCCACCTGCTGGACATCTCGCTGCGCGACCTCGAGCGGGTGCTCTACTTCGAGGCCTACGTGGTGGTGGACCCGATGGACACCAAGCTGGTGCAGAACCAGCTGCTGACGGAGGACCAGTTCCGCAAGGCGCGCGAGGAGTACGGCTACTCGAAGTTCAAGGCGCAGATGGGCGCCGAGGCCATCAAGGAGCTGCTGCGGCGCGTCAGCGTCGACAAGCTGGCGCTCGAGATGCGCGAGAAGATGCGCGGCGAGAGCTCGGCCCAGAAGAAGCTGAAGTACGCCAAGCGCCTGAAGGTGGTCGACGCCTTCCGCAAGTCGAGCAACAAGCCCGAGTGGATGATCCTGGACGTGGTGCCGGTGATCCCGCCCGAGTTGCGCCCGCTCGTGCCGCTCGACGGCGGCCGCTTCGCCACCTCCGACCTGAACGACCTCTACCGCCGCGTCATCAACCGCAACAACCGGCTGAAGAAGCTGATGGAGCTCAAGGCGCCGGACGTCATCATCCGGAACGAGAAGCGCATGCTCCAGGAGGCCGTGGACGCGCTGTTCGACAACGGCCGGCGCGGCCGCGTGCTGCGCGGCGCCAACAACCGGCCGCTCAAGTCGCTGTCGGACACCCTCAAGGGCAAGCAGGGCCGGTTCCGCCAGAACCTGCTCGGCAAGCGCGTCGACTACTCCGGCCGCTCGGTGATCGTCGTCGGTCCCGAGCTGAAGCTGCACCAGTGCGGCCTGCCGAAGAAGATGGCGCTCGAGCTGTTCAAGCCGTTCATCTACAACAAGCTGGAAGAGCGCGGCCTCGTGGCCACCATCAAGCAGGCCAAGGAGATGGTGGAGAAGCAGGTCCCCGAGGTGTGGGACGTGCTCGAAGAGGTGATCAAGGAGCACCCGGTGCTGCTCAACCGCGCGCCGACGCTCCACCGCCTGGGCATCCAGGCCTTCGAGCCGGTGCTGGTGGAGGGCAAGGCCATCCGCATCCACCCGCTCGTGTGCACGGCGTTCAACGCCGACTTCGACGGCGATCAGATGGCGGTGCACATCCCGCTGTCGCCCGAGGCCCAGATCGAGGCCGCCGAGCTGATGATGTCGTCGAAGAACATCCTGTCGCCGTCCAACGGGACGCCGGTGGCGGTGCCCTCGCAGGACATCGTGCTCGGGTGCTACTACCTGACCAAGGCGCGCCCGGGCTCCAAGGGCGAGGGCCGCGCCTTCGCCTGCGTCGATGACGTCATCCTGGCCCTGGAGGCCGGCGAGGTCGAGACCCTGTCGCCCATCCGGCTGCGCTACAGCGGCCCGCTGCAGGACATGACGACCGCGCGCGACGACCAGGACGTGCTCCACACCGACGTCCAGGA
Organism: uncultured Bifidobacteriaceae bacterium; assembly: GCA_964372085.1. Lineage (GTDB taxonomy): Bacteria > Acidobacteriota > Vicinamibacteria > Vicinamibacterales > UBA2999 > 12-FULL-67-14b. Next base: position 10,547 of record CAYJPQ010000012.1, on the reverse strand, counting down.
GGTCGAGAACCGCCTCCTCAACACCACCGTGGGCCGCGTGATCTTCAACGCCGCGATGCCCAAGGGGCTGCCGTTCGTCAACGGCATGCTCAAGAAGAAGGGCCTGCAGCAGCTGGTGCAGCGCTGCTACCTCACCACCGGGCTCCAGAACACCGTGGAGATGCTCGACAGCCTGAAGCAGACGGGCTTCACCTACGCCACGCGCTCGGGGATGTCCATCGGCATCCAGGATCTCATCATCCCGCAGGAGAAGGTCAAGCTCGTCGCCAACGCGCGCGACGAGGTGATCAAGGTCGAGCAGCAGTACCTCGAGGGCGCGATCACCAACGGCGAGCGCTACAACAAGATCATCGCCGTGTGGTCGGACGTCACCGAGAAGATTGCCGACGCCATGTTCGCCGAGATGGAAAAGCGCGACCGGGAGGGCAAGTTCAACCCGGTCTACATCATGGCCGACTCGGGCGCCCGCGGCAGCAAGCAGCAGATCCGCCAGCTGGCGGGCATGCGCGGCCTGATGGCGAAGCCGTCGGGCGAGATCATCGAGCAGCCCATCAAGGCCAACTTCCGCGAGGGCCTGTCGGTGCTCGAGTACTTCATCTCCACCCACGGCGCGCGCAAGGGCCTGGCCGACACCGCGCTGAAGACCGCCGACTCAGGCTACCTGACCCGCCGCCTCGTGGACGTGGCGCAGGACGTGATCGTCTCGGACCACGACTGCGGCACCCTCGACGGCATCGAGGCCCGGGCCATCGTGGAAAGCGGCGAGATCATCGAGCCCCTGCGCGACCGCATCATCGGCCGCGTGTCGCTCGAGCGCATCACCGATCCCATCAAGGGCGGCGTGATCCTCGACCTCAACGACGAGATCGGCGAGGAGAAGGCCGCCGAGGTGCAGGACGCCGGCATCGAGAAGGTGAAGATCCGCTCGGTGCTGACCTGCGCGTCGCGCCGGGGCGTCTGCGCCCGGTGCTACGGCCGCGACCTCTCCACGGGCCGGCTCGTCGAGCTCGGCCTCGCGGTGGGCGTCGTGGCGGCCCAGTCGATCGGCGAGCCCGGCACGCAGCTGACGATGCGCACGTTCCACATCGGCGGCACGGCCTCGCGCATCTCCGACCAGTCGACCCTCGACTCGAAGCACAAGGGCATCGCGGCCTACGAGAACCTGCAGGTCATCGATCGCCCCAACGCCCAGGGCGGCAGCGACCTCATCGTGATGAACCGCAACGGCTTCATCGTGGTGAAGGACGAGAAGGGCCGCGACCGCGAGCGCTACCAGGTGGTGTACGGCGCCCGCATGAAGGTGAAGGACGGGCAGGGGGTCGACAACGGCCAGATCCTCGTGGAGTGGGACCCCTACACGTTCTCGATCCTCACGGAAGAGAGCGGGCAGATCCGCTTCAAGGACATCCTCGACGGCGTCACCGTGCAGGAGGACGTGGACGAGGTCACCGGCCTGTCGCGCCTCATCGTCGTGGACTCGCCCGACGAGAAGAAGCAGCCGACCATCGAGATCAAGGCGGCCAACGGCAACACGCTCCGCCGGTACATCATGCCGGTGAGCGCGCACCTGATGGTCCAGGACGGCGAGGCGGTGAACGCCGGCGACGTGCTGGCGAAGATCCCGCGCGAGACCACGAAGACCAAGGACATCACGGGCGGCCTGCCGCGCGTGGTGGAGCTCTTCGAGGCCCGCAAGCCCAAGGACCCCGCCGTCATCAGCGAGATCGACGGCAGCGTGAAGTACGGCGGCGTGGTGAAGGGCCAGCGCAAGATCCTCATCGTGGCCGACGACCCGAACGCCGAGCCGCGGGAATACAGCATCCCGCGCGGCGTGCACGTGAACGTCCAAGAGGGCGACCGCGTCCGCGCCGGCGACCCGCTGATGGACGGCCCCAACAACCCGCACGACATCCTGCACGTGCTGGGCGAGAAGGAGCTGCAGAAGTACCTGGTGAACGAGATCCAGGAGGTCTACCGGCTCCAGGGCGTGAACATCAACGACAAGCACATCGAGGTGATCACCCGCCAGATGATGCGCTGGGTGCGCGTCGAGGACGTGGGCGACACCGAGTTCCTCGTCGACGAGCAGGTGGACAAGTTCCGCTTCATGGAGGAGAACGAGCGCGTCATCACCAACGGCGGCCGTCCCGCCACGGCGCAGCCGCTGCTGCTTGGCATCACCAAGGCGTCGCTCTCCACCGAGTCGTTCATCTCGGCGGCCAGCTTCCAGGAGACCACCCGCGTCCTCACCGAGGCGGCCATCTCAGGGAAGATTGACTACCTGCGCGGCCTCAAGGAAAACGTGACCATGGGCCGGCTCATCCCGGCGGGCACGGGCTTCTGGTGGTACCGGCACGTGCAGATTCCGGCGGACGAGCCGCCGCCGCCGCCGCCGGTGGTGCAGCCGAGCGACGAGGACATGGAACTCGATCGCGAGATGGAATACCTCGTCGAGCCGGAAGAGCTGGCCGACCGGGGCATCACCGAGAGCGACTAGAGGCAACCACGAAGAACACGACGGGCACGAAGAGGTCACCTCACACTCTTCGTGCCTTTTGTCTTTCAAGCCAATGACAATTCGGGTGTGTCGATTTCAGTAATGACATCCTCTGGCTTATCCGTGGCCGCATTTTCCTGAAGCGTCACCCCGGCATGTTCGTTGCAATCGCTATCGGTGGCCCTACCCCGGCCTTCACCGAAGGAGCGATGCCATGCGTGTGACCACCCTGACCGGGGCCTGGGCCCTTTGTGCGCTGCTCACCGCGGCGTGCAGTGATTCCACTTCGTCTCGTATTCCCACCGCGCCATCAGCAGTCGCGGGCCGCGTCGTTGCCGCGGCGTCGACCGCGCCCATTGTCCAGGCCGGCGTCTCAACCGAGTCCGGCTCGCCAGGCGAGGCCAGCACCGCGCTCGGCAATGGGAACGGTCGTGGGAACGGCGGGAGCGGCAATGGTGGCCCGTCGACGCCGGCCCCGCCCGCCTCGCCCAGGGCACCCGCTCCGCCCACCAACACGACGCCGCCCGAGCCAACCGCGCCCACCAGGCTCGAGATCGAGGGGCTCATCGCCAACATCAACGCCAGCACCCGCACCATCGAGGTGTCGGGCCGTTGGGTCATCGTGCTCGAGACCGCGCGCATCCGGCATGGGTCGGTGGCGCTGCCGTTTTCGGCGCTGCGGGTGGGCGACCGGGTGCACATCAAGGCGACGGCGCAGGGCACCACGATCGAAGCGTCCGATGTGAAGCGGCAGAACCCCGGGGATGACGATGGGGATGACGACGATGACGATGACGACGACGATGACGACGATGACGACGATGACGACGACATCACCCCGTTGCCAGGCGTGAACGTTACGGCCGTTAGCGGCGTCGCCGCCGAGGTAGGTCCGTCGACGGCCACCTTCAGGCTGACGCGCAAGGGCGACGCGCTGCTGCTGGCCGCGCCCCTGACGGTGACCTTCGCGCTGAGCGGCGCCGCCGTGAATGGTGTCGACTATCAGTTGCTGCCGGCAACCGCCACGTTCCCGGCCGGGCAGGCCGTTGTGGACGTCGTGGTCACGCCCCTGAGTGACGCGCTCGTTGAGGGACCTGAGGTCGTGGCGATCCTCTTGACCAGCGCGGCTCCGTATCCACTAGGCACGCAGATCTCGGCCGTGGCGACCATTGCCGACACGCCCGTCGTGACGGCCGAGGCGGTGGACCCTGCGGCGACGGAGGCCGGGCCCGATACAGGCCGGGTCCGCTTCACCCGCACCGGCAGCACGGCGGCGAGCCTGGCGGTGCTCTACACGGTGAGCGGCACCGCCCGGAATGGCATCGACTACCAGCCGCTGGCGTCGCTGGTGACGATACCGGCGGGGCAGGCGTTCGTGGAGGTGGTGATCACGCCCATGGCCGACGCGACGGCCGAGGGGCCCGAGACGGTGGTCCTGACGGTGAGCGACGGCTCGACGTACGACGTGGGCATGCCCGCGTCGGCGACCGTCGCGATCGCGGGCTAGGGGAGAGGATACTGACGCGTGGAGGGCCGGGGCTTCAGCCCCGGCCAGACGCCGGGACTGAAATCCCGGCGCCCCGTAGCCAATCTCACGTTGACTAGGCCGTCGGTGACGTGGCCACCTTGACGGCGCGCTCGAGCGCGGCGGTTCGGAGCATGCCGGCGGCCGTGTAGAGCACCACCCCCACCACCAGCCAGCGCACCGTGTCGAGCGGCAGCGACTTCACGATGAAAGCGGCAATGACCACGGCGATGGGCCCGCCCACCACCATGCCGATTGCCGTGCGCAGGTCGTACGCCTCCCGCCGGATGAACTGGATGCTGCCGACCGGCATCAGGAATGCGCACGCGCCCATCATGATGGGGTAGGCGGCGGTGGGGTTCATGCCGAGCAGGCTGATCATGATGAGGCAGGGGGCGTAGTAGCCGATGCCGAGCATCATGAGCGCCCCGAGCACGGTGGAAATGGCCACGGCCAGGCCGAGCTTGGCGCCGGCCACGCCGAGGGCGACGCCGGGCGCCGGGCCGATGCCCGTGAGCGAGGCCAGCATCAGGCCGGCGGCGCCCACCAGGGCGAAGCCCATGCCGATCTGCACCTGCCGCCGCTCGAGGCGCGACACCACGCCCGCCCCGAGCCAGGCCCCGGCCACCGCCGATCCGATGATGGCCACCAGCGTCCCGAACTCCACCTCGACGATGGTGATGTAGATGAGGGCCTGGACGACGGTGGGCAGCACGTAGCCCACGTTGAGGGTGCCGGGGATCTTCTCGTCGGGGATGACCTTCCAGAACCGCAGCATGGACGTGGTCGTGGCATACGACCCGATGCCCAACGTGTCGAAGAAGTTGGCCACGAACGAGATGGCCATCTGCAGCGGCGTCGGCGCGATCGGCGGCGGGTTCTTCATGGCGGCGCGGTGCCGGCGGACCGTGGTGGACCAGAACAGGAAGTACACGACGGCGATCAGGATGAGGCCGGCCAGGAGCAGCGTCTTGGGATCCATTACGCGGATTCTACCGGGATTGGCAGGATGGGGTCATCCACAGATTTCGCCGATTCCACCGATTGTGGATCGCAGGCCGGCGTGGCGCGCCGGAGGCGCGCCTGCGCAAGCCAGAGGGCCCGGACATGAACCGGCACGACCATTCACAGCCGGCTCATGTCCGGGCCCTCTGGCTTGCGCTGTCGGCGGCTTCGCCGCCAGCGCCGGCCTCACGCGCAGAAAGAAATCTGCGTCATCGGCGCAATCTGTGGATAACCCCTATCCGCGCCATCATCCCACGAACTTGTAGCCCGAGCCGTGAATCGTGAGGATGTGTTCGGGGGCGTGCGGGGAGCGCTCGATCTTCTGGCGCAGCTTGGCGACGAAGTTGTCGATCGTGCGCGTGGTGGGGAACTCCTCGTAGCCCCACACCTCGTTCAGGATCTGCTCGCGCGTCACCACCTGCCCGGTGTGCTGGACGAAGTAGCGCAGCAGATCGAATTCGCGGGCCGTGAACTCCACGCGGGCCTTGCCGCGCCGCGCCTGGTGCAGCTTGAAGTCCACCTCGAGGTCGCCGATGCGCAGCGCGTCGGCGGCGGGTGTCTGGCCTCCCGTCCGCCGCAGCACCGCCCGCACGCGCGCGAGCAGCTCGGTGAGGGAGAAGGGCTTGGTCACGTAGTCGTCCGCGCCCAGCTCGAGGCCGAGCACCTTGTCGGTTTCGGCCGATCGCGCGGTGAGCATCACGATGGGAGTGGCGGCCGACCTGGCGCGCAGCTCGCGGCACACGTCGAAGCCGTTCTTCCTGGGCAGCATCACGTCGAGCAGCACCAGGTCGGGCGCGAAAGCGGCGGCCTTGGCCAGCCCCTCGTCGCCGTCGGCGGCGGTGTCCACCTCGTAGCCCTCGAGCTCGAGGTTGTCGCGCAGGCCCATCCGCATCTGCGGCTCATCTTCGATCACCAGGATCCGTTTGCTCACGACGTACGCTCCACGAGGGCGGCCTCGAACTCCGGCTCGGCCGGAATGGGGAAGTGCAGGGAGAACGTGCTGCCCTGGCCGGGCTCGCTCGTCACGCGGACAAAGCCGCCGTGCCCGCGCATGGTGTGGTCGACAATCGCCAGGCCGAGGCCCGTGCCCTGCGGGCCCCCGCCGAGATCGCGTTGCACGCGGTAGAACTTGCGGAAGATGCGGCCCTGCTCGCGGCTGGGGATGCCGATGCCGTGGTCGCGCACGGTCACCAGCACGTGCCCGCCCGCGCGCGACACGGTGACCTCGATGGCCCGTGCGTCGCCGCTGTATTTCATGGCGTTGGCCAGCAGGTTCTCGATCGCCTGCTCGGTGGCGCCCTCGTCGGCGAGCACGCGCGGCAGGTTGGGCTCGATGCGGGTGGTGACCGAGAACGTGGCCTGCGCCAGCTGGTTCTCCATGCGCGCCAGCACCTTCGTGACCGCCTCGCCGAGGCTGGCGGGCTCCATCCGGTAGGGCCGCAGCCCGGCCTCCATGCGCGAGAAGTCGAGGATGTTCTCGATGAGGCGCGTCAGCTTCTTGGCCTCGCCGTTGATGATGCCGTAGTACTCCTGCGCGCGTTTGGGCGTGCGCACCCGGCCGAGCTCCAGCGTCTCGGCGAACAGCTGGATGAGCGCCAGCGGCGTCTTGAGGTCGTGCGACACCGACGCCACGAAGTTGCTCTTGAGCTCGGCCACGCGCACCTCGCGGGCGGCGGCCCCCGCCGCCAGGAACACGCCGAGCGCCATTGCCACCGCCAGCACCGCCATCAGCACCAGCTGCGGGCGCGTGCTCGCGCTCACGATCTCGGGGATGCCGAGCGGCCCGTAGCCCGTGCGCAGGCGCCAGATCTCCCGGTGCTCCTCGTAGGGCGCGGCGAACTCGAGCAGCTCCTTGTCGAAGAAGATGATGGGGAAGGTGCGCTCGTCCACCGCCTTCTCGGTGCGGTGCGGGTTCGACATGAACACGTGCTCGCCCGCCTCGCCGAGCACCTCGATCTCGAGCGGCGGGAACCCCGTCGGCTGCTGCACCGTGGCCAGCCGGTCGCGCAGCAGCGCCGGCACGTACTCGGCGCGCAGCTGGTCGGCGTCCACCGCGAACGCGATGACGCTCGTCATGCGCTGGCGCGCCGGGCCCTCGAAGCGCAACTGGGCCTGCACGTAGTGCCGGTGGCCGCCCCCTTCGTCGGTGAACGCCACGATGGCCATGCGCATCCTGGCCATCTCCTGCAGGCGCGGGAGGAGGCGCCGCCCCAGTTCGGCGTCCTCGCGGAAGCGGTAGATCGGGCCGGCAGGCGGCAGGGCGGCGCTGGTCTTGTCGAACGACAGCCAGCGGTTGGCCTGTGGGCCCTGCTCGGTCCACACGTAGAACGACTCGACAAACGGGCTCTCCTGGAGCGCCTCGGCCATGATCGGATCGAGCCAGGCGAAGTCGAGGGGCTCGGTCCTGGCCTGGGGCACGCGCAGCAGCACCGAGATGTGCGGCCGCTTCATGTGGTCCTCCAGCGCGCGGGTGAGCGACTCGGCCGTGTCGGTGGAGAGCTGGCGAAGCACCACCGCGGAGGTGGTCTCGAGATCGGCCAGCGAGCGGAACTGGAAGTAGAACAGCACGGCCATGGGGATGGCCACCACCACCGCGAGGCCGGCCGCCAGGCGGATGCCCCGGTCGCGGATGAACGTGCTCACTGGGTTGGGGCTGGTGCCGCCACTCATACGCCTTTCCTCACACCGGCCTGGCGAGTTCCCGGGTCAGCCATTCGTGCACGGGTTGCCATCCCTGCAGCGCCGGCTGCGCCGTGATGACGGCCCACAAGATCGCGCTCGTATCGGCCAGCAATTGCCGACGGTACTCGCCCGACAGCGGCCCGGTGGCCCGCTCCAACTCGTTCAAGGCCCCCGCGGCATCGCCGGTGGCCACGCGGCAGAGCGCAAGCCGCGACGCCTGCACCGGGTTGCGCTCCGGGTCGCGGGCCTGGCCCTCGGCATACGCTGACAGGGCGGCTTGGTACCGGCCCTGCAAAAACAGGGTATGTCCCAGATTGTAATGGCCAACGGCCAGATTGGGGGCCAGTTGAATTACCGTTCGGAAGGCGGCCTCCGAATGGCTCAGCCGGCCCAGTTCCCGCTGGGCGACGCCCACGTTGTTGAGCGCCTGGTGGCTCTTCGGGTCGCGCGCCAGGGCTCGTTCGAACGCCGCCAGCGCCTCGTCGGGACGATCGAGCTCGCCCAGGGTCGCGCCGAGGTTGGCCCAGGCCGACTCGAACCCGGGTAGGCGGTCCACCGTGGCCCGAAAGGACTCGCTCGCGCGCGCCATGTCGTCGGTGCGCAGCCACAGCTTTCCGCGTTCGAAATGGGCGGCCGGCCACTCGGGGGCGAGGGCCAGGGCCTCGTCGAGGTCGCGCGCGGCGGTGGCCAGGTCGTGCACCTCCATGCACGCGCTGGCCGCGGCCACCAGCGCCGGCGGCGTGCGCCCGAGCGCGAGCGCCTCTACACACCGCCGCAGCCGCTCGCCGGAATCGTCCACGCGAAACGCCCGCGCGAGAAGCGCGGCTGTGCTTGTGGCACCGAGTGCACCCCGTGCACCCCGTGCACCCTGTGCACCCCGTGCACCCCGTGCACCCCGTGCACCCCGTGCACCCCGTGCACCCTGTGCACCCTGTGCACCCTGTGCACCCTGTGCACCCTGTGCACCCTGCGCACCCTCGCCTTCAAGGATCACGACGTCTACGTCCGCCCAGGGCCCGCGACGCTCGAGCACCTCTGGCGCGTGCGCGCGCAGCGCGTCGGGATCGGCCGTGGCCAGCACCTGCGCGCCGCCGTGGGCGGCGAGCGCCTGGTGCCACACCTCGGAAGTGTACGTGGCTTGCGTCGTGACGAGGCGCGTGGCGCCCCGCTGGTGGTTGACGAACGCCTCGTGCAGCGCGTCGACGCGCACCAGCAGGGAACCGGCCGGCAGCGGCGGCACCGGCGGATAACGAAACGGCCACTCCGCGGCCGGAGGCGCGGCCACCACCTGTCCGCCCGGATGCGCGTCGGTCCAGCGGTTGCGCCGCCTGTCAGCGTCCCGCGCCGCCATGTTCGCGTCGGCGGACACCACCAGCGTCACTCGTCGTGTCGGGGTCGGCACGGGGGTTACTGACCGGGCCTGGTCTCGGGCTTCGCATCGCCGAGCGCCGTGACGTCGGGGCTCTCGACGGCCGAGCGGGTGGGGGGCCGGGCCGAGGTGGCGCCGGCGGCCAGAAACCGGCCCAAAACAAGGGTAAAAGCAACGGTAAAAGCAAGGGCCATGGCGGGGAAGGCTACCACGCTTGCGTGGGTTTGGCGGGCCGTGCTATATTCGTCAGGTTCTCGTGAGGCTAGGACACCCTATCTAGTCTCAACAGCACCGTGACGCTACAGCGGAGCCCCTCCTGGGGGAGCCGCTCCGGAGCACGAAGCGTCCGCCGGTGCCGAAAACACAACAGCAGTAGGGTTTACCAGCTCGGGGTGCCAAGCCGCCATCTGGCGGGCTTTCAGGCCTTGGGCACCACAGCTTCCCGCAAGGAGGCCGTGGAGGATTTTTTCGCCAGAGTGCGCCGCCCGGAGACGTCCGGCCGCGGTGCGGTGGAGTGCTCGTGCCGACGATTAGTCAGCTGGTCCGTAAAGGACGCGACAAGGTCTTGTGGAAGACCAAGAGCCCGGCGCTGCAGAACAGCCCGCAGAAGCGCGGCGTCTGTGTGCGCGTGTTCACGCAGACCCCGAAGAAGCCGAACTCGGCGCTCCGCAAGGTGGCGCGCGTTCGCCTGACCAACAAGATTGAGGTCACGACCTACATCCCGGGCGTGGGCCACAACCTGCAGGAGCACTCGCTGGTGCTCATTCGCGGGGGCCGCGTGAAGGACCTGCCGGGCGTGCGCTACCACGTTGTCCGCGGGACGCTGGACGCCGTGGGCGTGCAGGGCCGCAAGCAGGGACGTTCGAAGTACGGCGCCAAGCGCCCCAAGTCGTAACCGGACTCTAGCGCCTAGAGCCCAAAGCCAAGAGCCAAGACGATGCCGCGTAGACGAGTAGTTGCGAAACGTGAACTGAGGCCGGACGCGCTGTACGACAGCCCGCTGGTGACCAAGTTCATCAACACGATCATGGGCGCGGGCAAGCGCTCCACCGCGGAGCGGATTCTCTACCAGAGCTTCGACCTCATCAAGGAGCGCTCCGGCGACGACCCGCTGAAGATCTTCAAGAAGGCGGTCGACAACGTGAAGCCCGCCCTCGAGGTGAAATCGCGGCGCGTGGGCGGCTCGAACTACCAGGTGCCGATCGAGGTGAACCCGACCCGGCGGCTCTCGTTGAGCATCCGGTGGCTGGTGGGCTTCGCCCGGGCGCGCGGCGACGGCAAGACCATGCAGGAGAGGCTGGCCAACGAGCTGCTCGACGCGGCGAACCTGCGCGGGGGCGCGGTGAAGAAGCGCGAAGACGTGCACCGCATGGCCGAAGCCAACAAGGCGTTCGCGCACTACCGCTGGTAGCGCGAACCCGTAGAACCCGTAGAACCTGTAGAACCTGTAGAACCTGTAGAACCTGTAG
>CAYJPQ010000011.1:56730-72382 GCA_964372085.1 uncultured Bifidobacteriaceae bacterium | reverse complement strand
GGGGGGCGGCGGCGCCGGCGCCCGCGACGTCGTGGCGACGGTGCGTCCGCACGTCGCCACCGGCCAGCCGGGATGACACGTCTCGTCCGAGGACGGGTGCGGCACCCCGCACCCGGAGGCAGCTACTTCGTCTTCTTCAGCGCCTTGTAGTAGTCCTCGATCGGCTGGAACGGCCCGTACTTGTGCTGGTCCTGCGGGAACGGATCCGCGTACGGCCCGTAGGGGTTGTCGACGGGCTTCGTCGCAGGGTCGGGGTAGTCCTTCTCGAGGTTCGGCATCTCGGGACGCGGCCTGCTGTTGATGAAGGCCGCCACGTCGAACGCCTCATCGTCCGTGAGATCGGCCTTGCCAAGCGGCATGCGCGCCTTGATGAAGCGGGCCGCGGTGAGCACGCGGCCCATGCCCGCGCCGTCGTTGAAGCTGTCGGGGCCCCACAGCGGCGGGAAGAGATAGCCCTTGCGCAGGTCGCCGGTGGAGAGCAGCCCGGCGCCGTCGGCACCGTGGCAAATGCCGCACTTGCCGCTGTAGACGACCTGCCCCATCGCGACGTCGGCCCGGCGGTTGGGCGTCTTGAACGACGGGGGCTCCTGCGCCTTCTTCGCGCCGGCGCCCATCGCCTCGTATTGCGCGCCGAGCGACCGCAGGTACGACGCCATCGCGATCATCTCGGGGCTGTCCATCGGCAGCGGCTTGCCGTTCATGCTGCGCGTCATGCACTCGTTGATGCGGTCCTCGATGTCGGTCATGCCGCCGGCCCGCCCCGAGAAGCGCGGGTAGTGGTCCGTGGTCTGCAGCAGGTTGAGCGTGCCGGGCTCGGTGCCGATATCGATGTGGCACGACGCGCAGGCCAGGCGGTTGCCGATCATCCGCCGCTCGGGATCGGGGTGGTCCAGTCCCAGGAGTTCGGGCGTTTCGCGCAGCAGGCGGCGGCCGTACTCCTCGGTGGCCACCTCCGGCGGCGCGGTGCCGGCCTCGGCGGGCCGCGTCCCGGCGAAGTAGAGCGTGGCCCCGATCGCCCCGATGCCAATCGCCGCGCACACGATCACCGCCGTGGCAAGGCCGCTTTGTTCTGGTTGCGTGTCGGGGGTGGTCACGCCGAGTGGTTCTCCTTGCCGTGCTCGCCAGGGCGCTGGGCCCGATCATACTCCCGCACCGCGTCGTGAAACTGGTACTTGGGCCGCTCGATCCACGCCCGCAGGTCGGGCCGCAGCAGCCACGCCACCACGAACACCAGGCTGAGCAGCACCGACAGGCCGATGATGAGGTCGGTGATCACCGGGGGCCTCCGTCGTAGAAGCCCCGGACATGGTGGGCCGCGGCCAGGATCTCGGCCGCGCCCAGTCGCGACGTCCACGGGGCCATGGGCGTGCCGTCCACGCCGTTGCGCAGGGCCCGCAGGCTGTAATCCAGGCTCGGCCGCTGCTGGCGGAAGTTCGTGGGCGCCATGGGCAGCGCGGCCGCCGCGGTTCCCCGGCCGTCACCTTCCTCGCCGTGGCACTGCACGCAGTTGGACGCGTAGACGCGCGCGCCCAGCTCCACGATGTCGTCTGGCATCGCGGGCTCTGGCCGCTCGGCGCGGAAGCCCTTCACCACCGCGGCCAGGGCCGCCAGATCCGCGGGCCGGTGGTCTCGCCAGGCCGGCATGGCCGTGCCGGACACGCCGTTCCAAAGCACCTGCGCGAGGCGCGCATCGCTGAATTCGCGCTCGGCCAGGTTGCCCGGCCGCGGCCGGAGCGCCGCGGCGCCCGGGCCATCACCCTCGCCCGTGGCCCCATGGCAACTGGCACAGTGGTCGCCGAACAACTGCTGGCCGCGCGAGAGATCGGCGGAAGCCGATGCGGGATTGGCGGAACTGAAGTTCCGCCCTACTGCCCGCCCTACTTCCCGCCCCACGGAATCAGGCACGTCGCCGTCGCGGCGCGTCCTCCCCGGGTGCGCGTTGATGGGGCCGGCAAACGCCATCTGCGCCATCTCGTCGTCCGGGCAATTGCACCCTTCGCGCGCGTGGACCTCGCCTTCGGGCCCGGCGATCTCGCGGGCGCGGCCCAGCGTCTCCAGGTACGCCACCAGGTCGCGCGCCTCCTGGCGCGGGCGGTCGGCGGCGCCGTCGAAGAGCGCGGGGTACGCCGGCATCACCGACTTCGACACCACCGACCTCGGGGCGAACAGGTGCGCGTAGTGCCAGTCGGCCGATCGGGTGCCCGCCGCGCGCGACAGGTCGGGCCCGATGCGCCGCGTGCCCCACAGGTGCGGATAGTCGAAGCGCGTCTCCCACGCCAGGGTGGGGGCGCCGAACCGCGTCATGTCGGCATGGAGGTACCGGATCTGCTGCGTGTGACAGTAGGCGCACCCCTCGCGGCCGTAGATGGCGCGGCCGCGCAGCGCGCTCGCGCTCATGCCCAGCGGGTGCTCCGGCGACATTGCGGCGGTCTGCGCGTCGATCACCTGCTTGGGCCATACGCCCAGCAGGCCAACCGACATCACGAAGAACGCGACGCCGGCCACGCTGGCCACGAGGTACGCCTTGCGGACGGCGCGGCCGCTCATGACGCGCCTCCTTGGGCGGGACTATAGTCCCGCCCCTCCAGGTCCGGCGTACGGGCGGGACTAAAGTCCCGCCCCTCCGGGTTCAGCCCGCCGCCCCGGGGCCCGGTGGTGAGGCCCACCAGCAGCGAGATGAACCCGCCGGCCAGCAGCCACGACGACCCGTGCGCGCGAATCACCCAGTACACGCGTGACGCCTGCACCGACTCGATCCACGGCGCGCCCTCGGCCCACAGCCGGCCCTGCACCAGGCCCGCCACCGTCAGGTCCACCGCCATCAGCACCAGGCCGGCCACCAGCAGCCAGTAGCCGTGATTGATGGCGCGCGCGTTGTAGCGCGCCCACGGAATGCGCTGCCACGCGTGCACCAGGCCGCCAGCCGCGGCAAACGAGGCAAACCCCAGCATGGCCATGTGCGAGTGCGCCACGACCCAGTCGGTGAAGTGCACCGCCTGGTTCACCGCCATCTGCGCCTGCATCGATCCCTGGAGGCTGACGATCAGGTAGAAGTAGGTGCCCGTGGCCACGAAGCGCAGGCCCGGGTCTTTCGGGATCACGCCGGCGCCCCGCAACGACAGCAGCAGGTTGGCCACCACGATGATCACGTCCACGCCGAGCAGTGCCGAGGCGGTGATGGCCGCAATCTGCGCCGACATGGGAATGACCGAGAACACGTAGTGGTGCGTGCCGTTCAGGGGATACAGGAAGAACAGCAGCCAGAACCCGAGCATCGACAGGAAGTGGCTGTAGATGGGCCGGCGCGTCGCCGCCGGGATGACAAAGTAGATGATCGCCAGCGCCATGGGCGTCACAAACAGGCCCACCGCATCGTGAATCCACAGGCCGCTGAATGCGGCCCCGCTGGCGCCCGCCACGAGTTCGGGCACGATGTTGCCCATCGGGTAGGCCAGCAGCGTGAACACGAGGCCGCCGATGATGTACCAGCTCGACACGTAAAGGTACTCAAGCCCCCGCGTGAAGAACGGCGGCAGGAACTGCACCGCCGCCATCAGCAGGGCCACGACGACGATGGCGTCGACCACGAGGGGAAATTCGGCCCACTCCAGCGGTTGGCTCACGCCTGCCAGCACCAGCACCCACCCCGGCAGCATCACCGCGAAGTTCCACACGGCGAACAGCCAGCGGCCCAGGGCGGCGCTCGTGACAGGCCGGCCGCTCAGGATGGGCACGGCATGGTAGAGGAACGCGAAGAACGCGTTCCCCAGCCAGCCGAGCATGATGCCCTGCGTGTGCGAATAGCGCAGGCGTCCCCAACTGAGCCAGGGAACGCTTGCGCCAAGGTCGGGATAGAGCAACTGAAAGGCGACGATGATGCCGAAGGTGACCGAGAGGAGCAGGGTCACCAGGGCGGCGATCCCGTGCGCGTGCACCAGGGTGGTGTCCACCCTGGGCACGGCGCGGGCATGTGTGGTTTCGGCCATCGAACGTAGGGCGGCACTTCAGTGCCGCCGGCGTCACTTGTTAATCGGGATCATGATGTGGGCGCCCGGGGTGCCCGCCAGCATCAGCCACGGCCGCCCGTTGCCCTTGAGGGCGTTGTCGCGCTGGCTGCCCTCCGAGACGCCGATCGATTCCGCCGTCGCGCCCGGCACCGACAGCACCCACAGCAACTGGATGCGGTCCTTCTTGCCATAGAGCCGGTACGTCATCGTGCCCCACGGCGTGGGCTGCAACGTGCCGGCCTTGGTGGCGGCGGCAAGGGCCGCCGTGATCTCTTCGGCGGTCTTCTTCTCGGCCCGCAGCCTGGCCGACATGTCGCGGCGCGGCCCGGACACCTTGTTGTAGCAGTAGGTGAAGCCATCGGCGCCGCGCGGCATGCACTCGGCGAAGTTGGTGCCCGGCCGCAGCGTGATGCGGTTGCCCGTGGCCGGGTCGTACTTGTAGACGGTGGCGCCGGCCCGCAGGTCTTCGGGCAGCGGCAGCGTGGCCTGTGTGATCTCATCTGGCGCCTCGTCGGTGATCGTCGAGGCGGCGACGGGCGGGTTGATCGGGATCATGATGTGCGCGGCTGGCGTGCCGGGCTCCATCATCCAGGGCAGGCCCTTGCCTTCAAGGGCGGCGTCGCGCTGGCTCGTCGTGGACACGCCCACCGATTCGGGCGTGCGGTTGGGCAGCGACATCACCCACAGGTCCTGGATGCGATCGCGCTTGTCGTAGCCGCGGTACGACATGCCGCCCTGAGGGTTGGAGGCCGGGATCGTGCCGGCCTTCGCGGCCGCCGCGAGGGCGGCCGAGACCTCGGCATCGGTCTTCTTCTCGGCGCGCAGCTTCGCTTCGAGGTCGCGGCGCGGCGCGTTGGCCTTGTTGTAGCAGCGGGTGTGGCCGTCGGCCATCTGCGGTTGGCACTCGACGAAGTTGGCGCCCTGCCGGAGCACCTTGCGCGCGCCGGTGGCGGCGTCGTAAGTGACCACGGTGGCGCCCGCCCTCAGATCCTCCGGCAGGATCTGCACGGCCTCGGCGATCTGCGCCTCCACCGACTGGGCCTGGGCCATCACGACGCCCGGGGCGCCCATCAACAGGGCCGTCGCGGCCATGCATATCAGTCTCTTCATTCAAGCCTCCATGAAACGATGACGCTTCTTCGCGGGGTCACTGGCGATTGTATGCAATGCCGGCGGCCTGCGCCTGCTCGATGGCAATCACCATCGCCGGCACAACCGTCACGCCGGGCAGTAGGTTCGCCTCCAGTTCCTTCTGGATGGCCGCGGCCGAGCCCTTGCCCCGCGCCTCGAACTCGGCGCACCAGGCGCCCACCGCGTTGGCGCAGATCAGGAACTTTGTGCCCATCTTCTGCAGGCTCTCGATGCCCAGCGCCGGCAAGGCGTCGGCGAACATGGGAATCGTGGGCGTCTGCATGGCCTGCATCAGCAGGTGCAGCTCGCCGGCCGTCGGGCGATGGAACGGGTTGCGCGCGTAGGGCTTGCCCGACGCGTCTGTCAAGCCCGAGTACTCGCTGAGCCCGTACTTCGCCCACATGGCATCGTTGAACGCCAGCGAGATGCTGGCCCGGGGGCCGATGCCGTAGAACGTCCCCACGGCCCCCACCGACCCCGGCGCGGCTTTGTGAGCGGCCGCGTAGGTACCCAGGTAATTGAGGATGTGCAACAGGGCAACGCCGCTCGTGTGCTTCGGGAAATCGAACAGGCACCGCTTGGCGCCCGGCACGTCCTTTAGCCACGCATCGGCGGCGGGCGCCTGCGCTGCCAGGTCACGACCAGCGGCGAGCGGCAGGCCAAGTGCCGCCGCGACGCCGAACATCCGACCGAGAAAACCACGACGGTGAGTTGTATCCATTTGGGGGACCTCTTGGACAACGGGTTGACGAATCGGACGCGAGAAACCGGAGGAGCGTTCTTTACCCGACGCCCGCCAACCTCAGCCGACGTGGATCACGCTGAAGCCGTACTCCTGCGCACGGGTGACGCCTATCACCCCGGCAGCGACAATGCGGCTGCTGGGGATCAGGTTGGCGGCCATCTCCTTGTACACCGCATCGGCGTCGCCACCCCGGCCGGCGATGCGGCCGGCGAGGCCGCGGCTGGCGGTGCCGCACACCATGAACTGCGCGCCGCGCCTGGCCAGCGCGTCGAGGGGGCTGCGGGGCGGCACGTTCCGCGGGTTGCCCTTGGGCGCTTCCTCGCCGGCGGCGCCGGCCCCGCCGAGCACCGCGCCGTACTTGGCCCAGATGGCGTCGTTGTAGCCATAGGCGGTGGCCGAGTGGCGCAAGACCACCACCATGGCGGTATCGGCATCACCAAGGCCGTAGGTCGTCTTGCTGCCCTCGTAGATGTTGCCCACGAAGCGGATGGCCTCGGGCACGCCCTCGGGAGAGGTGACGTCCACGATCACGCGGTGCTTGCCGGGCATCTTCCCCAGCCACTCGTCTTGCTCGTGCCGCGCCGGTTGGAAGGCCGACGTGGCCTGCGCCGCCACGCGGCGCGTCCCCACCACAAGCGCGCCCACCGCGCCACCGAGGGCCGCCAACAGGCCCCGCCGCTGCATCTTGTCAGTCGTCATCACGATGAGTTCCCCAGCCGTAAGCCGTAAGCCCCGAGATGCTACCATGCGCGGCCAGCCACGATCCCGCTCGAAGGGTTCGCTTCCCGGGGATTGACCTGCCCGCGGGGCCCCGGTAGAGTGCGCCCGTGCAAGTGATTCGCAGCCGCCGCCTCTTCGATGTCTGCATCGTCGGCTCGGGCGCCGGTGGAGGCATGGCAGCCAAGGTGCTGACCGAGGCGGGCGCCGACGTGGTGATGCTCGAGGCGGGCGTCATGTGGGACACCGCGCGCGACTCGAAGATGTTCGCGTGGTCCTACGACAGCCCGCGGCGCGGCGCCGCGACACCGCAGCGGCAGTTTGGCGAATTCGACGCCGGCCTTGGCGGCTGGACGCTCGACGGCGAGCCGTACACGATGGCCCCGGGCACCACGTTCGACTGGTTTCGCACGCGCATGCTGGGCGGGCGGACGAACCACTGGGGCCGCATCTCGCTGCGCTTCGGCCCCGACGACTTTCGGCGGCGCAGCCTCGACGGCCTCGGGGACGACTGGCCCATCAGCTACGACGACCTGAAGCCGTACTACGACAAGGTCGACGATCTCGTCGGCATCTTCGGGTCGGTGGAGGGGCTCCCCAACGAGCCGGACGGGCACTTCCTGCCGCCACCGAGGCCCCGGTGCCACGAGCTGCTGATCAAGCAGGCGGCCGACGCGCTGAAGATCACCTGCATCCCGTCGCGCCTGTCGATCCTGACGCGGCCTCACAACGGCCGCAAGGCGTGCCACTACTGCGGGCAGTGCGGCCGCGGATGCGCCATCCACGCCAATTTCTCGTCGCCCTCGGTGTTGCTGCCGCCGGCACTCGCCACCGGGCGGCTCACCCTGGTGACCCGCGCGATGGCCCGTGAGGTCACGACGGACGAGGCGGGCCTCGCCACCGGCGTCACGTACATCGACACGGCCACCGGCCGCGAGAACCACGTCCGCGCGCGCATTGTCGTGCTCGCCGCCAGCGCGTGCGAGTCCGCGCGCCTCCTGCTCAACTCGCGGTCGTCGCACTTCCCGCAGGGCCTGGCCAATTCGAGCGGCGCCGTGGGCCGGTACCTCACCGACACCACGGGCGCCAGCGTGTCGGGGTTCATCCCGAAGATGATGGGCGGTGTGCCGCATAACGAAGACGGCGTGGGCGGCGCGCACCTGTACATGCCGTGGTGGCTCGACAACCGGACGCTGGACTTCCCCCGCGGCTACCACATCGAGATCGGCGGAGGGCGGAGGATGCCCGGCGCAGGCATCCTCGGCAACATCCACAAGTACACCGGCAACGACGCCGGCGGCCAGCGCATCGCGCCTGGCGGCTATGGCAAGCGTCTGAAAGACGACTATCGGCGGCTGTACGGATCGACCGTGAACTTCTCGGGACGCGGCGAGATGGTGCCCAACGAGCACAGCTACTGCGAGATCGACCCCACCGTGGTCGATCGGTGGGGCATCCCGGTGCTGCGGTTCCACTTCAAGTGGACCGATTACGAGTTGAACCAGGTGCGCCACATGCAGCACACCTTCCGGGCGCTGATCCAGGAGATGGGCGGCACGCCGCTCTCACCGATGCCCGACCGGGATGGCGGCTACGGCATCGCGCCGGGCGGCCGCATCATCCACGAGGTGGGGGTGACGCGCATGGGCCGCTCGCCGAGCACGTCGGTGGTGAACGGACACTGCCAGGCGCACGACGTCAAGAACCTGTTCGTGGCCGACGGAGGTCCCTTCGTGACCAACGCCGACAAGAACGTCACCTGGACGATTCTCGCGCTGGCGATGCGCACGAGCGAGTACATCGCGGACCAGCGCAAGGCGGGGGTGATCTGATGGCGGGCCTGAACCGTCGCGACATGCTTCGCGTGCTGGCGTCGGCGCCGCTGGCCGCCGGGTTCAGCTGGACCGAAGCGGAAGTATCGGCCGCGACCGACGCGGCGCAGGCCGCACGAGCGGCGGCGGCCAGCGCCCCGTACGCGCCGAAGTTCTTCAACGCCCACGAATTCGCGACCGTGCGCGTGCTGGCGGACACCATCATCCCCAGGGACGAGCGCTCCCTCAGCGCCACCGACGCGGGCGTGCCGGAGTTCATCGACTTCATCATGCAGGACGAGCCCGCGCTGCCCGAGGAATCCCGGCGGCAGACAGCCATGCGCGGCGGCCTGGCGTGGCTGGACGTCGAGTGTCAGCGACGATACGACAAGACGTTTCTCGATTGCAGCGAGGGCGAGCGCGCCGGCGTACTCGACGACATCTCCTGGCCCGTGCCAGACCCCGAGCCTGGCGCCGTGCCGCCCGTGCCCGACTTCGCGCCCGGCCGAGCGTTCTTCTTCGGCTTCCGCGACCTCGCGGCGTCTGGCTTCTGGACGACGAAGGCCGGCATGGCCGACCTGCAGTTCATGGGCAACCGCTATGTGGCCGAGTGGACCGGTTGCCCCGCCGAGGCGCTCACGCGCCTCGGCGTCAAAGCGCCCTGATCTTGATGTTGCGGTACGAGACCGCGTCACCGTGGTCCTGGAGCACGATGTGGCCGCTCTTCGCGCGGCCGTAGCGGGGCATCTTCCCGAACTTGCTCGCCGTCACGCGCGCCTCCCAATCGGGGCTCCAGAGCTCGTACTCGAGCAGCTTCACGCCGTTCATCCAGTGCTCCACGTGCGCGCCCTTCACGACGAGCCGCGCCTCGTTCCATTCGCCGACCGGCTTCGTGACGTCACCTACCGGCGGATGCAGCGCGTAGTTCGATCCGGCCGACGTGAGGGCGGCCTTGCCGTCGGCGTGACCGGCATTGTCGAGCACCTGGAATTCGGGGCCCGTTTCGTAGGTCTGGGCGCCCTCGCCGGTGACGCGAAACATGATGCCGCTGTTGCCGCCCTTCGCGATCGTCCACTCAAGGCGCAACTCGAAATCGCCGAACTCGTCGACGGTCATGAGGTCGCCGCCCGGGCCGACGCGCGCGAGCCCGCCATCCACGGCCCGCCATCCCGCCGGCGGCTCGGCCGACGTGAAGCCGCGCCACCCGGCAAGCGTGGCGCCGTCGAACAGCAACCGCCATCCGCCGGACTGCTCGGCCGGGGTCAACAGGTTCGGCTGCTGTGCGCTCATCGTCGCCACGGCGACCGCGAGGCCGACGAGTGCACCAAGCGCGCGAGACCTCACGCGTCCAATTCGCGCCGGCAGAACTCGAGACATCGCCTCACCTCCTCCACGGTATCGCCGCCCTTGTACTCGTACTCGATGTTCGCGGGAATGGCCCACTTCTCGTCCCGCAGCACCCGCAGCACGGCGCCGATCGGCGTGTCGCCCTCGCCAAAGGGCACGTTCGGGCCATCCTGGCGCTTTCGGTCTTTGATGTGCAGCGTCACGATGCGCTCGTGATGCGCGCGCAGGAAGCCGACCGCGTCGAAGTTGGCGGCGGTGAAATGGCCGATGTCGAGGTTCACCGCGATGAGCGGCCCGAGGCCCATCGCCGCGATGAAGCTCTCGGGCGTGGCGAACTCGTCGGGATCGACCCGCGAGTGATTGTGCATCCCCACCGTGATGCCGTGGCGCGCCGCCACCGGCGCGACGCGCTTGACCACGGCGGTGTTCGCCGAGGCCGTGATGATCTCGGCACCCAGTGCCCTGGTCACCTCGAAGCCGCGCGCGATCTCGGCGTCGCTGAAGTCGTCCCTGAAGCTGATGTTGTAGGCGTAGACGCGAATGCCGGCCCGGTCGAACTTCGCCTTGACCGCCCGGAATTCGGCGATCGGCGTCGTCTCGCGCCAGCGGCGCAGCTCGTCACGCGAGACGCCTCGCGGTTCGAGGTGGCCCTGCCACAGCTCGCAACTCGTCAGGCCAAGCTCCTGCATGGCCGCGATCGCCTGGTCCAGCGGTCGGTCGCGGAAGCTGTAGCTTTGCACGCCGAGCGTCACGCCCCTGTGGGCGGCGGACGCCTGCCCACTCGCGGCGGCCCACCGCTGACCCGCCATCGCCGCCGCCGATCCGGCGGCCACGCGCCGCAGCCACTGCCGTCTCGTGAACATCATCACCCCCCCGCCGGGCGCGCCACCGGCGGGACGTACTGCAGCAGCCCCTCCGGCTTCCAGTCGATGACGCGGCCCTGTTCCGCGCTCATGTAGCACGTCATCAGCAGCTCCGTCACGTCGCGGCCGGCATGAAAGCCCAGCTCGGGCTGCACGCCCTTCGCAAACGCGGTGATGAACGCGCGGTTCTCGCCCTCGTACCCGTACTCGGCGTTCTCGTTGCCAATCAGCGGCATCTGGCCCTGCTCGGAGTTCTGCTTTTCGAGCAGGTCCTCGCCCGCCATGCCGCGCAGCCGGCGCGACAGGAAGACCTTGGTGCCGCTGTCGAGCGTGCTGATCGACAGCGAGTACTCCGGCCCCATCAGCTCCATGCTCAGGCGCAGGCCCGCCCCCACGTAACTCCACGACGTGGTGGCCTCCACGATCAGCGGATGCCCCTCGTCGTCCACGTAGTTCACGGTGGCCCGCGCGAAGTCTTCCGCGGGGTGGCGCCGGTAATCCACGTCGGAGGTCATCATTTCCTGCAGCAGGCTGGCGTACTCCGGACGGCTCCACTTCAGCGTGGCGATCTGCGCCGACACCTGGGTGGGCCGGATGCTGCCACGGGGCGCGCCGGGCCTGGTGAGGAGGTGCCGGCCCACTTCGAGGCTGTGACACATCATGTCGTTCAGCACGCCGCCGCCCTGCAGGTCGCCGCGCCAGAACCAGGGCTCGTGCGGCCCGCCGTGCTCCTCGGCCGCTCGCGCCAGGTACGGCCGCCCTGCCAGCGCCGCGCCGCGCGCCCACACGATCGCCTTGCCGCGCTCCACCGCGGGCGCAAACAGCTGGTTCTCGAGGTAGCCATGCAGCAGCCCGCTCTGCTCCACGAGTTCCACCATGCGCGCCGCCTCGGCCGCGTTGCGCGCCAGCGGCTTCTCGCACGCCACGCCCACAAGCCGCGCGCCGCGCGACAGGGCGGAGACGATGCGCTCCATGTTGTCGATGCGCGCGAAGTTGGGGCCGCAGATCCAGATGCAGTCGATCGACGGATCCTCGACCATCGCCTCGATCGTGGCGAACGCCCGCGCCTCGCCGACGCCCAGCTCGCGCGCCAGCGCCGCCGCCTCTTCGGCCCGGGCCTGGTGGGGGCTCCAGACGCCGCGCACGTCGGCGTCGCGGACGGCCAGCCACGAACGAATGTGAAACCGGGTGATGAAGCCGCTCCCGATGAAGCCGACACCAAGCCGCCTGGTCATCCCTCGCGATTCTCCTGTGCTGGACGGAAAGTACCGCAACTATAGTGCATTCCGCTATCATCGGCGGCGCCATGACCCCACCCGCCCGACCCACCGCCCGCCTGGCCGCGATGATGTTCCTCGAGTACGTGATTTGGGGGTCGTGGCTCCCCCTGCTCGCGCTCTACCTGTCGGACGTACTGCAGTTCTCCGGCGGGCAGATCGGATGGATCTTCGCCACGCAGGCCATCGCGTGCCTGGTCGCGCTGTTCGCCGGCGGCCAGGCGGCCGACCGCTGGATCTCCACCGAGAAGCTCCTCGCCCTCTGCCACGCCGTCGGCGGCACGGCGATGTTCGCCCTGGCCTGGCAGCAGTCGTTCTGGCCCTTCTTCGCGCTCATGCTCGTCCACCAGCTCGCCTACATCCCGACGATGTCGCTGACCAATGCCATTGCGTTCCATCACGTCGCGGACGCCCGGCGGGACTTCGGCCGCATTCGCTTGTGGGGCACCATCGGCTGGATCGCCGCCAGCTGGCCGTTCGTGTTCATCCTGTCGGGCAAGGCCGGCGCGGAGCTCCACGCCGCGCTCGGCAGCATCTTCCTCGTCGCCGGCGTGGCCTCGTACGCGCTCGCCGGCTTCTCGCTGCTGTTGCCGCCCACGCCGCCAAGCCGAAACCCGTCGGCCGGCAATGCCCCGCTCGCGGCGATCCGGCTGCTGGCCGTGCCGTCGTTCCTGGCGCTCTTCGTCGTCACCTTCCTCGACGCGGTCGTTCACCAGTGCTATTTCCAGTGGACGAGCCCGTTTCTCGAGCGCGCGGGACTGTCGGCCAACTGGATCATGCCGGCGATGAGCATCGGGCAGGTCGCGGAGATCGTCACGATGGGGGCGCTCGGCGCGGTGCTGGCGCGCCTTGGCTGGCGCACGACGATGGCCATCGGCATTGCGGCGCATGCCGCCCGGTTCTTCGTGTACGCGATCGGCGATCCGCTGTGGCTGATGGTGGCCATCAACGTCGTGCACGGCATGTGCTACGCGTTCTTCTTCGCGGCCGTCTACATCTTCGTCGACGAGCACTTCCCGAAGGATTCGCGGGCGAGCGCCCAGGGCCTGTTCAACCTGCTGATCCTCGGCGTCGGGCCGTTTGCCGGCAGCGTGCTGTGGGGCGCGCTCGGCGATCGCTTCCGCACCGCCGCCGGCGAGGTGGACTTCCAGCGGCTCTTCCTGGTGCCTGCCTGGATCGGCGTGGCGGCGATGGTGCTGCTGCTTGTCGCGTTTCATCCGCGCCGCCTCGCGCCAGCCGGGGCCTCGGCGCCGGCGAGCTGAGATTGTTGGCGGCTACGCGTGCGACGCCCAGGCCTTGTCGCCCGGGGCGTGCCGCACGCACGGATCGAACCGGCCCGGCGACTCGACGTAACGCATCGCGCGCGTGCAGCCAACCTCCGAGGTGAAGTAGCCGAGAAGCGCCAGCTCCTTCATCATCCGGAAGTAGTGCGCCGGCTCGTCGCCCGCCGGCGCGGCCGCGGGCGCACGCGACCGCGGCGCGGTGGCGCGCTCCTCCATTGCCGTCTTCTGTTCGCGATCGAGCGCCTCCAGCAGCACCAGCCGCTGCGCCGGTGTCGCCGCCATGAAGGGCGCGCCGTGCGCCTCCCGGCAGGCGTCGTCCAGTTGGCGCAGGCCGTCGCGGAACACACGCTGGGCGGGTTCCGTGTAGACGTCGGTGACCATCAACGCCATGAAGGCGCCCGTCTTCGCGGCCTTCGCGCCCGGCGTCGACGTCTCGGGCAGCATGGTGTCGGCGATCTCGTCCAATAGCGCCACGTCGGCCGCCGTGAACGCGCCGACGCCTTGCGCCATCACCTGGCTGATGGCCCCGGCGTCAAACGAAAAGGCCAGCAGGCGGTCGCCGCCGGCCAGCGCGGCGCCGCCCAGCAACGCGGTGACCCGCTGCACGGCTTCGCGGCGCGTCAGGCGCCCGGACGGCGTGAGGGCCTGGGGGGTTGAGGGCGTGAGGTCCGGAACGGGCCGTCGGTCCATGGGTCGCTCCACCACTAGAGGTTGCCGCGCTTGAGCTCGTCCACCGCGAAGGCCGCCGCACGGGCCGTCAGGGCCATGTAGGTGAGCGACGGGTTCTGGCAGGCCGACGAGGTCATGCAGGAGCCATCGGTGACGAAGACGTTCGGGGCGTCCCACACCTGGTTGTGGGCGTTCAACACCGAGCTCTTCGGGTCGCGGCCCATCCGCGCGGTGCCCATTTCGTGAATGCCCATGCCCGGGAAGTAGCCGTTGTCGAACACGCGCACCTCCCGGACCCCTGTGGATTCCAGCATCTCGGCCATGTCGTTCATCATGTCGCGCCGCATCAGCCGCTCGTTCTCACCCGTGGCGCAGTCGATCGCCAGCACCGGCAGGCCCCACCGGTCGGTCTTCGTCTCGTCGATCGAGATGCGGTTGGCGTGGCTGGGCAGCATCTCCCCGAAGGCCGTGGCGCCCATCCGCCAGGGGCCGGGCGACGACATCGCGTCCTTGAAGTCGCCGCCGACGCCAAGCTCGGCGACGGCCCGCTCCCACCCCTGCCGGCTGGCCGACCCCTGGTACCCGAAGCCGCGCAGGTACTCGCGCCTGTCGCCAGGGACGTTTCGATAGCGTGGGATGTAGAAACCGGTGGGCCGCCGACCGTAAACGGCCGTGTCCTCATGGCCCGGGATGGCGCCGTTGGCGCCACAGCGGAAGTGATGGTCCATCAGGTTGTGCCCAAGCTCGCCCGAGCTGCTGCCGAGGCCCCCCGGCCACACCTCGCGGGCCGATCGCATCAGCATCCACGTGGAATTGAGCGTGGACGCGCACAAAAAGACCACGCGCGCGGCGTACTCGGTGGTGGCCCCGCTCACCGCATCGAGCACGCGCACCCCGGTGGCCCGCTGGCGGTCGCGGTCGTAGACCACGTCGGTCACGATGGCAAAGGTCTTCATCGTCAGGCGGCCTGTCGCCATGGCCGGCGGCAGCGTTGAGGCCTGCGTGCTGAAGTACCCGCCGAAGGCGCAGCCGAGCGAGCACGCGTTGCGGTACTGGCAGCGCCCGCGGCCCGAAACCGGCCGGGTCAGGTTCGCGGTGCGCCCAGGGATGATCCGGCGGCGGCCCTCAAACCGCTTGGCGAGCCGGCCGGCGACTATCGCTTCCGTGCAATTGAGCGGCATCGCCGGTTGGAACTGGCCATCCGGAAGTTGCGGGAGCCCTTCCACCGACCCCGAGATGCCGGCATGACGCTCGACGTGGTCGTACCACGGCGCCAGGTCGGCGTACCGGATGGGCCAGTCGATGGCGATGCCCTCCTTCGCGTTGGCCTCGAAGTCGAAGTCGCTGAGGCGGTAACTCTGGCGGCCCCAGGTCAAAGATCGGCCGCCCACGTGATAGCCGCGGTACCAGTCGAACCGCTTCACCTCCGTGTAGGGCGAGTCCTGGTCCGACGCCCACCAGTCGAGGTTCTTCTCGTTCAACGGGTAGTCGCGCTTGAGGACCGGGTACGCCTCGACCATGTCCCGGGTCCGGCCCCCACGATGCGGGTACTCCCACGGCGCCTTGCGGGTGTTGAGGTAGTCCTTGCCGTGCTCGACGTTCTTGCCACGCTCCAGGAGGAGGACGCGCAGGCCACGCTCGCTGAGTTCTTTCGCGGCCCACCCACCTGAAATGCCCGAGCCCACGACGATGGCGTCAAACGCTTCGGACTGTGGCTGCATCAAGTCCCTCCCCGGGCGCCCAAGGCTGTGCGCGGCGCCATGGTAGGCGGAACCAGCGGCCGGCGCAACGGAAACCGGCCG
>CAYJPQ010000011.1:0-56630 GCA_964372085.1 uncultured Bifidobacteriaceae bacterium | reverse complement strand
GCTAAGATGCGGCCGCCATGTCGAACACCCCCTCACACCCTGCCGCCTGCCGATCGTTCAGTCGACGCGAGGCCCTCCGAACCGCGGCTGCGGCGGCCCTGGCGGGCGCCGCGCGGCCCTCGCCCGCCGCAGCATGGGCCCAGGCGCCACCGACCGACCGCGCGGTCACGCGGGGGCGAATCCGGCAATCGGTGAGCCGCTGGTGCTACCAGAAGATGGCGCTGCCGGACCTGTGCCGAGCGGTGGCCGCCCTTGGTGTGCCGGCCATCGACCTGCTCGAACCGCAGGATTGGCCCGTGGCGCGGGACCACGGACTGGTGTGCTCGATGGGCTACGGCGGCGGCGGCACCATTCGGGACGGTCTCAACAATCCCGCCAACCACGATCGCATCGTCGGCAACCTGATTGCCTCCATGCCGAAGGCGGCCGCGCTCGGCGTGCCCAACCTGATCACCTTCTTCGGCAACCGCCAGGGCCGAAGCGATCGCGAAGCCATCGACAACTGCGTGGCCGGCCTGAACCGCCTGAAGGCCGCGGCGGAACAACACGGCGTCACCGTGTGCGTCGAGTTGCTCAACAGCAAGGTCGATCACGCCGACTACCAGGGCGATCGGACGGCGTTTGGGGTGGACGTGGTGGCCGCGGTCGGTTCACCGCGCGTCAAGCTCTTGTACGACATCTACCACATGCAGATCATGGAGGGCGACGTGATCCGTACCATCCGGCAGCACCATGCGCACATCGGCCACTACCACACCGGTGGGGTCCCGGGGCGTCACGAGCTGGACGAGACGCAGGAGCTGCAGTGGCCGGCGATCTGCCGCGCGATCGTGGAGACCGGGTTCACGGGATACCTCGCGCACGAGTTCGTCCCCGTGCGCGATCCGATGACGTCGCTGCGGGAGGCGGTGGTGCTTTGCGACGTGTAGGCACGCGTTTCACCATGCACCGCGGAATGGGCCTCCTCACAGCACCGTCTCGCGTGTGACGCCATCGATGGCGTCGAACCCTTCGTCGAACGTGGCGATGCGCGTCACCGAGTTGTTCAGCATCACCGCCGCGTGAATCGCATCGCGCACGCCGATCGACTCGTGCGCGGCCACGAGCGCCCGCGCCCGATCGCTGTCCGCCAGGGTCACGGGAAAGACGACGGGACAGAGCTGCACGAAGAGGTCATAGACCGAGGCCGCCAGGTCTCGGCGTTTCAGCGCCGCGTACCGATACAGGACCTCCTGCAGCACTTCCGTGCTGGTGCAGATGTCGATGTCGCCGGCGCGCGCGCGCGCCAGGAAGCGCCGAGCCGGCTCGCGCAGGGGATGATCGCGGCCCGCCACGTACATCGGGATGTTCGAGTCGACGAAGATCATCCCCGGCCCGCGTCGATCTCGGCCAGCATCTGGTTGATGTCGCCGGTGGGCGCGCCGAGCGCGCTCAGCTTGTCCAGGGGATCGCCGGCCGGGCGATCCGAGGCCAGCGCCAGTTCGATGGCCTGCCGCACCCAGGCCCCGGCAGCCATCTGGCTGCGCTGCGCGGCCTTGCGGACCCGCCGATCGAGCGCCTCGGGGACCAGGATCTGTAGCCTGATACTCATATACTCATACTATCATGAGCATATGAGTACAGCCGCAACGGGTTGCGTTCCCACCGGGCGCAAACGACATTTTTCTTGGGAAGTTCATCTGAGCCCCCAATTGCGAGTCGATTTATGGATACAATATCGAACTGTATATGACACAATAGTCATCAAGCGCACGGGTTTATTCTCCGTTGAGACACGCTCTACATAAAGTTTGCACGACCAATCGCTGAACAAGGCGCGAGGTCGAGAGGATTCCGTCGATGACACTCACACCCCCCACATGGTCGGCCAGAGTGCCGAGGCCGCTGGTAGCAGCGGTCACTGGGGCACTGCTTGCCGTTGTTACCGTCGCCGCTCAGTCGGGCATCTTCAACGAGGTCTACGAGGGAGAGCTCTTCGGGGTGCAGCAGGAATTGGCGACGCCGGGATACGCCGCGGGCGTGGCGTATCTCAACGACACGCTGTACGTCGCTGACGGCGAGAATGGCAATCTCATCGTGCGCGATGCCGACAGTCCCCTTGGAAGGTCGCTCGTGTTGAAAGACCAGGGCAAGGTCATGCTCGACCTCATACCCAACCAGCTTGCGATCGTTGATGTTGTCGTCACGACCGACGGGACCGCAGGACCTGTGCAGAAGGCAATCCTGGTGTCGGATTCGAGTGTCAACCGCGTGTTGGCCTTCGACCTCGGGGGCAACCGCCTCTTCACGATGCAGCTCGACTGGCCCGGAGTTTCGGAACAGTACCCGCCGTCCGACACCGGCGAATCCAACGTGCAGGTCATCAACGGGATGGCCATGGCGCCCGGGTCGAGGTTCGTGCTTTCGACAACAGCGGACGGACCAACGAGCCTGGCGGTTGTGGGCACGTTCGCCGCTGGGTGGGCGGTGGACTTTGGGCAAGACCTCCCCGGCGCCCTGCTGGTTTATCGTGACGAGTCTGCTCAATACGTCGCGCTCGACGATGACTTCCCACTGACGCCAGACCAGGCCCTGACCGACGGAGGCAAGACGAACGAGGCCTTTGGCGTGGCGTTTGATTCGTTCGGCAACCTGTACCTGGCCGACAGCTTTCGATACACCATCACCGCGTACGGCCTGAACCGTAAGCGCGTGTTCCAGCGCCTATTTACCTACGGGACGCCGCTCGTCGGCGGAGAGGTGGAGCAGTTCTACGAGCCCTACGGCCTGGCGTTCTGGCCGGACGCCAGCGACCCGGCGGGCGGCCGGCTGTTTGTTGCCGACGCCATCAACAACCGGATCGTGGCCTACAGGTCGAACGCGACCGCTTTAGCCCCCCGCCCCTCCGCGCTCAACCCGCTCTTTGCCATCGAGATCCCCGATGACACCCAGCCGTACGCCGTGGCGGTCGATCCGCCGACCGGCAAGGTCGCCACGTCGGATGCCTCGGTCGACCCTGTCACGGGAGAGGATCGGCGCCGCGTGTGGGTGCTCCAGACACGGAACCTGGTGGCGTTCAATCTCCAGGCGCTCGATGCCAACGGGGACCCGGTGGAGAGCGTCTGCAGCGGGGCGCCGTATTCGGTGCGCTTCAGCCTCACCGTGCCCGCGACCCGGCCACCGGTTACGGGGGCCACTCCAATCCTGACGGTTGGTGGCAGCCTTATCGATGGCATCAACGTGGGTCCGGTCGACCTCGTGGCGCTTCAGACCCAGACCTACACCTACTCGCTCACCGCGCCGGGCTCCGAGGCGGCCCCGCAGGTCGTTGAGCTCCCCATCCTCGCCGACGCCACCGCCACCTCGACGACCGACGTCCTGCCGCGCACCGGAACTGTCTCGGTGAGGGATTGCTCCGGCCTCCCGCCGAC
The DNA here is from genome assembly GCA_964372085.1 of uncultured Bifidobacteriaceae bacterium. Taxonomy (GTDB): domain Bacteria; phylum Acidobacteriota; class Vicinamibacteria; order Vicinamibacterales; family UBA2999; genus 12-FULL-67-14b. Next base: position 53,220 of record CAYJPQ010000011.1, on the reverse strand, counting down.
CATTTCCGCGGCGCCGAGCATTCAGCCACAGTTGTCCGGGTGGACGCCCGTGTTCGCCTCCACCGGATTTGGAATCACGCTGGCTGCGGCCGCCACGGACGACAGCGGCATTGCGCACATTGAGTACGATCTCTTCGGGGCGAACGAATTCGGCGTCTCCATTCCGCCCGTCAACAATCCGACTCCCGGCTCGCCGACGCAGGTGACGTCCGTGCCCTTGGTGGAGATGGGCAATACGACGATCAAGTTCAGGGCACTGAGCACCAAGAACTTCCCGTCCACGGAAGACTGGCTGGCAGACCCCTGCACCCCGGACCACTGCCTGGCGGTGTGGCTCGTTGATGTGAAGCACCTGGCGGGGAGCGAGGGGCAGGTGGTGGCTCCGTTCACCGTCGGTCCCCCGCAGCTCAGCAACCTCACGTACAGCGCGGCTGGCCTGCCTCCCGGGATCACGTTCAACCCCGTCACGGGTGAGATCGGCGGTGAGTTGACGTACAACGCCGCCGGTGTCCACACGGTGGTCATGAAGGAGTCGGACGGCAACCCCTTGCACGACACGCAATGGGCGTTCACCTGGACCGTCGACAACGTCAACCGCGTGCCGGTGGCCAAGGACGACGGCCTCGGCGCGACGGAGGACACGGCGGTCACATACGCGGCGGCGGAGTTGCTGGCGAACGATACCGACGCGGACGGCGACGTGCTGACGATCGCCCAGGTCACCAGCGGCACGGGCGGCACGGCGACATTGAACCCGGACGGCACCGTCACCTTCGTGCCCACGGCGAACTCCAGCGGCGCGGCAACGTTCACCTACACGGCCACCGATGAGGTTCTGCCCATTCTGGCCAGTGCCCCGGCGACGGTGACGGTGACCGTGGCCGCGGTGAACGACGCGCCGAGCTTCACGGCGAGCAATCCCATGGAGGTCGCCGAAGACGCGGGCCCTCAGACGCTGGTGGGTTGGGCGACGTTCAATCCTGGCGCCCCGAATGAAGGCGAGCAGACGGCCACCTATACGGTGAGCGCGGTGAGTAATGCCTCACTCTTCGGGGCCGGACCATTCGTGGCGACCAACGGCACGCTGACCTACACCCCAGCGGTCAATGCGTTTGGCACCTCGACGTTTGACGTGACCGTGCAGGACAGCGGCGACGGGACGAACACGTCGAATACGTTCTCCTTCACGATCAAGGTGACCAACGTGGGCGACGCGCCCGTGGCCGTTGCGGATGTGCTCGGCGCGACGGGGAACACGACCGTGACGTACGCCGCGTTAGTGCTCCTGGCGAACGATACCGACGTGGACGGCGACGCCCTGACGATCGCCCAGGTCACCAGCGGCACGGGCGGCACGGCAACATTGAACTCGGACGGCACCGTCACCTTCGTGCCCACACCGAACTTCAGCGGCGCGGCAACGTTCACCTACACGGCCAAGGATCGGGTCCTGTTCAGTAACACGGTGACGGTGACGATCGGTAATGGGCCGCCGGAGTGCAGCGCCACGGTCACGCCGGCGCTCATCTGGCCGCCCAACCACCGGAAGGTGTACCTGTCGCTGGCCGGCATCACCGATCCCGATGGCGACGCGCTCACGATCCGCTTTACCGGGATCCTGCAGGACGAGCCCACGAACACGCCGGGCCAGGGCAACACGATGCAGGACGGCGGGATCGAGGACGACGGCGCACGTGCGTGGGTGCGGGCCGAGCGCACCGGTGGCGGCGATGGCCGGGTGTACCTGGTCAGCTTCACCGCCACGGATCCCTCCGGCGCTTCGTGCGCGGGTGAGGTCACGGTGGGCGTGCCGCACGACCAGAGCGGCCCGGCCGCAGTGGCCAGCCCCGGCCGCTGGAACTCGCTGACCGGGCAACTGGTGTCGGCGCCGCCGGCGCCGGTGGCCATGGACGACGCCGTCACGGGGCCGAAGGGCGGGCAGTTCAAGATCGCCGTACAGGCCAACGACGTCGCGTATGGCCTGCCGCTGACCGTGTCGATCGCGATCAAGCCGTCGAAGGGCAAGGCGACGGTGAACTCGGATGGCACCATCACCTACAAGGCGCCGTCCAACTGGACGGGCACCACGAGCTTCACCTACGCGGTGAGCAACGGCGTTGGCGGTGTCGACACGGCGGTCGTCACGGTGACGGTCGTCAATCAGTCGGCGGGCAACGACGACGACGACGACTGTGGCGACCGGAACCACGATCACCGCAACGATCGCGACAGGCGCGATCGCGACCATCGGGACGGCGACCACGATCGCTGCCGCCACAGCTGACCCAGGCGCCAGGCGCCGCTCCTGACCGACGCCGAATGGCCGGTTGCGCGCCTTGCGCGCGATCGGCCGATTCGGTACACTTCCTGCGACGCGAGCATGATGCCTCCCGACGCCACCGTTGTCGTCTGCACGCGCGACCGTCCGGCGCATCTTGAGGCGTGCCTCGACGCCCTCGCTGCTCAGCGCTACCCCCGCTTCGACATCCTCGTCGTCAACAACGGCGCCGCCGAACCCGTCGCCGACATCTGCCGGCAGCGGGGCGTGGCCTGCATTCGCGAGCCGGTTCCCGGATTGACCCGCGCCAGAAATCTCGGCGCGCGCGCCGCGCGCGCCTCGCTCGTGGCCTACCTCGACGACGATGCCATCGCCGAGCCCGGATGGCTGGCCGCCCTCGCGCGTGAATTCGAGGACCCCGGGGTGGCCGCCGTGGCCGGCAGAACCCGCTACATGAAGGCGCTCGGCAATTCGCTGCGCATGTCCGACATCGAGGCGCCAGGCGAGCCGGGGCCCCGGCCCCATCGCGTGTTCGACCGCCGCACCCGCCACTGGTTTGCCCTCGCCTGCTTCGGCGGCATCGGCGATGGCAACACCATGGCCTTCCGCCGTGAGCTGCTGACCAGCGCCGTACGGTTCGACGAACGACTCGGCCGCGGGCGGCGGATCGAGAGCGGCGACGAGCATGTGGCGTTCATGTCGCTCATCGAGGATGGCTACCGCGTGGCGCACGCGCCCGACGCCGTGGTGCGCCACCCGTCTCCGGCCGAGGCCGCCGCGCGCCGGGCGAAACGCGTCAGGGACGCCCGCGCCTCGGTGGCGTACCTGGCCTTTCTCTGGTTCGAATTCCCCGGGCACCGGGGCGACATGGCCCGCTTCCTGGGCCGGGCGCTGCGACGGAGGCTCTCCGGCGCCACCGCGGGCACGCCGGCGCCGGGCGGCCTGTCGGGGTACCAGGCGCTGGCCGCCGCCTGTGGCGGCGTCCACGACTTCTGGATGGCACGACGGGAATGGCGCTCGCCGCCCCCGGCCGGCCCCGCCACCGACATGGCTGCCCCGCGCGTCGTGACGCCGGGCCATGGGTCGGGCAAGGCGCCGCGCGCATGACCCATGGGACACCGATGCCGGGCTACTGGCAGGGGAAGCGGGTGCTGGTCACGGGTGGCGGCGGGTTCATCGGGAGCGCCGTCGTCGAAGGCCTGCGAAGGCGCGGTGTTGCCGACGCCGACATTGTCGTCCCGCGATCGCGCACCCACGATCTGCGGTCGCCCGAGCGCTGCCGGGAGGCCGTTCACGGCTGCCACGTCGTCATCCACCTCGCCGCGCCAACCGGGGGCATCGCATTCAGCCGGGCCCACCCCGCGTCGCAGTATCGCGATTGCGCCCTGATCAACCTGCACCTGCTGGATGCCGCGCGGCACGCTGGCGTGGAGAAGATCGTGGCGCTCGGCAACCTGCTCGCCTACCCGGCGAAGGCGGCCGTGCCCTTGCGGGAAGAGACCGTGCACGACGGCGCGGTGGCCTCCACGCACCTGGGCATCGGCCTGGCGAAGCGGGACATGCTCGCCCTGGCGGAGATGTACCGCCTCGAGTTCGGCCTCAACGTGGTCAACGTCCTTTCGGCGAACGCCTACGGGCCGCGCGACCACTTCGAGGGCGCCCAGACCCACGTCATCCCGGCCACCATCGTCAAGTGCTTCCGCGACGAGGATCTGGTCGTCTGGGGAGACGGGTCGCCGACGCGGGACTTCCTGTTCGTCGATGACGTTGCCGAGGGCCTCTTGCTGGCCAGCGAACGGCTGTCGGCGCCGGAGTTCGTCAACCTGGCGTCGGGCGCCGAGATCTCCATCGCCGACCTCGTGGCGCGGATCGCCGGGCTCTGCGGCTTCACGCGCCGCATCGTGTTCGACCCGTCCAAGGGCGGCGGCGATCCCCGGCGCGTGGCCTCCACCGCCCGGTCGGATGCCCTCCTCGGGTTCTCCCCCCGCGTGCCAATCGACGAGGGTCTGCGCAGGACGATCGACTGGTACCGCCAGGCGGTCCTCTCCCAGCCGGGGCGGTGACCATGCGCATTCCCCAGATGGAGCCGGTCGTCACCGAGGCCGACGCCGAGGCGGTGCATCGCTACCTGCGAAGCGGCGGATGGCTGACCGAGTTCCGCGAAACGCGCCAGTTCGAAGCGAGCCTGTGCGAGTACACGGGCGCGCGCTACGCAGTCGCCGCCCCCAGCGGCACGCTGGCCTTGTTCCTGGCCCTCAAGGCGTGCGGCATCGGACCGGGCGACGACGTGGTGGTGCCCGACCTGACCATGGCGGCCAGCGCGACCTCCGTCATCCTCGCCGGCGCCACGGTGGTGTTCGCGGATGTTGAGCCGCAGACGCTGTGCCTCGACCTGGAGGGCGCCGAGCGGAGGTTCACGGCGCGTACCAAGGCCGTGGTGTTCGTGAGCCTGAACGGCCGATCGCCCCAGACCCTTGCCGGTTTCATCGCCCGATGCCGCGATCGCGGGATCGTGGTGATCGAGGATGCGGCCCAGTCCCTGGGGTCGTTTCGGGACGGCCGGCACCTCGGGACCCTCGGCCGTTGCGGCTGCCTGTCGTTCAGCTCGCAGAAGCTCGTGACCACCGGCCAGGGCGGGGCCGTGATCACCGACGATGAGGAGGTGTACCGGCGGATGGGCCTCTTCCGTGATTTCGGACGGCTGGAGGGCGGCAGCGACCACTATCTCGAGGTGGGATGGAACCTCAAGTTCACCGACCTGCAGGCGGTCGTCGGCCTCGAGCAGATGCGCCGGCTTCCGGCGCTCGTCGAGCGCAAGAAAGCCATCTTCGCGCGGTATCGAGAGCAACTCGCGGGCGTTCGCGGCCTCGAGGTGCCCGAGACCGACCTGGCGAACGTCACGCCGTGGTTTGTGGATGTGCTGGTCGACAGCGCCCGGAAGCAGCCCCTGATGGCGCACCTGCAGGCCAACGGTGTCGGCAGCCGTGCCTTCTATCCGCCGCTGCATGCCGAGCCGGCATTCGCGATGGCCGGTTCGTACCCGGTGGCCACCGACGTGTCGCAGCGGGGCGTCTGGCTCCCCTCGTCGCTTCGCCTCGACGACACGCAGGTCGCGGAGATCTGCGGCCTGGTTCGAGGCTTCCTCGAGCGCTGATTCAGGGACCGGGACGGGCGGCCGGCAACAGGTTCAGGCGGGTCGCGATCGTTTCGGCCAGCAGCCGGCCGGCGTCCGCGCTGTAGTGCACTTCGTCGATGAACGCGTGGCGATCGTAGCCGTCGAGGGCGTCGGTCACAAAGGTCGCCCCGGCCGCGCGCCACACGGGCTCGAGGTGGACGAAGAGCTCGTGCAGGTCCTTGGCGTCACCGTCGAGGAAGGCCGCCTCGAAGTCGTGGCGCCTGCCGTGCGTGCCGGCGAAGGGCTGGATCACCGTCCGGCAATCGACGTCGTACAGGCGGCACATGGCGTCCCGCTCGGCCAGCGTCCGCTGGTGGAGGGTGGAGAGCGGATTCTGCTTCCCGTCCTTGACGCAGGTCAGGCCCCGGCGGTCGTCAGCGTCCCGCTCCAGCCCGCGAAGCTTCCTCACCTTTCTCTGGAGCCGGCCCACGGCATAGGTGACCGGACCGCCGATATCCCAGATGTAGTTCTTCTGGGCCCTGTCGACCAGGATATTCATCTCGGCCCGGTATAAATCCGGATCACAACTCTCGTTGATCCCGTCCAGGAAGATCGCGAGGGCCGGACGGTAACCAATCCTCACGTAGTGATTGAAGAGCCGGTTCTCCTCGCTGCTGGAATAGTTCCGCACGCCGAGGTTCGCGACGCTCCGCCCCAGCACGCGCTCGAGCTGCGCGGGGATCGTCTCATGATCCGCGACGCCGTCTCCGAATGCCGTGCTTCCGCCGAAGAACCAGATCGCGCCCTGCAGGGCGGAGACGTCGCGCGGCGTGGCGCCGTTGGCCCGAATGCCGTGTGCGTCGGTGTTCACGAACCGCGACGTCATGGCCTCCTGCATGAACCCGACGACCGGATCGTAACGGAAGCGGAGTGCCCTGGTGGCACGCAGCAGGTCCACGAGGTCGTCGGGCGCCATGTGGGCGTAGTTGCGGTTGACCGCCTCCGGCATGCGGGACGCCAGGATGGCCGGCACCACGCGGTCGTACACCCCGAGGGCGACATACGTGCACGACTGCATGATCCCCAGCAGGATCACCGTGTTCGCGACAATGAAATAGGTTGCGCGAAGGTACTTCATGCTATCGTTCCGGGTTCAGCAGCCGGTCGGGCGGTCGTGCATTGAACAGCGTCGCGCACAGGCTCAAGTTTGATGCCGTCCGGATCAGCGTGTGCGCCCTCGACAGCAGCAGGCAATCCACGACCGCATCCAGGCCCTTCTGGTAGTTGCCATCGGCGTTGACCACGTCGATCGGCCGGCCGTCGACCGAGCGGAACATCTCCCGCCAGCAGAGTTGTTCCGGGAATCGCGCCCGCATGTAGTCGACGCACGCCTGCTCGTCGGTGGCGAGGAAGATGCGGCACGTGTCCGACCCGGAGTGACGCATGGTCTCGCGAACGATCGATTCCACCTGCTCGTACGGCACCCGCGGGGCATCCTCGGCCTTGTCGGTGCCGCGATAGTGCAGGCCGATCACGAAGGCCTGGCCCCAACGGTGACGGATGTGGTCATCGACGAGGTTTCGAACCAGGGGCCTGACGGCCACGTAGCGGTTTACCAGCGCCGAACCAGTGGCCCTGGACATCCCGCGCTCGACCCGGTTGGCGCACAGATCATGGTAATGGGGGTTGACCACGCGCCCCGGCGCCCCGCCTTCGCCGCCGAAATCGATCGGCTCGAAGTAGTACTCCCACCAGTTCGGGCCGTGCGCCTCGTCGTAGTAGAGCCCGTGGCCGAAATCAATCTTCACGCCGGCGTACAGGTGCCGCCACCGCTCGTAGTGGTCGAGCAGTCCCACCACCGCGGCAAATTCCGAGAACAGCCCGGAGACATTGGGCCCGCCCGCGCATTCGAGTACCGCCACTTCGGGCGCCAGGAGCCCGGCCGACACCGCACCGAGGCGCGCGGCCCGCCCGGCGCGAGCGGTCGTGATGCCCGCTCGCCCCTGCACGTCGCGCCACCTCGCACGAACCCAGCGCAGCGGCTGTCGGACAAGGGCAGGCAGGCTGGGCATCGGCGGCGGGGACACAAGCGGGCGACTGCGCAGAGGGTATCATACGCAATGCGCTGCCCGAGTCTCAAGGCGCTGCCCGCGCCGCCCGAGGGCTGCACCGGGTGGCCATGGACCATCGAGACACCGCAACTTCCACCCACGTTGCCCGATGGCGGCCCCTGGCCCCGCATCAGCGTTGTCGTGGCCTCGCTCAACCACGACCGGTACATCGAAGAGATGATTCGCTCGGTGCTCCTGCAGGGGTATCCAGACCTGGAGATCATCCTCATTGATGGCGGCAGCCATCGCCCCACGCTCGAGGTGATCGAGAAGTACCGGGACTGGCTGACCTACTCGGTGTCGGAACCAGACGAGGGACAGTCACACGCCCTCAACAAGGGGATGGCGCGGGTCACCGGGTCGCTGTTCAACCACCTCGACACCGACGATTACCTGCTGCCCGGATGCCTGGGGCTCGCCGCCGAGGCGCATGCGAGCGACCCCGGCCGCATCATCGCGGGCGATGTCATCCGGGTGTGGGAGGGCCACCCGAGGAGCGAGGTCCACTTCCCGCAGCCGTACGACCTGCACGCGTACGCGCAGTGGTGGGCGACCCAGCACCATGGCGGGCCCGGGATGTTCTTCCCGAGCCGGCACCTGCGCGCCGTGGGCGCGGTCGACACCTCGCTGCACTACTTGATGGACTACGACTTCACGCTGCGTTTCCTCGACGTCACGAGCATCTCCACGCCCCGCTTCCCGGCCGCGGTGATTCGTCACCACCCGGGCTGCAAGTCGATGGCGCACGGCGACGAGTTCGTGTGGGAGTGCGTCCGGATTGTCCGGCCCTATCAACGGCGGTTCCCCGACATCGACGCCATGGCCAACCGCCAGGGGGCCGGCGTGCTGTTCGGCTTCGGGTTCCGCCGCCTGCTGTACGGACAAGGCGACTGGTGGCGCTTCATGCGAGAGGGCCTGCGAATCCATCCATTCTGGGCCCTCTATTGGCTGGTGCCGGGCTGGTTCCTGAGGAAATGGGCGTCCATCCGGTCTCGTTCCTGACGCCGTACTGGTCCGGATCGGCGATGATGCGAATTCACCTCGCGTCGCTCCGCCGCTTTCACCCCGACGCCCCGATCCTGGTGTCGACGCGTGGGGGCGACCAGGGGGAGATGGAGGCCTGGCGGCGCGAGTTCGGCATCGAGTACTGGCTCGAGGAATGCGGGTACACCGACGCGTACCTCCGGCTCCTGCTCCGCTGCCCGACGCCGTATGCCTGCATCCTCGATCACGATACCGTGCTCCTGGCCGACCTTGATGGGCCGCTGGCCGGGTTGGCCGACGGCCGCTTCGACCTGGTCGGCATCGAGGAGCGCATACGCCTGCCCGAGCATTTGGCCGGTGACTGGTGGCCGGCATCAAACGGATGGCTGCGCTTCGCGCCGGGCTGCACCGCGTCCAACTTCCTGCTGTTCGACTGGCGGCGGTTCGAGTCGCGGTGGGGCCTGCGGGGAATCCTCGGGCGGCGGCCCGATGGGGCGCGGCATTTCGACTTCGACTACGGCATCGGCCAGCGCCTGACGCGCCACCGCTACCTGCGGCCGTTCCACATCCGGAAGTACGGCATCGGCAACCTCCTGAAGGATGGCGAGACGCCGGTGCTGTGGCATCAGTGGTACGGATCCTACCGGACCCGCCTTGCCGCAGACGTCGCCGCCACCGGCGCGGCCGGGCCAGGCTGGCGGGAGATCTATGCCGTCCTCGACGCCGGCGAGCGCGCCTTCATCGCCGACTACCCGGACCTGGCCCTGGTGGATCCCATGCCGGCGTGGGGACCGCAAAGTGACGTGGAGGCCGAACAACTCGCGGTCGTCGCAACGCAGACGGCCGGCGCCCGTATCGCGCGCGCGGCGGACCGGCTTCGCCTGTGGACCAGCATCGGGCTTCGGTCGCTGGCCGCGCGAGTGGCCGTGCGGATGGATCGCGGGGGCGGCGGCGTGGCTAGTCGCGGTGAAGATCGAGCGTGACGCAGTGAACCGCCCCGCCGAGGGTGCGCGCGTGCCGCATGGGCACCGGGATGACGGTGAATCCCTCGTGCTCCAGCATCCGAATGAGCGGCAGTTGCGACCTCTCGACGATGGCCGTCTGCTCGTCGAGCATCAACAGATTCATCCCCACCCATTGGCTGGCGTGCTCGTAGGGCGGGTAGAAGCCGACATCCACCGGGTCGGGGCACCAGAGCGCGCGCCAGTTGGCAAGAAACGCCGGCAGGTTCGCCGCGTTCAGGCGCTGCGGATTGAGAAGCGCGAGCCCGGGACGCAGCAGGCTGATGGTGCTGTCGAGGTGCATGTAGCTGTAGATGCCCGACAGCAGGTGGACGCGGTAGCCCGGCCCCAGCGCCCGCTGCAGCCACTGCGCCCCCAGGGCGTTGCCGCTGTTGCTCTCGAGAAACAGCAGGTCGTTGTCCGCACGCAGGACGTTGGCGGCATCGAACACCGGTTCCACGTTGCGCAGGCTCTTGTGGTCGCGGTCGGCGGTCTCGTCGTAACCCTCGTCCGACAGTTGAGGCCTGGGGGCCGCGATCCACCGCGCGCCGTCCTGCATGGCCTCCTGGAGGATCCGCCGGTAGGGGAACGCGTCGGTGTAGCGCGCGCGCAGGACCATCGGCGACTCAATCACGGTCTCGCCCACCACGAGCAGGCCGTCGCGCGGGCAGAACGCATAGTAGCCGTCGCTGCGCCATCCGCCGACGCCGTGCTGGAGGTCGGTGCGGGAAATCTCCGGCCTGTGGACGGTGACGCCCGCGGCGGCAAACACCTGGCAGAGCGCTTCGAGATCCTCGTTGGCGTCGTCGATGACACCCTGCGGGTAGGGACCGTGCAGCACCGTGCGGGGCCCGCCGCCGGCGTAATTGATCGCACGCAGGCTCAGGTCGTCGATCGGAACTCGCGCGTGATCGGCGCGCCCCACCACCACCGACCGCAGCCGCCCCCATTCGTTGTGACTGCGCAGGATCACGAGGGGCTTTCCGGTGCCATTATAGCCCCGTGGGTCCAGAGGAAAGCGGGATCGGGCGCCGGGGCCTTCGGGCGACCGGTCACTGTCGCGCCGACGCCCCGCTCGCGATCTGCTTCACTTCCTCCGCCCAGTTGAGGACCACAACCATGCGCGTCCACCGCAGCGCCGCGTCCTCGTCGCGAACCATCAAGAAGCGTTGGCCGTCGGCGGTGACGCTGTAGTTCGACGAGCTGACTCCCGGCATGCCGCAGGAGGACGCGGCCCCGGCCGAATAGTCACCTTCCCAGAGCAGCGTTGGCCTGGACGCGAGAAAACGGGGCGAGGTCGTCACGGACACCGCCATCATCCGTCGGCCACGACGGTAGTACAGCTCCCCGCCCGAGGGGCGCCACACCGGGTCGATGCCGCCGTCACTGGAGATCTGCACCTTCGGGCCCGGTCCCGGAAACGGCTGCACGAACACCTCGGCCCTGCCAGCCTCGTCCGACGAGTACGCCACCCATTGGCCGTCGGGCGAGAACTTCGCGGAGCCTTCGCCAAACCGCGACCGGACGAGCGCCTGGGACGGGCCCGCGCGTTCGAGCGGCAGGACCCACACATCGTCGCCGGTCTGCGGGTCTTTCTGGTCGACGGCCAAGAACTTGCCGTCGGGCGACACCGACGCGGGGCTCTGCCGCGTCCCGGTTGGATCCAACCGGGACGCACCACCGCTTCGGTCGGCAGGCATCCACCACAGCGTCATCCCGCCCGACTGCCACGACCGGAACACAATCCGATTGCCATCGGGCGTCCAGACCGGATCGTGGCTCAGGCCGTCGGTCGTGACCTTGCTGAGGACGCCGCGTGCCAAGTCGTACGCATGCACATCGTGATTCGGCCCCTCGATCTCCACGGCGAGGGTCCGGCCGTCGGGCGAAATCCGCGGATACAAGTACGACGCCGGCGGCAGCGGCAGCGGCTCTGCCTTTCCCGTCCGATCGACCCAGACCATGGTCCGGCGGCCGCCTTCGGCCGGGCCGGGCACGTACGCCAGATCGCCGCGCTTGGAAAGGCTGAACTGCGCCATGCCGGTATTGCGACTCATCAGCACGCCGTCCAGCACCTCGAAGGGAGAGCCCGTCAGCTCCCGCCGCCCGGCGTCGAACGGCACGGCAAAGAGCTTGCCGGCACGGGCGTAGACGATGTGCCCGGAGGGCGAATAGACCGCCGCGGTTCCGCCCGAGAAGAGCGTCCGGCTCTCTCGGGTCTTCAGGTCGAACAGGTCGATCCGGGCCTCGTCATAGCTGTCGATGCCGTCGAACCCCACGGTGTAGATGAAGGCCTCTTCGCCGGGCAGCAGGCTCGCGAAGCGATGGCTTCGCTCGCCACGCGCCTTGTCCAACTGCGTCACCGGCTCGATGTCGCCGCCGGCCTCGGAGATGCGGACGATCCCGCCCGGGTACTGGGCGGTCCAGTAGAGCCAGCCGTCCGCGCTCCAGTCCCCGGTATGAAACATGTCGTACTCGGCCAGCTTGACGGGCGCCCCGCCCGAGAGCGCCGCCTTCAGGAACGGCCGCGCCGATGAGATGATGGCGTTCCCCTCGATGAACGACACCTCGCTCCCATCCGGTGAGAAGATTGGTCCGGTACTGTAGCCCGTGGAGGCCTCCAGCAGGCGGCTGTCGAGGCCGTCCAACCGCCGGATGAACACGCCGTCCGGAGCCGTGGCAAACGCGAGGTGCGTGCCATCCGGTGACAGCGCGAGATCGGGATTGAAGCTGGAATAGAAGACCTGCCCCTTCGGCAGGTCGACGACGAAGCGCGACACGCGGCGGTCGACAGGGTCGGCTCCGCCGCTCGACAGCCAGAGCCACAGCAGGCCCGCACCGGTCAGCAGGGCGCCGACCGCCGTCGCGCCGGCGATGGCACGCGTTCGCGACGTCCCCGACTGTTCCTGGACAGCCTCGGACCCGCCCGCTGCGACGAGTTGCTCGAGCTCGATCCGCGCATCGCCGATGTCTCTCAGGCGCTGCTTCGGGTCCTTGTCGAGGCAGCGCCGCAGCAGGCGGCGGATCGGAGCCGGTGTCGCCACTGGCAGCGCCGTCCAATCAGGGGTCTGCTCGAGAACGGCCACCAGCGTATCGGTGATGGTGTCGCCCCGGAAGGCGGCGCGGCCCGTGAGCATCTCGTAGAGCACGCAGCCGAAGGCCCAGATGTCGGTGCGCCGATCGACCGGCTTGCCGCGCGCCTGTTCCGGGCTCATGTAGGCGGCGGTTCCCATGACCGTTCCCTCGCGGGTGCCATCCGCCGCCGCGGTGGCCATCTGCGAAAGGTCCGCCGCGGCGCTGTCTGAAGCCGCGGCCTTCGCCAGCCCGAAGTCGAGGATCTTCACCTGGCCCTCGGGAGTGATCTTGATGTTGGCCGGCTTCAAGTCGCGATGGACGATGCCCTTCTCGTGCGCCGCATCCAGCGCGTCGGCAATCTGCCGACAGATATCCAGGGCCTCCTTCCGCGGCAGCGGGCCGCGGTGAAGGCGCTCGGCCAGCGTCTCCCCGGGCACGTACTCCAGGGCCAGGAACTTCGTCCCGTCCGCGTCTTCGATTCCGTGAATGGCGGCGATGTTGGTGTGGTTCAGCGACGCCAGCACGCGCGCCTCGCGCTCGAATCGCGCCATGCGTTCGGTGTCCCTGGCAAACGACTCGTGCAGCACCTTGACGGCGACCTTGCGGTCGAGGCGCGAGTCGGTGCACAGGAAGACGACGCCCATGCCCCCGGCACCGAGCGTCGATTCCACGCGGTAGTGGCCTAACGTCCGACCCAGCATGGCAATCTCCTGCGGGAACAACGACGGGGTGTCGAGAACCTTCATCATACGCCCGCGGGTATACAATCCGGCGACATGTCTTCCATTACCCGTCGAACGTTCATTGGAACCGGCGTCGCCGCGGCGGTGGCGCCGGCGGCCGGGGTGCTGGGCGCGCACCCGTTGCCCGCCGTCGGTCAGGCCGCGCCGGCCATCGCGACCCGGCTGCCCGACGTGGTCGTCGTGGGGAGCGGCGCATTCGGGGCATGGACCGCGCTCGCGCTGCTCGAACGCGGTGCCCGGGTCACCCTGCTCGACGCCTACGGCCCCGGCCACTCGCGCGCCACGTCGTGTGACGAGGTCCGCCAGATCCGGATGAGTTACGGCGACCGCGAGGTGTACTCGCGCATGGCGATGGATGCCCTGCAACGGTGGAAGGCCCGCCAGGAGGAGTTCGGCCGGCGGCTGCTGTTCCCAGGGGGGCGCCTGGTGATGCGGCGGTCGTGGAACCGGGAACTCGAAGACCAGAAGGCGATCTTCGATCGGCTCGCGCTGCCCTACGAAGTGCTGAAGCCGGAGGAGATGGCGGCGCGTTACCCGCAGGTGGGCTTTGAAGGCGTGGGCGTCGGGTTCCTCGACATCAACGCCGGACTGCTGAAGGCGCGCGATGCCATCTTCGCCATCACCGAGAGCTTTCAGCGCAAGGGCGGCACCCTCCGCCTTGGGCGGGCGATGCCGGGCACGGCGGCGGACCGGACGCTGCGGGCGATTCACCTCGACGGGGGCGGCACGCTGTCGGCGGGCGCGTTCGTGTATGCCTGCGGCCCGTGGCTGCGATGGGTCCTCCCCGACGTGCTCGGGAAGGTGATCTTCACCGCGCGGATCGAGATCGCCTACATCGGATCGCCGGCCGGCGATCCGAGCTACCGCCAGGGCGTCCTGCCGAACCTGTCGGAGGAAGGCACGTTTCCAGGCGCGCCGGGCGAAGTGTCCTACACCCAGTCGGACATCGATGCGGGACTCAAGATCGCGCGCGGCGGCGTGCGCCCGCCCATGGACCCGGATCGCGACGAGCGCGTCGTATCGGCGCGGCAGATTGACCGCATCCACGAGTACGTGCGGGTCCGCTTCCCGAAGTTGAAGGAGCCCATTGTCCTCACGCGCGTGTGCCAGTCGGACGCGGCCCCCGGCGGCCACTTCATCCTCGATCGGCATCCCCGGCACGACAACGTGTGGATTGCCGGCGGCGGATCGGGCCACGGGTTCAAGCACGGGCCGGTGGTGGGGGAGTACATGGCCGACCGCGTGGCGGGCCGGCCGGCCGTGCCTGAACTCGAGCGGTTCTTCACATTAAAAGGCCGCGCCTGACCGACTGGCACCATTGGCGGCCTGCCGGGCCACGGCGGGCACCTGGCGCGCTGCAACCGGGGTTGCCACGGTGCCAACAGGTGTTGCGTGGCCGTTTCGAGAGGCGCCGCGCGCAGGGCGCGCCCCCAACTCTCACGCGTCCAACGAAATGCGGGATCAGGCGTGGGCCGCGTCATGTGAGGCACGCCCGCGCGGGTGCAACCGCGGTTTCCCTGTACGGACCGGCCCTGGCCGGAAACCGCCGGATTGTCCCGCCTTCGGGGCGGCACCGTCTTTGATTACACATCCGCCGTCAGCGTCATCTCATTCGAGGCCGAAGCGGCGCGCTTCGGCGGACTGGAGACACTCATGGTGGTCAAGATTGTGCCAAACGACAAGGGCAGCCCCTCCGACAAGCTCGCGGACGCCGAACTGCATTTCACCGAAGGCGACCTGCAGGGCCTGCGGCTGCTGGGATTTGCGGTCTGGGAAAAGCGCAGCGGCGCGGGCCGCAACGTCACCTATCCCTCGCGCACCTACACGGTGAACGGTGAGCGCCGCAGCTTCTCGCTGCTGCGGCCGATGGGCGATGCGAAGGCGCAGGACCGGGTGCGCGACCTGGTGCTCGAGGCGTACTCGGAATTCGAGGCACAGGCGGCCATCGCCAGTTGACTGTCGAAGCGGCGCCGCCTGCTGTCGTGCCGGGTGTAGGCTGCGTTCTTCAGCAGCCTGCTAGAGCATCGGCAGCAGGCGCGCGTTCTCCTTCGCGCGCTTGGGGGGCAGGGTCCACTCGGCGCGCTGGCTCTTCTCCATCTCGGCGCGGAAGAACCCCTCTTTCATGCCGCCGTCGATGATGTGCCACGGCAGCATCCGATCGGTCGATCGGTCGCGGTAGATGTAGAAGTCGCCGTCGAGATCGGCATCGGCCAGGGCCTTGCGCCACTGGCCGCCGTTGGCCTCGGCCTGCTCAATGGCCGGGGCGATGCGCCGGTCACCAAGGGAGAGCAGCGCCTGGTAGTACGAATGGCGCTCGCTCTTGAGGTTGAAGTAGACGTTGTCGACGTCGGCGACCAGCGAACGCAGGCGCTTTATCTTGCGCTCGATCACGTCGGTGCGCTCCATCGGCAGCCACTGGAAGGCGGTGCCCGGCTTGGGCACCAGCGGATTCACGCTGGCCACGATGCGGCCGATACGGCCGCGGGGCCGCGCGTGCTTGAGCATGATCTGGTGGAGCTGCAGCGTGAGGTCCCGGATGGCCACCAGGTCGTCATCGTCCTCGGTGGGCAGGCCGATCATGTAGTAGAGCTTCAGGCTCTCGATGCCCGAGGAGAAGATCAGCTCGGCGCTGTCGAGGATCTCGGCGTTGGTCACCGTCTTGTTGATCACGCGGCGCAGGCGGTCGGAGCCGGTCTCGGGCGCGATGGTGATGGTGCGCTCGCCGCTTTCGTGGAGCAGCGACACGATGGCGGGCGTCAGGTCGTCGAGGCGCAGCGACGCCGGGCTGATGGCATAGCCCATGTCGCGCAGGCGGCGCAGGATGTGCTCGATGTCGGGATGGTCGCAGAGCGCAATCGACACCAGGCCGGCCCGGGCCGAGTGCGCGCGGGCGGCCTGCGCCAGCGCCAGGATCCGGTCGGTCGGGAAGGCGCGGACGGGCAGGTAGTTGTAGCCCGCCCAGCAGTACCGGCACAGGTTGGCGCAGCCGCGCACCACCTCGATGAGGAAGCGCGAGCCGAATTCCGTGTCGGGCGTGAAGATGGTGGTGCTCGGCGGGTCCACGGCCTCGGTGGTCTTGAGCGCCGCCTTCTTCACGACCGGCGGCGCGCCGGTGCCCTCGCGCGGCACGTAGCGCTCGACGGTCCCGTCCGCCGCGTACTCGACGTCGTAGAACGACGGCACGTAGTAGCCGCGGGCCTGCGCCAGGCGCCGCAGCTGCTCGCTCCGCGACGAGGTGCCGAACGCGTCCACCAGGGCGGGCACGAGCACCTCGCCCTCGCCCGCCGCGATCACGTCCGCGAACATCGCGAGCGGCTCGGGGTTCAGGAACGTCACCGCCCCGCCGATCACGACCAGCGGGAAGGTGTAGTCGCGGTCGGCGGCCCGAAGGGGCACGCCCGACAGCCGCAGCATGGTGAGCACGTTGGTGTAGTCCCACTCGAACGACACCGAGAAGGCAATGACGTCGAAGTCGCGCACCGGCGTCTGCGACTCGATCGTCACGAGGCGGGCGCCCGATTCGCGCAGCGCCGCCAGCTCCTGCTTGGGAGGCAGGAACACGCGCTCGCACACGATGTCGGGCTGGTCGTTGAAGAGGCGGTAGATGGTCTGGAAGCCAAGGTTGGACATCCCCACGAAATAGGTATTGGGGAACACCAGCGCCACGCGCAGCCGGTTGGCGTGGGGCTTCAGTACGTAGCCAACCTCCCTCGAGAGGATGTCCTGTGCGATCTCGCGTTGCGGTCGGGGCTTCATGCGGATGCCAGGGCACGCTCGAGCTGCGCCTCACGGCGCGGCGCACGCGGCACCCCTGGATCCGTCTACTGTATCACCGGCCTCCCCCCGCGCCCGGGAACCGTGGGCGGGCCGTGGCTAGCCTTCGTTGCGGCGCAGGAACGCCGGCACGTCCAGCTCCAGGTCCAGGTCGAACTCCCCCGCCACATCCGGCGGGACATCTCCCCCGTTCTGCCCCACCGCAATCGCCCGGGGCTCGCTGACGGGCATCTCGATGGCGGGCCGCCTGGTGATGGGCACGCGGGCCTGGATCGACGCGCCGGTGTCCGCCGGGGCGCGCAGGTGCGCGGTGTACGCCTGCATGTCGACGGGCGTCTGCAGCGGCGCGCCGGCCGGCGTGGACCGCTCGGTCTTCACGTGGTCGAAGCCGGTGGCGATCACGGTGATCTTCACGCGGCTCGCCAGGGCCGGGTCGACCACCGCGCCGAAGATGATGTTGGCGTCCTCGTGCGCCGATTCCTGGATGATCGTCAGCGCCTCGTTGACCTCGAGCAGCGACATGTCGGGGCCGCCGGTGACGTTTACGATCACGCCGCGCGCGCCCTTCATGGAGGCGTCCTCGAGCAGCGGGCTCGAGATGGCGCGGTTGGCGGCGTCCACCGCGCGCGATCCGCCCTCGGCCACCGCGGTGCCCATCATCGCCACGCCCATGCCGGCCATGATGGTCTTGACGTCGGCGAAGTCGAGGTTGATGAGGCCCGGCACCAGGATGAGGTCGGAGATGCCCTGGATGGCCTGCCGCAGCACGTCGTCGGCCGTGACGAACGCGTCCATCATGGTGGTGTTGCGGTCGATCACCGACAGCAGGCGCTCGTTGGGGATGGTAATCACCGTGTCGACGGCCTCGCGCAGCGCGTCGAGCCCGATCTCGGCCTGGCGCGCGCGCTTCTTGCCCTCGAACTTGAAGGGTTTGGTGACCACGGCGATGGTGAGCGCGCCCAGCTCGGTGGCGAGGCTGGCAATCACGGGCGCGGCGCCCGTGCCGGTGCCCCCGCCGAGGCCGGTGGTGACGAACACCAGGTCGGCGCCCGACAGCGCCTGGATGAGGCCGTCGGTGTCCTCGAGCGCGGCCTGCCGGCCGATGTTCGGGTCGGCGCCGGCGCCCAGGCCCTTGGTGAGCTTGCCGCCGATCTGGATCTTCACCGGGGCGGGGTTCACCTTCAGCGCCTGCGCGTCGGTGTTGGCCACCATGAACTCGACGCCGGTGATGCCCGACATCACCATCCGGGCCACGGCGTTGCTGCCCCCGCCGCCCACGCCGATCACCTTGATGCGCGCCCCCGTGCGTTCCCGCTCGTCGAGCGTCAGCCGCAGCGTTTCGAAGCCGTCGTGGTCCGCCATCCTGCCTCCCATTAGAAGAACTCCTTGAACACGCCGCGCAGCCGGCCCATCACCCGCGTGAGCGCGCCGCCGCCCGAGCCCGCGGCCGCCGGGCTGCGGTGGCGCGCGCCGTAGAGCACCAGCCCGACCGACGTGGCATAGGCCGGGCTGCTCACGTGGTCGGCCAGGCCGCCCACGCCCACCGGCACTCCCCGCCGGATGGGCAGGTCGAAGATCTGCTCCGCGATCTCGGACATGCCCTCGAGCACCGCGCCGCCGCCGGTGAGCACCAGCCCCGAGTTGAGCGACTTCTCGTAGCCGGCCTTGCTGATCTCGTCCCAGATCAGGTGGAACATCTCCTCGGCGCGCGGCTGCAGGATGTCGGACAGGATGCGGCGCGCCATCACGCGAGGCCGTCGGCCGCCGACGCTGGCCACCTCGATGGTCTCGTCCTCGTCGACCATCGACGACAGGGCGCAGCCGGCGCGGCGCTTGACCTTCTCGGCGTCGGGAATGGGCGTGCGCAGCCCCACCGCGATGTCGTTGGTGAAGTGGTCGCCGCCCACGGCGACGACCGCGGTGTGCCACAGGCTGCCGCGCTCGAAGATGGCCAGGTCCGCGGTGCCGCCGCCGATGTCGACCACCGCCACGCCCAGCTCCTTCTCGTCGGAGGTGAGCACCGACTCGGCCGCGGCCAGCTGGCCGATCACCGTGTCGGTGACCTCCACGCCGGCGCGGTTGACGCACGCCACCAGGTTCTGCGTGGCCGTCTGGCTGCCGGTGATGATGTGGACGTTCACCTCGAGGCGCGCGCCGGTGAGCCCCACCGGGGCGCCGATGCCCTCCTGCTCGTCGACGACGAAGTCCTGCGGCAGCACGTGCAGGATCTCGCGGCCCGTGGGCAGCGACACCGCGCGCGCTGCGTCGATGGCCCGGCGCACGTCGTCGCGCGTCACCTCGCGGTTCTTGCCGGCCACGGCCACCACGCCGCGGCTGTTGAAGCCCTTGATGTGGGGGCCGCTCGTGGCGAGGTGCACCGATCCCACCTCGACGCCCGCCATCAGCTCGGCCTCCTCGATCGACTTCTTGATCGAGTCGACGGCGGCCTCGAGGTTGACCACGACCCCGCGCTTGAGGCCCTTCGAGTCGGCCATGCCGATGCCGATCACATCGACGCCGCCGTCATCCAGCATCTCGCCGACCACGGTGCACACCTTGGTCGTGCCGATGTCGAGCCCCACCACGTAGCGTTCCTGACGTCCCACTGTGCCTCCCCCGTCCCTGCTGAACTCACAAGCAGATCTGTGTCATCTGCGTCATCTGCGGCCCTGCGTCATCTGCGGCTGGTTTGCGCCACCACCGCGGCCGGCTTCTGCGGCCGCACGTACAACCGTTCGTCGAACCGCAAGTCCACGTAGTCGATCCCGGCCATGCGCTCGCGGAGCGCCGGGGCCAGATCGAGGTATTGCTGCAGGCGCTCCACGAACTCGGTGTCGCCGATCCGCAGGAGCGCCGTGTCGCCTTCGAGAATCACCACCGCGTTGTGCGGGTCGCTCACGTCGATCTGCGACACCTGCCGCGCGATCTCGGGCCGCGTGCCCACGCTGGCCATCACGCGCGCGGCCAGCTCGGCCCGGGCCGGGTCGACCAGCGGCCCGCCGTCCCTGGGCGCGGCGGCCAGCCCGTCGATCACGGGCAGGTCGATGTCGGCATAGGCCGGCCCGTACTCGTCCACCACGGTGCCCGTGACGTCGATCAAATACAGCGCCTCCCCGAGCCGGCCCACGCCCATGGGCGTGCGCTCGCGCACCACGATCTCCACCGTGGACGGCAGCACGCGCCTGAGCGTGGCGTCCTGCACCCACGGCGACGACAGCAGGCGCTCGCGCCAGCCATCGAGGCGCACCGTCAGGATGTTCTGGCCCCGGAGGCCGTCCACGATCGCCAGCACCTCGCCCGCCGCCATCCGCTCGTGCCCGCGCACCACGAGGTGCCCCACCTGCAGGGCCTGCGACTCGGCCAGGAGCGCCACCCCGCGCCACCCGCCATACGCCGCCAGCCCCAGGGCCCCCGCGATGCGGATGGCGATCCATGCCTGGCGCGCGCCCACGGCACGCTTGCGCGACGGCTTCACGTGCGCGCGCCGGAAGCGCTTGTCGGTGGCGGCGGCAACCGGCGCCATCAGTGCGTCCTCCCGCCGTGGCGGCGCTCGAGCTCGGCCAGGAGCGCCGTGGCCAGGCCGCCGATGGATCCCGCGCCCAGCGTGAGCACCAGGTCGCCGCTCCGCGCGAGGTGCGCCACCACGGCGGGCACCTGGTCGAGGCGCGGCACCACGTGCACCGGCACGGCGCGGCGGCGGTTCACGGCCGCGGCCAGGGTCTCGACGGTGATGCCGGGAATCGGGTCCTCGCTCGCCGGGTAGATGTCGGTGAGCACCACCTCGTCGGCCGCCGCCAGCGCCTCGCCGAACTCGTCCATGAGGTCGCGCGTGCGCGTGTAGCGGTGCGGCTGGAAGGCCACGACGATGCGCGCGGGCCCGGCGGCGCGGGCCGCCGCCAGCACCGCGGCAATCTCGGTGGGGTGGTGCCCGTAGTCGTCCACCACCGTGATGCCGGCGACCACGCCCCGCCGCTCGAAGCGGCGCTCGGCGCCGGCGAACTCGGCCAGCGCGCCGGCGATGCGGTCGAATGGCACGTCCAGCTCGAGGCCCACGGCCACGGCGGCCAGGGCGTTCTGCACCGAGTGGAGCCCGGGGACGGCCAGCGTCATGGGGCCCAGGGCCTCGGCGGGCGCGCCATGGCGGGCCCGGCGCACCACCTTGCAGCGCGATCCGAAGCCGTCGAGCACCACGTCATGGGCGGCCACGTCCAGCTCGCGCCCCGCCTCCGCGCCCTGCGCGTCGGCGGGCGGGCCCTGCTCGATCCCGTAGCTGATCACGCGGCGGGTGAAGCGCGGCATCACGCGGCAGAGCTCCGCATCGTCGGCGCACGCCACCACGGCGCCGTAGAACGGCACCTCGTTGGCGAAGTCGACAAACGCCTGCTGCAGGTCGGCAAAGCCGCCGTATGCCTCCATGTGCTCGCGATCGATGTTCGTAATCACCGCCACCGCCGGCCGCAGCTTCAGGAACGACCGGTCGCTCTCGTCCGCCTCGGCCACCATGTACTCGCCGCCGCCCAGCCGCGCGTTGCTGCCAAACGCGCTCAACCGCCCGCCGATCACCGCCGTCGGGTCGAGTCCCGCCCGCTCGAGCACCAGCGCAATCATCGAGGTGGTGCTCGTCTTGCCGTGCGCCCCCGCCACCGCGATGCCGAAGCGCAGGCGCATCAGCTCGGCCAGCATCTCGGCCCGCGGAATCACCGGGATCCGCCGCGCGCGCGCCTCCCCCAACTCGGGGTTGTCGGGGCGCACCGCCGACGAATACACGACCACGTCGGCCTCACCCACGTTCGCCGCCGCATGCCCCTCGTGGATGGCCACGCCGAGCGACGCCAGCCGGTCGGTCACCGCCGAGTGCTTCGCGTCCGATCCGGCCACCGCGTAGCCCAGGTTGGCCAGCAGCTCGGCGATGCCGCTCATGCCGATGCCGCCGATGCCCACGAAGTGCACGCGCCGCGTCTTACCCAGCACGGCGTCCCCCGAGCGACTCCACCTTGTCGGCAATTCGCGCGGCCGCATCCGGCCTCGCGAGCGCCCGGGCTGCCTCGCTCATGCGCGCCCGCGCGGCGCGGTCGGCGACGAGCGCCGACACCGCCGCCGCCAGGCGCTCGCCATTCAACTCCCGCTCTTCCATCACCCGTGCCGCCCCCGCGCGCCCGAGCACCCCGGCGTTCTTCCGCTGGTGGTCGTCGGTGGCCGTGGGCAGCGGCACGAGGATGGCCGGCCGGCCGGCCGCGGTCAGCTCGGCGAGGGTGGTCGCCCCCGCGCGGCAGATGACCAGGTCGGCAGCCCTCATCTCCCCGTCGATCTGGTCGATGAAGGCTTCGACGCGTGCCTCGAGTCCTGTCCGCTCGTACGCGGCGCGCACCATACCCAGATCGCGCTCGCCGGTCTGGTGGGTGATCGCAAGCCGTACCCCGGTGGCTGCCAGCCGCGCCGCTGCCTCCACCATGGCCACGTTGATCGCGTGCGCGCCCTGAGAACCGCCAAAGATCAGAACCCGTGCCGCGGCGTGCGCGGAGTCAGTGTGATCATTCGCCTCCTTCATGCTGGCTCGGAAGAACTCCGGCCGCACGGGGTTGCCAGCGACGAATCCCGTGCGGGGAAAGAACCGCAACGCCTCCTCGAAGTTCACGGCCGCCGCGCGCACCAGCGGCGCGAGCAGGCGGTTGGTCAGGCCCGGCTGCGCGTTCTGCTCGAGCAGCATCGTCGGGCGCCGGCGCGCCGCCGCGAGGGCCAGCACCGGCCCCGACGCGAAGCCGCCCACGCCCAGCACCACGTCGGGCGCGAAGCGCGAGATCACGCGCCAGGCGTCGAGCGCCGCCAGCGGCAGCAGCAGCATTCCCCGGAGGCGGTCCGCCCGCGACTTGCCCTTCAGCCCGGCCACGCGAATCAGGTCCAGCGGAAACCCCTCGCGCGGCACCACGCGCGCCTCGATGCCCTGCGCCGTGCCCACGAAGCGCACCTCGGTGGCCGCATCGCGGCGCTGCAGCTCGCGCGCCACGGCGATGCCGGGGTACAGGTGCCCGCCGGTGCCTCCTCCCGCGATCAGCACGCGCACATGTCACGCGGCTCCCGTCTCCGTCTCCGCGTGCTGGGAAATGTTGAGCAACACCCCCACGGCCAGCAGATTGATGAGCAGCGATGAGCCCCCATAGCTCACCAGCGGCAGCGGGATGCCCTTGGTGGGCAGCAGGCCCAGCACCATGCTCATGTTCACGAATGCCTGCAGCGCGAGCATCATCGTGATGCCCAGCGCCAGGAAGGCGCCGAAGCCGTCGGGCGCGCGCAGCGCCGTGCGCATGCCGCGCCAGGCGATCACGCAGAAGCACAGCAGGACGACGGTGGCGCCGACGAGGCCCAGCTCCTCGGAGATCACCGAGTAGATGAAGTCGGTCTGCGGCTCGGGCAGGTAGAAGAGCTTCTGCACGCCCTGCATCAGGCCGCGGCCGAACACCCCGCCCGTGCCCACCGCGATGAGCGACTGGATGATCTGAAAGCCGTCGCCGAGCGGGTCGGACCACGGGTCGAGGAAGATGAGCAGGCGCCGGCGGCGGTAGTCGGCCTGCATCAGCACCACGTAGAGGGCCGGCAAGGCCAGCAGCATCGCGCCGAAGAGGTAGCGGTAGCTGAAGCCCGCCGCGAACACCATCACCCCGATCACCGCCAGCAGCGTGACCGCCGTGCCGAAGTCGGGCTGCAGCAGGATCAGCCCGACCAGTCCGCCGACGATCAACCCGATGGGCAGCAACGAGTAGCCCAGCTCGTTGATCCGGTGGCGGCGCCGCTCGAGCACGAGCGCGGTGAAGAAGATGGCTGCCAGCTTGGCCAGCTCTGACGGCTGGATGCCAAAGCCGCCGACGCCGAACCAGCGCCGGGTGCCGTTGATCGGCCGCGCGAACAGCACCGCGACCAGCATCAGCCCCACCACGCCGAGCCCCGCCCACACCAGCTTGTCGTTCCGGTAGGTGCGGTAGTCGATGCGCATCACGATCGACAGCAGGGCCACGCCGACGGCCGCCCACATGATTTGGCGCGTCACGAACAAGTACGGCTGCTGGAAGCGCTCGAGCGCCACCAACGCCGAGGCGCTGTACACCATGACCACGCTGGCGCAGATGAGCGCCAGCGTCGCCAGGAACAGCCACTTGTCAGACTGCAGCTTCCTTGCCATACTCCACGGCCCCTCCTTTGGGGGGCTTGCCTTGAGCGCCGCCCGTGGCGGCGTCGAAGGGCTTGCCCTGAGCGCCGCCCGTGGCGTCGAAGGGCTAAAGTCCGACGGCGACCGTTCGATAAACGGGATGCACGTCGAAGCAGTCAGTAGTCGTCAGTCGACCAGGGAATTGAGACACCAGCCTCGGTGACCGGGGCAGCCACCGCTCCCAGCGACCAGCTCTCAATTGCCGCAAACCGGCTGACGACTACTCACTGCTCACGGGCATCACGCCGACCCTGAGCCTGTCGAAGGGTCTCCCACGAGACGCCGGACCTCCTCCTTGAACCGCCGGCCGCGGTCGGCGTAATCCGCAAACATGTCGAAGCTGGCGCACGCCGGCGCCAGCAGCACCACGCCATCGGGCACCGCGAGGTCCCAGGCGCGGCGCACCGCGTCGGCCATCGACTCGGCCTCCACGACCGGTACCACGCCCTCGAGCGCCGCCCGCACCAGGGGCCGGGCCTCGCCGATGGCCACCACGGCGCGGCCGTGCGCGCCGAGCGGCCCCGCCAGATCCTCGAAGCGCCCGCCCTTGAACTTGCCGCCCACGATGGCCACCACGCGGTCGAAGCTCTCGATCGATCGCGCGGCGGCGTCGATGTTGGTGGCCTTCGAGTCGTTCACGAACCGCACGCCGCCCCTGGCGGCCACCGGCTCCATCACGTGCTCCAGCCCGGTGAACCCATCGAGGGCGCGGGCCAGGGAGTCGTCGGTCGCCCCGGCGAGGTGGCTGATGGCGGTGGCGGCCACGACGTTGCTCACCATGTGGCGGCCGGCCAGCTGCACCGCGGCCAGCGGCAGCAGCGGCAGGTCGCCTTCGGACGTGCGCCGCCACACGAAGCCGCGGCCGGCGTGCACGTCGGCGCCCTCCACGTGGTCGACGGCGTAGGTGACCCTTCGCGCGCGGATGCCTTCGGCCAGCCGCAGCGCCCCGGGGCTGTCGGCGTTCACGACGGCCCAGTCCTGCGCCTGCTGGTTGGCGAAGATGCGCGCCTTGGAGGCGGCGTAGGCCGCCTCGTCGGCATGGCGGTCCAGGTGATCCGATGACACGTTCAGCAGCGCCGCAATCCAGGGGTGGAAGCGGTCGGTGGCCTCCAACTGGAAGCTGCTGGCCTCGACGACGTGCACGGTGTCGCCGGTGGACTGGTCCACCTGCGCGCTCAGGGGCACGCCGATGTTGCCACCCACCAGCACGCGCCGGCCCGACGCCTCGAGCATGCGGCCCACCAGCGTGGTGGTGGTCGACTTGCCCTTGGTGCCGGTGATGGCGACGATGGGCCCGCGGAGCCAGCGCGACGCGAGCTCGAGCTCGCCGATCACGGGAACGCCGAGCGCCCGCGCGCGCGCCGCCTCGGGCAGATCCAGCGGCACGCCCGGGCTCATCACCACCAGCTGCGCCGACTCGAACGAGCCCATCACGTGGCCGCCCAGCTCGAGCGCGATGCCGGCCCAGCGCAGCTCGCCCTCCTCGGGAATCCCGGGCTTGCGATCGGTGAGCGTCACCAGCGCGCCTCGGCGCGCCAGCAGGCGCGCGGCAGCGACACCGCTCCTCGCGGCGCCCACCACCAGCACCCGCTGCCCGCTCACGCCAAAGTCGTGTGCCGTCATCGCAGCTTCAACGTCGTGAGGCTGAGCAGGGCGAAGAGAATCGCGATGATCAGGAACCGCGTGATCACCTTCGGCTCCTGCCAGCCGATGAGCTCGAAGTGGTGGTGCAGCGGCGCCATCTTGAAGACGCGCTTGCCCCGGAGCTTGAAGGACGCCACCTGGATCACCACCGAGGCGGCCTCGATGACGAACACGCCGCCCACGATGACGAGCAGCAGCTCCTGCTTGATGAGGATGGCCACCGTGGCCAGCGCGCCGCCGAGGGCGAGCGACCCGACATCGCCCATGAAAATCTCGGCCGGGTGCGCGTTGTACCAGAGGAAGCCCAGGCTGGCGCCCACCAGGGCGCCGCAGAACACGGTGAGCTCGCCGGCCGGCGCGAAGCGGACCAGCAGCAGGTACTCGGCGAACACGCGGTGCCCCGTGATGTAGGCCAGCGCCGTGAGGCACGCCGCCGCCACGGCGAAGGTGCTGATCGCCAGGCCGTCGAGGCCGTCGGTGAGGTTCACGGCGTTGCTCCACGCCACGAGCACGAACACCGCAAACGGCACGTAGAACCAGCCCAGGTCGGGAATGAGCTGCTTGAAGAACGGGAAGATGAGCCGCGTGTTGTACAGGTTCCGGCTGGCCAGCCACATGAGCACGAGGCCGACGGCGATCCCCACGAGCACCTGGAGGCCCATCTTGTAGCGGGGTGCGAGGCCCCCCGACGACCGCCTGGTGATCTTCAGGTAGTCGTCCAGGAACCCGATGCCGCCGAAGGCGGAGGTGGCCGCGACGGCGATCCACACGTACACGTTCGCCAGGTCGGCCCAGAGCAGCGTGGGCACCAGCGCGGCCGCCAGGATCAGCAGGCCGCCCATCGTGGGCGTGCCCGCCTTCGCGCGATGCGACTGCGGCCCCTCCTGCCGGATCACCTGCCCGATCTGGAACTCCCGCAGCCGCCGGATCAGCCACGGCCCCATCACGAGGCTGATGGCCAGCGCCGTCATCGTGGCCGCCGCGGTGCGGAACGTGATGTAGCGCGTCACGTTCAGCACCGAGAACTGCGGATAGAACGAGATCAGGAGGTGGTAAAGCATCAGCCGGCCACCGCCGAAAGCCGGTCCACGACGAGGTTGGTGCGCGTTCCGCGCGACCCCTTCACCAGCACCACGTCACCCGCGGCCACGATGCCGGCCATCGCGGCGGCGGCGTCCGCGCTCGTGTCGAAGTGCGACACGTCCTTCGCGGGGAACCCGGCGGCGATGGCCGCCTCGCCCAAGGCCCGCGCGGGCCCGCCACCCACCGTCACGAGCCTGGCCAGCCGCGCGGCGGCGGCGGCCCGTCCGCATTCCTGGTGCAGCGCGATCGACAGGTCGCCCAGCTCCAGCATCTCGCCGACCACGGCGATGCGGCGCGCGGCCCATGTGTGGGCGATCACGTCGAGCGCCCGCGTGAGCGCCGACGGGCTCGAGTTGTAGGAGTCGTCCACGACGATCGCCCCGTTGGCGAGGTGCAGCACGGCGCCGCGGTGCGGCGCGGGCGTGAGCGCGGCGGCCCGCTCGATGATGGTGTCGAGGTCGACGCCCATTTCCAGCGAGACGGCGGCCGCGCAGATCACGTTGGCCAGGTGCCCGCGGCCGAGCAGCGGCACCATCAGCTCGCGCGAGGCCCCGCCGACGGCCAGCCGCGCCCGTGTCCCCTTGATCCCGAGGTCTTCGACATCCACCGCGCGGACGTCGGCGGCGGCGCTCTCGCCGAAGGTCACGGTCCGCCCCGGAAAGGCCCCGATCCTCGCCATCACCCGCGGGTCGTCGGCATTGGCGACGAGCAGCGTCCCGGCGGCCGCGCCCTCGAGGATCTCGGCCTTCGCGTCCGCAATCGCGTCCGCCGATCCGAAGTGCCCGATGTGCGCCTCGCCGACGTTGGTCCAGACGCGCACCTCCGGCTCGGCGACGCCGACCAGCGTGCGAATCTCCCCCGCGTGGTTCATGCCCAGTTCCATCACCGCGACGTCCGCTCCGTGCCTCAACTCCATCAACGACAGCGGCAACCCCAGGTGGTTGTTCAAGTTGCCCCGGTTCTTCACCACCGCGTACCGCGCGGCCAGGAACTCCGCGATCGCATCCTTGGTCGTCGTCTTCCCGGCGCTGCCGGTGATGGCGACGACCTTCGCGCCAGACGCGCGCCGCACGAACCGGCCGAGGTCCTGCAACGCGCGCGTGGTGTCGGCCACCTCGACCACGAACGACTCGGCCTCGCCGGGCGCCACGACGGGCCGGCTCACCACCACGCCCGCCGCACGGCGCCTGAACGCGGCGCCCACGAAGTCGTGCCCGTCGCGCGCCGCCACGATGGCAAAGAACAGATCGCCCGAGGCCAGCGTCCTCGTGTCGATCGAAAACCCGGTCACGTGGTGGTCGCCGTCCCCGGCCACCAACCGTCCGTGCATCGCCGCGGCGATCGTGTCCGCCGACAGCGGGATCCGCGCGCCCACTAACCCGCCTTCGTCTGCCGCTGGCGCCGGCGGGCCAGCGCCGCCCGCGCCACGGCGCCGTCGTCGAACGGCAGCACGCGGTCGCCAATCTGCTGGTACTTCTCGTGGCCCTTGCCGGCCACCAGCACCACGTCCCCGGCGTTGGCCAGCGTGACGGCGCGCTCGATGGCCTCGGCGCGGTCCACCACCGACACCACCGAGGGCGTGCGCGGCGACGCCTGGCTGCCGGCGGGGATGCCCCGCTCGATTTCCTCGATGATGCGGCGCGGGTCTTCGCTGCGCGGGTTGTCCGAGGTGATCACCACCACGTCGCTCAGCCGCGCGGCCACCATGCCCATCAGCGGCCGCTTCGACCGGTCGCGATCGCCGCCGCAGCCGAACACGGTGACGAGCCGCTGCGCGGCCAGCGGGCGCGCCGTCTCGAGCAGGTTGCGCAGCGCATCGTCGGTGTGCGCGTAGTCGACGACCACCGTCACCGCGTCGCCGGGCGGCGACACCACCTCGAAGCGGCCCGGCACGCCGGCGAGGCCCTCGACGCCCTGCTCGATGGCCGCCGGGGGCACGTCGAGCGAGACGGCGGCGGCGGTGGCGGCGAGGATGTTGTAGACGTTCGGCTTGCCCACCAGGCGCGAGCGAATCTGCAGCGGGCCGCGCGGCGTGGCCACCTCGAACCGCAGTCCGGCCAGCGTCATCTCGATGGGGCCGGGCCGCACGTCGGCGGCCGCCCCGATGGCGTAGGTCACCGGCCGGCCGGAAATCTCGACGAGCGAGGCGCCGCGCGGGTCGTCCAGGTTGATCACCGCCGGGGCGTCGCGAGGCAGCAGCTCGAACAAGCGGCGCTTGGCGGCGAAGTACGCCTCCATGTCGGCGTGGAAGTCGAGGTGGTCGCGCGTGAGGTTCGAGAAGATCGCGGCGGCGAAGCGCATGCCGTCGACCCGGCGCAGCGACAGCGCATGCGACGACACCTCCATCACCGCCGAGCGGCACCCCTGCTCGAGCATGTCGTGCAGCAACTGCTGCAGGTCGGGCGCCTCGGGCGTGGTGCGAGAGGCCTCGCGATCCTCGCCGCCGATGCGGTAGGCCACCGTGCCGAGCATGCCGGCCTTGAGGCCGGCGGCGTCGAGGATGGCGGCCAGCAGGTAGGCGGTGGTGGTCTTGCCGTTGGTGCCGGTCACGCCCACCACGGGCAGGCGGCCGCTCGGGTGGCCGAAGAAGCGATCGGCCAGCAGCGCCAGGGCCAGGCGCGCGTCGCGCACCACCAGCCACGGCACCGTGAGCCCCGCTGGCGCCGGCGACTCGGACACGACGGCCAGCGCCCCGCGCGCCGCCGCCTGCCCGGCGTACGACGTGCCGTCGGCCTTCTGCCCCTTGAGCGCCACGAACAGCGCGCCCGGCACGACGCGGCGCGAGTCGTACGCGACCTCCGACACCGCGCGGTCGCGCGGCAGGCCCCCGAGCGCGGCCTCGTCGGCCACGAGCGCGCGAACGCCCTCGAGCAGGTCGCCCAGGGTCACGGCAGCGCCCCCGAGGTGCGACGCGGCGCCGGATGCCGGGTGAGGAACAGGGTGGCCGTGGCGCCGGGGTCGAGCGGCGATCCGGGAGGCGGGTCCTGGTCGGCGACGACGCCCGCGCCCTGCACGCGGGCGGTGAGGCCCAGCCGCGCCAGCACGCGCATGGCCTCGCGCGCGCCCTGGCCGCGCAGGTCGGGCAGCACGCCGGGCTCGCCCGAGCCGGCGGCCAGCGTGATGATGGCGGGCGCCTGGTCCCGCGACGCGGTCTGCGCCACCGGGTTCGCCGCGCGACTGGCCACCATCACCGGCGGCGCCGGGTCGACGGTGGGCGCCACCGCCAGGTAGCGCAGCGACGCCTGTGCGATGCGGCTGAACACCGGCGCGGCCGCGACGCCGCCCGTGTGGCCGTGGGTGTGCGGCGAGTCGATGACGACGACAATCGTCAGGACGGGCTGGCGCGAGGGCACGAAGCCGACGAAGGATGCGTTGTAGTTGGTGGTTGAGTAGCGGCCGCCCACCAGCTTGGCGGCGGTGCCGGTCTTGCCGGCCACGGTGAAGCCGGGCGTCCCGGCCCGCTTGGCGGTGCCGCGGCTGACCACCTCTTCCATGATGGCGGTGAGCGTGGCCGCCGTCTCGGGCGTGATCGTGCGGCGCACCGCCTTGGGCGGCGTGCGCGTGCGCACGCCGCCGCGCACGACCGTCCGCAGCACGCGCGGCTCGTAGAGCGTGCCGCCGTTGGCCACCGAGCTCACCGCCGCCGCCATCTGCAGCGGCGTGACGCCCACCTGGTAGCCCATCGACACCGACGCGAGCGCGCTGTCGTTGAGCTTGGCCGGGTTCCACACGATGCCGGGGCTCTCGCCCGGGAAGTCGGGCGACGAGGGGCGCCCGAAGCCGAACCGGTTGATGTAGAGGCCCAGCCGCTCGGGCCCGAGGCGCAAACCCACCTTGATGGCGCCGACGTTGCTCGACTTCACGATCACGTCGGTGAACGAGAGCACGCCGTAGTCGTGGGTGTCGTGGATGGGCTTGCGGCCGGGGAACTTGATCGAGCCGCCGGTCGTGTCGATCAGGTCCTCGGGGCGCACCACCTTCTCGTCGAAGGCGGCCGACGCCGTGACGATCTTGAACGTCGACCCGGGCTCGTACAGGTCCTGCACCGCGCGGTTGCGGCGGTGATCCTCGTCCGAGGCGTTGTACGCGTTCGGGTTGAACGTCGGGTAGTTCGCCATGGCGAGCACCTCGCCGGTGTTCGGGTCCATGATCACCACCGAGCCGCCGTCGGCGCGGTTCTCGGCCACGCCCTTCTCGAGCTCGCGCTCGGCGATGTGCTGCAGCTGCTCGTCGAGCGTGAGCTCGATGGCGCTGCCCACGGTGGGCGCGCGCTCGAGGCGGCTGAAGCCCTTGCGGCGCGCGTCGGTCTGGATGAGCAGCGTGCCCGGGCGGCCGCGCACCACCTTGTCGTAGGCGGCCTCCACGCCGTGCAGGCCGACGTTGTCGAGGCCCACGTAGCCGAGCAGGTGCGCCGCGAGCTCGCGGTTGGGGTAGAAGCGCTTGCTCTCCTTGAGGAAGCCGACGCCGTCGAGGTCGAGCGCGGCGACGCGCCCGGCCTCGTGCGGGGCGGCGCGGCGCTTCACGTAGACGAACGCGCGCTTCAGGCGCAGGCGGTCGGCCAGCTGGTTGCGTTCCTTCGTCGAGCAGTCGTCGAGGGCGTTGCACAGGTCGGCCGCGACGCGGGCCGGATCGTCAATCTCGGTGGGGACGGCGTAGATGGTGTCGGCGTCCACGCTGTAGGCCAGCAGCCGCCCGCGGCGATCGTAGATCTCACCCCGCTTGGCGGGCGCCTCGACGGTGCGCATCTGCTGGCGCTCGGCCCGCTGCGTGAGCTCGGCGTGCTGCATCACCTGCAGCACGATCAGGCGCGCCTCGATGCCCACGGCCCACAACGCGAACACGGCTGCCGCCACCATGAGGCGGCGCCTGAGCATCGGGCGCCAGTTGAGGTCGGGCGGGGCGGCGGCCACTCGGGTGACTCCAGCTACCGGGTGGCGACGATCGACCTGGCCGGGGGGGCCGCCGGCGACACCCGCTCGAGCACCACCGCCTCGGCGGGGCCGGGCGCGACCATGCCCAGCCGCTCGGTGGCGATCTTCTCGATGCGCTGCGGCGCCCGCAGGCTCTCCATCTCGAGCCGCAGGTGCCGGTTGATGTCTTCCTCGGTGGCGCGGTCGCGCTGCATCTGCTCCAGGCGGTAGCCGTGGCGCAGCAGCTCGAAGTGCTGCCAGGCCGAGAAGAGGAGGACGAGCACCAGCACCGCGCCGATGCCGATCGACTGCCAGAGGTCCTTCTGGCGCCGCTCGTCGACTTCGCGGACGATCTGGTTGTTGCGGACGTCCTTGCGAATCTCGTATTCGAAGGTGCCTGCTGTCTCCATCCGCTCCTCCTATGCCCGCCGCTCGGCGGCGCGCAATTTCGCGCTCCGCGCCCGGGGGTTGGCCGCCTGCTCCGCGTCACCGGCCACCACCGGGTGCTTGGTCAGCACCGCGAGGATGGCCTCGTCGCCGCGCGCCAGCGCGCGCAGCGTGTGTTTCACCACCCGGTCCTCGAGCGAGTGAAACGCGATCACCGCCAGCCGCCCGCCGGGCTGGAGCCGGCGCGCCGCGTCGCCGATAAACGACTCGAGCCCGTCCAGCTCGCCATTCACCCAGATGCGCAGCGCCTGGAACGTGCGCGTGGCCGGATCGATCCGCTGCCACCGCACCCCAGCGCGGCTGCCGCGCCGGGGGCCCCGCCCGCGCGCCCGCACCCCGCGCCGCACGATCTCCGCCAGCTGGCCCGTCGTCCGGATCGGCCCGGCCTGCCGCGCCGTGACGATTGCCCGCGCCACCGGCCGCGACCGGCGCTCTTCGCCGAAGCGGTAGATGAGGTCGGCGAGCGCCGTCTCGTCGACCCGGTCCAGCATCTCGGCCGCCGTCTCGCCGCGCGACCGATCCATCCGCATGTCGAGCGGCTCGTCGCGGCGGAAGCTGAACCCCCGCCCCTCGGCGTCGAGCTGCATCGACGACACGCCGAGGTCGGCCAGCACGCCGGCCACCTCGCCCACCCCCTGCGCGTCGAGCACCGCCGGCAACTCGCGGTAGTCGGCGTGCACCAGCGTCACGCGATCCCCGAACGGCCCGAGCGCCGTGCGGGCCAGCGCCAGGGCGTCGGGATCGCGATCGATCCCGATGAGCCGCGACGCGCCGGCCTCGAGCAGCATCCGCGCGTGGCCGCCCAGGCCCACCGTGCAGTCGACGAAGACGCCGCCGCGCTCCGGCTGGAGCAGCGCGCGCACCTCGTCGACGAGTACGGGGACGTGCACCTAGATCCCGAAATCCGAGAGCGTCCGCGCGTCGTCGTCGGTGAAGGGCTCGGTGAGCAGCCGGGCGACGAAGCGGTCGTGGTTCCAGACCTCGAGAAAGTTCTGCTGGCCGAGCACGTCGACCTCGCCCGACATCAGGGCGCTTTCGCGCAGCCGCGGCTGGATGAGCACGCGGCCTTGCGGGTCGAGCTCGGCCACCTGTCCGTAGAAATTCACGCGGTCCAGGTATTTCTGCCGCGCGGGGTGCGTGGAAGGCATCTGCGCGATGCGGCGCTCGATCTCGAGCCACACCGGCATCGGATAGATGCGTACAGACTGCCCCGTCAGGCTCGTCACGAAGAGCTCGGCGCCGTGTTCCTTCTGGATCACGGCACGAAAGCCATTCGGGACCTTGAGCCGGCCCTTGTCGTCGATCTTCGCCGGCGAGTTGCCCCGGAGCACGTCAGTTACTCCACTTCACTCCACAAAAATCCACCCGAATCGTAGAGGAGCCCCGGGGGGTTGTCAACGCCTAAGTGCGGCAAACGACTATCTGTCTATCGTTTACGCCTTTGTTTCGCCAACAAGACGAAGGTGTGTCAAATTTTTGACTACTACATTGAGGTGGTAGGATTTCACCCGCGCACCATCACCTAACAATCCATGGCCGATTCCGCGTCCGTCACCGTCGTCATTCCCGCCTTCAACGAGGGCCAGAGCATCGCGGCGGTGGTGTCGGCCATGAAAGCGGCGGGGCCCTGGCACGACATCCTCGTGGTGGATGATGGGTCGACCGACGGCACGGGCGGGGCGGCCGCGGCGGAGGGCGCGCGCGTCATCACGCACCCCTACAACAAGGGCAACGGCGCGGCGGTGAAAACGGCCATCCGCGCGGCGAAGGGCGACTACATCCTGATTGTCGATGCCGACGGCCAGCACCGTGCCGAGGATGCCCGCCGCGTGGTGGCGCGGCTCGGCGAGTACGACCTGGTGGTGGGCGCGCGCTCGCCCGAGACGCAGGCCACCGCCGTGCGCCGGATGGGCAACGGCCTGCTGAACCACCTGGCGGCCTACATGACCGGCCGGCCGATTCCCGACCTCACCTCGGGCTTCCGCGGCGCCCGCCGCGCGCACCTGCTGGAGTTCATCCACCTGCTGCCCAACGGGTTCTCGACGCCGACCACGACGACCCTCGCCTTCATCAAGGCGGGGTACAATGTGCTGTTTGAACCCATCGGGGCGCTTCCGCGCGTGGGCACGTCGAAGATCCGGCTGGCCCGTGACGGCGCGTCGTTCCTGCTGATCGTGTTGCGCGTGGTCACCCTCTTCAGCCCGCTGCGAATCTTCGCGCCCGTGAGCGCCGCGGCCTTTGCCTTGGGCACGGGCTACGGGCTGTGGAACGTGGCGTACCAGTCGCGCATCCCGAACGGCGCGGTGCTGCTGCTCATGTTCTCGGTGATCGTCTTCCTGGTGGGCCTCGTGTCGGACCAGATCGCCTCGCTGCGTTTCGAGGGCGGCGGGCGGCCGCGGCCATGAAGACCCTGGTGCTGGTGCCCACCTACAACGAGCGGGAGAACCTCCCGGTGCTCGTGAAGGACCTGATGGCCATCGACGGCACCTCGGTGATGGTGCTCGACGACCAGTCGCCCGACGGCACGGGCGCGGTGGCCGACGCGCTGGCGGCCACGTACCCGGGGCGCGTGGCGGTGGTGCACCGCACCGGCCAGCGCGGGCTGGGCGTGTCGTACCTCGACGGCTTCCGCCGGGCGCTGGCCACCGACGCCGACTTCGTGTGCCAGATGGACGCCGACCTCTCGCACGATCCGAAGTACCTGCCCGACATGGTGGCGGCCGCGGCCGCCGGCGCCGACCTGGTGATTGGCTCGCGCTACCTGAACGGCATCAGCGTGGTGAACTGGCCGCTGCGCCGCATCATCCTCAGCCAGTTCGCCAACCGGTACATCCGCGCGGTGACGGGCCTGGGCCTGAACGACATCACCACGGGCTACCGGTGCTGGCGGCGCGCGGCGCTGGCGAAGATCCCGCTCGACGCGATCGTGTCGGAGGGCTACGCCTTCCTGCTCGACGTCACCTTCATGGCGGCCCACGCGGGCCTGCGCATCGTCGAGTCGCCGATCATCTTCGTGGAGCGGCGGCAGGGCGCGTCGAAGCTCTCCACCGGCGTGCTGTTCGAGTCGCTGCTCACGCCATGGAAGCTGGTGATCCGGCACGGGCGCATCCGGCGGGGCGCCCGCGAGGCTTCGGGATACAATTCCGCAGGGCCATCGCAATGACGTCGCCACCGCCGCACCCCCCCGGGCTGAGCGTCTTCTTCCCCGCGTACAACGACGCCGGCACGATTGCCAGCCTCGTGATTCGCGCGGTGCAGGTGGCCGAGACCCTCACACCCGACTACGAGGTGATCGTCATCAACGACGGGAGCCGCGACGAGACGCCGCAGATCCTGGACGAGCTGGCGCGCGTCTATCCCGACCACGTGCGCGTGGTGCACCACGCCAGGAACCGCGGCTACGGCGGCGCGCTGCGATCGGGGTTCGCCACCGCGTCGAAGGACCTGGTGTTCTACACCGACGGCGACGCGCAGTACGACCCCGCCGAGATGGCGCTGCTGTGGGCGACGCTCACCGACGAGGTGGACTGGGTGAACGGCTGGAAGATCAGCCGGTCCGATCCGCTGCACCGCATCATCATCGGGCGGATCTACCACCACACCGTGAAGACGCTCTTCGGGCTCAAGGTGCGCGACGTCGACTGCGACTTCCGCCTGATGCGCCGGCGCATCTTCGACGTGGTGACGCTCGAGAAGGACAGCGGCGTCATCTGCCTCGAGATGATGAAGAAGTTCCAGGACGCCGGCTTCCGCGTGGCCGAGACGCCCGTGCACCACTACCATCGCGCGCACGGCCGATCGCAGTTCTTCAACGTCAGGCGCGTGGTCCGCACCGGGGTGGACGTGCTCAAGCTCTGGTGGCGGCTGGTGGTGCGGCGCGAGCACCTCAAGACCCGGCCGGCGGCGGTCGGGAGCCCGGCCGAGGGACGGCGGCGCGCGTGACCACGCCGGGCGCCCGGCCGGCGATGGCGGAGTGCTACGCCAACCGCCGCGTGATGATCACCGGCGGCCTGGGCTTCATCGGCAGCAACCTGGCGCGGCGCCTGGCCGCCCTCGGCGCCGACGTGCTGCTGGTCGACTCGCTCATCCCCGACTACGGCGGCAACCTCTTCAACATCGCGGGCATCGAGAACCAGGTGCGCGTGAACGTGGCCGACGTGCGCCAGGCGAGCACCATGAACTACCTGGTGCGCGACCGCGACGTGATCTTCAACCTGGCGGGACAGGTGAGCCACATCGACAGCATGCGGGATCCCCACACCGACCTGGAGATCAACTGCCGCAGCCAGCTCACGCTGCTCGAGGCGTGCCGCCACCACAATCCCGGCGCCAAGGTGGTGTACGCCTCCACGCGCCAGATCTACGGCCGCCCATCGGTGCTGCCGGTCACCGAGCAGCACCTGGTGCGGCCCACCGACATCAACGGCATCAACAAGGCGGCGGGTGAGTACTACCACCTGGTCTACAACAACGTGTTCGGCGTCCGGGCCTGCGCGCTGCGCCTCACCAACGTCTACGGGCCGCGACAGCTGCTGCGCCACAACCGCCAGGGCTTCATCGGCTGGTTCATCCGCCTCGCGCTCGAGGACCAGGAAATCCAGGTCTTCGGCGACGGCTCGCAGGTGCGCGATTTCGTGTACGTGGACGATGCGGTGGAGGCGTTCCTGGCGGCGGGCGCCACCGACGCGGTGAACGGCGAGGCGTTCAACGTGGGCGGGGACGAGCACATCACGCACCGCGATCTCGTCGCCCTGCTCGTGCGGCTGGCCGGCCGCGGCCGCTATCGCTTCGTCGACTGGCCCGCCGAGAAGAAGGCGATCGACATCGGCAGCTTCTACGCCGACTCGTCGCTGTTCCAGTCGCGCACCGGCTGGGCGCCCGCCGTGCGGCTGGAAGAGGGCTTCGCGCGCACATTCGAGTACTACCGCGCCCACTTCGACCGGTACGTTGATGCCGCCGACGCGGCGCGGGGCGGCGCGTGAGCGGGACGCCGGCGCGGGTGCCGTTCAACGCCCTCGTCCCCGGCGCCGATGCGGGGGCGGTGGCGGCGGCCATCACCCGCGTCGTGGCCAGCGGCTGGTACATCCTCGGTCCCGAGGTCGAGGCCTTCGAAGCCGAGTTCGCCGCGGCGTGCGGCGCCCCTCACGCGGTGGGCGTCGGCACGGGCACCGACGCCATCACGCTCATCCTGCGCGCGCTCGACATCGGGCCCGGCGACGAGGTGATCACCCCGCCGCTGTCGGCCGCGTACTCCGCCCTCGCCGTGATGATGGCCGGCGCCCGGCCCGTGTTTGCCGACATCGACCCCGAGCGGCTCACGCTCGACCCGGCCGCGGTGGAGCGGGCCATCACGCCGAAGACCCGCGCCGTGCTGCCCGTCCACCTGTATGGACAGCCCGCCGACATGCGGGCCCTCGAGGCGCTGGCCGCGCGCCATGGGCTGGCGCTGGTGGAAGACGCCGCGCAGGCCCACCTGGCCACCGCCGAGGGACGGCCGGTGGGCACCATCGGCGTGGCCGCCGCCTTCAGTTTCTACCCCACCAAGAACCTGGGCGCGCTCGGCGACGGCGGGGCCGTGGTCACACACGACGCCGCGCTGGCGGTACGCGTGAAGCGCCTGCGCAACGGCGGGCAGACCTCGCGCTACCACCACGAGGAGCCCGGCGCCAACAGCCGCCTCGACGAGCTGCAGGCCGCCATCCTGCGCGCGCGCCTGCCGCACCTGGGGGCGTGGACCGCCCGGCGGCGGGCCGTGGCCGCGGCCTACCGCTCGGCGCTCCACGCGGAGGCACCTCTTCAGGGTTGCCTGGACTCGCGCGCCGTCTGCGTGCCCCGCCAGTTCGACGCCGGCCACGTGTATCACCTGTTCCCCGTGCTCACGCCGCACCGCGCCGCGTTCCAGGCGCACATGACGGCACACGGCGTGGAGACCCTCATCCACTACCCCGTGCCCATCCCCCGTCAGCCGGCCCTGGCGTCCGCGAACCCCGCCATGTGTCCCGTGGCCGACCGCGTGTGCGAGCAGGTGGTGTCGCTCCCGATGTATCCGGGCCTGGACGACGCAGCGGTGGCCCTGGTGGGGCACGCCGCGGCGGCGTTTCGGGCCGGAAACTAGCAGGCCGAATTCCTGGCCACGGCGTCTTAACTAGCAGATTCCCACCGGCTTAGGGCTTAGGGCTTAGGGCTTGAGGCTTAGGCCTGAATACCACCGGCCGGGCGTATACTTTCAACAGGCGTTCCCATGCGTCGCATCCTCTTCACCCTCGCCCTCACCGGCGCCGTGGCCGCACCGGCCGGAGCCCAGCAGTTGAAGATCGCCTTCAACCAGGGCCTGGTGAGCATCGACGCCACGTCGGTGCCGGTGCGCGCGGTGCTGTCCGAGTGGAGCAAGCTTGGCGGCACCAAGGTGGTGGGAGGCGAGCGGGTGGCGGGCGCGCCGCTGACGCTGAAGCTCGAGAACGTCCCCGAGGCGCAGGCCCTGGAAGTGGTACTGCGCAACGTGGCGGGCTACATGGCCGCACCGCGCACCGCCACCACCGGCGCCTCGATTTACGACCGCATCCTGGTGCTCGCCACCAGCTCGGCGCCTCCGCCGGCCGCCGGCCGCCCAGCCGCGCTCGATGGCGCGGCGCGGCGGCCCACCGCAGGCACCCAGCGCGCCATTCCTCCGCGCTTCCAGCCGCCGCAGCCGGCCGAGGACGAGGAGCCCCTGGAGGAAGAAGAGGACACGGAGCCGACCAACCAGCCGGTGTTCACGTTCCCACAGCCCGGGCAGCCCGGCCAGCAGTTTGGCGGCAACGGGGGGCCGATCATCTCGGTGAACCCCGCCACCGGCGCGCCGCAGAACATCACGCTCAACCCGGCGCCGGCGCCGAACAGCCAGGGCTCGACGTCGGGCACGAGCGCCACGCCCGGCTTCAGCGGGGTGGGAGCCGCCGTGCCCGGCGTGATCCAGCAGCCGCCACCCACCTCGACGCCCACCTCGACGCAGCGGCCGCAACCCGGCCCGATGACCCGTCCGCCCGGCGGCGGCGTCTAACCATTCAGCGAGCCCCAAAAAATACGGCACCACGAAGAACACGACGATCACGAAGCGGGCGTTTCCAAAAAAGCTCTCTTCGTGTCCTTCGTGACTTCGTGGTTAAAAGTCTTCCGTGCTTCCGTGCTTCCGTGGCATCTTCTGATCACGAGTTGAATGGCGGACATCGAGCGGTACACCCCAGACGATCGACGCGGCATCGAGTTGCTGTACCGCCGCACGCTGGGCGCCGAGGCCGCCGACCGCCTGCGCCTGCGCTGGGAGTGGTCGCGCCGCAACCCGGGGGCGGGCCTCGAGCCGCCCTACTGGGTGGTGCGCGAAGGGCCCACCGTGATCGCGGCCTGCCCGCTGATTCCCGTCAAGGTGATGGCGCTCGGCACCGAGGTGTCGGGCACGTGGAGCGGCGACCCGCTCGTGGCGCCCGAGCGGCAGCGCCAGGGCCTGGGCGGCGCGCTGCTGCGCGCCTGGGATCGCGGCACCGGCGTGGCCCTCGGCGCGGCCCTGTCGCCCGGCACACGCCAGTTGCTCGACGAGCTGCGTTGGCCCAAGGCGGTGCCGCTGCCGTGCCTGGTGAAACCCATCAGCCGCCGCGCGCTGCGGCGGCCCACCTGGCCGGTGGCCATGAACCGGCTGGTGTCGGCCATCACCCTGCCGCTCGTGCGCGTCGTGTCGCGCGCCCGCCCGCTTCGCGAGGAGATGGAGGTGGTGCGGCGATTTGACGCTGGGGCCGACCGGTTGTGGGACCGCCTGGCCGGGCGCTTCGGGCTGGCCGTGCGGCGCGACGCCCGGTACCTGAACTGGAAGTTCATCGAGCCGCCGCACGTGCGCTACACCTCGGCGGTGTTGCGGCGTGGCGACGTCATGGACGGCTACGTCGTCTACCGCCACCTGCGCGAGCCGCAGGGCCGCGTGACGCAAATCGTCGACCTGCTGGCCGACCCGGCCGACGAGCGCGGCCTGAAGACGCTGGCGCGCTGGGTCGACCGTGAGGCCCGCGCCGCCGACTCGGACAAGATCCGCTGCTACCTGGCCAATGCCGGGATGCGGCGCGTGCTGCGGCGCTCGGGCTATTTCGTGGTGAAGTCGGGCATCGACCTCACCGTGAAGGTGAACGCCGCCGAGCCGCCCAAGGGTTTTTACGACAACGCCGACGCCTGGCACTTCACGCTGGGCGACGGGGATTTGGATCACTAGGTTCAGGGGTTCAGGGGTTCAGGGGTTCAAGGGGTTCAGGGGTTCTATGTCACTGGAACAATCGCTCACCACCGATATCGTCGCCGCCATGAGGGCCAAGGACGCTACGCGGTTGACTGCGCTGCGCATGCTCAAGGCGGCGCTCACCAACAAGAGCATCGAGAAGGGCCGCGCGCTCGAGGGGGCCGAGGAGCTGCAGGTGGTGTCCACGCTCGTGAAGCAACGGCGCGACTCGATCGAGCAGTTCACGGCGGGCGGACGCCAGGACCTGGCCGACAAGGAGCAGGCGGAGATCGTCGTGCTTGAGGCGTACCTGCCAGCATCCGCGTCGGCCGACGAGGTGTCCCGCGCGGTGGAGGCGGCGGTGGCCGAGACGGGCGCCGCCGGGCCCAGGGACATCGGCAAGGTCATGAAGGCGACCATGGCCGCGCTGGCCGGCAAAACGGTCGACGGCAAGAAGCTGAACGAGGCCGTCCGGGCCCGGCTGGGTTCGTAAACAGCATTGGTCACCGCGGCCGGGCGTTAAATTCTTGTAAAGTCGCCAGCGCCACCAGACTTCCTGGCGGGGTGCTTCGTCTAATCATTCGAGGGCCTAGTCAGCCACTCACCATCCTCCTTGGGGCTCCCGCCGTTG
The DNA here is from genome assembly GCA_964372085.1 of uncultured Bifidobacteriaceae bacterium. Taxonomy (GTDB): domain Bacteria; phylum Acidobacteriota; class Vicinamibacteria; order Vicinamibacterales; family UBA2999; genus 12-FULL-67-14b. The sequence continues at coordinate 11,987 of CAYJPQ010000011.1, read as the reverse complement.
GCCGGGGCCCCGTTTTTCTTGCACCCGACGTCCCGTGGCGGCGTGCCTGGTTGGCCGGGTCCGCTACGGCCTCACCACCACCGTCCCCACGCCCGCCCGCGTCAGCGCCGCTGCGAAGGCCGGCACGGTCTTGCCGAGGATGGCCTGCCACTCCCCGTCGTGCGCCACCCACTCCGCGTCGAGGTCTTTCAGGCGCGCGCGAATCCCGTCGGTGACCGTCGGGTCGTCGCCGTCCAGCTCTTCCGCCACGTAGAGGTAGTGGGCGTTCAGCTGGTTGCGGAAGTTGATCACGTCCTGGAACGTCTTCTGCCGGCTCTGCAAGGCCACGTCTTCCCACGCGGTGAGCGCGGCGGTCAGGAGATCGCCCACTTCCTTGATCGCGGCCGCCTGTGGGTGATTGACGTTGCGTTCGACGATGGCCTTGGCCTGATCGCGCAGATCGCGCAACGACACGACGCGACGGTGGATCTCGCCCACGCGCGCGTGAATCGCCGCGAGCAGCGCCTGCTGCTCGGTGAAGCTCCCCTCGGTGAGCTTCGCGCGCGGGTCGGGCACCACCTGGAGCGGCTGGTCGGCCGACTGCGATCCGACCGCGATCCGCACCCGGTACGTCCCCGGCCCTACGCGGTAGCCCTGTAGATTGCCGTTGATGTACTGACCCGGCACCTCGCCGATCGGAGCGGTCCGCAGGTCCCACACGAAGCGGTTCAGGCCCGCGGCAGCCGGCAGCCGCGGCGGCGGCGGCGCGCCAGGTCTCGGCGGCGGGGGCGCCTCGGACGTCAGTCGCCGCACCACCTTGCCGGCGGCATCGCGCACTTCGAGCGTCAGTGTCTCGTTCTCGGCCGGGGCCTTGGCCAGGGTGTAGTAGACGACCGCGCCCGCCGGCGCGTTGCGCCCCACGGCCCCCGCGCCCGAGGGCGGACCCTGCGTGCCGGGCCACAGCACGGCGGGGCTGGGGGCGAGCAGGTGCAACGCCCTCGACGAGAGGCCCGCGTCCGCCGCGCGCAGCGGCGAGAGGTCGTCCAGAATCCAGAACGCGCGGCCCTGGGTCGACGCCACGAGGTCACCGTCGCGCACCTGCAGATCGGTGACCGGCACCACCGGCAGGTTGAGCTGCAGCGGCTGCCAGGCCCGGCCGCCGTCGAACGACACGTGCGCCCCCGTCTCCGTCCCCGCGTACAGCAAGTCCCGCCGCACCGGGTCCTCGCGGACGACGCGGACAAACGATCCGTCGGGCAGCCCCGCCACCAGGCGCTCCCACGTCCGGCCGCCGTCTCGCGTCTTGTAGACGTGCGGCGTGAAATCGTCGCGCTTGTAACCGGTCACCGCCAGGTAGACCGTCGACGCGTCGTGCGGCGACACCTCGATGGCGTTCACCTGGAACTCGCCCATCCCCTTCGGCGTCACGTTGGACCACTGCGCGCCGCCGTCCCGCGTCACGTGCACCAACCCGTCGTCGGTACCCACCCAGAGCGTACGCGCGTCGTGCGGCGACTCGGCCACGGCGAAGATCGTGTTGTAGACCTCGCCGCCCGCGCCCTCGTTGGTGATGGGCGCGCCGCCGGGCCCCTGCGTGGCCGGGTCGTTGCGCGTGAGGTCGGGGCTCACCGCCGTCCACGAGTTGCCACGGTTCTCCGACCGGAACAGCCGGTTGCCCCCGTGGTAGATCACCGCCGGGTTGTGCCTCGACACGACGATGGGCGCGTTCCAGTTGAAGCGGTACTTCTGCTCGTTCGACGGCTCGCCGAGGCCGAGCGAGGCATAGGCCATCACGTTGCGGGTCGTGCCCGTCGCGCGCGACCACTCGCTGATGATGCCCTGGTAGCAGCCGGCGTACACCGTGTCCGGCGCCGCCGGGTTGAAAGCGACGTACGCGCTCTCGCACCCGCCCACCGGGTGCCAGTCCGACGAGGTGATGCCGGGTCCGTTGGTCCGCGACGCGATGGCCACCGAGGTGTTGTCCTGCTGCCCGCCGTACACCCAGTAGGGGCGGCGCGCGTCGGTGTTCACGCGGTAGAACTGCGCGGTGGGCTGATTCGCCTGCGTCGACCAGCCGCGGCCCCCGTCGAGCGACACGTTGGCGCCGCCGTCGTTGCCATTGATCATCCAGCGCGGGTTGCGCGGGTTGATCCACAACCCGTGGTTGTCGCCGTGCGGCGTCGGCACGGTCGTGAACGTGCGGCCGGCGTCGATGGAACGCAGCATCGGCGCGTTCAGCACGTACACCGTGTCGGGGTCGCCGGGGTCGGCGAAGACGTTGATGTAGTACCACGCCCGGGTCCGCAGCACGCGCTCCTCGTTCACGAGCGTCCACGTATCCCCGCCGTCGTCCGAGCGGAACAGCCCGCCGTCCTCGGCTTCGACGAGGGCGTAAACGCGGTCGGGGCGCGCCCGCGACACCGACACCGCGACCTTGCCCATCACCGTGCGCGGCAGGCCCGAGGTGAGCTTGCGCCACGTGGCGCCGCCGTCGGTGGTCTTGAAGACGCCGCTGCCGGGCCCGCCGGAGCGCACGCGCCACGGCGTCCGCTGGTGATCCCAGTAGGCCGCGTAGAGGATGCGCGGGTTGGTCATGTCCATCGACAGGTCGCTGGCGCCGGTCGTGTCGTTCACGGTGTGCACCCGCGTCCACGTGGCGCCGGCGTCGGCGCTGCGGTAGATGCCGCGCTCGGGGTTCGGGCCGAAGGGGCTGCCCTGCGCCGCGACGTACACGAGGTCGGGGTTGCGTGGGTGCACGGCGATCATCGAGATGTGCCGCGTCTTCTCGAGCCCGACGTGCGTCCACGTGCGCCCGGCGTCGGTCGAGCGGTAGACGCCGTCGCCGTGCGAGGTGGCGACGCCGCGCACCGGCGCCTCGCCCATCCCGACGTAGACGAGGTTGGGATCGGACTCGGCCACGGCGATGGCGCCGACCGAGCCGGTCTTCATGAAGCCGTCCGAGACGTTGCGCCAGGAGAGGCCCGCGTCCTCGGTCTTCCAGACGCCGCCGCCGGTGGCGCCCATGTAGTAGACAAGCGGGTCTGCCGGCACGCCGGCCACGGCGGTGACCCGGCCGCCGCGGAACGGGCCGATGTTCCGCCATTCCATGGCCTGGTAGAGAGCGGGATCGACTGCCGGCGTGGGCGTGCCTTGCGCACGGGCCAGGAGAGCCGACGCGGTCAACAACACGAACACGAGAAATCGGAACATGGGCATCCTCCGACGGCAGCCCGCGAAGACGCGGCGCGCGCGAGCACGGCGGCGGACGACTCGCGGATCGGCCCGGCGCGCGGATAGGTTACACCAGGCCGGCGGTCGGCGCGCCAGGTGCGGGCGGCGTGCTACCCTTTCCCAGACCGATGCCCGACGCTCACCCTCGCCTGGCCCGCTCTGCCGGGGTGTTCGGTCTGGCCACCATCACCAGTCGCATCCTCGGGCTCGTCCGGGACGTGGTGCTGGCGTACTACTTCGGCGCCGGCAACGCCGCCGACGCGTTCCGCGTCGCTTTCCGCGTGCCCAACCTCGTGCGCGACCTCTTCGCCGAAGGGGCGATGAGCGCGGCCTTCGTCCCCACGTTCACGCGCCACCTGGCGCTGCACGGCCGCGCGCGCGCCTGGCACCTGGCCAACTCCGTCATCAACGCCCTGATCATCGTCACCATGGTGATCGTGGTGCTCGGCCTGGTGTTCGCCGATCCGCTGGTGCGGTTCTTCGCGGGCGAGTTCGCCTCGGTGCCGGGCAAGATCGAGCTCACGGTGCACCTCACGCGCATCATGCTGCCGTTTCTCACGATGGTGGCGGTGGCGGCGGCGCTGATGGGGATGCTCAACTCGCTCGGCCACTTCTTCGTGCCGGCGCTCGCGCCCGCCATGTTCAACGTGGCCGCCATCCTCGTGGGCGTGACGATGGTGCCGATGGCGGGGCCGCTGGGTGTGGAGCCGATCACGATCTGGGCGGTGGGGACGCTCATGGGAGGCCTGGGGCAGCTCCTGATCCAATGGCCGCCGCTCGCGCGCGAGGGGTTCCGGTACCGGCCCGTCCTCGACACGAGAGACGAGGGGCTGCGCCAGGTGCTGCTGCTGATGGGCCCCGGCACGCTGGGCCTGGCCGCCACGCAGATCAACGTGCTCGTGAACACGATCCTGGCCACCTCGGAGGGCACCGGCGCGGTGACGTGGCTCGACTTCGCCTTCCGCCTGATGTACCTGCCGATTGGCCTGTTCGGCGTGTCGATTGCGGCCGCGGCCACGCCGGCCGTGTCGCGGATGGTGGCCGCCGCCGACGTCGGCCGCATCCGCACGACCATCGCCGGGGCCATCGGCCTGATGCTGCTGCTCAACGTGCCGGCCATGGCAGGCCTGATCGTGCTCGCGCGGCCCATCGTGGCGGCGATCTTCGAGCGCGGGCAGTTCACGGCCGCCGACACCGAGGCCACCGCCGGGGCGCTGCAGTTCTACGCCATTGGCCTGGTTGGCTACTCGATCGTGCGCATCGTCTCGCCCACGTTCTACGCCCTGCAGCGCAGCCGCATCCCCGTGATGGTGAGCGCCGGCTCGGTGGTGGTCAACATCACGCTGAACCTGGCGCTGGTGCGGGTGATGGGGTACCGCGGGCTCGCGCTCGGCACGTCGGTGACGGCGCTCATCAACGCGGGCGCGCAACTTTGGCTGCTGCGCCGGGAAATTCACGGCCTCGAGGGCCGGCGCATGCTGGCGTCCGCGGCGCGCGTGGCGGTGGCCTCCGCGGTGATGGCGGCGGCGGCGTGGGGCAGCTACGCGCTGGCCGAAGCCTGGCTGCCCGGCACGTCGCTGCTTCGCCAGATCGTGCGGCTGGCCGCGAGCATCGGCATCTCGCTGGGCACGCTGGCCGGCGCGGCGCAGCTGCTCGGCATCCCCGAGTTCGGCGAAGCGCGCGACCTGGTGCTGGGCCGGCTGCGGAGGCTGCGGCGGTGAAGGATCGGGGCTGGCTCGGGCTGCACACGTCGATCTACAAGATCGCCTCCACCCACCTGGTGGTGGACGCCTACACCAACATCTACGCGCCCCTGCTGCCGTTGCTGATTCCGCACATGCGGCTGTCGCTGGCCACCGCGGGCACGCTGGCCATGTGCTTCCAGATGGCCAACTCGGTGTCGCAGCTCGGGTTCGGCGCGCTGGCCGACCGGTGGCGCCCGCGGGTGCTGGTGGTGGGCGGCCCGCTGCTGGCCGTCGTCGTGTTGAGCGCGGTGGGCCTGGCCACCTCGCCGCTGATGCTCGGCGCCATCCTCGTGCTGGGCGGCCTCGGCGGCGCGGCGTTCCACCCGCCGGCGGCGGCCCTGGTGTACCGGCTGGCCGACCACCGCAAGGGCCTGGCGATGTCGGCGCACATCTCGGGCGGGTCGCTCGGCTTCTCGGCGGCGCCGCTGCTCTTCGCGCCGTTCATTGCGTGGGCGGGCCTGCACTGGTCGCCGCTCATCATGATCCCGGGACTCATCGCGCTGTCGTGGACGCTGCGCCAGGTGCCGCCGATGGAGCTGCCGGCGGCGCACGAGCGCTCGACGCTGGCCACGCTGCGCCCGGCGGCGGTGCCGCTCACCTTGCTCTACTTCACGATCGTGCTGCGCACGGCCACCAGTTACGGCTTCATGACGTTTGCCCCGACCCTGCTCACGCGCCAGGGCTTCAGCATCGGCGAAGCGAGCGCGGCGGTGTCGGTGTACCTGTTCACCAGCGGCATCGGCGGCTTCGTGGGCGGGCCGCTGTCGGACCACCTGGGCCCGCGGCGCGTGATCCTCTGGTCGCTCGTCGCGGCGGTGCCGTTCATGGCGGCAGCCCCGTCGATGTCGCCGCTCGGGTTCACGGCCATGCTGGCCATCGGCGGGTTGCTGCTGCAGTCGACGCTGCCCATCAGCGTGACGTTTGCGCAGACGTTCGTGAAGGGCGGCGCCGCCACGGTGTCGTCGCTGATGATGGGCTTCGCGTGGGGCATGGGCAGCCTCGCGGTGCCGCTCATCGGGGCCGGGGCCGACCGGTTCGGCATCGAGGCCACGCTCGAGGTGCTGGCCTTCGTTCCCCTGCTCGCGGCCGCGCTCGCGTGGGCGTTGCCGGAGACGGGTTCTACAGGTTCTACGGGTTCTACGGGTTCTACGGGTTCTACGGGTTCTACAGGTTCTACAGGTTCTACAGGTTCTACAGGTTCTACAGGTTCTACAGGTTCGCCGTAGCCCGCCAGGTCGCTCGCGAGCGAAGGCGGATTCTGCAGGTTCGTAGTACGATCCCGGCCGTGGCGCGTTATCCCTCCTCCTCTTCGTATTCGCACAGCTTCGGCCCGGGCGGCCTGACGCCGGCCATCAAGGCGCTCATCGCCGCCAACGTGGCGATGTACCTGGTGAACCTGATCGTACCGGCCCTCACCATCCGGCTCGGGCTGGTGCCGGCGGCGGTGTTCGGGGAGCTGGCGCTCTGGCAGCCCGTGACCTACATGTTCCTCCACGACACGGGCGGCGTGGGGCACATCCTGATCAACATGCTGTCGCTCTGGATGTTCGGCACCGAGCTCGAGCGCACGTGGGGCACGCGCTTCTTCACGAAGTACTACTTCGTCACCGGCATCGGCGCCGCGTTCACCACGCTGCTGCTGGCGATGTGGATGGACGATGTCTACTACACCGTGACGGTGGGCGCGTCGGGCGCCATCTACGGGCTGCTGCTGGCCTACGGCCTCTCGTTTCCCAACCGTCCTATCTACCTCTACTTCGTCTTCCCGATCCCCGCGAAATACTTCGTGATGATCATCGGGGCCATCGCCTTCCTCTCGTCGCTCGGCGGGCCCGGCAGCGGCGTGGCGCACACGGCGCACCTGGGCGGGCTCGTGGTGGGTTATCTCTACCTGAAGGGCCTCCGGGCGCGCCCGCTCGACGAGCTCAAGTACCGCTGGCTGCGCTGGCGCATGGGCCGCGCGCGCAGCCGCTTCGACGTCCACCCCGGCGGCAAGTCGTCAGGTGATGACGACTGGAAGCAGGAGTGGAAGAAACATATCCACTAGAACGCTTCCGCCTTGTGGAAGCCGGCGACGGCCGCCACGAGGTTGCCGGGCACGGCCTGGATGGCGGCATTGTAGGCTGCGGCGGTCGCGTTGTACGACGCCCGCGCGGCGTCGACGGCGCGATCGGCCGCGGCGATTCCTTCGCACAGCGCGCGCGCCTGCTGGTGGGCGGCGAGCGACGAGTGGCAGTCGACCAGGGCGAGCAAGCGGCCCAGGGCGGCGGAGAGTTCGGCCTCCTTGCGCCCCGCGGCGGCCGGCCCCCTGGCATCGGACGCGTGGCTGCGCGCCGCGATCACGGCGGCGAGCGCGTCGGCATCGAACGCCGCGGCGCCCTTCACGATGTTGACGAGGTTGATGACGAGATCGTGGCGCCGCCGCGACTGCTCGTCGAGCGCGGCCCAGGCGCGCGTCACCCGCTTGCGGAAGCCGATCAGGCGGTTGTAGACGGCAATGCCCCACAAGACAACGACGGCGGCGACGGCGATGGTGACGACGACGTTCATGGGAAGGTGAAGAATGAATAATGAGAAGTGAAAGGTGAAAGGTGAAAAGTGAAAGGGTGATGCAGCACGCCGGACGTTGCCGTCGCCCTTTCACTTTTCACTTTTCACTTTTCACTTTTTACTTCTTGTGAAAGTAATCGTCCGTTCCATCCAGCCAGTCGTGGCGGATGGGACTGAAGATGTCCATCTCGAACGTGTCGTCGATGGCCTCGGCCTGGTGGGGCACCCACGAGGGGATATGCAGCACCTCGCCCTCGCGGACGGTGATCTCCTCGCCGCCGATCACGAAGCGCAGGCCGCCCTGCAGCACGTAGGTCATCTGCTCGCTCTCGTGCGAGTGCATGGGCACGAGCGCGCCACGCTTAAGGTAGATCTGGGTGACCATTTCGCGCTCGCCAGTGATGATCTTGCGCGAGATCATCTCCGTGACTTTTTCGAGCGCGATCTCGTCCCAACGATAAAGGCGAACGGAGGGTGAAGTCATGGATTCGCGCGGATTTTAGCATACGGCCGGGTGGTATAATTTCGCCGTCATGAAGGCCTCAACGCTGGCGACCACGCCCGGCCCGCGCACTGCCTCGAACGACGCCGGCGAACCCCGATGGGGCGACCTCTCACGAAAGGACCTGGTGCAGGCCTATCGCACCATGCTCCTCTCGCGGCGCATCGACGACAAGGAGATTCAACTCAAGAACCAGAGCCTGATCTTCTTCCAGATCAGCGGCGCGGGCCACGAGGCCGTGCTGGTGGCCGCGGGCCGCCACCTGCGCCCGGGCTACGACTGGTACTATCCGTACTACCGCGACCGCGCGCTGTGCCTCGAGCTGGGCGTGACGCCGCTCGAGATGCTGCTGTCGGCCGTCGCCGCCAAGGACGACCCGGCGTCGGGCGGGCGCCAGATGCCCTCGCACTGGGGCCACACGCGCCACAACATCCCCTCGCAGGGCAGCGCCACCGGCACGCAGTGCCTGCAGGCCGTCGGCTGCGGCGAGGCCGGCCAGATCTTCGAACGCGTCACCGGGATCGACGGCCGCCAGGACCGCTTCCACGCCGACGAGATTACCTACGTGTCCATCGGCGACGGCGCCACCAGCGAGGGCGAGTTCTGGGAGTCGCTCAACACCGCCTGCACGCGCAACGTGCCGGTGCTCTACCTCGTGGAAGACAACGGCTACGCCATCTCGGTGCCGGTGGAGGTGCAGACGGCCGGCGGCGACGTGTCGAAGCTCGTCGAGTCGTTCCCCAACCTCAAGGTGCTCCGTTGCGACGGCACCGACTTCATCGACAGCTACCGCACGCTCGGCGAGGCGGTGGCGCACGTGCGGCGCGAGCGCAAGCCCGCGCTCGTGCACGCGAAGGTGATCCGGCCCTACTCGCACTCGCTGTCGGACGACGAGCGGCTGTACAAGACGCCGGAGGAGCGGAAGGCCGAGGCGCTGCGCGACCCGATCACCAAGATGCGCGCGCTGCTGCTGGCCGAGGGGATCACCACCGAGGCCGGGCTCGACGAGATTGCCGCCTCGGTGGACCGCGAGGTGGCCGAGGCCGCCGACGCCGCGCGCAAGGCGCCCAGGCCCGGCGTGGAGACAGCCACCGACTTCGTGTTCTCGCCCACGGTCGATCCGGCGTCCGCCGCCTTCGAGACGCCCGAGCGCCCCGAGGGCAAGGCCGACACCATGGTGGCCGCCATCAACCGCACCCTCAAGGACGAGATGGCGCACAACCCGCGCATGGTCATCTTCGGCGAGGACGTGGCCGACGCCAGCAAGGCCACGGCCCTGGGGCACGTGCCCGGCAAGGGCGGCGTGTTCAAGGTGACGCACGGGCTGCAGAAGGCCTACGGATCGGACCGCGTGTTCAACTCGCCGCTGGCCGAGGCCAGCATCGTGGGCCGCGCCGTCGGCATGGCCACCCGCGGCATCAAGCCGGTGGTGGAGATCCAGTTCTTCGACTACATCTGGCCCGCCATGATGCAGCTGAAGGACGAGATGTCGATGCTGCGCTACCGGTCGGGCAACCACTGGTCGTGCCCCATGGTGGTGCGCGTGCCCATCGGCGGCTACCTGCGCGGCGGCGCCCCGTACCATAGCCAGTCGGGCGTGAGCATCTTCGCCCACTGCCCCGGGGTGCGCATCGTCTTCCCGAGCAACGCGGCCGACGCGGCCGGCCTGCTTCGCACGTCGATTCGCTGCGACGACCCGGTGTTGTACCTGGAGCACAAGCACCTGTACCGCCAGACCTACAACAAGGGCGCCTACCCGGGCGCCGGCTACATGATCCCGTTCGGCAAGGGCGCGCTCCGGCGCGACGGCGCCGACATGGTGGTGCTCACCTGGGGCGCCCTCGTGCAGCGCTCGGTGCTGGCGGCCCAACAGGCCGAGAAGGACGGCCTCAGCGTGGCCGTGTTCGACCTGCGCACGATCATGCCCTACGACTGGGAGGGCATCGCAGCCCTGGTGAAGAAGACCAACCGCGTGATCGTGGCCCACGAAGACCAGCTCACTTGCGGGTTCGGCGCCGAAATCGCGGCCCGCATCGGCGACGAGCTCTTCCAGCACCTCGATGCCCCCGTGCGCCGCGTGGCCGCGAAGGACTGCCCGGTGGCCTATTGCCCCGACCTCGAGGAAGTGATCCTGCCGCAGTCGGCGGACGTCCTGGCCGCCATCAAACAGCTTGCGGCGTACTAGGGGCGAGAAGTCAGAAGTGCGAAGTTGGAGGTGACCCGCGGGTTACAATTGATGGTTCGATCGATGTCGCGCACGACTTTCTGGACCACTGTGTCCGCACGGGCGACCCGGGCGCTGGCCATGGCCGCACTGGCGGCTGTCATGGCGGCCGGCGCGTGCAGCAGTCCCACCGCGCCCACCCCGCCACCGGAACCGCCCCCCCCGCCACCGCCAGTGGCGGAGCCGCCGTCGATCTCGTGCCCGGCGCCCGTGACAACCAGCACCACGTCGCCGAGCGGCACCACCGTGACCTTCACCGCGCCAACGGTCACCAACGGCGAGGCGCCCGTGACGGTGGCGTGCACCCCGGCGTCGGACTCGACGTTCCCGATTGGCGTCACCACGGTGCAATGCACCGCCACCGATGCCAGGAGCCGCACCGCGTCGTGCTCGTTCCCGGTGACGGTGACGTTGACGATCATCCCGCAACTGTCGAAGACCAGGTTCATGGCCTTCGGCGACAGCGTCACGTCCGGCGAGGTGACGGTGCCAAGCACCGGGACCTTCCCGGTGGGCGGCGCCGCCACCGGCGGCCAGCACCCGTCCTACCGCCAGGCGCTGGTGCCGTCGGCGTCGTACCCCACGGTGCTGCAGGATCTGCTGCTCGCGCGCTACACCGCGCAACCCGGCATCACCGTGGTGAACGAAGGCAAGTCTGGCGAGCGGGCCGCCGACGCGCCCGCCCGCTTCTCGGCCGCGATGTCCACCCATCGCCCCGAGGTGGTGCTGCTGCTCGAGGGCTACAACGGCCTTGCCCAGGACGGCGGCGCCAGCAGCGGCGCGGCGGCCATCGGCATCATGGCGGCCGAGGCACGCAACCGCGGCGCGCGCGTGTTCATTGCCACGCTCACGCCGGGCAAACCGGGCTTCCGCCAGATTCCCGACGACATCATCCGGAATTACAACGACCGGATGCGGGCGATTGCGCGCGGCGAAGAGGCGGTGCTGGTGGACCTCTACGGGGCGCTGCTCAGCGACGTGAACACCTGGATCGGCGTCGATGGCCTGCATCCCACCGAGGCCGGCTACCGCAAGATGGCCGAGACGTTCTTCGCCTCCATCCAGGGGGATTTGGAGATGCGATAGGTTCAGGGGTTCAGGGGTTCACGGGTTCAGGGGTTCACGGGTTCAGGGGTTCAGGGGTCCAGGGGTTCAGAGGTTCTCGATGCGGGCGGCGTTGTCGCGCGCTTGCTGCGACCGCAGGTATCGCCGCAGACGGATCGCCGCCGTCAACGCGCGTCGAGTCAGTCTGACGGCCGCGTCGCGCTCCGCCCCGGAGATTGCGCCCACGGCCGCCGCCTTCAGGATGTGATTGCGGGTCTCGTACTCCGACCCGATGGCGATGCGCAGGAATTGAGCGAACTCCTTTGGGGCAAAGCGGCCGAAGCCCTCCGCGATGTTGCGGGGGGCGGATTCGGCAGCATCTTTGGCCTGGCGACAGAAGTCAAAGTCCCGCGCCAGGCACGGACGGCGAACAACGTCGCCCATGAACCGGTCCAACTCGTCGGCCAACTGCCACGCCAAGAGTTCGGTGAAGTCTTTCGCAACCATGAAGACTGACCCCAAGCAACAGGGATGCCAGTTTCTAGCGTCCTTGGGCACCCGGCCCAAGCTCGAACCCCTTTGATTTTCGAGTGAACCCGTTCGATGACGGCGGTGTCCGGCAACCTCGGTTGCACCGCGCGCAACCATGGTTTCCATGAGCCGCGCACGAACCTCTGAACCCGTGAACCCCTGAACCCGTGAACCCCTGAAC
>CAYJPQ010000010.1:73093-74537 GCA_964372085.1 uncultured Bifidobacteriaceae bacterium | reverse complement strand
GGTGCAGCGGGTGCAGCGGGTGCAGCAGGTGCAGCAGGTGCAGCAGGTGCAGCAGGTGCAGCAGGTGCCGCAGGTGCCGCAGGTGCAGCAGGTGCAGCAGGTGCAGCAGGTGCAACGGGTGTCCGCCTCCGCGGCCGAAGGCCGCTCCGGCGAGACCTCGCCGAAGCTCGCCGCAGAGCCACAGGCGAGCGTAGGCGGGCCAACCGTGCTCACCGTCAGCGAACTCTCTGCCGCGTTGCGCGGCCTGATCGAGGGCGCCTTTTCCAGCGTGCTGGTGGAGGGCGAGCTGTCGAATGCCAAGGTCTGGACGACCGGGCACCTGTACTTCACGCTCAAGGACAGCTCGTCCCAGATCAAGGGCGTGATGTTCCGCTCCACGCTGCGCTGCCTCAAGTTCAAGCCCGAAGACGGCCTGCGCGTGGTGGCGCGCGGGCGCGTGAGCGTGTACGACCCCAAGGGCGAGTACCAGCTGGTGTGCGAGCACATGGAGCCTCAAGGCTTCGGGCCGCTGCAGCTCGCCTTCGAGCAGTTGAAGAAGAAGCTGGCCGCCGAGGGCCTGTTCGACGCCTCGCGCAAGCGCCCGCTGCCGGCCCTGCCGCGGCGCATCGGCCTGGTCACCTCCATCGACGGCGCGGCGCTGCGCGACATGGTGCGCGTGCTGCGCCGTCGCTACCCGAATGCGCACCTGGTGATTGCCCCGTCGCGCGTGCAGGGCGAGGGCGCCGCGGCTGACATCGCGCGGGCCCTCACGCTGGTGGCCTGCGTCCCCGGCGTCGACGTCGTCATCGTCGGCCGCGGCGGCGGGTCGCTCGAGGATCTCTGGGCGTTCAACGAAGAGGCCGTGGTGCGCGCCATCGCGGCCTGCCCGGTGCCGGTGATTTCGGCGGTGGGCCACGAGACCGACGTCACCATGGCCGACTTCGTGGCCGACCTGCGCGCGGCCACGCCCTCGGCCGCGGCCGAACTGGTGGTGAAGCGCAAGGATGAGTTCTTCGGGCACATCGACGGCCTGGCCGACCGCCTCGAGTCGGCGCTGCTCCACCGGCTGCGGCGCCTGGAGTCGCGCCTCCACGCCCTCGAGGCCCGCCCCGGCTTTGCGGGCCTGCCCGGACGGCTCGCCTTCCGCGGGCGGCACACGGCCGAACTCACCGCCGACCTGCGCCACGCCATCGCCGGCCTCATCGGCGGCCGGACCCGCCGCCACGAGTTGCTGCGCCGCGCGCTCGACCAGTTCGACCCGCGCCACCGCCTGGCCGCCGTCCGCACGCGGTTGATGGCCCGCGACGCGCAGTTGGCCGCCGCGGCCCGGCGCCGCGTGCAGGCGGCCGACACGCGCTTTCGCGCCATGGCCGCCACGCTCGAAGGCCTGAGCCCGCTCGCCGTGCTCGGCCGCGGCTACGCCGTCTGCTGGGACGCCACCCGCACCCGCATCATCCGCGACGCC
>CAYJPQ010000010.1:59142-72993 GCA_964372085.1 uncultured Bifidobacteriaceae bacterium | reverse complement strand
ATGGATTCCACCATCAAGGATTTCGAAGCCGCCATCGCCGAACTCGAGGCCATCGTCAAGAAACTCGAAGAGGGCGACCTGGCGCTGGAGACCTCACTCGAGCTCTACGAGCGCGGCGTGCAGCTCTCGCGCTTCTGCCACTCGCGGCTCGAGGCGGCCGAGCGGCGCATCGAGATCGTCAACGAACGCGGCGAGCTGAAGCCCGCGCCCTCCTCGCTGCAGCTTCCCGACGACAAGGACGCCGATCGGTGAGGTTTGACGACTACCTCGAGGCCCGCCGCCGGCAGGTGGAGGCCGCGCTCGATCGCGTCCTCCCGGCCCCGCCGGCCTGTCCGGGCGTGGTGGCCGACGCCATGCGGTACAGCCTCATGGCCGGCGGCAAGCGGCTGCGGCCCCTGCTGGTGATCGCCAGCGCCGAGGGCGTGGCCATGGCCCAAGGCAGCTCGGAATCGGCCGCGCGCGACGCGGCCATGCCGGCGGCCTGCGCGCTGGAGATGATCCACACCTACTCGCTCATCCACGACGACCTGCCTTCGATGGATGACGACAACCTGAGACGGGGACGGCCGACGCTGCACGTCGTGCACGGCGAGGGCATGGCCATCCTCGCCGGCGACGGCCTGCAGGCCGAGGCATTCTCGCTGCTCGCGCGCGAACCGCAAGGTACGCACCCCATCCTCGCCGCGCGGAAGCTGCGCACGCTGGGCCTCATTGCCGACGCGGCGGGCCCCGCCGGCATGGTGGGCGGCCAAGCGATCGACCTCGCCGCGGCCGGGAGTCGGGAGCCCTTCGACTCCGCTCAGGGCAGGCCGGGAGACGGGAGTCGGGAGACGGTGGCGCTCGACGCCGCGGCACTGCGGGACATGCACAGGCGGAAGACGGGCGCGATGATTCGCGCGTCGGTGATGGCCGGCGGCGTGATGGCCGGCGGCGACGAGCCGCGCCTCGTCGCCCTGGATCAGTACGGCACCGAGATGGGCCTCGCCTTCCAGATCGTGGACGACATCCTCGACGTCGAGGGCGAGGCCGGCACGCTGGGCAAGACCGCCGGCAAGGATGCCGCGGCCGGCAAGCCGACCTACCCGGCCTTCTTCGGCCTCGACGAGTCGCGCGCGATGGCGGCGGCCTGCCTGGCCCGCGCCCGCGAGGCGCTCGACCGCGCCGGGCTCATGGATTCGCGGCTCGCCGACATCGCGTCGTGGATGGTGGAGCGAAAGAGTTGACGCGAATGCGGCTCGACCAGTTGCTCGTCCACCGCGGCCTCGTGGAGTCGCGCGAGAAGGCGCGCGCGCTCATCATGGCCGGTCAGGTGGACGTCAGCGGCCACGGCGCCCAGAAGGCGGGGACGCTGGTGGACGCCGGCATCGAGGTGCGGGTGATTGGCCCCGATCACCCGTGGGTGAGCCGCGGCGGCATCAAGCTGGCCCACGCCCTCGACGTCTTCGGCATCGACGTCACCGGCGCCACGGCCCTCGACATCGGCGCCTCCACGGGCGGCTTCACCGACGTGCTGCTGCAGCGGGGGGCGCGCCACGTCGTGGCGCTCGACGTGGGCCACGATCAGTTGCACTGGAAGATCCGGAGCGACCCTCGCGTGACCGTGATCGAGCACTTCAACGCGCGCGAGCTGACGCGGGCCGACCTGCCCGACCTGGGGCCCGGCGCCGGCCTCATCACCATCGACGTGTCCTTCATCTCGCTGCGCCACATCCTTCCGGTGCTGCCGCCGCTGCTGGCCCCGCGCGGATCGGTGGTGGCCCTGGTGAAGCCCCAGTTCGAGGCCGGGCGCAAGGACGTGGGCAAGGGCGGACTCGTCACCGACCCGGCCATCCACGAGCGCGTGCTCGCCGAGGTCACCGCGGCGGCAGCTGAAGTAGGATTTGAACGACTGGGGCTCGTGCCCTCGCCCGTGACGGGCGCCCACGGCAACCAGGAATTCCTGATACACCTCCGATGCGCCTCGGCATAACCGTCAAACCCGGACTCGTGGAGGCCCGCGACACGCTCGTGTCGGTCGAGGACTGGCTGACAGCGCGCGGCGTCGAGGCATGGTGGGCCTCCGACGCCGTGCCGCTGCTGCCGCCGGGGCCGCGCCACGTGGCCGACCGCGCCAACCTCCCGCACCACGCCGACCTGATAATGGTGCTGGGCGGCGACGGCACGCTGCTGGCCACGGCCGACCTCGTGGCGCAGGCGGGCCTCGACATCCCCATTCTCGGCGTGAACTTTGGCTCGCTCGGCTTCCTTACCGAGATCACGATGCCCGAAATCTTCCCGACGCTCGAGGCGGTGCTCAGCGGCCGCGCCTCGCACGACGAGCGGATGATGCTGAGGGCGGAGATCACGGGTTCTACGGGTTCTACAGGTTCTACGGGTTCTACAGGTTCTACAGGTTCTACAGGTTCGCGGTCGCTGGTCGCGTTGAACGATGTCGTCTTTACGCGGACGGCGATGTCGCGGATGATCGAGCTGGCCGTGTGGGTGGGCGATCAGTTCGTCACCACCGTCAGGGCCGATGGCCTGATCGTGGCCACGCCCACGGGCAGCACGGCCTACAACCTGTCGGCGGGCGGCCCCATCGTGCACCCGGCGATGGACGCGATGGTGTTGACGCCCATTGCCCCGCACACGCTCACCAACCGGCCCATCGTCGTGCCCGCCTCGCGCGACGTGCGCGTGCGCGCCTCGGGCGCCAACGCCGGCAACGAGATTTACGTGACCGTGGACGGCCAGTCGGGCTTTCACCTGGCCGAGGGCGGCGAGGTGAGCATCGCCCGCGCGCCCAGGCCGTTGCGCCTGGTCCGCGCCACGGCGCGCAGCTACTTCGAAGTGCTCCGCGAAAAGCTCAAGTGGAACGAGCGCTAGTCGCTAGCGTCGAGCCGGCTCCCGGCTTCCGGCTGCCCGTTCCCGTCGCTGGTTTCTGAAATACTCCACCTGCCAGGTCCGCACATTCCTATTGTGCTCGGCGAGCGTCGTCGCGAACACGTGCGACCCGTCGTTGCGGCTCACGAAATACAGGTAGTCCACCGCGGCGGGCCGCACGGCGGCCCGCAGCGATGCCAGGCCCGGCGCCGCGATGGGGCCGGGCGGCAGCCCGGCATGGCGATAGGTGTTGTAGGGTGAGTCGAACTGCAGGTCGGCGCGCGTGAGGTTGCCGTCGTAGCGCCCGGCCTTCTGCAGCGCGTAGATCGCCGTGGGGTCGGCCTGCATGCCCATGCGCGCCTTGATGCGGTTGGCGTAGACCGCCGCCACCAGGGGGCGCTCCTCGGCCCGGGCGGTTTCCTTCTCCACGAGCGACGCCAGCGTCACCGCCTGCCGCACGGTGAAACCGGCGGCCGCCGCGGCGGCCCGCAGGTCGGCGTCGAAGCTGCGCAGGAACAGCGCCACCATCTGCGCCACCACCTCCCCGGCCGGCGTGCCGCGAGGCAGCGCGTAGGTTTCGGGGAAGAGGTAGCCCTCGAGGTCGCGGGCGTCGGGGTCCACCTCGCGCACCAGCGCGGCGTTCTTCGCGGCCGCCTCGAACGACGCGGCGGAGCCGAAGCCGCGTTCCTCGAACACCACGGCCATCTCGGAAATGGTGAGGCCTTCGCGGAAGGTGATGAGCCGCTTGTAGACGTCGCCCCGCGCAATTCGATCGACCACCGCCGACGCGCTCAGCGGACGGTCGAAGCGATACTCCCCCGCCTTGAGCTCGCGGGCGCGGCCGCTCATCCACACCGCGGCCCGGAAGGTCAGCGGGTCGCGCACGACGCCGGCGTCCACCAGGCGCTGCCCGATGCCCGCGGGCCCGGCGCCGGGAGGAATGTCCACGAACGCCTCGGCGCTCGTGAAGCCCTGGAAGGGCTCGGCCACGCGCGTCCACGCCACCCACGCCGCCGCGCCGGCCGCACCGGCCGCCACGACGATGACAAGCGCCAGGAGGCGCAGCCACCGCATCATTGGTCCTCCGCGGTGGGCGCCACGCGGGGCCGCCCGTCCAGGTAGTCCTGCAGGATGATGGCGGCCGCCAGCGCATCGATGTGCTTCTTGCGCTTGCGCCAGTCGGGCTCGCGCACGGCCAGGCGCGCCTCGGCCTCGTGGCTCGTCAGCCGCTCGTCCTGCAACACCACGGGCACGGCCACGTGTTTCTCGAGGCCATTGGCGAAGGCTTCCACGCGCGGCGTCTGCTCGGTGGGCGATCCATCCAGTCGGCGGGGCCAGCCCACGACGATGGCTTCGAGGCCGTCGGCGTCCGCGGCGAGCGCCGCGGCCTCGGTGGCCACCAGGCGAATGGTCTCCGCATCCGAGGGCGGCCGCTCCAGCAGCCGCCAGGGCGAGGCCAGCGTGGCCGTCGCATCGCTCAGCGCCAGGCCGATGCGACGCGCGCCGTAGTCGATCCCCAATACGCGCACACCCCAAGTATACGAGGCGGGAACGCCTATAATCCGCGCAGTGCCGCGCGCGCTTGCCTGCCTCATCGTATTGGCCCTCGCGTCGTGCAGCGGCCCGGCGCCCGCCGGACGGATGCCGCAGAAGCTCGTGGTGCTGGGGTTCGACGGGCTCGACCCTGATCTCACGGAACGCTGGATGCGCAACGGGCGGCTGCCGCACCTGGCCGCGCTGGCCGCCAGGGGCGGCGCGTATCGGCTCGAGACCACGCCGGCCACCGAGACTCTGCCCGTGTGGGCCTCGGTGGCCACGGGCGTCACTCCCGGCACGCACGGCGTGTTTGGCAACACGGCGCCGCACCCGATCACCTACGAGCCGGTGCCCTCGGTGCTCACGTACGAACCCGCGCGGTACCTGTTCGGTCTCGTACCGATCACCGCGGGCCGCTATGCCACGACCCGCGGAGGCACGTCGTTCTGGGTCACCGCCGGACAGGCCGGCGTCCGCGCCAGCGTCATCGGCGTGCCGGGCACGTTTCCGCCCGAGATCGTGCCCAACGGCGAGTTGCTCTCGGGATTCCCGCTGCCCGACCTGCGCGGCACGGCGGGCACCTACGCGTACTTCGCAAGTGACGTGCGCCTCGAGGACGAAGGGCCCACAATGCACGGGGGCGTGCGCACGCGCCTGGCCTTCGGCGCCAACGTGGCGCGCGCGGGCATCGCGGGGCCGCCCGATCCGCGGCACCCGGGCCGGAACCTCGTGGCCCCGGTGGTGGTCACGTGGAACCGCGAGGCGCGCACCGCCAACCTCGAGGTGGCCGGCGCCTCGGCGCACCTGGTGGAGCACCGGTGGACCAAGTGGCTGCCGGTGGAGTTCCGCGTCAACGCGTGGGCGCGCATGCGTGGGCTGGTGCAGGTCTACCTGCTGTCGGCCGGCGCCGAGTTGCGGCTGTACGTGTCGCCCGTGAACTGGCACCCCGCCCATCCCCCGGCGCCGATGTCGTGGCCGCCCTCGTTCGCCTCCGACCTGTTCGAGCGGCTGGGTCCCTTCGGCACGCTGGGGTGGACGGCCAGCGCCGGCGCCCTCGCCGACGGCCTGCTGGACGAGGGCCCTTTTCTCGACGACCTCGCGCGCGCGTTCGACGATCGCGCGGCCACGCTGCTTCACCGGATCGAGGCGCAACGCTGGGACCTCTTCGTGGGCGCCGTGGAGACCATCGACACCGTGCAGCACCTGATGTGGCGCCTCGTGGATCCGGGGTACCCCGCCTACGATCCGGGTCTGGCGCCACGCTACGGCAACGCCATCGATCGCGCCTACCGCAAGGTCGACGACCTGGTGGGCCAGGTCGTGGCGCGACTGGCGCCCGACACCGTAGTGCTGGTGGTGTCGGGCTACGGCGTGCACCCGTTCCGGTGGGCCGTGGACCTCAATGGGTGGCTGCGGGCAGAGGGACACCTGATCCTGCGCGATGGCGCGACGGGTGGACCCGGCTGGGGCCAGGTGGACTGGGCGCGCACGCGGGCGTATGCGTCGGGCCCAGGGCAGATTCACGTCAACCTGCGCGGACGCGAAGGCCAGGGCATCGTGGCGCCCGGCGCGGAGCAGGCGGCGCTCGTCCGCGCCATCGCCGATGGGCTGGTCGCGCTGCAGCACCCGGGGACGGGCCGGCGCATCGTCCGCCGCGTCGCCACACGCGAGGAGCTGTACGCCGGACCGCGCGTGAGCGCCGCACCCGACCTGCAGGTGTCATTTGAAGAGGGCTACCGGGCGGCCTGGCCCTCGGCGCCCGGCGGCGGCGCCGCGCCGGTGGTGTCCCCCAACACCGGCCGATGGAGCGGCGACCACACCTCGGCAGACCCCCTGACCACGCCGGGCGTCCTGATTTCCAGCGTGGCGCCCACCTCGGCGGCACGGCACCTGATCGACATCGCGCCCACCGTCTTGAAGTATTTTGGAGTGGCACTCCCGAAAGGAATGAATGGGACCCCGCTCTTCTAGTCGCGTCATCACCCATTTGTTGTTCTCTGTGTCTCTGTGTCTCTGTGGCCCGTACGTGATCCGCGCCCAGTCACCGGCCGACGAGGCGCGCGCGCAGGCCGCACGCGCCGGCGAACGCATCCGCAAATTGCAGCAGGAGGCCGATCGGCTCGCCGCGCAGGCGCGCACCGTGTTCGGCGATCTCCGGCGGCTCGAACTCGAGCGCGCCATTGCGCGCGAAGAGGTGGCGCGGGCCGATGCCCAGCTGGCCGACACCACCTCCACGCGCGACGAAGCGGCCACCCGGCTGAAGGCACTGGAGGCCAAGCGCGTGGCCGAAACTCCCGGCCTGTCGGCCCGGCTCGTGGAGGTCTACAAGCGGGGCCGCGGCGGCTACGTGCAGTTGCTGCTGGCCTCCGACGACGTGCGGGCGTTTGGGCGCATGAGCCGTGGCGTGGCGGCCCTCGCCGAGCTCGATCGCGTGCGCATCGAGACCCACCGCCGTACGCTCGCCGACGAGCGCGAGGCCGTGGCCGACCTGGAGCGCCGCCGGGCCGCGGTGGCGGCGTCGCAGAAGGAGGCCGTGCGCGCCCGCGCCGTGCTCGATGCCGCCGTGGCGGCGCGCAACCGGTTGATCGACGACCTCGATCGCCGGCGGGATCTCGCGGCGCAGTTCGTGGGCGAGCTGCAGGCCGCCCAGGCCGCGTTGCAGCGACTGGTGGCCGGCCCCGCCGACCCCGACACCGCCCTCTCGTTGCCCATCGGCCCGTTCCGCGGCGACCTCGAGTGGCCGGTGCAGGGACGGGTGACCTCCGCCTTCGGCCGCGCCCCCTCTGGCCGGTTCGGCACGTCGATCGTCAGAAACGGTATCGAGGTGGCGGCCCCGGAAGGCGCGCCGGCCCGCGCGGTGCACGAAGGCACGGTGGCCTACGCCGCGCCGTTTGCGGGGTTCGGCACGCTGGTCATCGTGGATCACGGGGGCGGGATCTTCTCGATGTACGGGCACCTGTTACAGGCGTCGGTGGATCAGGGCGCGCGTGTGCGCCGGGGCGACACCGTGGGAATGGTGGGGCTGGCGCCGGCGGGCGATGCGGCCCTCTACTTCGAGATGCGCGTCGACGGGCGCCCGGTCGATCCCCTACAATGGCTCAGGAGATCACGATGAACAAGCGCGGCCGGGTCCTCGTGTTGGCGGTGTCGCTGCCGATCATTGCCTACGCCGTCATTGGCGGCTTCATGAACCGGGCGATGGCGCGCGAGGACAGCTACCAGTACCTCCGCATCTTCGAAGACGTCGTGACCCTCATCGCCAACAACTACGTCGAGGAAGTGGACGTCGACAAGGTGATGCACGGCGCCATGCACGGCCTGGCCGATGGGCTCGACCCCGACTCGTCGTACCTGGATGCGGCGCAGGTCAAGGCCTTCGATGCGGGTGACACGGGCGGCACGGCGCATGTCGGTGTGGAGCTCACGCGGCAGTACTACCTGCGGGTGATCGGAGCGCGCGACGGCTCGCCCGCGGCGCGCGCCGGCCTGCTGCCCGGCGACTACATCCGCGCCATCGACGGCACGTCCACGCGCGACACCTCGGTGTTCGAGGGCCAGCGCCTGCTTCGCGGCAAGGCGGGCACGACGGTGCGCCTCACCGTGCTGCGCGGCAACGCCGCCGAGCCGCACGACGCCGAGCTGCTGCGCGAAGAGCTGCCGGCCATCGCGGTGAAGTCGCGCATCGCGGCGCCGGGCACGGGTTACCTGCGCATCGCCGAATTCCAGCGCGGCACGCCCGACCAGATCGCGCGCGAAGTGGCCTCGCTCACCAGCGCCGGCGCGGCGCGGCTGGTGATTGACCTGCGCGGCACCGCCTTCGGCGAGGCCGACAGCGGCATCGCCGCGGCGAAGCTCTTCGTGAAGGCGGGCACGCTGGGCTACCGGCAGGACCGCGGCAAGGAGAAGGAGGCCGTCGAGGCCGCCAGCGGCGACGGGGCCATCACGCTGCCCGTGGCGCTGCTCACCGACAACGGCACCTCCAGCGCCGCCGAGGTGTTTGCCGCGGCGCTCTGGGGCAACAAGCGCGCCACGCTGGTGGGCGAGCGCACGCTGGGCCGCGCGGCCCGCCAGAAGCTGGTGCGCCTGCCCAACGGCGGCGGCCTGCTCCTGACGCACTTGCTCTACCTGGCGCCGTCGGCCACCGCCATCCACGAAAAGGGCCTCACGCCCGACGTGGCGGTGCCGCAGTCCGACATCGACTTCGGCACGGCGCCGCCCGCCGGCGATGCCACGCTCGACAAGGCCATCGAGACCCTCACGGCCGAGAAAGCCGCCGCCTAGATGAACCGCGCCGATCTCATCAAGAAGCTCGCCCGCCAGATGCGGACGAGCAAGGCGCAGGCCGGCCGATTCGTCGCGGCGCTGCTTGGCGCCATGACCACGGCCCTCGCCAAGGGCGACGCCGTCACCTTCGTCGGCTTCGGCACCTTCAAGACCACGGTGCGCAAGGCACGCGTGGCCCGCAACCCCCAGACCGGCGCCCGGCTGAAGATCAAGCGGCGTAAGGCGGTGCGGTTCGTGGCGGGCAAGGCGCTCAAGCGCGCGGTCAACTAGCCGGCCCGGGGCCAGACCCTGCTATACTTCAGGTTTGCCGACGTGGTCGGTTTCAAGGCCATAGGCGCGTAGCTCAGTTGGTTAGAGCGCCTCCCTGACACGGAGGAGGTCAGTGGTTCGAATCCACCCGCGCCTACCATCTTCATGATTACAGTCACGCTTCCAGACGGCTCGACGAAGTCCCTCGAGCCCGGCGCGCCCGTCAGGGCTGTCGCCGAGGCCATCTCGCCACGCCTGGCCGACGCCGCCTTCGCGGCCGTCGTCAACGACCGGATGGTGGACCTCTCCCATCCGCTCACCAAAGACGCGGCCGTGCGCATTGTCACCAACAAGAGCCCCGAGGCGCTGGAGCTCTATCGCCACTCCACGGCCCACCTGCTGGCCGCCGCGGTGACCTCGCTCTTCCCGAAGGTGCAGTGCGGCATCGGACCGCCCATCGACGAGGGCTTCTTTTACGACTTCGTCGTGGAGCGCCCGTTCGTGCCCGAAGACCTCGAGGCCATCGAGGCCAGGATGAAGGAGATGGCGCAGCAAGACCTGCCGTACGAGCGGCAGCTCTGGCCGCGCGAGGAAGCCATCGACTTCTTCACCAAGCGCGGCGAGCCGCTCAAGGTACAGCTCATCGAAGAGAAGGCGGCCGGGCAGCCGCACGTCTCCTGCTACACGATCAAGGACCGCGACACGTTCGTGGACTTCTGCGTGGGCCCGCACGTGCCCTCCACCGGCAAGCTCAAGGCCTTCAAGCTGACGACGACGTCGAACGCCTACTGGAAGGGCGACGCCAAGGGCCAGCCGATGCAGCGCGTGTACGGGACGGCCTTCTTCTCGCAGAAGGAGCTCGACGAGCACGTGCAGCGGCTCGAAGAGGCCAAGAAGCGCGACCACCGCAAGCTCGGGCGCGAGTTGGACCTCTTCCACATCCACCCCGTCGCGCCCGGCGCCGCGTTCTGGACGCCGCGCGGCACGACGCTTTACAACACGCTCGTGGAGTTTTGCCAGACACGGCAGAAGGCGGCATTCCAGGAGATCAAGACGCCACTCCTGTATTCGAAAACCCTGTGGGAACAGTCGGGGCACTGGGGGAAGTACCGGGAGAACATGTTCCTGGTCCTGAATACCGAGACCGGCGATCACGACATGAGCCTCAAGCCCATGAACTGCCCGTCTCATCATCTCTATTACGCCACCACGCGGCGGTCGTACCGCGAGCTGCCGCTTCGGCTGGTCACCTTCGACGTGTTGCACCGGAACGAGTTGTCCGGAGCCTTGTCGGGACTCACCCGGGTGCGACAGTTCGCCCAGGACGACTGCCACGTCTACCTGCGCGAAGAGCAGATCGCGGACGAGGTGAAATTCCTGATGGAGTTCATCCTCGGGCACTACCAGGCGTTCGGCCTGCAGGCCGGCCTCAAGTTCGCGACCCGTCCCGCACAGCGGATCGGGGACGACGCGATGTGGGATCGCGCCGAGGCGGCACTCCGAAGCGCTCTCGACGCGACGGGGCGACCGTATGCCGTGAATGAGGGTGACGGGGCCTTCTATGGCCCAAAGATCGACTTCGAGGTCACCGATTCGCTTGGCCGCGCCTGGCAGCTGGGGACGATCCAGTTGGACTACGCGGCACCGGAGCGCTTCGACCTAAACTACGTGGGCGAGGATAACGCTGAGCATCGGCCGGTCGTCATCCATCGCGCGGTGTGCGGATCCTTCGAGCGCTTCATCGCGATTCTGATCGAGCACTTTGCGGGGGCTTTTCCGTTGTGGCTGGCGCCCGTCCAGGCAACCGTGCTTCCGATCGCCGATCGGCACCTGGCCTACGCCCGGGAAGTGGCAGCCGAACTGGACAAGGCCGGGCTCAGGGTCGAAGTCGACGACCGCCAGGAAAAGGTGAATTACAAGATCCGGGAGGCCCAACTGCAGAAAGTGCCCTATATGCTGGTGGTTGGCGACCGGGAGGCGGCCGAACGGCAGGTGGCCGTGCGCAGCCGGGCCAAGGGCGACCTGGGCGCCAGGGCCCTGGACCAGTTTCTGACCGATGCGCTTGCCGAGGTCCGGTCTAAAGCGCTATCCTAGTAATCTTTGTCGCTGGAGGATTCTTATAGCTTTCGATCGCTCTCGCCCGACCCGTCGTGACGACCGTCTCCGCATCAACGAGCGGATCCGCGTCCGGGAAATCCGCGTAATCGACGACGCGGGGCAGCAGCTGGGCATCATGCCGCCGCCCCAAGCCCTCGTCCTGGCCCGCCAGAAGGGCCTGGACCTGGTCGAGATCTCCCCCACCGCCGTGCCGCCGGTCTGCCGGATCATGGACTATGGGAAGTATCAGTACCAGGAGCAGAAGCGGGCCCGCGAGGCCAAGCGCCACCAGAAGGTGATTGAGGTCAAGGAAATCAAGTTCCGGCCCAAGGTGGACGAGCACGACTACCAGTTCAAGAAGGACCACATCGAGCGGTTCATCGAGGACGGCGACAAGGTGAAGGCCACGATTTTCTTCCGCGGGCGCGAGATGGCGCACCCGGAGATTGGCCACCGGATTCTGATGCGTCTCATCGAGGACCTGGCCGAGGTGGCCGTGGCCGAAACCATGCCCCGCCAGGAGGGTAACCAGATGCACACCATCCTGACGGGCAAGAAGGGCGCGCCGAAGGCGGCCGCGCCCAAGGCAAAGGCCGAGGAAACGACGAATGGCTAAGAAGCAGAAACTCAAGACCCACCGGGGCGCAGCGAAGCGGTTCAAGAAGACCGGCACCGGCAAGATCACGCGCTCGTCGGCGTTCAAGCGCCACATCCTCACGAGCAAGACCACGAAGACCAAGCGCCACATGCGCGGATCGAAGGTGGTCACGCCGGGCGACGCCCGGAAGATCGAGTTGATGTTGCCGTACAAATAGAGTTAACAGTTCACGTTGAACAGTTGACAGTTGGCGCGTCGCAGCTCGCGGTTTTGGGGCAATTTCGCTGCGACCCTTACTAAGCGCCCGTCGGAACACGGTGTTCCGGCTCAAGTCCGGCCTCGGCCGGCCCCCAATCGCGTGTGGAGCCAGTCATGCCTCGCGTCAAGCGTGGAGTTGTCCGCCGCCAGAAGCGCAAGAAGCTTTCCAAGATCACCAAGGGCTTCTTCCAGAACAAGAGCAAGCTCTACAAGTTCATGAAAGAGGCCGCCGAGAAGGCGGGCGTCTACGCGTACGTCGGGCGCAAGCGGAAGAAGCGCGACTACCGCAGCCTCTGGATTATCCGCATCAACGCGGCGGCCCGCGAGAACGGCATGTCGTACAGCGTCTTCATGCGCGGCCTGAAGGCCGCCGGCATCGAGCTGGACCGCAAGAGCCTGGCCGAACTGGCCGCTCGCGAGCCGGCGGCGTTTGCCAAGATCGCCGAGAAGGCCAAAGCGGCTGTCGCCTGATCGGCGCTGGGCTTTCGGCTCTGGGCTCTAGGCGCCAATGCACCTTATCGATCCGCTGATCGGGCCAGATCGCGCGCGGGACATCTTCCGCGCCGAGCTGGCCGAGGTGCGTACCGACGCCGGGCTGCAGGCCCTGCGCACCCGATGGACCGGGCGCAAGGGCAGCTGGGTGGCCGCCTTCATGGACGCGCTGTCCACCGCCACGCCCGAGGTGAAGCGCACGCTCGGCAAGGGCGCCAACGAGCTCAAGAAGGCCGTGGAAGCCGCCATCGCCGAGCGCGAGGCGGCTCTGGCCGCCACGAGGCGTCCCGCCCACGCCGTGGACGTGACCCTGCCCGGCCGCGCGCCGGCGCTTGGCTTCCGCCATCCCCTGAGCCTGGTACGCGACGAAGTGAACGCCGTCTTCACGCGCCTGGGCTACCAGGTGCTGGAAGGGCCCGAGATCGAAGACGACTGGCACAACTTCGAAGCACTCAATATGCCGGAGGAACACCCGGCGCGCGACATGCAGGACACGTTGTACCTGCGAACACCGCTGGTGCCGTCCGCCGGGGCTGACGTGTCCCGAGCGGGGCCGAGGGAAGCCCCGGCGCTCCACACGCGCGCGCGGGCGCCGCAGCCACTGACGCTGCTGCGCACGCACACTTCGGCCATGCAGATCCGGCACATGGAGCAGAACGATCCGCCCGTGCGCCTGGTGGCCATCGGCCCGGTGTATCGCCGCGACAACCTCGACCTCACGCACACGCCGATGTTCCACCAGGTCGAAGGGCTCGTGGTGGGGCGCGGCATCACGCTGGCCGACCTCAAGGGCACGCTCACGTCGATGGCCGCCGCGCTCTTCCCTTCGACTCGCGCGGACGCTCGCGCAGGGCAAGCGGCCATCCGCTTTCGCCCCAGCTTCTTCCCCTACACCGAGCCCAGCGCCGAGGTGGACATCCAGTGCATCCGCTGCGAGGGCGCCGGCTGCGCCATGTGCAAGCGCACGGGCTGGCTCGAGATCCTCGGCAGCGGCATGGTGCACCCCGCCGTGTTCGAGGCGGTGGGCTACGACCCCGAAGAGGTGACGGGCTTCGCGTTTGGCATGGGCGTGGAGCGCGTGGCCCTGCTCAAGTGGGGCATCGAAGACATCCGCCTGTTCTACGAGAACGACCTGCGCTTCCTGGAGCAGTTCGGCCGATGAAGGTGCTGCTCTCGTGGGTGCGCGATTTCGTGGACGTGCCGGACCCGGCCGAGGAGATTGGCCGCCGCCTGTCGCTGCGCGGCCTGGCGCTCGAAGGGCTCGATCCCTTCAACGCGCCTGACGGCTCGCTCAGGGCAGGGCCTGACCGGGACTACGTGCTCGACTTCGACGTGACGGCCAACCGGCCCGACTGCCTGTCGATGCTCGGCATCGCGCGGGAAATCGCAACGGTGTACGGGCTGCCGCTCAAGGAGGGGCGGGACTTCAGTCCCGCCCAGGCGGGCGGGGGGGACGCCCCCGCCCGCCGCGCGAC
>CAYJPQ010000010.1:55204-59132 GCA_964372085.1 uncultured Bifidobacteriaceae bacterium | reverse complement strand
GGGGGTATTTCCGGCCCCCCGGGGGGGGGGGGGTAACCCCCCCGCCCCCCCCGAGTGGGGGCCGCGGCGGCGGGGGAAAACCCCCGGGCCCTCCGAGAGACCGCCCCGGCCCTCCGAGAGACGATCCCGATCACCATCGACGCCCCCGACCTGTGCGCCCGGTATGTCGGGGCGGTGGCCGACGTCACCCTGGGCCCGTCGCCCATCTGGATGCAGGCCCGCCTCACCGCCTGCGGCGTGCGCCCCATCAGCAACATCGTCGACATCACCAACTACGTGCTGCTCGAGATGGGCCACCCGATGCACGCGTTCGACCTGGCGCGGCTGGCCGGTCCGGCCATCTGCGTGCGGCGCGCGCGCGCGGGCGAAACGCTGAAGACGCTCGACGGAAAGACGCGGACGCTCACGCCCGACATGCTGGTGATTGCCGACGCCGAACGCGCGCAGGCCATCGGCGGCGTGATGGGCGGCGCCGACTCGGAAGTGTCCGCCTCCACCACGCGCATCGTGTTCGAGTCGGCTTGGTTCACCCCGCAGTCGGTGCGCGCCACGAGCAAGGCGCTCGGCCTGCGCACCGAGGCGTCGATGCGCTTCGAGCGCGGCGCCGATCTCACCGCGGCCGATCGCGCCATGGCCAGGGCCTGCGCGTTGCTGGAGCAGATCGGCGCGGGCAAGGTCACGAGCGGTGCCATCGACGTGTACCCGCGGCCGCACGTCAGCAAGGAAGTGGCGCTCGAGCGCGCCCGCCTCACGGGCGTGCTGGGCATGGACGTGCCCGACGCCGAGGTAATGCGAATCCTCACGGCGCTCGGGTTCTCCGCAACGCCCATGGCGCCCCATAAAGGGGCGCCCTACGGTGACGGCTGGATGGCGGCGGTGCCCGGCTGGCGCGTCGATATCCACCGCCCTGTCGACCTCGTCGAAGAGGTGGGCCGGCACCACGGCTTCGAGCACCTGCCGTCCACGTTCCCAGGCGTGCAGCAGGCGCCGGCGGCCTCCGACCCGCGCATCGCGCGCGATGGCCGCGTGCGCGCGTCGCTCATCGGCATGGGCTTCTCCGAGGCCATCACCTTCGCCTTCATCGAAGAGGCCGCGGCCGCGCCGTTTCTGGGCGCCCACGCGCCCGTGACGCTGGCGAATCCGCTCTCGGAGAAGTTCGTGGTGATGCGGCCGAGCCTGCTGCCCGGCCTGATCGACGCCGTGAGCCACAACCGCCGCCACCAGCGGCGCGACGTGCAGCTCTTCGAAATCGGCACGCGCTTCTCACCCCAAGGCGAATCGCGCGGCGCGGCCATGGCCTGGACAGGCCTCGCGACACCCGACCACTGGAGCGGCGGACAGCGCGACGTCGACTTCTTCGACATGAAGGGCGCCCTCGAGCAACTGGCCGCCCTTGTCTCGGCGCCGATGAGCGTGGCGGAGACGAGCGTGCCCTACCTCACCGACGGCCAGGCGGCCGCCGTCGTGGTGGACGGCGAAACCATCGGCCTGTTCGGTCGGCTCGCGCCAGCCGTGGCCGACGCGCGCGACCTGCCCGTGGGCGAGGCCGTGTTCGTGGCCGAGATCAACCTCGACCGACTTACCGCGCTCGCACCCGCCGACGCGACTCGCGCCACGCCGCTGCCCAGGCACCCGTCGGTGGTGCGCGACATCTCGATCCTCGTGGACGATGCCTTGTCTGCCGAGACGGTTCGTGGCACCATTCGTGCGGCGGCGCCGGCCACGCTCGTGCACGTGCGCGAGTTCGATCGGTACCAGGGCAAGGGCGTTCCCGAGGGCCAGGTGAGCTTGTCAGTGCGCCTCACGTTCCAGGCGCCGGACCGCACGCTCACCGACGACGAGGTCCAGGCCGGCATGCACGAGATCGTCACGGCGCTCGCGCGCCACTTGAAGGCAGTTCAGAGGTAGCGGATGGCGACGAAGACAACGACCGCTGGGCTCGAGCCCATCGACCGGCTCGAAGAGAAAATCAAGCTGCTGGTGAACACCATCGTCCGGCTCAAGGGCGAGCAGACGCGCGCCGCCGAAGAGAACGGGCGACTGCAGAAAGAAGTGGACGCCCTCAAGGCCCGCATCGCCGACGCCGAGCAGGCCGGCGCCGAAGTCACGACCCTCCGCGACGAGCGCGACCAGATTCGCTCGCGCGTGGCCGAGATGCTGCAGCAACTGGATGGTCTGAGTCTGTAGAGCCCAGAGCCCAGAGCCCACATATGGCCGAACCCAGGATTGTCCAGGTCGAGGTGCACGGGCACATCTACCCCATCCGTACCACGCTCGACGCGGCGTACGTGCACGACCTGGCGGCGTTTGTGGAGCAGCGGATGAGCCTGGCCGCGGCCTCGTCGCCCTCGAGCGACGTGGTTGGGCTGGCCGTCCTGGCCGCGCTCAACATCACCGACGAGTATTTCCGGGCCCGTGATGCGGCGGCGCGGGACGATGGCGAGCTGGCGTCGCGCGCCGAGGCCATCGAACGCATCGTGGATCAGGCCCTGGCCCTTGCCGAATAGGGCTTCCCCCCAACTTGACCCGCCCCCCCGGGCGGCCTAAGATCCCATTGTTCCTGCTTTGCTCGTGATGGTTGGGGGCTTGTCTGAGCCGATGTTTCAACCAAGCGAGTCACGAAGCCACGTGGTGTGCATGCCTCCGCGAAGAGGAAGCCTGAA
Source organism: uncultured Bifidobacteriaceae bacterium (assembly GCA_964372085.1). Lineage (GTDB taxonomy): Bacteria > Acidobacteriota > Vicinamibacteria > Vicinamibacterales > UBA2999 > 12-FULL-67-14b. Next base: position 56,469 of record CAYJPQ010000010.1, on the reverse strand, counting down.
GCGTGGTTACTACAGTGGCTCCACCTGCTAATACAGGTTCAGCAATCCTCCCCACACGGCAAGGCGGGACATCAAATTCGACGGGCCTCCCCGTCCTCCACGCGTGACGGTTGCAACCTTCGGTGAACACGCCGTTCTCGCGCGGATCCTGTCGCGCCTGCCCAAGACGCCGACGAGCGTCCTGGTGGGTCTTGGCGACGATGCCGCGGTCGTGGCTCCAGAGCGGAACGAGCGCCTGGTGGTGACGACCGATGCCGTGGTCGAGGGCGTGCACTTCTCCCGGCCTGCATTCTCGCCGGCCGACATCGGCCACAAGGCGCTGGCCGTCAACCTGAGCGACCTGGCCGCCATGGGCGCCGAGCCCCGGTGGTCGCTGCTGTCGTTGGTCTTGCCCGGTTCGGCGCTCGTGGCTGATGTCGAGGCCCTCGTGGATGGCTATGTCGCGCTCGCCCGCCGCTACGGCGTGGCCGTGGTGGGCGGCAACATCACGCGCACCGACGGCCCCCTGGTGGTGGACGTCACGGCCGGTGGAGCGGTGCGTCCCCGGCGATGGCTCACGCGGGCGGGCGCCAGGCCCGGAGACCATGTCTATATCAGTGGCGCCATCGGCGGGGCCCTGGCCGGGTTGGAAATGCTCCAGGCGCGACACGGCCGGGAGCCCTTCGACTTCGCTCAGGGCGGGCCGGGAGACGGGAGACGGGAGACGCTACCCGACGCGGCCTGCATTGCGCGGCAGTTGCGGCCGGAGCCGCGGGTGCGGTTGGGATTGGCGATGGTGCGCGGGCGCGCGGCGCGGGCGGCGATGGACCTGAGCGACGGGTTGGCCGACGCGCTGCGCCAGGTGGCCGCGGCCAGTGGGTGCGGCGTGCGCATCGACGCCGCGGCGCTGCCCATCGAGCCGGGCGCCGTGGCCTGGTGGATGGCGCGGGGCGCCGACCCGGTGATGGCGGCGGTAGCGGGCGGCGAAGACTACGAGCTGTTGTTTGCCGTGCCGGCAAAGGGCGGCGGCCGGCTGCGCGCGGCGCGGCGGCACGCCGCCGACCCGCCGCTGACGAAGATTGGCGCATTCACGGCCCGCGCGGGCGAACTGGTGGTGACGCGGAACGGCGCGGACGAAGCGTTGCCGGCGGGGTTTGAGCATTTTGGCCGGGGCTGAAGCCCCGGCCCTCCTCGTGCTCGGAGAGCCGGGACTTTAGTGCCGGCTTGTGTCGGCCGGGGCTGAAGCCCCGGCCCTCCTCGTGCTCGGAGAGCCGGGACTTTAGTGC
>CAYJPQ010000010.1:45347-55104 GCA_964372085.1 uncultured Bifidobacteriaceae bacterium | reverse complement strand
GGCCGGGGCTGAAGCCCCGGCCCTCCTCGTGCTCGGAGAGCCGGGACTTTAGTGCCGGCCTGGCAACCAATGCGAATCGCGGACTTCTACTGGCGCAAAGCGGCGGCGACCCTCTGTGTCGCGGTGGTCTTCGTGTTTTTCTACGAGACCACCACGCGCGACTCGCGCTATGCCGCCCGCGACGCCACCATGGTCGAAACCACGGGCCTGGTGCAACCCGGGGCTCGCCTGCAGTTCACCGCCACGGCTTACTGCAAGGGTGACACCACCGCGTCGGGCGTGAGGGTGCGCACGGGCGTGGCGGCGGCCGACCCCAGGCTGCTGCCGGTGGGCACGGTGGTGCGCGTCGACACGCCCAACCCGAGGTACAGCGGTATCTGGACGGTGATGGATACGGGGCCCGCCGTGCAGGGCCGCATCGTCGACCTGTACCTCTGGAGCTGCAAGGAGGCCCTGGAGTTCGGCCGGCGGCCCGTGCGGCTCACGGTGCTCCGCCTGGGGTGGAACCCCGAGAACAGCATCCCGGGCGTCGTCGACTCGCTGTTTCGCAAGCGCGAGGCCGAGTCGCTCATGCCGGCCCCGCCCGTCGACGAGAGCGTGCCCGGCAAGCTCAAGTAGCCGTCCCGGCCCCGATGGGCAGCCTCTCACTTTTCACTTTTCACTTTTCACTTTCCCCTTCTCACTTTCTCCTTTGACTGCTATCTTCCAAGAGTCCGATCCTCCCAGACGGACCCCGCCGCCCTCCCCCAGGGCGGGCACCCGCATCCTGCGGGCACGTTATGACGCATTGGTTTCAATTCGGGACGGAGCCGTGAGACACGTGATGCCTATGTCCATGAGCCGTGTGTTCGTGATCGGGGGCCTGGTGCTGGTCGGCCTGGCGGTGGGGGTCGCCAACGCCCGCGCGCAGTACCGGCCACCCTCGCCTCCGGCGATCGCCGAGAACTACCGCATCGAGGCGGCCTACGGCTGGTGGAGCGCGGACCCGTCGCTCATCATCAGTTCCGAGTCGCTCGGCATCCCGGGCTCAGACGTCGACCTGGTGGACGATCTCGGCATCGTCGAGAAGCGGCTGGGCAAGTTCAACCTCACGCTCAAGCCCGGGCGCAAGCACAAGTTCCGCTTCGAGTACCTGCCCATCCGCTACGAGGCCGACACCGTGGTGCAACGGTCGTTCGTGTTCAACGGCCAGCAGTACAACATCGGCCTGCCGGTGCAGACCGAGGCCAGCTTCAAGACCTACCGGTTCGGGTACGAGTACGACTTCCTGTTCCTCAGCCGCGGCTTTGCCGGCGTGCTGCTGGACGTGAAGTACACCGACGTGCAGGTGGAGTTGCTCAGCCCCATCGGCGCGGAGTTCACCACGGCCGTGGCGCCCATTCCCACCATCGGGTTCGTGGGGCGCGGCTACCTCACGCCCGAGTTCTCGGTGGGCGGCGAGGTGTCGTTCTTCCGGGTGCCCGGCAACCTGAGCGACCGCTACGACGGCCGCTACACCGACTACGACTTCAACGCCACCTACAACTTCACGAAGAACATCGGCGCCCAGGCGGGCTACCGGTCGGTGGACGCATTCTACGAGTTCGATCGCGACTCCGGCGCCCTCAAGTTCACGGGCTGGTACTTCGGCGGCGTCGTCCGCTACTAGCGTGTGGAGGCAACCCTTCAGGGTTGCCTATCGCACTTCCACCCACACCCCCAGCGGGCGATCGTCGCCGCTGTCGGGCGCGTAGTCCCTGGGCCTGAACATCGACGCGGTGCGGATGCGCACCGGCCAGGCGCCCGATGCGGGCCGTGGCGGCAACTGCACGGCCTTGCGCTGTTCGGGGCCAAGCGCCACCTGCGCGCGCCACTCCCCCATCGACACCTCCACATCGGTCGCAACCGCGCCCGAACGCAGCCACACGGTGAGCGGGGCCGGGTCTTCGAGCGGTACGCGGTCGAACACGACGCTGGTGACGGCCTGGCCGCGCGTCCAGAATCCACCGGGCTCGAGGTAGGCCTGCTCGTCGAGCATGAACACCCGCGTGTCGCCGAAGCGAGCCGCGCGGGGCGAAGGCAACTCTGAAGGGTTGCCTCCACGTGGCCGGCCGGTTTCACCGCGCAGGGCAAACAGGCGCAGCCGCAGCGCCGAGATCGAGGCCCTGGCCTCGGGGTCGCCCTGGATCGTCACCGAATGGACGCCCACCGGCAGCACCAGCCGAAATCCGCTGAAGCCGGGCTGCCGCCCGTCGAGCCGCCACCGCTCGGTGTCGAGATCCGTCTTGCCCACGCGCACGAAGAGCTCGCCGCCAAGCGTCCCCTGGCTTTCGGTCACCACGTCGTACTCGCCCGCCGGCACCCAGGATGCGCGAAACACGGTGGGGTCGTCTGGGCGGGGGGCCACGCGCGAGGTGCTGGCCACCTCGATGCGGCGCAGCATCTCGGGCCCGGTGAGCGGCCGCACGCGCGGCAGCAGCACCGTGGTGGGACGCCAAGCCGGAGACCAGTGCTGGAGGAAGGCGAACTGCGACCGGCCAGGCGTGGCGCCCCCGGCGCCCTGCCACGCCCACACCGTCGTCGCCGCGAGCATCGACAGGGCGGCGGCGGCCGCCACCGTGACCGTCCACACCGCACCAGCCGACTGCAGCGGCTGCGCGGAGATCACGCGCGCCACGCCGGCTAGCAGCAGCCCCGCGAGTCCCCAGATCGCCACGTCGACCATGGCGGCCCCAAGGGCATCGCGATGAAAGCTGGGAAACGCTCTGGGCAGGTCGGCGCTCTTCGCGGCCCAGTCCAGCAATAGGTCGTAGCCGTCCCTGGCGTTGAAGACCATGGTCCCGTAGTCCACGGATACCCGCGCGATCACCAGCATGCCGCTCAGTAGCAGCAGCGCCAGGGTCAATGCGCGCCAGCCCGCCTCCGGCCGAGCGCGCCACCACCAGGCGACGGGCAACACGGCGAGGGGCATGAGCGCGGCCAGAAAGCGCGCCGGGGCGCTGACGCCGCCCCACCACATGGCATAGGACGCTGCCGCGGCCACGTAGGGGACGGAGACCAGCACAAGCTCGATCGCCAGCCGGGGGCGCTGCCGAGCCAGGACCACGAGGCCCAGCACCGCCACGGCATAGACCGGCGCATTGGCCACGAGGCCGAACTGCTGATCGAACACCAGGCCCATGGCTCCGCGCGGCAGGTAGGCCAACGACGAGTTGGTATAGCTGCCGTAAGGCGACGCAGGATTCAGCGTGCCCCAGATCATCCAGAAGTGGCCAAACCACGCCGCCGCCGATACGACCGGCACGGCCAGGAGCGCCGATACGCTGGAGACGCGGTCGGCCCTCGCCATGAGGCGCGCCACCAGGACGGCGCCAAGGGCGCCGGCCAGCATGGCAAAGCGTGTGTGCATCCACGGCAACGCGGCCAACGCCGCACCCACCGCCGCGATCTGGCGCCGGCTCACCGACCGGCCGCCATCGAGCGCCACGAGCAGCCACGCGGCCGCGATCGTCAGCAACCCGCCGACGCCGTCGGGATAAATGGTGAACCCATTGACGAAATAGGGGGTGGTGAGGAACACCGCGGCCCAACCCGCCCACGCGCCGCCCGCGCTGGCCGTGAGCATCCACGCCACGCGCCAGGCCAGTGCCGACGCGAGGGCCGTCGCCGCCATGACCGTGGCCACCGCGCCCAGGTAGCCAGCCACGGCAAACGCCGGCAGCACGAGGAACGCGATGCCCAGCGGATGCACCGAGTAGATCTCGCCGTCGGTTCCCCTGGAGAGATAGTCGGGCTTCAGGAGGCTTTTGAAATAGGGCAGGTTGTCGCCGCGCGTGTGGTTGTTCTCGATCTTCAGGTCGCGATCGAGCAGCACGCTCTGCGTGATGATCAGGTAGTGGGGCTCGTCGCCGCCGGGCAGCGCCGTGGAGAGGCCCGACCAGCCTCCCGCGTAACACGCGGCCGCCAGCACCGCGGCCATCCACGGCGCGTGCCTCGGGCTTGAGGCGGCCTGCGCCACGCGCCCCCGCCAATCCACGGGGGCGCCAAAGATCACGCCCGCCGCCACGGCCACCCACACGCCCCACTCGATGGGTCCCTCCCAGGCCAGGAAGGCCGCGGGCACAGGCACGGGGAGGTACGGCAGCCACAGCAGCGCCGAGAGCGCCAGTGGCCAGGCGCGCGACACCGGGAGACGGATCGCCCACGCCGCCACCACGGCCGCCGACATGGCCATGGGAAGCCACCACAGGGGCGGCAGGGCCACCAGCCGCTGCGAGGTGGCGGAAGTGGCGACGGCCATCGTGCCGATCGAGATCCACGCCGACGCGCCGGCTAGGGCCGAGAGCAAGAGCGACCGGAACGGCGCGTGTCCCATCGCCTTCACAACAGCTTGCGGGCCAGGCACATGAGCGAGCTGCCCACGGGCATGTTCACCACCCTCAGGGCCAGGGCCTCGAGGGCCACCAGCGCCGACAGTGCGGCGTTGATCGGGGCCGCGGGCACCGTGATCTCGAACTCGCCCGCCTCCACGGCGCCGCCCTGGGCGGCGCGGCGCTGCCAGAGCCGCACCGGCAGCATGATGGGCAGCAGGCTCGCCTGGTCGAAGGTGAGGCGCACCACGTCCAGCCCCGCGCCCTCCACCACCGCGCGCAGCCGTGCAGGCGTGTAGCGCCGCACCTCCTCCGACAGCACCGAGTGGCGGCCGTGCAGCATCTCGAGCGCCGCCACGTGCAGCAGCACGTGGCCGCCGGGCTTGAGCACGCGAACGATGCCGGCCATCGCCCGCTGCTCCACTGGGTCGGGCAGGCACTGGAACACGTCGAACGAGGTGACGATGTCGAAGGTGGCGTCGCGGAAGGGGATGTCGGCGATGCTGGCTTGCAGCACGCGGTGGCCGTGCTGGTGCGCGAACTCCACGCCCCTCCAGGTGAGGTCGAAGCCCACGGCGTCGCCGAACGGCTTCAGCATCTCGAGGTTCGACCCGGTGCCGCACCCGCAGTCGAGCACGCGCACCGACGAGCGCCCGGCCGACGCGCGCGCCAGCAGCGGCCTCGCGTAGCGGCGGAAGCCCTGAAACCAGAAATGCGTCTGCTCAGCGCGGTAGGTGAGTTCGAGAAGGCGATCCATCCGAACCAGAGTGGAAGTCTCGCCATGCTACCATACCGGCTCGATGCGCTTTCGTCGACTCGGCGAGACCACGGTCGTCGTGCTCGCGGCCATCGCCCTGGCGTGCCTCTTCACCTACCCCTACATCTTCTCGTTCGGCACCGGCGGCCGGCTCGACACCAACGACGGCAAGTGGAGCATCTGGGTGGTGGCGTGGGTGGCGCACGCGCTCACCACCGATCCGCTGAACGTGTACCAGGCCAACATCTTCCATCCCCACGCCAACACGCTCACCTACTCGGAGGCGAACCTCGTCGAGGGCGCCATCGCGGCGCCGGTGTGGCTGGCGACGCGCAGCCCCTACGCGGCCCACAACTTCGTGGTGCTGTTCTCGTTCGTGCTGTCGGCGCTGGGCGGCTATTACCTGGTGCGCCACCTCACCGGCAGCCGGCACGCCGCCGCCGTGTCGGCGGTGCTCTTTGCCTTCTGCCCCTTCGTGTTTGCCCGCACCGCGCACATCCAGTTGCTGCTGGTGGGCTTCCTGCCCTTCTGCATGCTCGCATTCCATCGCCTGCTCGATCGCCCCACCATGGCCCGGGCCCTCGCGCTCGGCGTCGTGCTGTGGCTGACGGGCCTGGCGTGCGCGTACTACGGCATCTTCGGCGGCGGCATGGTGGCGCTCGGCAGCCTCTACTTCAGCGTGACGCGGGGCCGCTGGCGCGAGTGGCGCTACTGGCTGGCCCTCGGTGTGGCGGCCACCATCTGCATCGGCCTGACCGTGCCCTTCTTCCTTCCCTACCTGGAGTTGCAGCGCGAAACCGGGTTCGGCCGCCAGCTCGCGGACGTGCTGCAATACTCCGCCAACACCGGCGCGTGGCTGGCCTCGTCCGCCTGGGCGCACCGCTGGTGGATCTCCGCCATCGAGGGCTTCAGCGAGGTGTTGTTCCCGGGCTTCCTCGCCATCGGCCTCGGCCTCACCGGCGCGTGGTTGGGACTTCGACACGCTCCCACGTCGGCCGGCGCGAGCGGCATGCGCCGGGACACCGTGGTCTTCTACGTGCTCACGGCCGTGCTGACGGTCTGGTTTACCTTCGGCCCCAACGCGGGGCTCTACACGGTGCTTCACAACAACCTGCCCGTGTTCTCGTTCCTCCGTGCGCCCAGCCGTGCGGGCATCGTCGTCACGCTCTGCCTGGCGGTGCTCGCCGGGGTGGCGCTCACGCGGCTGCTCGAGGGACGCCGGCGGGCCACCCTGATCACGGTGGGCGTGTTCGTGCTGGCCTGTGCCGACCTGTTCCAGGCGCCGTTGCGCATGCGCGAGGCGCTGCCGGTGTCGCCCGCGTACCGGGAACTGGCCCGCATGCCCCGGGGGCCCGTGGCCGTGTTCCGCTTCTGGGGCCGGCCCAGCAGTTTTCACGGGCATTCCGAGTACATGCTGGAGTCCACGTTTCACTGGCAGCCGCTCATCAACGGCTACAGCGATCACATCCCGCAGGATTTCCGGGACGCCGCCCGGCTGCTCGGCGGATTCCCCGACGAGGCGTCGTTTGGCGAGCTGGAGCGCCGCGGCGCCCGTTACGTGGTGCTGCATCTCGACCTGTACGCCGGGTCGTCTCGCGATGAGGTGACCGGCAAGCTCGAGGCCTACAGCCAGTACCTGCGCCCGCTCTCGCAGCAGGACGACAACACGTGGCTCTTCGAAATCGTCGGCTGGCCTCGCTAGCGCTGTTCGCGGCGCTCACCCTCGCGCACACCTGGCCGCTCGCCGGCGACCCGGGCCGCTGGTCGCGCCTCGACAACGACGACGCGGCGCTCAACACGTGGGTGATCAGCTGGGTGGCGCACCAGGCGGTGCGCGCGCCCCTGGATCTGTTCAACGCGCCGATCTTCCATCCCGAACCGCGCACGCTGGCGTACTCGGAGCACCTGCTGGCGCCCTCGCTGATGGGGGCGCCGCTGCTGTGGGCGGGCGCTTCTCCCGTGCTGGTGCACAACCTGCTGCTCATGCTGGGCATGACGCTGTCGGGCTGGGTGATGTGCCTGGTGGTGGCGCGCTGGACCGGCAGCTGGCCGGCGGGACTCGTCGCCGGCCTGCTGTACGGCTTCAACGCCCACGTGCTCGTGCGCTTCACCCACCTCCAGGCGCAGCACGTGGAGTTCCTGCCGTTGATGCTGTACGCGATGGACCGCGTGCTGGCCGGCGGCACGCGGCGCCACGTGGCGCTGCTGGCCGGCGCCTTCGTGCTGCAGGCGCTGTGTTCCAACTACCTGCTGGTGTTCGCGGCGTTCACCCTCATGGCCGCAGCGGCGGTGCGCCCTGGCGAGTGGCTGGGCGCCGCACGCGGCCGCGTGGCCGGCCACCTGGCGCTGGCGGCCGTCGCGAGCGCCGCTCTCATGGCCCCATTCCTGTGGCCCTACTACGTGGTGAGCCGCGACCAGGGGCTGGCGCGCTCCATCGAAGAGGTGGCCCGGTACTCCGCCGACTGGCGTGACTACCTCGCCACCGGTGGGCGCCTGCACTATGCGTGGTGGAGCCACCGCTTCTTCGAGGGGCGCACCGCGCTCTTCCCAGGCGCCGCGGGACTCGCGCTGGCGGCCGTGGCCCTCGGATCGGGCGTGGCCGTGCGCGATCGCCGCGCGCGCATGCTGCTGGCGGCCGGTGTGATGGGCGTGGCGTTGTCGCTGGGGCCGGCGCTGCCGGGGTACGCCTGGCTGCACGCGCACGTGCCGCTGCTGAGCGGCCTGCGCGCCGCCGCCCGCTGGGGCTGGCTGGGGATCACGGCGGTGGCCGTGCTGGCGGGCTTCGGCGTGGCGGTGATCGAGCGGCGCTGGGGGCGGCACCGGCTGTGGCCCGGGGCCGTGGCGGTGCTGGCCGTCGTGATCACCGTGGAGGCACTTCGCGCGCCGGTGGTGTTCACCCAGTTCCACGGCATCCCGCGCATCTACGACCGCCTGGCCGCCGAGAGGTCGGTGGTGCTGGCGGAGTTCCCGTTCTATTGGGGACCGCGCTTTGCCGAGAACGGCCCCTATCTCGTGAACAACACGCGCTACCTGCAGCCATTGGTGAACGGCTACAGCGGATTTCAGCCCGCGGCCTACGAGGCCCGCGGACAGCGGCTCAGCGGCTTTCCCGGGGAATTGGCCATGGCCGAGTTGCAGGCGATTGGCGTCACCCACGTCACGGTGCACGTGGCGGCCTTCAGGGAGCGCACCGGCAACGAGGCGCTGGCCGCGATCGGCGCATCCCCCCTGCTGGAGTTGGTGGCCGAAGAGGACGGGATCAGGCTCTACCGGCTGCGCCGGCCGTAAGGCGCGACAGCCGCCGGCCCGCCTCGCGCAGCGTCTCGTCCTGCTTCGCGTAGCAGAACCGCACCTCCGTGGCGCCCGCGCCCGGGGTGCTGTAGAAGCTGCTGCCCGGGATGCACGCCACGCCCACGTCGGTAATCAGGTGCCTCGAAAACGCCACGTCGTCCTCGAAGCCGAAGGGGCGGATGTCGGCCATCACGTAGTACGCCCCGCCGGGCCGGTAGCACGTGAAGCCCTGCTGCCCGAGGATGCCCATCAATAAGTCGCGGCGCGCCTGGTAGCCGGCCGCCATCGCGGTGTAGTAGCTGTCGGGCAGCCCGAGCGCCAGCACGCCGGCCTCCTGCAACGGCGAGGGCGCCGCCACCGTGAGGAAGTCGTGCATCTTGCGGATGCCCACCGACAGGTCGGCCGGCGCGATGCACCATCCGATGCGCCAGCCCGTGACGCTGTAGGTCTTGGACAGCCCGCTGATGGTCACCGTCCGCTCCGCCATGCCCGGCAACGAGGCCATGGGCACGTGCGCGCGTCCATCGCAGAGGATGTGGTGGTAGATCTCGTCGGCGATGGCCAGCACGTCCCACTGGTGACACAGATCGGCGATCGCCTGCAGTTCGTCGCGCGTGAACACCTTGCCCGTGGGGTTGCCGGGAGTGTTGATGACGATGGCGCGGGTCTTGTTGGAGAAGGCCAGCCGCAGATCGTCGGGGTCGAAGTGCCAGTCGGGCGCGTGCAGCCGCACATAGCGCGGCGTGGCGCCGGCGATGATGGCGTCGGGGCCGTAGTTCTCGTAGAACGGCTCGAAGACGATCACCTCGTCGCCCGGGTCGATGCACGCCAGCATCGCGGCCATCATGGCCTCGGTGGACCCGCAGCACACCGTCACCTGCTCGTCGCCCGCCACCGGCACTCCGTACAGGCGCGTGAACTCGGCGGCGATGCCGTCGCGCAGGGGCTTGATGCCCCAGGGATGCGCATACTGGTTGGCGCCCGACCGGATGGCCGCGGCCGCCGCAGCGGTGATCTCCTCGGGGGCGTCGAAATCGGGGGACCCCTGCGACAGGTTCACGGCCCCATGCTCGCGCGCCAGTTGCGTGATCTCGCCGAACACCGAATCGGTAAACGCCGACACGCGCGCGGCCCTGCGTATCTTCGACATGGCCACTACAAGGTATCCCAACCGCTGCGTGTCTTAGAAGTCATCCACAGATGACGCAGATGACACAGATGAAATGCCTGCAGGCAGAGGCCCCGCGGACGGCCTCTGGCCGTGCCGAGAAACGGGATGCCGGATCTGAGAGAGCCGACACCATCCTCTGCAAGGGCTCTCTCAGATCCGGCGTCCCGCTTCTCGGCCAGCGCCCGGCGA
>CAYJPQ010000010.1:0-45247 GCA_964372085.1 uncultured Bifidobacteriaceae bacterium | reverse complement strand
CTCTGCAAGGGCTCTCTCAGATCCGGCGTCCCGCTTCTCGGCCAGCGCCCGGCGAAGCCGGGCGCCGCGGGGCCCAACGCTGTCGGCTATCTGTGTTTAATCTGTGGCCTTCGAGCCGTACAGCCGGCGGTAATCTTCCGCCGTCCCGAGGATGCGCTTCACGTAGTTCTGCGTCTCGGAGAATGGGATGTCGTCGATGAACTCGTCCTGCGGCATCCCGGGGCGTTCGCGTTGCCAGCCGGCCACCCGGCTGTCGCCGGCGTTGTAGGCGGCCAGCGCGAAGTGCACCCCGCCGAACTTCTTGATGCTGTTGATGAAGATCTGCGTGCCGATGCGGACGTTGACTTCGGCGTTGGTGAGCCGGTTGGGCGAAAACGGCCGGATGCCCATCTTGCGGGCGTAGGCGCGGCCCGTGGACGGCAGCACCTGCATCAACCCCACCGCGTTGGCATGCGAGATGACCACCGCGTCGAAGTTCGATTCCTGGGCCACGAGCGCCGCCACCAGGTAGGGGTCGAGGCCGCGCTGCGCCGCGTACTTCTGCAGCAGGGGCCAGTAGTCCACAGGGAAGATCACCTGGAGGATGGGGCCGGGCAGCAACTCGCCGCCGGCGGCGAGGTACTGCGGATACGCGCGCTTCATCGCGTTGATCCCGGCGCGGACGTTGCCGATGCGCCGGTGCGCCAGGGCGAGCGTGGCCTGCAGTTGCGGCGAGTCGCCCCACATGCGCTGCGCGTATTGCACCTCGCTCAGGGCCTCGCGATTGAGCCCGGCGGCCAGCAGCATGGTGATGCGCCCCGCCGTCGGCACGGGCGGGCCGGGAATGGGCGGCACCTCGCGCTCTACCGACGCCGCGACGGCGGGCTGGCGGAGGTCGGCGAGGCGCCTCACGGCCAGGCGGCCGTAATAGGAGTTGTGGTAATCGGTGGCCGCCAGGCGCAACCGCGTCATCGCCGTGGCGGTGTCGCCCAGGCGCTCGGACGCGCGGCCGCTCCAGTACAGCCACGAGGGGCGATAGTCGGATCGCGGAAACGTCTGGGCGCCCCGGTCGAACAGGCGCACTGCGGCGTCGAACCGCCCTTGGCGGTAGGCCCACCATCCCGCCTTCCAGGCGGCGCGCTCGGCGAAGCGTCCGGCGGGATATCGGTCGAGCAGCTCGAGGAACACCGCGTCGGCCTGGTCGTCCTCATCGTCGATGATGTAGGCCGACGCCAGCGCGTTCAGCACCTCTTCGGCGAACGGGCTGGACGGATGCCGTTCCACGAACCGGCGCGCCTGGCGAACGTGCTCGTCCTTCTCCTTCAGGCCGCGCGTGGCCGTCACCGCGTAGAAGCCCGCCTCGTCGGCCAGGGGGCCGTCGAGCCAGGGCTCGAGGGCCCGGCGTCCTGCGCGAAACCGGCCCAGCATCACGTCGCACGCCGCCAGGCGCACCGCCACTTGCGCGCGTGACTGGTCGCCGATGAAGGGTTGGGCGCGCTCGTAGGCCGTCTTCGCCGGCTCGAAGCGCCGGGCCTTGAACAGCGCCTCGGCACGCGAAAACTCCAGGGCCGCCACCGAGCGGTCGGCGGCCACGTCGAGGCGCTTCAGCGCCGCGCCTGCCTGGTCGGCCTCGGTGCTGAGCGGGTATTCGTAGTAGACGCGCCGCAGGCCTTCGATGGCGCGCGCGCGGTTGCCTGCGGCGTCGGCGGCCAGGCCCAGGCGCAGCCATACCACGTGGGGCCTCGACAGTGTGCCGGTGACGAGCGATTCGTACAGGGCCAGGGCGCCGGCGGGATTCTTTCGCGCCTCGCGCACCTCGGCCTGCCGCAGCGCGGCGTCTTCGGGGAGGTGGCCTTCGATGGCGCGGGCAGCCACGTCGGCAAAGGCCGCCTCGGCGGCGTCGAAGCGCTCCAGGCGCTGGAGCGCCAGGCCGGTGTAGTAGCGAGCGTAGTCGGCGAGGGGTGTGGATTGCAGCGCGGGCGCGCTCACCAGCGGCAGCGCCGCGGCGGCGTTGTTGTCGTCCTCGAGCAACTTCACGCCGCGCACGAAGCCTGCCAGCGCCGGGCTCACCGCCGCACCCTGTGCGGGGGCGTACCACATGGCCGACAGGTCCCGGGGCACGGGCGGATGAGCCGTGGCCGAGAGCCGGATGGCCCCCGAGCCGCCAACCGCGCGCGTGGCCACGCCGTCCTGCTGGGCAGAGAGCACGGCCACCGCCGCGCCAGCGACAATCACTGCCGTCAGGACCTTGGTGTGCACCATCACCCCTGCGCCAATCCCGCGACAGCAGCCGACGAACCCGTAGAACCCGTAGAACCCGTAGAACCCGTAGAACCCGTCTTCACCTTTTGCGCCGTTGCCTTAGTGGTGAGCGCCTCGAGGCAGCGCCCGGCATGCCGGGCCAGCACTTCAACCAGTTCGGGCCATCCGCTCGGCGTGGGCTGTTCGTGGCCGTCCAGCGTGACGCTGTCGGCGTAGACCACAGCGACCACGCGGCCGCCGACGATGACGGGCACGGCCATGCCTGTGCGGTCGAGTGGGAGCGTCTCGAAGCCGGGGCCCGCCGCCGCCGTCTGGCCATCGCGTGTGGTGACGGCGCGGGCGGCGCCGACGGCCAGTCCGATGACGCCGGCCTCGGCCAGTGGCAGGTCCACCGACTTGGGATTGGCGTCGCGCGGGCCGAACCCGGTGAGCTTCCATCCCTGGACGCGGTCGGCCCTCAGCACCACCACGGCTGCGCGCGCGGCTTCGCGGGCGGAGGCCAGCGCCAGGGCGTCGAGCACCTCGCTGAGCGAGGCCGCGCCGTCGAGGCCGCGGATGCTGTCGAGCAGGCGCGTGACCAGCGCCATCTCGGTCTCGCGTTCGCGGACGCGCGCGGCGGCCACGGCGCTCTTCACCGCCTCGGCTCCCTGGGTCTCGGCTTCGGCCAGCAGCAGCTTGGTACGGGACTCGGAGGCGCCGAGCGCGTCGGCGAGCTTCTGTGCGAACTCCGCTTCGATCTCGGCGCGAATCTCGCGGGCGGCCACGGCGCGGTCCTCGACGCGAATGGCGGCGATGGCGTCATCCATGCTGGCGCGCACGCGCGCCTCGGCATCGGCAATGCGGGTGATGGCGGCCTGCTCGGCTTCGGCGAGCGCGGCCTCGCGCGCGGCGGACACGGCTTCGGCACGCGCGTCTTCGGCGTGCGCCGTGACTTCGCGTACGAGCGTGGATAAGGCCTGATCGACGGACGTGCGGATGCGATCTTCGAGCGGCATTTCGACTCTCAACCCGGAGGCGGGCCGTTGTGGGACGTAAGCCAGCGGCTGGGGTTCGCTCTTCGTCCGATCTGAAGGTCATTATGCGGACGTCCGCGCGCACAAGTCAAGGTCGGCCAATCACCCCAAACCCTTGAAGGCGGCCAATTTAACCAGCTTGCCGGCCGAGTCATCAGGGATGCCACCGATACCACCGATGATTGGGGGGCGCGGCGTTCGCGGGCGGCGCGGAGCACCGTGACCGCCCCACCTCCGATGAGGCGGCCGGCGGAACTCGAATCGGCGTCATCAGCGGAATCGGTGGATGACAGACTCGTCGGGCCGGCAACTCAACCGCCTGGCGGGATTACGGGGAGACGAGAGGTCCCAGCGAGTCGTGGTGGGTCGAGATGAGCCGGCGCATGGCCACGCCCACATCGTCGGCGCTGGCGAAGCCGGCCTTGCGGGCGGCGGCGTCGGACACGTCGGTGGGGATCATCTGCAGTTCCCCGTACTCGCGCCAGTCGCGCCAGGCGTCGATCGTGATCACGTCCCAGGCCGCGCCCTGGTCGTGGGTGAAGATCAGCGTGGCGGGGCGCCCGCGGCCGGTGTTGAAGACGTTCTCCATCTGCCGTTGGGCGATGAGGGCGTCGCGCTGGCCGGCCAGCGACTGCATCATCTCGATGTGGGCCAGGCCCTTGCCCTGCAGGTACGTGCGCAGCGTGGTCAGCGGCGGCCCTTCGACGAAGACATCCTCGTGCCAGCTGATGAGGTCGTACATGCGTCGCATGTAGGCGGCGCCGTCAAGGCCCGAGGCGGTGGCGGCGGCGGCGCGCCGGGCCAGGCGTTCGCGGCTGTAGTAGTCGGTGTAGCTGCCGGTGGGAAAGATCACCATGAGGTCCCAGCGGTCTCCCTGGGAGTGGCGGATGAAGATGGGCGCCTCGTCGCCGCCGGCCACGATCACGGGGACGCGCTGCCGGTAGAGCGCCAGCAGGTCGGGCAGCTTGCCGGGGGCCGCCTGGATCATCACGAAGCGGTACAACTCGGTGGGCGGTGCTGCGCTGGGGGCTTGCGCAAGCGGGAGGCCCATGCCTCCCAGGATGCCGGTGCAGAGGGCGAAGAAGGTGAGGCGCATGTGAGGCTCCTGGTTCCGAGCATACCGCACGGCCGGCGTGGCTTGCCGACCACACCCGCTGCGCAGGCTGGCAACCTCTATGCAGCGTGACCACGCGTAAGGCCCCGCTTTGCCGGAACTCCGGCGACGCGCGGGAAGGAGGCACCAATGGCAATCGCCGACATCAAGACCGCTCCCCCCTCTGAGGTGATCGAGAACAGCGTGCAGGCCGCCAAGAAGCTGCTGAAGCACCAGATGCACGAGTTGGAGGACTTCAGGGACGCGACGGCCCTCAAGGTTCGCAAGGCGCCGCTCACGTCGGTGAGCATGGGCGTGGGCGTCGGGATGTTGCTGGGCGCGGCGCTCGGCTTCATTGCCGCGGCGTACACGAGGAAGAAGGCCTGATTCCGGCCTTCTTTGACGCGTTCTCGCGAGAAGCGTAGACTGGAAGGTGCGACCATCTCGTGTCGCACCTTGTTGGGGGCGATCTGGCTTCGACGGGGATGCGGGACCATGGGACGCGTGCCGAGGGCCATCTCCTCGTAAATCCGGTGGAAAACAAACGTAACTGCGAACGCAGACTACGCTCTCGCTGCTTAGGCAGTGAGCGGTCGCCCTGAAATCGCCCGCGCTTCAGGGATGACCGCCATTTAGCGGGCTGGCCTCCACATGCCGCCCTGACGTGTGGAGGTGAGAAACATCGGGGATGGCGGCCGGGGCACTTGGCTCCGTTTCTAACTGGCTGCGACACGAGAACGGAGACACGCACGTAGGGTCCTGCGGCGACGTTTTCTCGGACGCGGGTTCAACTCCCGCCGCCTCCACCAACCTTCGCTCTGAATCAGGCGAAGGTTGTCCCGCCGTAGCTCGCCTGAATTCTCGCGAGCGAAGGCGGACTTCCGCTTCGATTCGCGCTTCGGCTGGCAGGCCATGTGCCTGCAGCCGAAGTTTGTCTCACCCGGTCGCACCTCCCTGGAGGTGATCCGATCTCGAAGACGGGCGGCCTACGCCACCTGACGCCCTTCCGGCCCGTCGAGACGCGTCAGGCTCAGCTTGAGCCTGAATGGCTTGAGCAGCCGGTTCATCGTGTCCTGGGTAGGGTTGTGCCGGGGATTGATCGCGCGTAGCACGTTCGGGCCGGCCATCTTCACCTTCGCGGCGAACTCCTTCACGCCCATCGCGCGGATCACCTTCCCCAGGGCAATCTGAATCGGCACTCCCTCATCCATGGCCGCCAGGAGAAACTCGCGCGCGAACTCCTGGTCCCGAAGATCCTGAGCCAGTCCTTCGTTCCAGTCTCTGCTGCGTCGTGCCATCTGATCACTCCCCGAGGTAGTCGCGCCAGTACTGCTGTGCTCGACGAATATCCTTGGCTTGGGTGCTCTTGGACCCGCCCAGCAACAGCAGCACGAGCATCGCGCCGCCCTGGCCAAAGTAAACGCGGTAGCCGGGCCCGAACATCACCCTGGCCTCCTGCACGCCGCCGCCGACGCCCCTGTGGTCGCCCAGGTTGCCCGTCTCGAAGCGAACGATGCGCGCTTGCACCCGCGCCCGGGCCGTCGGATCGAGCGTCGCGAGCCATTCACGGAACGGGACCTTCCCGTCGGCCGTTTCGTATTCACGGACGGTCACAGCCATCGGGATACGCTCCCACTAAAGTATCATAGATGATATCAATTATGCCGCGGAGCCTGGCGCTGGGGTCATCGGGGGCGGTGCCTGGCAGGGATTCGCTGGCCTGGCCGGCATGGCCGTCGTGCTCGGCGTGCGCGCGCCATCTGACCGTGTTGATTCACCTGCAACGTGCCAACGACTACGCCGTCCCACCAGACCGAGAGCGTCCGCGTCACTCGTCACTTCCTGCCGCCGCAGGTGGCGGCGTGACGTCGAGACGGCAACCGAGCGCGCTCAAGACGGCAAGCACGTTGTCGAGACGCACCGTAGACTTCCCGCGCTCCAGCTCGACCAGGAAGCGCAGGCCGACGCCAGCGGCTGCCGCCAGCTGGTCCTGGCGCAGACCCTGAGCGAGGCGGGCATGCCGAACGACGATGCCGATCTCTTCAGTGGTCACCCTTTTTTTGTTTCCCGATCGGGAATATTTCGCCAAAGAATCGCCAGAAGTTCACTGATATTCCCGATCGGGAATTGCCATGGGGCTGCTGCAGCCAGACGCCAGGACAATACCCGATCGGGAACATGACCGCCGGCCGCCGCCCCTGGCGATGGCGAGACGCACGGACTGGGACCAGGCCCTGCCACCGACGGTCAGGATGCTGGCCGCGCGGGGCGCAAGCCAAGGGGCAACAAAGAGTCCTCGAATTGACAGGATTCGATGTGCCCGGTGGCGGAAGCCATCACGTGAATACTGTTCATAATTCAATGTTGTTCATTATTAATGAACATGATACATTATAGAACATGGCGCGCCAGGCTCGCCCGCCCAACCTCGACCCGTACCAGCACGCGCTTCGGAAATGGGTGCCGAAGGCCGAGATCCGCACGCCCGCGAAGCGGCTTGGCCCCTTTGATGGAATCATCACCTGGACGGCCGGCGCGCGAACCGTTCGCTACCTTGTCGAAGAGAAACGGCATCTTCGCCATCTCGACGTCGGCGTCGTCGTCGATCAGTTGAACCGTCGCCGGGCGGACCTGCCGCCCGACCACGTGGGCGACCGGCTCCTGCTCCTGGCGCCGCATGTCCGTCCCCAACACGCGGCGGCCCTGGAACGTGCCGAGATCGACTATCTCGATCTCGCAGGCAACGCGCACCTGCACGCCCCCGGCTTGTTCGTTCACGTGGAAGGCCGTCGGCCACGCAAGCCGCCGGCCCCCGCACCAGGTCGCCCGCAGAGGGGCTGGATTAAGGCCGTCATGGCCATCCTGATCCGTCCCGAACTGGTCAACGCGCCATACCGCATCCTCGCCGCGCACGCGGATGTCGCCCTTGGTACGGTCGGCGGGTGCATGAACGACCTGGCTGCTCGTGGGCTTCTGCTCGACCGCAAGGACGGTCGGAGCGTCGGTGACCGACAGGCCCTCATTGCGCTCTGGGTACAGGCCTACGTCGAAGGACTCCGTCCCACACTGAGCGAGCGACGGCTTCAGGTTCGCGCTGACGGGAAACAGGACCTCTGGCAGCGCTTGCAGACGGTGATGACCGAGCATGCGCAACCATGGGCACTCACTGGCGCTGACGCCGCCGAACGGCACACGCACTTCTTTCGTACTGAGGAGACTGAGATCTATGCACCTCTTCGAGCGCTCGACGATCGCGACACCCAGAAGGCTCTTGTCGCCCAGCCTGCCGCACGTGACGGGAATCTCTTAGTCATCGAGCCGCCCGGCCCGCTGGCGATGCCGAATGGGCCCGCTCACGACTTTCCCGTGGCTCCGGACTTGCTGGCCTACGCTGAACTCCGCTATCGGGGTACTGAACAGGCCCTGGAGGCCGCCGAGTTGCTCCTGCCCAGGGTCCTGAACCGTGCCGCAAATTGACCCACGCCTGCTTCCCGTCGTGACCGATCTCGAACGCGGACTGCGTGAACTCGGGATTCCGTTCGCCATCGTAGGCGCCCTGGTTCCCGAACTTCTTCTGGACGCGAGACCGCGCCGGATGACCAACGACGCCGATGTGACCGTTATCGTCGACAACCTCGCAGACTTCAACACCCTCAAGGACCGCCTGGCCGCATATGGCTTCACGCGTGCACGAGTGCCGCATCGGATGCAGCATCGAGACGGCGGGCTGATGGACCTTCTTCCGTTCAGCGCAACCATGGCGCCGGACGGGCGTCTGCAACTCGAGGGCGGCGTCGTCTTCGCGATACGGTGTTGACCACGACGGTGGGGGTGTGCCCTTCGAGTACACCTGTGCGCACCTGCTCGGCGTTGATGGACAACGCTTTCTGGACGCCGCGCTGAGCACCACTGTCCGCGCCGTCCTCGATCGCTTTACCGAGCCAGCCGCCGATGTCGTTGGCATCGCAGCGAGCGAGGGTCGACGCGGCATCATCGAAGACCCGCGTCGAGCCGAGATCTTCGATCTCTTCCACTGGTATCGTCTTGGGACCGGCTTGTAATCTCCAGGCTTGAGCAGACGCGACGGCGCAGGCGTCGTCAAGGCCCCACGCCCTCGGGCTACTCCTCGCGAATGGCCACCGCTGGATCGACTCGAGCGGCGCTCCGCGCCGGCCACCACGCGGCGACGAGGCCGGTGGAGGCCACGACCAGCACCGCCGCTGACAGGCTTGCGGGGTCCAGAGGCGAGACGCCGAACAGCACGGACTGCAACCCCCGGGTCAGGGCCACGGCCACGGCCAGTCCCATCATCAGGCCGATCGCAAGGGGGCTCCCGGCACGACCGACGACCATGCGGCCAATGCGCCTTGGCGTCGCCCCCAGAGCCATCCGCACGCCTATCTCGCGGCGGCGCCGCGCCACTGCCTGCGCCAGTACGCCGAACACGCCGACGCAGGCCACGACGAGGCCAATGGCCGACAGGGCCGTCGCCAGGCGCTGCACGAGGACGTGCGCCGCAAACACGTCTCGCAGCTCGTCACTCGCGCGCATCACGCGCTCGATCGGCTGGTCTGGGTCCTCGGCCCAGACGGCCGCCTTCGCGGCCGCGAGCCCCACCTCCAGGCTTGCGGCTCGCACGATGAGACGGTGGGTGGCCGTGCCCTGTGTAGACACAAGCGGGTCGGTCGAGGTGGAACGCGGCTGATACCACTGCAACTGGATGGGACGGTCGTGACTGGGGCGATCGTCGAGATCATCCACGACCCCGATGACGGTCCAGGCGCGGCCATCGTCGAGGCTCCGGAGCGTGGCGCCGACGGCATCGCCGCGGGGCCAGAGACGTGCGGCGAGCGTCCGCCCGAGCACGACGACGTTCGAGCCCATGTCCTCCCGTGTGAAGGTCCTCCCGCGCAGCGCCCTCACGCGCAGCGCCTCGAAGTACCCGTCGCTGACACTGTTCATCGCCAGCGTTGCGTCGTCGGGCAGACCAGGCACGTCGGCGCTCGCCAGCCGTTCGCTGCCGAAGGCGTAGAACGTGAGGCCGCCGGCCACGGCCGCCGCCGACACACCGGGGGCTTGACGCAGCCGGTCCAACACCCGCGCGACGAAGTTGAGTTGGCTGGCGCTCGTCGGATAGCGGCTGACCGGCACGTTCACGCTCATCGTGACCACGCCCTCGGGGTCGAGCCCAAGCGGAATCTGGCCGATGTTGTCGATGGTGCGGAACATCAGCCCGGCCCCAGCGGTGAGCACCACGGCGCACGCGACCTGCGTCGCCACCAACATGGACGACAGCCGATCGGTGCCTCGCGGCAGGGCCGATGCGCCCATCGCGTTGCCAGCGTCGAGTGGGCCGGCGCGCGTGATCCAGAGAGCCGGTAACAGGCCGGCCACGACGGCCGCGACCACCGACGCCGCAAGCGCCACGGCGAGCACGCGCGCGTCCACGGTCAACGGCGCCGTCCGCCAAAACGTCAGCACCGACGGCGCCGAGACCGCGAATGCGCTCACCGCCCAGTAAGCCGCCAGGGCGCCGAGGGCGCCGCCCGAGAGCGCGAGCATGGCCACCTGAATCAGCACCTGGCGCACCAGGGTCACGCGGCTGGCACCCAGCGACGCGCGGACCCGAAATTCGTGCTGTTGCTCGATGGTACCGGTAAGGACCAGTTGCATTGCGCTCACGCACGCCAGCAGCCAGAGGCATCCCACGCCGACGAGTAGCGCGAGAAGTGCCGATCTCGTCGATGGGGTCGTGGCTGCCACCCGCTTCTGGTCGATCCTGATATCCCATGTCCTCGGGATGGGCGCCTCTGCCTGCAGGCGGTCGGCAATCAGGTTGGCCCGCAGCTGCGCCTCCGTCACGGTGAGGCCCTCTGCCAGCCGCGCCAGGACGAAGAACTCGTTGGAGCGCGGGCGCCCGAGGTTGTGGCGCGGGTCCATCGGCAGCCACGCCTGATCGCGCCCGAGCAGCGCAAACGCATCAGACATCACGCCGATGACGGTGAACGCCTCTCGGCCGACCGCGAGGCGTCGGCCCAGTGCGGCCTGCGCCCCACCCATCCGCCGCTCTGCCAAGCGCGCGCTGACGATGATTGGAGCGTCTGCACCAGGCGCGGCGTCGTCAACGACGAAAGACCGTCCGAACAACGGTTGCACACCAAGCATGTCGAACAGTCCGGGCGACACGGCCAGCGCGGTGATGCGTTCGGGCTCCCCTCCTCCCGTGAGATCGAAGGTGCGCGGCACGAACGTCTCGAGCCGCTCGAAGACGGACGGCTGGTCACGCCACGCCAGGACCTTCTCAGCACTGTGCCCGGAACCGCCGCCCCCGCCTCTCCGCATGTTCATGACGTCGACCAGCCGATCGCCATCTTTGAACGGCGGACGGCGCAGCACGGTCTGGTCCACCACACTGAACACCGCCGTCGCGGCGCCGATCCCCATCGCGAGGATGAGAGCCGAGAGCACGGTGCGCCCTGGACGACGCAGCGTGACGCGCGTCGCGTAGCGAATGTCGTCGACCGCACTCATAGAACGCCTCGCATGTGGGCTACTCAGCCGCGGGATTCGCGGCCAGGTTACCTGAATCTACACTTCGGAGACATGGCGAAACAGCCGACCCGTCGCTGATTGTCGGGCCGTCACTCCCGCAGATCGCCGAGCGCTTCTTCTGGCGTCTGACACGTAACGATGGCTGAACCCCGCACACGCTGCTCCTCATCGCGAGACACCAACGTCGTCCCGTACCGGCGAGCAACCGCCACGTAGATGGCATCTGCGCCGCGCAATCGATGGACCGCCGCTAGCTCTGCCGCCTGCCGCGCCATCGTGGGGGTCAGCGCCACCAGGGTCAGGTGCGGCAGGCCAGCCGCCGCACCGGCGTACGCGAGCGCGCCGTCGCCATCGTCGCTGGCGCGCGCAACGGCTGCTGCAATCTCCGGCAGCAGCAGCGTCGGCACGATCACCGGGTCGCCCCGCTCCTGGATCGCCGCCAGGATCGCGAGGCTTTCCGTGTGGCCTGCTTCGTGCGGATTGAATGCGTTGACGAAGACACTCGCGTCAATGGTGTATCGACGCTGGTCCGGCGCGGCGATTCCCGACCCCTGCCGGCGAGGGCGTCGCGTGACCGCCACGCTAGCGCCTCATGTCGGATAGCAGGCGCACGCCGCCAGCGCCAGGACGGAAGCGCCCCTGGATGCGCTGACCGGCGCGGATGAATGCGTTCCAGGCCGCGCCCGTGCTGGCGTCGTCAGCCGATGGGGGCACTTCCGCGTCCCCGTCGAGCGGGAGAATCACACCGACTGCCTGCCCTCGATGCGTCAGGATGTATGAGGCTCGCGCTTCACGCACGTGGCGCAGAATGCGCGCCGCATGCGTCTTCAATTCGCGCACGCCAACCGTCTGCTTCGCCCCCTTGGACCGCCGGACTGGCTGAATGTGGTTCCTCATGCGACTACATTACGCCTGGCCCCATCATGCGTCAAGCGACGGCGGACAGCACCAGCCCGACAGAGATCCCCCAGGCAGGTGAGTACGCCACGCCTGCTGCCTTTGGTGGCGCCGTCGAGGCCAGATTGCGCGAGCGCGCCCTCCGCCTCAGCGCACCCGCATACGTTGTCCGGCGCCAGGCCGCGCTCGACCGTTGCCTGGTACGCCTGATGAGAGTGGCGCCAGGTCGCGGGGCGCTACGGTATGATGTGGGGGCAAGGTCGGAGGTACCCGCACCTCATTGATGAGGCGCGCATTTTCCTCGGGGGAGAGCATGGGACAGGAGTGATTCGTCTCGCGGGCCTCGCCGCCGCCGGCCTGCTCGTCACCGCGGCGACCTCCGCCGCGCAGCAGACCGGCACGCCCGCCGCCGTGGATGAGGCCGCGCCGGCCTCCACCCCGCCCAAGTTGGCCGTATCGGCCGACGCCGCCCAGTACCTCGTTCGCGAGTCGCACGCCTACTTCGGCGCCGAGCGCCGCACCTGGCTCGAGACCAGCGCTCGCGCGACGGCCACGCTCGCCTGGAAGGCGCTCGTCGTCGAGGCGGGCGGTCTCGTCCTCAAGACCGCCGGTGATGACAAGTTTGGCAGCGGGTCGGCGCCGGCGGGCGCGGCCCCCGGCGACGCGGCGCGGGGCCGCCCGGTGCGCGGCCGCCTCGACAAGGCCTCGGTGCGGCTCGCCAACATCGGCGGATCCTCGCTCGCCCTCACCGCCGGACGCCAGCACATCGCCATCGGCTCGCAGTTCCTCGTCGGCGACGGCGTCTACGACGGCTTCTCGGCGGACGCCGACCAGGCCATATGGCACAACCCGCGCCGGGGCTTCGACGCCATCCGCGCGCAGTGGACGGCCTGGCGCGTGGGCGTCGACGCCTTCGTGTACCGCGTGCACCCGACGTGGGACGCCGGCGGCGGCAACGACGGCCTGGTGGGCGGCGTCGACGTGTCGGGCGAGTCGCGGCGCACCGCCGGACGCTACGCGCTCGGCGTGTTCCACCGGCGATCCGGCTCGGACCTCGACAACGACATGACGCTCGTCAACGTGCGCGCCACCCAGCCGCTGCCCGCCGCTCCCGGGGGCTACGCCAGCGGCGAACTGGTCTGGGAGATGGGCCGCTGCCGCTCGGCGGTCTACTGCACGAGCGTCGGCCAGTCGATGCACGAGTACGCGTGGCACGCCGAGGCGGGCTTCTCGGCCGACGGCCGTCGCGGCAGGCCCTCCGGCGAGATCGGCTACGTGCGCTACTCGGACGACTTCACGCCGCTCGCCACCGGCTTCTCCGACTGGGGCCGCTGGTATCTTGGCAACCAGATCGACTGGATGATCTTCGGCACCAACTCGTCGATCGTGCGCGCCGAGCTCGGCATCCGCCCGCGCGCCACGCTGCGCGTGCGGGGCCAGTTCCACTCCACGCGCCTCGTGGCCGCGCCGGCGGGCTCTCCGCACGCGCTCACCCACGAGGCCAGCCTCATCGCCGAGTGGACGCCCGTGCCGGCGGCGTGGATCACCGTGGTGGCCGGCCGCTCGGTCCCCGCGGCCGGCCTCGCGCGCTCGGGTCTCGGCAACCCGTTCGCCGCGCTCAACGCCGGCGCCGCGCCCACCGGCACGCGCGCCTCGTTCGACCTCGTCGTGGCCGTCGGATACGCCTTCTCCAGGAGCTGGTAGCTCCATGCGCGTGCCCCTTCTCGTCTCCGGCGCCGTGCTCGTCATCGCCGCTGTCGCGTGGGCCATCGCCGCGCCCCGCCTGTGGAACGATCGGCTGCCGCCCGGCTGGCGGTGGCAAGCGTCCTTCGTCGGCGCCGGCGCCTATCCAAACTCCGCGGGACAGTGGCCGGATCGAGGCACGACCCTCCGCTACGAACGCGCCATTCGCATCGGGTCCGACGCCGATCGCCCACACTCGGTGCGCGTCGAGGACGCCTATCGCTCGTTCGACACGCGGTCCGGAGCCAATATCTGGGAATACGTGCCCATCCAGGAAGTGAATCCGGTCACGGGCCGCCACACTCGACCCGAGCATCGCGGCGACATCCTCGTGTTCCCGCGCGACACGGCGAAGATCACCTACCGCCTCCGCCTCAACTACCTCGAGGGCGTGCCCATGGCATTCGTGCGCGAGGAGGCGGTCGAAGGCGTGTCCACCTACCTCTTCGCGTACCGCGGCCGCGGCGCGTACACCCGGTCGTACGCGGGCACGGCCGACTACCCCGGCATCACGGTGGCGCCGGGGCAGGAGATCCGCTGCGCCAACGACCAGCTCGTGGTGCACTTCTGGGTGGAGCCCGTCACTGGTGAAGCCGTCAAGATCGAGGAGAGCTGCCTTTCGGGCGACTACGTCGTGGACGCGGTCTCGGGTCAGCGGCTCACCGCCGTGATGCGCTGGGGCGGAGAGACGGCCGGCGACGACGTGGTCGGCAGGGCCGAGGCGATCCTGGGCCAGCGCCGGCGAATCCTGTGGCGGCTCCGGTACGGACCGGGCATCGCGGCGGCGCTGGGGCTCGCCGCGCTGGCCGGCGCGTGGCGGGCGAAGGGCGGGAGCACGGCGTGATCCGCGTGATCCGCAACGCCTGGCGGCGCTCGCTCGCCCGCCGCTGGTTGATCGTCCAGGGCGTGATGCTCGTCCTGGTGTTGGGCGCCGCGGCCCTTGGCCAGTACCGCCTGCTCGCAGGCAGTGTCCAGAACGACGTCGCGGCCATCGGCCACAGCGTCACCGAGACCATCATCGGGTTCACGGCGGTCAACCCGGCATGGATGGAAGGCGGCACGCTGCAAGAGGTGGTGTCGTATCTCGCCATCCGCGTGCCGAGCATCGAGCGCGTGGCCGTCATCCACCGAACGCGCGGCACCGTCGCCGACTCCGGATCCGAAACCGACGACGGCCTCAATCGCGATTCGGCCGTCGCGTCCGCGCTGGCCGGCGACCGCGTTCCCGACGTCGTTCTAGGTAACGGGCATCACCGCAGGGTCGTGCGGATCACGCGCGCCATCGAGGGCCCCTACGACGAATCCGCGGGCTCTGCCATCACCGGCGTCGTGCTGGTGCACGTGGACCTCGCGCGGTCGGAGGGACGGGTGCGGTCGGTGCTGTGGCGTTCCGCCGCCGCGCTCGCCGCCGCGCTCTCGGCGATATGGGCCTTCCAGATCGTGATCCTGCGGCGCCTGCTGCTCGCGCGGCTCTCCCGCATGGGTCGGGTGGTCGCGCGCTTCGGCGCCGGCGACCTGTCCGCGCGGGTCGACACCCACCTGCCGGACGAGCTCGGGGCCGTGGCCCGGTCGTTCGACGAGATGGCGGCGCGGGTGCAGGAGAGCATCGGTGTCCGGCACGAGGCCGAGCGCATGAAGGCCGACTTCGTCTCGTTCGCCAGCCACCAGCTCCGCACGCCCCTCACGGGCATGAACTGGATGCTCGAGCTGGCCGCGGACGCGCCCGGCCTGCCCGCGGCGGCCCGGACCTACTTGGATGACGCGCGGCACTCGGCTGCGCGCCTGGTCACCCTGGTCAACGACCTGCTCAAGGTGTCGCGCTTCGAGTCGGGCGGCGTCGACGCCGTGATCCGTTCAGTCGACCTCACCGCCCTGACGCGACAGGCGCTGTCCGGGCTTGCACCGCAAATCGCGCACAAGACGCACGTCGTTCAGTTCGACCCGCGCTCGCCCGTGCCCGACGTGGCCGCCGACGCCGATCTGCTTCGCGAGGCGATCACCAACCTCGTGTCGAATGCCGTCAAATACACGCCGCCCGGCGGACGCATCACCGTGGACGTGGGGGCCGAGGACGGCCACGTGCGGTGGGCCGTCACCGACACGGGCATCGGCGTCCCCGCCGCGCAGCAGGATCGGCTCTTCGAGAAGTTCTTCCGCGCCGACAACGCGGCGGCCGTCGAGGGGGAGGGCACGGGCCTCGGCCTGAGCTTCGCCCGCCTTGTCGTGCAGCGCTTCGGCGGGCGGATCTGGTGCGAGTCCGAAGAGGGGCGGGGATCGACCTTCGCGTTCACGCTGCCCGTCACACGGGCGGGGGAGGAGCCCACATGAGCCGCAAGGCGCGGGTGCTGATCGTGGAAGACGATCGGGTGCTGCGGCGGGCGGTCGAGGTCATGCTCTCGCAGCACGGCTTCGCGGTGACCACCGCCGCGGACGGCGACGAAGGGCTGCGGCTGGTGGCCGCACAGCATCCCGACATCGTGCTGCTGGACCTGCTCATGCCGAAGCGATCGGGCACCGAGGTGCTGCGCGCGCTCAAGGCCGACCCGGCCACCTCCGCGATCCCGGTGGTGATCCTCTCGAACTCCTCGCGCGCAGACTACAAGGACACCGCGCTCGCGCTTGGCGCCGCGGAATTTCACTTGAAGGCCACCCTGTCGTTGAAGGATCTGGCGGTGCGGGTCGAGGCGCTCGTGGCGGGGCGTACGCCCGACGCGAACGCGCCGCCGCCGACGCCCGCCGCGGGGGGGGCACCCCCGGTCGACGTCCGGGCGCTCCTGGATCGGTTCGGTGGTGACGCCGCGCTCGCCGCTGAGATCGTGGCCGAGTGCCGGGCCGACTTGCCCGCGCGCCTGGCCGCGCTGGGCGCCGCGGTGGCCTCGCGCAGCGCCGCCGCCATCGAGCGCGCCGCCCACAACGTTCAGGGCACGCTGTTGTTGGTGGGCGCCTCGCGCGCCGCCGCGCTCGCCAGCCGGATCGAGCTCAGCGGCGAGGGCGCCGCGCCCGAAGACATCGCCGCCACCCTCAAGGCGCTCGAGCGCGAGGTGGCCGAGGTCGACGCCTTCCTCGACGCCGCGTCGAGAGGCGAGGCGTCGTGAGGATTCTGATCGCCGATGACGATGCGCTGTACCGCCGAGTCGTGCGCGCCGCGCTGGCCTCGACCGAGCACGAGATGGTGGAGGCCGCCGACGGCGACGCGGCATGGGCGGCCTTCGGGACGCCGGCGCCCCCGTTGCTCGCCGTGCTCGACTGGCTGATGCCCGGCAAGTCTGGGCCCGAACTGTGCCAGCTCGTGCGGGCCCGCAAGGGCGTGCCCCCCTACCTCATCCTGTTGACGGCCATGCACAGCCACGCCGACATCGCAGCCGCGCTCGAGGTCGGCGCCGACGACTACATCGTGAAGCCGTTCAACGCGGGCGAGCTGCGCGCTCGGGTCGGCGTGGGCGTGCGCGTCGTCACCCTGCAGCAGACGCTCACGGCGCGCGTGGCCGAACTCGAGGAGGCGCTGGCCAACAACACGCGGCTCCAGGGCCTGCTGCCGATCTGCGCCTGGTGCCGGCGGGTGAGGGACGATCAGGACTACTGGCAGCAGATCGAGACCTACCTCTCCCATCGCTCGGACATCAGGTTCACCCACGGGATCTGCGCGGAGTGCAGGGCGAAGCTGGAGGCTTAGCCCAAGGCGACGCCGCATTTTTCGGGCACGCGCGTGGTATAACCCTTTACCGCCTCCGATGAACTACGGTTTCCTCTCCCTCCTCCCTCCCCTGCTGGCCGTGGTGCTGGCGGTGCTCTCCAGGAACGTTTTGGTCTCGCTCTTCCTCGGCACCTACCTGGGCGTGGTGGTCCTGGCGGGAGGCAACCCCCTGATCGGGTTGACGACGCTCATCCAGGACTACATCTTCGTGCAGGCCGCCGACAGCTACAACTCCAGCCTGCTGGTGATGATGATCTTCATCGGCGGTTTCGTGGGTGTGGTCACCAATTCCGGGGGCGCGGCGGCCTTCGCCGAGTGGGCCTCCCACTGGTTCAACACCCGGGCCAGGGTGCAGATGGCCCTGTGGTTCGGCGGCATCGCGATCTTCTTCACCGACTCCGGCAATCCCCTGATCCTGGGCCCCACCTTCCAGCCCATCACCGACAAGCTCCGCGTGAGCCGCGAGAAGCTGGCCTGGCTGCTGGACTGCACTTCGTCTCCGGTGTGCATCCTGATCCCCTTCATCGGATGGGGCATCTACATCATGGGGCTCATCAAGCAGGAGTTCACGGCGCTGAAGATCGAGCAATCGGAGTTCGACGCGTTCCTGAACGCCATTCCCTTCCAGTTCTACGCCCTGGGCACGCTGTTCATGATCCCGCTCATCGCCTACCTGGGCTTCGAGTTCAGCGCGATGCACCGGGCCGAGAAGCGCACGGTGGACACCGGCCAGCCGCTGTGGCCGGGCGCCACCCCCGCCCGCCCAGTGGTTGCCATCCAGGCCGATGCCGGCGGCAAGGCACGCGCGTCGATGATGGTGGTCCCGATCGTCGTGCTCTTCGCGTGCATCTTCGGCCTCCTCATCCCCCACGGCTTCCCCATGCGGCCGGTTCCCGGCGCCGTGCTGCGCACGGCCCTCTGCACGGGATACTTCCTGGGCGCCATGTCGTGCCTCTTCCTGATGGTGCGACACAAGATCACGACCATCGGCAAGGGGTTGGCCCTCTACACGGACGGAGCCAAGGACGTCGTGTTCATCCTGCTGATCCTGGTGCTGGCCTGGTCCCTGGGCTCGGTGTGCAAGGCCCTCGGCACGGCCAACTACATCGTGGGGCTCACCCAGGGCACGCTGCCCCCGTGGATGGTCCCGCTGCTGCTCTTCGTCACGGGCGCGAGCATCAGCTTCGCCACAGGGTCGTCCTGGGGCACCTTCGCCATCCTCATGCCGCTGGGTATTCCCATGGCGGCGGCGCTCGATGCGCCGATGGCCGCCACGATCGGCGCCGTGCTGTCGGGCGGGCTCTTCGGTGACCACTGCTCGCCCATCTCCGACACGACCATCCTCTCGTCCATGGGCGCGGCCTGCGACCACATCGATCACGTGAAGACCCAGCTGCCGTATGCGCTCACCGTGGCCCTCGCCAGCGCCATCACCTACGGCGTGGCGGGGCAGTTCGACACGCCCTGGCTGATCGTCCTGGCCCTCGGGCTGGTGGCCCTCTTCACCGTGGTCTTTGGACGAATCTGGGGCGGCAAGGTCTCATGAAGCACATCCTGATCCTCGGCGCCGGGCGCGTGGCGCGCCCCTGCGTCCGGTATCTCCTGGAACACACGCCGCATCGGATGACGGTGGTCGACCAGGACGAAGCCAACCTCGCCGCGGTCACGGGTGGCCACCCGCGGGCCAGGGGCCTGCGCGAAAGCGTGTCGGACGTGGCCCGGCTGCTGCAGGAGCACCCCACGGACCTGCTGATCAACCTGCTTCCCGCGGCCTTCATGGCGCCCGTGGCCCAGGCCTGCGTGACGGCGCGGGTCCACATGATCAACGCCTCGTACATCAGGGACGAGATGCGCGCCCTGGACGGCCCCGCCCGGGAGGCCGGCATCCTGCTGCTCTGCGAACTGGGGCTGGACCCCGGCATCGACCACATGTCCGCCGCCCAGATGATCCGACGCATCCATGGCGAGGGCGGCGAGGTGGAGTCGTTCTGGTCGTGCTGCGGCGCCATTCCCTCCGCCCCCGCCAACACCAATCCCTTCGGCTACAAGCTCTCGTGGTCTCCCGCGGGGCTGGTGGGCGCCAGCAAGCGGGAGGCGCGCATCCTGCGGGACAACACGGTGGTGATCTACCCTCCGGGCGAGACGTTCCGCCACTGCGGGTTCCTGGAGATCGACGGGCTCGGCTGGTTCGAGCAGTATGCCAACGCCGACGCCCTCCCCTACGTGGATCTCTACGGCATGCCCGAGGTGAAGAACGTCTACCGCGGCACCATCCGGTACATCGGCTGGAGCGAGACCATTCGCAAGATGCTCGACCTGGGGCTCTTCGAAGAGGACGTGCGCGAACTCCGCGGGCTCACCTACCGGCAGTTCACCTCGCAACTCGCCGGCGCCCGCGACGGGGAAACCGCCGACGCGGCGCTCCGGCGCGCGCTGCAGCTCGAGCCCTACAGCGTGGTGTTCCACAAGCTGCTGTGGCTCGGGCTCCTCTCGGACGCGCCGATTCCGCTGGCCACGGGAAGCCCGCGCGACGTGGTGGCGGGGCTCTTCCTCGAGAAGCTCACCTTCGCGCCCGGAGAGCGGGACCTGGTGGTGATGGAGCATCGCTACGACGTGCGCTTCCCCGCGGACGGCCGCCGTGTCCGGTACACCTCCACGTTGATCGACTACGGCGAGGTTGGAGGCGAAACTTCCATCGCGCGCACCACCGGGCTGCCGCCGGCGATTGCCGCCAAGCTCGTGCTGGACGGGCGCGTGTCCCTCACGGGCGTCCAGGCGCCGGTGCATCCGGAGGTCTTCGGGCCCTCCCTGGCGGAACTGGACCGCCTGGGGATTCGCTTCCGCGACAGGGAAGACGCGCTCGGGCCGGTGGCCGCCCGCGGGTGAGGATTAGGCGCGGGGCGGCATTCCTGCTATGATGACGCGTAGATCTTGCCACGTACTGTGCCGCCTGTGGGCGTAACGGGTCTTCCCTGACTCGCTCCTCCTGAAGTTCAGCTTAGCTACGAGACGAAATCCCCCCGTGCCCGCCTTCGGTCACGGGTCATGCGCGCCGCCCATCGGCGGCGCGAGCGTCGCCTTTGCTGCGACAGCAGGAGTCAGTGATTATGGGTCGTAAGTTGTATGTTGGAAATCTCCCCTACGAAGCCGGCGAGACCGAGCTCACGGAACTCTTCGCGCGCGCCGGCACCGTCGAGACGGTGACCGTGATGCGCGACATGGCCACGGGCCGCGCCCGCGGCTTCGGGTTCGTCGAGATGGGTTCGGATGACGAGGCCCAGAAGGCCATCACCGAGCTCAACGAGTACCAGATGGGCGGCCGCGCCCTGACGGTGAACGAAGCCCGTCCCAAGACGGCCAGTGGCGGCGGTGGCGGCGGGTTCGGCGGCGAGCGGCGCCGGACAGAGCCCCGCTGGTAAGACCGTGACACGTGGGCCGAGGCGGGCAGATGTCCCGTCCCGGCCCTTTCTCTCTTCCCGCCTCGTCAGTCTCCCGTCGCCTTCCCGTAGTACTGCTTGTACATCCCCCGCCTGAAGATCCACCCGCCGAGCGGCCCCAGCCACCCGAGCACGTAGTACATGTAGCCGAGGTCCATCAGCTCGATCAGGTTGCCGTCGAAGTCGCGCACGAAGAAAAACGAGTGGCCGCGCGGCGAGCGCTCGGGCTTGGTCACAATCTCCACGCCCTTGCCCGCCAGGTAGTCGTGCCACTTCCGCAGGTTCGACACGTTGAACGAGAAGTGCGTGAGACCCACGCGATTCCACGGAATGCGCTCGGCCGGGAGCTTCGGCTCGAAGTGAAAGATCTCCAGCACGCCGCCGCCGGGCACGCGGATCCAGCCAATCTTGCAGGTGGGCGCCGGCGCATCCACGCCGAAGAAGCTCTTCACCCGCTCGGGTGGCGTGTCGGCCACGCCCACGAGCGGGCAGCCGAAGACGTCCCAATAGAACTGCACGGCCTTGTCGAAGTCCGACACGGTGAGGCCGACGTGGGAAAAGGAACGGACGCGCATGCCCACATGATAGGCAACCCTAAAGGGTTGCCTCCACACTAAAATTGCCGCATGCATCGAGCCGTCGCAATCTGCCTGGCCCTCGCCCTGGCGGCGCCCGCCGCCGCCGATCCCCTGTCGGACCGCATCGCGGCCCTCACCAAGGCCTTCAAGGGCACGGTGGTGGTGTACGCGAAAAACCTCGATACCGGCCGCGAGTTCGCCCTCGGCGCCGACACGCCGGTGCGCACGGCCAGCACCATCAAGCTGCCCATCCTGTGCGCGCTCGAGCAGTTCGTGGCCGCGGGCACGCTCCGCTGGGACATGCCGCTCACCATGCGCGCCGGCCAGCAGATTACCGGGTCGGGCGTGATGGGCCAGCTCTCACCGGGCGCCACCCTGTCGCTCCGCGACGTCGCCACGCTGATGATCATCGTCTCGGACAACACCGCCACGAACCTGGTGCTGGATCAGGTGATCACCGACTCGGTGAATACCTACATGGACACGCTGGGACTGACGGCCACGCGGGCGCTGCGCAAGGTGCGCGGCAGCCTGGCCGAGGCCCCCGGCGGCGATGGCTGGAGCGCCGCGGGACACCGCCCTGAGAACCAGCGCTTCGGCCTGGGCGTGTCGACGTCGCGCGAGATGGTGCGGCTGCTCGAGCTGCTGGAGCAGGGCAAGGTGGTGAGCCCCGAGGCCTCGAAGGACGTGATCGGCATCCTCAAGCGCCAGCAGTACAAGACCGGCATCGGCAGGCGCGCCGGCGAGGACGTGGAGGTGGCCAGCAAGTCGGGATCGCTCGACGCGCTGCGGAGCGACATCGGCATCGCCTACACCAAGGGCGGCCGCATCGCGATGGCCATCACCGTGGACGACATGCCCGTGATTGATTACTCGCCCGACAACGCGGGCGAAGAGTTGATCTGGGAGCTCTCGAAGGCGCTGATGGAGGGGTTGGCGCGCCCCAGAGCCTAGAGCCCAGAGCCCGTAATGTGTTCCGCTACCCTCAGCGCCTGCGCGATGATCGTGAGCGCCGGGTTGACCGCGGCAGACGAGGGGAAGAACGACGCGTCGACCACGTAGAGGTTCTCCAGGTCGTGCGCGCGGCAGAAGGGGTCGAGCACCGACTGGCGCGGGTCGTCCCCGAATACCAGCGTGCCGCACTGGTGGGTGGTGTTCCTGGCCTTGTGCGAGTGGGCCACGACGAGCGGGAACCCCAGCCGGCGGAGGATGCGCCTGGCCTCAGCCACCAGCCGCTCGTGCGGCCCGGTGTTGTTGGGCGCATAGGTGAGGCGAATGCGGCCATCGGGTTCCACGGTCACGCGATTGTTCGGGTTCGGCAGGTCCTCCGACATCACCAGCCAATCCACCCCGCGCGCGCACCACGCGTCGTAGGCCCACACCGGAATCCACGGCACCACCGTCTGTGCCATCACGCCGTGCGTGCGGCCCTGCGACTGGATCTGCCCCAGCGGATACGGCGCGTCGGGCCCGCGCAGGTAGAAGTCGTTGATGGCCACCGTCTTCTGGAACACCGTGTCGTTCTTCCGAAAGGGGTGGAAGCCCTGCATCATGGTGGCCAGGTGCGCCATGTAACGGCGCCCCACCAGGCCCGACGAGTTGGCCAGGCCATGGGGGTGCGCGTCGGTGGCCGACCGCAGCAGGAGCGCCGCCGAGTTCACGGCGCCGCACGAGACAATCACCAGGGGCGCGTCCACGCGCACCGACTCCCCCGCCCGCTCCACCTCCACGCCCTCCACGCGGGTGCCGGCCGCGTTGGTGTGGAGCCGCCGCGCGTGCGCCTCGGTCCACAGCGTCACGTTGGGCTGCGCCAGCACGGGGTTGAGCGCGCACACTTCCGCGTCGCTCTTGGCGCCGATGCGGCACGGGAACGAATTGCACGTGTTGCACATGGCGCAGCCGCCAGGCTCGCCGGGACGAATCAGCCCCAGCGGCAGCGGCGACGGGTGCAGCCCCTGCTCGCGCAGGCGCACCACGATCTCGGCCATCCCCGCTGAGTGCGGGATCGGCGGAAACGGGTACGGCCCCCGCGGGGGCTCGGTGGGGTCGTCGCCCACCTCGCCGTGCACGTGATACAGCCGCTCGGCGCGCTCGTAGTAGGGCGCCAGCGTGTCGTAGTCCACCGGCCACGCCGGCGACACGCCGTCGGCGTGCACCAACTCCTGGAAGTCCTCGCGGCGCAGCCGGTAGAGCACGCTGCCCCAGTACTTGGTGTTCCCGCCCACGCCGTAATGCGTGTAGGGACGAAACTCCCGGCCCGTCTCGTCGAGCCAGTGTTCGGCGGTGCGATAGCGAAGGTGCTTCCACACCGCCTCGGGGTCCCAGTTCTGGGCCTCGCTCGGCACCACGCGGCCGCGCTCGATCACCAGCAGCCGCTTGCCGGTGGCCGCCAGCGCGTGCGCCATGGTGCCGCCGCCGGCGCCGGTGCCGATGATGATGATGTCGTAGGAAAGGCTCACGGCTCAGGGCTTGGGGCTTGAGGCTTGGGGCTTGAGGGTGCCAGCGGGACGCTCGCGTAGACCTGGTCCATCAGGTGCTGGTCTTCGAGCGCGCGTTCGAGGCTCATCTCGGGCGCGCCGCCCTCGCGGGCGCAGCGCACGAGGTCGCGATACATCGCCTGGTAGCCGCGCATGTCCCTGAAGCCGGGGAGCAGCACCCTCGGAACCCCCGATCCGCGCACGAACACGAACAGGCCGTTCGATTCGAAGGTGATCACGCCCTTGCGGCCAAAGATCTTCGACCAGCGCAGGCCCTGGAGCAGCGACGGGATCTCCCGCGAGTAGTAGAGCGACCCCACGGCCTGGTTGTCGTACTCGAAGGCCACCAGCATGCTCTTGGTCCGCCGGTCGGGTCCCTCGGTGGACACGCCGGGCCGGTAGCCGTGAATGCGCGTGATGGACGGGCCCAGGCTGCCCGCGATGTGCAGCCAGTGGATGCCCTCCTCGAAGAAAGCATCGCCGCCGGCCATTTCCTCGTCGTTGCGCCAGTCGTCCGCCGTCTTGAGGCGCTTCGCGATGGTCACGAAGTGGCCGAACACCATGTCGCCGATGGCGCCCTCGGCCAGCAGGCGGCGGAGGCACACGGCCAGCGGCTTGTAGTGGTCGTTCTCCCCCACCAGCACCACGCGCCCGGCGCGGTCGCGGGCCTCCATCACGTTGAGGAAGTCTTCGGTGCGCGGAAAGGCCGGCTTCTCCACCAGCACGTGCTTGCCGGCCTCGAGGGCCCGGAGCGTAATCGGCAGGTGGTACTTCGGGGGAACGGCCACGACGATGGCATCGAGGGTGGGGTCGTCGATGGCGGCGTCGTACGAGGCGTAGGCCCTCACGCCGGCGAATCGGCGCCGATAGGCCTCGGCCTTGGCCTGATCGCGGCTGGCGTAGCTCACGGCCACCTCGGCCCCCAGGGCCTTCAGGTGGCGGCTATGAACCTGTGTGATGAAGCCGCATCCCAAAAAGGCGATGCGCAGCGGCGCGGGCATGTCTTGTCGGGATTATATCGTCACGGCGCGGGCGGCAGGTCCACGATGCCCTCGCGAATGGCAACCTGGGTGAGCAGGGCCACCGACTTCACGCCGAGCTTCCGCATCAGGTTGGCCCGGTGGGTCTCCACCGTGCGGGGGCCGATGCCGAGCGTCGTGGCGATGTCCTTGGTCGCCAGCCCGCGCGCCAGCAGCACCAGCACCTCGCGCTCGCGGTCGGTGAGCCCCCTGATGCCCTGCGCGGCGCCGCGCCCACCCCGCACGATGGCCGCCATCTGTGCCTGGATGGCCGGGCTGAAGTACGTGTGCCCGCCCATCACCGCGTCGATGGCATTGGCCAGGTCCTGCACGGCCGAGTCTTTCAGCAGGTACCCGTCGGCCCCCGCCTCGGTGGCACGCGTCACGTACTCGCGACCCGCATGCATCGTCAGCACGATGACCTTGAGCGCGGGCCGCTCGGCCCTGGCCGCCCGCGCCACCTCGATGCCGTCGAGACCGTCCATCTTCAGGTCCACGACGAGCACGTCGGACTCAACCCGCCGCACGGCGTCGAGCGCGGCCAGGCCGTCGGCGGCCTCGGCGACGACCTCGCATCCGGGTTGGCCTTCGAGAATCCGGCGAATGCCGGCCCGGACCAACGTGTGATCGTCCGCGAGAATCACCCGCACCGCCCGGACCGTCACGACGAGGCCCCTACGGGGATGAGCGCGGTGAGCTTGAGGCCGGTGGGATCGGCCGCGCCAATCGTGAGCGTGCCTCCGATGGCGGTGACGCGCTCGTGCATCCCCAGCCAGCCGAGGCGGGGCGCCGTGGAAGGCCCGATCCCCGTGCCATCGTCTTCCACCGTAATCCGCACCTGGCCGCCCTCCACCGCCAGGCTTGCCCGCACCCACGTGGCGCGGGCATGGCGAACCACGTTAGTGAGGGCCTCCTGGATGACGCGGTAGACGGCCACTTCCACCTCCGGTGGAATCCGCACGCTCTCGCCGGGGAGATCGAGGTCCACCGTGATTCGCGATCGCTCCGACACATCCTCGGCGAGGGACCGGAGCGCCGCCAGCAGCCCCAGGTCGTCCAGCGCCGAGGGTCGCAGCAGGTTGCTGAGGTCGCGCACCTGCGCCAGCGCCTGGCCCACTCGGGCGCCCGCGGCGCGGTGCCCTTCAAGGTCGAGTTCGATCTTGACGGCCGTCAGCGCCTGTCCGGCCTCGTCGTGCAGTTCTCGCGCGATGCGGCGCCGCTCGTCTTCCTGGGCCCGCAGCAGCAGGCGCGTCAGTTGCTCCAACTCCGCGCTTCGTGCTGCCAGCTTGGCGCGTTCGTCACCCAGCACGACGAAGAGGATGCCGATCGCCATGGCAAACAGGAAGACGACATCCACGAACACGCCGTACAGCACGGCGGCGCCAAACCCACGCAGCAGCGGGTAGTCCAGGTGATGAATGCCCCAGAGGATGAAGGCCCAGGCCAGCACCGGCGCGGCGCCGGTTGTCATGTGGGCCCGGTTCCGCCACAACACGACGCCCGTCCAGATGGTGACCGACGAGAGGACCAGGATGGAGGTGACGCCGGCCACCACCATGCTCTGCATCCCGTAGATCGCCACCCACGACCAGCCCACGACCACGGGCACGGCCAGCAGGTGCCGGGGGCGCCAGGCGAAGTGGCTCGACAGTTGTGCGGCCGCCCCGAGCAGCAACAACGCGCTGAGCCAGGTCATCACCTGGTGGAGGAACAGCCAGCCCATGTCGCGGCGAACCAAGAACGCCGACATCGCCGCCAGGCGCACCACGTACACCGCCCACGCCGCGGACCACGTGAGGAAATGGCCGCCGCGGTGCCGGGTCCACAGGACGTAACACGTGACCGCGAGGGCGGTGGTCAGGACAGCCTGGAACCCCAGGGCACTGCACTCGACGAAGATGCGATCGAGCGTCACAGGGACAAGTTATCACGCACGAAACGGCTTGGAAGCCTTGCCGTGACGACCCCTCGGTCGCCGGCGGATGACCTCGTCGTGCAGCTCGGTCAATGCGCGCCGCAGGCGTGCCAGCACCTTTCGGCCGGCGGGCGTGAGCGTGTAGACACGGGCGGCCTTGGGGCCGGCGGGGTCGGCCGCGCGGAGCCACCCGTGGCGGGCCATGCGGGCCAGCAGCGGGTAGAGCGTGCCCGGGCTGATGCGGTGGCCGTGCTCGGCCAGCTCCTCCAACATCCACTGGCCGTACACGCCGCGCTCGCCCGCGTGGTGCAGGATGTGAATCTTCCAGAACGCCAGCAGGAATTCCCGGGCTACCGGATCGCGCATGCCGGGGCATCATATCCGATTTCATTACGATGACCGATTACGGCCATCGTGTTATGATCCGCTGCCATCATGCCACGCCGCCTTTTCCTCTTGCTGGTGCTGGTGCTGGTGCTGGCGCCGCCGGGCGCGGCGGCCCAGGACACGGCCCTCCCGTTGCGCACGGTGGTGGAACGGGCCCTCACCGGCTATCCCACGGTGGCCGCCGCCGAGGCCGATCGCCAGGCGGCCGCGGCCGCCATCGACATCGCCCGCCAGGCCTACCGGCCGCGCGTCGACGGCCTGGTGCAGCTCAATCGCGCCACGCACCAGAACGTGGCCGGCCTGCTGCTGCCGCAAAGTGTGATTGCGCCCATCTCGGGTCCGGTCTCCTCCCCCGGCTCCGAGGGCAGCGTGTGGGGCACCTCCGTCGGCGCGCTCGTCACGTGGAAGCCGTTCGACTTCGGATCGCGGCAGGCGGGCATCGCCGCCGCCGAGGGCGCCACCGAGCAGTCGCGCCTCGCGCTGGAGCGGGTGCGCCTGGATACGGCGTCCACGGTCGCCGACGCGTACCTCTCCGCGCTGGCGGCCGAGGCCGCCGTCACCGCCGCGCAGGCGGCGGTCGACCGCGCCGGCGTGCTGTCGCGGTCGGTCGAAGCGCTGGTGGGCTCGGGGTTGCGTCCCGGCGTTGACGGGTCCAGCGCCCGCGCCGAGCACGCCGCGGCCGTGATGTTCGCCATCGAGGCCAGGCGCGCCGCCGATGCGGCGCGCGCCCTGGTGTCGCAATATGCCGGCACGCCGGTGCGGACGCGCCCGCTTCCCCCGGCGCCGGCAGACCAGCCGGCCGCCGCGGAGGCCGCCCTCGCCCATCCCGCCCTGCTGGAGCGCGACGCGGCCATTCGGGAGGCGACGCAGCGACTGACGATGGCCCGGCGCTCGGCCGACCCCGAGGTGGCTTTGCAGGGCACGGTGTACGGGCGCGGCACGGGCGTCCTCGACGACAACACGTCCGGCTCTGGCGTCGACGGGTTCGGGCTCGACGAAGGCAATTGGGCGGCGGGCGTCACGATCACCGTGCCGATGATGGAGTGGGCCAACCGCAAGGCCCGCGAGGCCGCCCAGGCCGCGCGCCTGAAGGCCGCCGAGGCGCGCCGCGAAGAGACCAGCCGCGACCTGGCGCGCCGGCAGGCGGTGGCGGCACAGGCCGTGACCGCGGCGCGAGCGATCGCGCAGCAGGTGCCGCTCGTCGTGGAAGCCGCCCGCTCGGCGCACGCCCAGGCCACGGCCCGCTACCAGGCGGGCCTGTCGTCGCTCACCGACGTGGCCGACGCCCAGCGGCGGCTGGCCCAGGCCGAACTCGACGCGGCCCTTGCGGATCTCACCGTGTGGCGCGCACGGCTGCACGCCGCCGCCCTGGCCGCTGACAGCGCCGACACCTTCCTCCGGGCCCTGCCCGTGGTGCCCTGATCGATGCGTCTCGTCTTCGCCGCGCTCTCTCGTCCCGTCACGGTGGTGGTGGCCCTGGCCGCGCTCGCACTCACGAGCGCGCTGGCCGTGCGGCGCATGCCCGTGGACATCTTCCCTGCCCTCGGCGACCCGGCCGTCTACGTGGCGCAGCCGTACGGCGGCATGGACCCGGCCCAAATGGACGGGTTCCTCACCTACTACTACGAGTACCACTTCCTCTACATCACCGGCATCGAGCACATCGAGTCGAAGAGCATCCAGGGCGCGGCGCTCATGAAGCTGGTGTTCCACCCGGGCACCGACATGAACCAGGCCATGGCCCAGGTGGTGGGCTACGTGAACCGCGCGCGCGCGTTCATGCCGCCCGGCGCCGTGCCGCCGTTCATCACGCGGTTCGACGCGGGCAGCGTGCCCATCGGCCAGTTGGTCTTCTCGAGCCCCAATCGCCCACCGGCCGAGATGCAGGACTTCGCGCTGAACCGCGTGCGCCCCCTCTTTGCCACGCTCCCCGGCGTGTCGGCGCCGCCGCCCTTCGGCGGCAATCAGCGGACCATCGTCGTGCGACTCGACCCGGAGCGGCTGCGCGCCTATCGCATCTCGCCCGAGGATGCGATTGCCGCCGTGAACCGGGCGTCCACCGTCATCCCGTCGGGCAACATCCGCACCGGCGACCTCAATCGCATCGCGTCCACGAATGCCGTGCTCGGCGGCAACCTCCAGGAACTGATGGACGCCCCGGTGCGGGCCGGCAGCGGCCCCAACGTGTACCTGCGCGACCTCGGCGTCATCGAAAACGGCACCGACATCGTCACCGCCTACGCGCACGTGGACGGGAAACGCACGGTGTACATCCCGGTGACGAAGCGGTCTGATGCGAGCACGCTGGCGGTGATCGCGGCCGTGCGCGAGGCCCTGCCCCGCATGAAGGCGGTGGTGCCCGAGGATGTGGACATCAGCCTGGAGTTCGACCAGTCACGGTTCGTCCGCAGCGCGCTCACCAACCTGGTGAGCGAGGGCGTGCTGGGCGCGGTGCTCACCGGCCTCATGGTGCTGGTGTTCCTGCGCGACTGGCGCAGCGCCGTGGTGGTGGTGGCCAGCATCCCCACCGCGCTGATGGCCGCGGCCGTGGGGTTGTGGCTGTCGGGGCAGACCCTGAACCTCATGACCCTCGGCGGCCTCGCGCTGGCCGTCGGCGTGCTGGTGGACGAGGCAACCGTCACCATCGAGCAGATCCACGCGCAGCTGGCGCGGGGGCTCTCGCGCGGCCGCGCCATCGTGGAGGCCAGCCGCGCCACGGCCGTGCCCCGCCTGCTCGCGATGCTCTCCATCCTGGCGGTGTTCGTGCCGTCGTTCTTCATGACGGGCGTGGCCCGCCAGCTCTTCGTCCCGCTGTCGATGGCGGTGGGCTTCGCGATGATCGCGTCGTACATCCTGTCGAGCACCCTGGTGCCCGTGCTGTCAGCGTGGATCGTGCGAGTCGAGGGCGCGCACACCACCCGATGGATCGATCGCCTCACGAGCCGGTACACGCGTGGGCTCGCGGCCCTGCTCGCGCGGCGAGTCGCCGTGCTGGCCGCCTACCTCGTGGTGACCGGGGCGGTCATCACCCTGGCCGGCCCGGCGCTGGGCACCGAGATCTTCCCCTCCGGCGAGAGCGCCCAGTTCCAGGTGCGCCTGCGCGCGGCGACGGGCACCCGCATCGAGCGCACGGAGCGCGTGGCCCTGGATGCCCTCGAAGCCATCAAGGCCGAGCTCGGGCCCGAGCGCGTGCAGATCACCACCAGCTTCGTCGGCGTGCAGCCGGCCAGCTATCCAATCAACACCGTCTACCTGTGGACCAGCGGCCCGCACGAAGCCGTGCTCCTGGTGTCGCTCGTGCCGGGGGGCACGCCGGTGGGCGACGCCGAACGCGAGCGGCTGCGGGCGCGCCTCGCCTCGGCGCTGCCCGGCGTGGCGGTGTCCTTCGAGGCCGGCGACATCATCTCCCAGGTGATGAGCTTCGGGGCGCCCACGCCCATCGAGGTGGCCGTCCAGGGCGCGAACCTGCAGGTGAACCGCGAGCATGCGGAGAAGATCAAGACCGAGCTCGGCACGATCGGCGCCCTGCGCGACCTGCAGTTCGCCCAGCCGCTCGACTATCCCACGCTGAACATCGCCATCGACCGCGAGCGCGCCGGCCAGTACGGCCTCACGATGTCGAACGTCGCGCGGTCGCTGCTCATGGCCACCTCGTCGAGCCGCTTCGTGGAGCCCAACTACTGGCGCGACCCGGTCAGCGGCAACGCCTTCCAGATCCAGGTGGAGATCCCGCAGGCGCAAATGGCCTCGCCCGACGACCTGGGCGCGCTGCCGCTGATGGTGAACGGCGCCACGACGCCGCAGGTGGGCGATGTGGCCACCATCACCACGGGCACGACGGCCGGCCTCGTGGAGCGCTACAACGGCCAGCGCGTGGTGAGCCTCACGGCCAACCTGCACGGTGCGGCGCTGGGACAGGTGACCGGCGACATCCGCGCGGCGGTGGCCAGGGCCGGCGAACCGCCACGAGGCGTCACGGTGGCGCTGCGCGGGCAAATTCCCCCGCTCGAGCAGACCCAGGCCGGCCTGCAGACCGGCCTGCTCGTGGCCATCGTCGCCATCTTTTTGGTGCTGGCCGCCTACTTCCAGTCGGTGCGCCTGGCGTTGACGGTGCTGAGCACGATTCCGGCTGTCGTCGCGGGCGTCGTGCTCGCGCTGCTTCTCACGGGGACGACGCTGAACGTGCAGTCGTTCATGGGGGCCATCATGGCGCTGGGCATCGCGGTGGCCAACGCCATCCTGCTCGTGGCCTTCGCCGACGAGCGCCGGCGCACCGGCGAAGCGGCGCACGAGGCGGCGCGGGTGGGCGCGGGCGAACGCCTGCGCGCCATCCTGATGACGGCCACGGCCATGATGGCGGGCATGCTGCCGCTGGCGCTCGGGCTCGGCGAAGGCGGCGCCCAGTCGGCGCCGCTCGGCCGGGCCGTGATCGGCGGCCTGCTGGCCGCCACCCTCACCACGCTCACCGTCGTCCCCGTCGTGTTCAGCCTGCTGCAAGGCCGCGCCTCGGCGCGCACGCCTTCCCTCAATCCCGATGATCCAGCGAGCCGCCTCTATGACGCTCAGTAAGCATGTACTGCCGGTGGTGTGCGCCGGCCTGATCGCCGCCGCCTCACCCGTAGCGGCCCAGGTGGAGACCGCCACCGTGGCCGCGGCGTCTGGTGACCGCACCGTGATGCTGCCCGGGGAGCTGCTCGCCTTCGAGGCGGTGAATATCGTGGCCCGGGTGGCCGGCTACATCGATACCCTGCCCGCCGATCGCGGCACCACCGTGCAGCGTGGCCAGGTACTGGCCACGCTCGTGGCGCCCGAGCTGTCGGCGCAGGTGGCCGAGGC
The DNA here is from genome assembly GCA_964372085.1 of uncultured Bifidobacteriaceae bacterium. Classification (GTDB taxonomy): domain Bacteria; phylum Acidobacteriota; class Vicinamibacteria; order Vicinamibacterales; family UBA2999; genus 12-FULL-67-14b. Next base: position 13,365 of record CAYJPQ010000010.1, on the reverse strand, counting down.
GCGCGCGGGCGTGGCCGCCGTCACGGCGCGGCGGGTGGAGGCGGATTCGCAGCTGGCGACGGCTCGTTCGACGTTCGAGCGCCTCAAGGCCGCGGCCGCCACGCCAGGAGCGGTGGGCGACCTGGAGCTGCAACGCGCCGAGGAGGGACTCAAGGGTGCCGTGGCACTCGTGGATTCGCACGCCAGGGCCGTTGAAGCTGCTTCGGCCTCGCTCGACGCGGTTCGCACACTCGAGAGCTACCTGCAGGTGACCGCCCCGTTCGCGGGCCGCGTCACCGAGCGCTTCCTGCACCCGGGCGCCCTCGTGGGCCCCTCGGCCGGACCGATCGTGCGCGTCGAGCACGTCAGCCGGTTGCGGCTCGTGGTGGCGGTACCCGAACGTCAGTACGCGGGATTGACCCGCGGACGCACGCTCACGTTCCGGGTCCCCGCGTTCCCGGGCCGCGCGTTCACGGGCACCATCGCCCGCGTGGCCGGATCGCTCGACACCCGCACCCGCACCATGCCGGTGGAGCTCGACATCACCAACACAGACGGCGCCCTGGCGCCGGGCATGTTCCCGGAGGTGGAGTGGCCCGTGGCGCCGACGAGCGCCACGATGGTGGTGCCCGCCACCGCGGTGGTGACCACCACCGAGCGGACCTTCGTGATTCGCGTGACCGGCGGCAAGGCGCAGTGGGTGACGGTGAAGAAGGGCGCGACGCGCGGCAACCTCATCGAGGTCATCGGCGCGCTGGCGGCCGGCGACGTGGTGGTGCGCCGGGGCACCGACGAGATTCGCGACGGCAGCGCGGTGGCGACTGCCAGGCAACCCTAGCCGAATCCGGACACGGAGGAACGGCGTCGGAAGACGAAACGCCCGAGCGGCGGTTGCCGCTCCGGGCGTTTCAGTGCGCTACTCGCGCATCCCGGCGGGAGCCGGGACTATTCGTTCTCAAGACGATAGTTGACTGTCGTCGTCAATTCCTCGCGCATGCTCGCGGCCCCTCGGCCCCGCATGCGCCTCACTGCACCGGTGGAGTGTTCATCGCAACCTCCCCCTATCGGGTTACCGAACCTGTGCTGGCCCGCCGGCGTCCACGCTTGCCCGACGCGGCCTCGTGAGGTCCTCCGCTGGTGAAAGAACGCGTGGATACCACCGTGATACGCCCTTGGACGATGCGTGTCAAGTGGGTCAGGCGGGACTGACCGCCTCTCCAGTCGATCATTCCGGGAAACTCTCAGAACGGCAGCCAGAGCGACGTCTTGACGACGAACACGTTCCGGCCAGGGGCGGTCACCGACCGGAACGTGTCTCCGACGTTGACGTAGTCGCCGATGGTCTCGGTCTCCGACCGGTCCTGCTGCCACACCACGTACAGGGTGCTGCCGGCGCGCCACTCCCACTTGAGCACCACGTTGCTGCGGAACGACAACCGGTTGAAGTCGAGGTTGGGCAGGACGAAGGTGGAATCGCCGTCGGTCACGGCCCGGGCGCCGTCGGGCAGTTCGCTGATGGTGGTGCCGCCCGTGCCATAGCGCAGGCGCTCGCGGCTGCCTGGCGCCAGCAACTCGCCGTAGTCGTAGTAGTGACCCGACGCCGCAAACGGTTCGGCGTACACGTCGAGGTTCATGTCGGGCTTGATCGTCAGGCCCAGCCGGAACTGCATCGACACCGTGCTGCGATCGATGAACGCGAAGATATGGCGGCTGCCGTAGGTCTCGTCGCGGCCGTCGCTGCGCGTGGTCGCGTACTGCTGGGGCTCGGTGAGTCGCTCCACCAGCGGCGACACCGAGAACTGCCACTGCGGCCCCGGGCGCATCGACAGGCTCCCGCTCATGCGCGCCCGCCGGTACCCGTCGTCATTGGCCGCGAACGTGGTGTTCATCGTCACGCGCGTCTCGGACGACGAGCGGCTGCCTGCGCCAGCCGACACCGTCCAGCCGGGCCCCCGGCCCATCAGCGGGCCGCCGCGCGTGAGCGACACGCTGGTGGTCTCGAAGTCGCGTGACGCCGACAGGTTGGTGGTCCAGTAGTTCAGCCAGGTGAGGTGCACCGATCCGCGCGCGTGGCCGCTCTGCATGAGCCCCCGCAAGGTGGTGTCGGTCGACACGTTGGCGTTCAGCGAGTATCCGCGGAACACCGTGCCGGGCCGCGTCTCGCGGTAGCTCAGGTTGCCGTTGGTCATCCAGCCGTCGGCGCCGTTCAACTGGGCGAAGTCGTTGGTCTCGAAGTTCTCGGAGTCGATCTTGGTGTTGGCGCCCCACAGCCAGTGGACGCCGCTCATCCGGTCGAAGGCGGCCTGCACCGTCCACCCGTTGAGCGCGGTGAGGGTGGGGTCGAGCACCGAGTAGTCGCGGTCGGGCCGCTGCGCGTAGTGCGCGCTCGACGCCTGCACGCGCTCGATGGCCGGGGCCTCGCCGTCGATGTGCGAGCCGCCGCCCGACACCCTCAGCTCGTACTCGCCGCCGTTGAAGCGCAGCACGGCGTTGCCCGCCACGCCCACGGCGTTCCTCGTGTAGAGGCTCCCCAGCGCCTCGTCGTCGTTGAGGTCGCGGTGAACGACGTTCGCAAAGAGGCCGGCGCTCGACCCCGAGCTGCCGAATTCCTGCAGCACGCGGCCGACGGCGTGGTACGCGCGCGGCGCCACCGGCACCTCCACGGCGCCGGGCAGGTTCTGGAACGCCACCGTCGCGGTCTCGTCGTCGGTGGCCGCCGCCAGGAACGCCACGGAGGTGCGCGACTGCAGCCGCCCGGTGATCTTGGCCGCGGCCAGGATGTTGGCTTCCTGTGGATAGTCCACGTAGTCGCCCGACGCCGACCCGGCAGGCCTCGCGCCGATGCGGCGCGAGTAATAGAAGTTGGGATGGCCGATGTTGAAGAGCGACGATCCTTCCAGGAAGAACGGCCGCTTCTCGGCGAAGCGCGTCTCGAACGCCGTGAGGTTGACCTCGGCCGGGTCGGCCTCCACCTGCCCGAAGTCGGGGTTGATGGTGGCGTCGAGCGTGAGGTTGGGCCCCAGGCCCACCTTGAGGTCGGCGCCGACGCGGCCCGTCAGGTTTTTGCCGTCGTCAAAGGGATTGAGGCGGTCGCGGCTGCCGTTGATGGCGGACCCGCCCGCGACATAGGGCATCAACTCGATGCGGCTCGACTTCGGCACGTCGGCGATGCCCTTGAGCTCGCCGAACCGCGACGACCACGCGCGCACCGTGCGCGGCACGAGCACCCACACGTCCTCCTCGTCCAGTGAGGGCCTGAATCGCTGGATGTTCATCCCCCACAGCAACCGCGATTCGGGGTTGAAGCGCAGTTGCGAGAACGGGATCCACAACTCGGCGGTCCACTGGGTGCCGGTCACCTCGGTGTGGGCGGTCCACACCAGGTCGAAGCCCGCATCGTACCTGTCTTCGTTGTCGGACGCGTGATAGCGGTCCAGCCTCACGCCGGCGGCGGTGACGCCGAACGCCCGCGCGGTGCGCTTGTCGAGGAAGGTGTCGAACGACACCATGATGTACTCGGCCTGGCTGGTGTCGTCGCGGCGGCCGAGGGGCGCCTGGATACGGCCGTCCTTGCTGTGCATCCGCGCACCGACATAGAGCGAGTCGTCGTCGAAGACCACGAACACGTCCATGTCGTCGGTGGGCACGCCGCCCTCGGTGGGCTCTTTCTGGATGAAGTCGCTGACGGGGATCGCCTGCTGCCAGGCCTGGTCGTCCAGGCGGCCGTCCACGCGGATGGCGCCGTTGGGGACGCGGGTGGCCGAGGCGTTCTTGGGTGGCGCGGGCGAGGCAGAAGGCTGCTGGGCCATGGCGATCCGGGCGCATCCGAGCACCAGGAAGGCAAGCACGAGACGACGAATCATGAATGGGTCTTGATCCTACCCGACCCGGCAGCCTCCAGTGCGTCTCTAACTGTCTCCGTCACGGCGTCGGGAGGGTCCTCGAGCCCCACCAGGATGTAGCCATCCGACACCTCGGGATCGTACAGCCGCGGCCCGGTGTTGGGCAGCTTCGCCGTGATGAACAGCGTCACCACCGTCGCCAGGATGGCGCCGAGCATGGTCATCTCGAACATGATGATGGCGTTGGGATACGGCGCCACGATGGGCATGCCGGCCGTGTCGATGGGCCACGCGGTCTGGGCAAAGACCAGGAGCAGGTACGCGAGCACGAGGCCCGCGGCGCCGCCGGCCCCGGCAATCCAGTACAGCCACGTGGCCTTGTCACGGTGGCTGAACTCGTACTCCTCGAACGGCTCCGACGAGATGACGATGATGTCGGCATCGGCGATGCCGGCCGTGCGCAGGAGGTCCACCGCGCGCTGCGCGGCGTCGGGGTCGGGGTAGAGTCCGTACACGGCCTTCACGGCTTCACCCTCCAGAGGCCGGCTTCCTCTTCCTGCTCCTGCGGGGTCGCCTCGTGATGCGGGTGCTCGCCCACCTTCATCTCCCAAATCGAGATGATGGGCACGAACTTGGCGAACAGCGTGTAGAGCAAGGCCATGGCCCCGAACGTGGACGCCATGATGATCACCTCGATGGGCTGCGGCCCGTAGTCGCCCCAGCTGTACGGCAGCTGCTTGTGTCCCAGCGAGGGCACCACGATGAGGTAGCGCTCGAGCCACATCCCCACGAGCACGGTGGACGAGGCCACCACGATGCCCGGGATGGTGCGGAGCCGTCGCAGCGCCAGGAGGGGAAAGGGGATGACGAAGTTGCACACCACCATCGTCCAGAAGAGGGGCGCGTAGGGACCCGACTGCAGCACCCAGAACACGTTCATCTCGGAATGCTCGTTGCCGTACCACACGGTGAGGCGCTCGGAGAAGACGAAGTAGACCCACAGGAGGCTCATCAGCAGCAGGAGCTTGCCCAGGTTCTCGAAGTGCAGCGGGTGCAGGTATTCCTCCAGCTTGAGGAACCGCCGCAGCAGCGCCATCACGATGATGAGGGCGGCGATGCCGCTGAAGATGGCGCCGGCCACGAAGTAGGGACCGAAGACGGTGGAATGCCACATGGGCACGGGCGCCATCGAGAAGTCGAACGACACGATGGTGTGCACCGACACGGCCACCGGGATGATGGCGATGGCCATGATCTGCATGGCCGCCTCGAGGCGGTGCCACTGCTTGGTGGTGCCCTGCCAGCCGAGCGCCAACGCGCCGTAGATGCGGCGCCGAAGGCCCGTGGACCGATCGCGCACCAGCGCGAAGTCGGGGATCATCGGCAGCAGCAGGAACAGCAGGCTGCCGGTGAGGTAGGTGTTGATGGCGAAGAAGTCCCACACCAGCGGCGAGCGGAAGTTCGGCCAGATATCGCGGGCGCTGGGGTACGGCGCCAGCCAGAAGAAGAGCCACGGACGGCCCATGTGGATGACGGGGAACATCGCGCCGATCATCAGCGAGAACACGGTGATGACCTCGGCGCAGCGCGTCACCGGGCGCCGCCAGCGCGCGTTGACCAGCCGGAGGATGGCCGAAATGAGCGTGCCGGCGTGGCTGATGCCGATCCAGAACACGAAGTTGGTGATGTAGAAGCCCCAGAACACGGGCCATCGCTTGCCGGTGACGCCGATGCCGTGCCAGATCTGGTAGCCCCAGGCCGCGAGCCCGCAACCGAGGACCGTGGCGAACACGAGCGCGAGGCCGTAGAACCACACCGAGGTGTGAAACAGGGGCCGCACGAGGTCGTCGGCGAGCGTCTTATTGAGCGTCCGATTCATGCCAGGCCAGCTTCGCGAGGTAGGTGATGTTGGGCTCGGCGCCCGTCTCTTCGAGCAGCTTCGACCCGCGCGGTGAGCGCACCAGGCGCGCCACGCGGCTCTCCGGGTCGTTGAGGTCGCCGAAGACGATGGCGCTGGTGGGGCACGCCTGCGCGCACGCGGGCTGCAGCACGCCGTCCACCAGGGCCGTGCCCTCGGCCCTGGCCGAGGTCTTCGCGGCCTTGATGCGCTGCACGCAGAACGTGCACTTCTCCATGACGCCCACCTCGCGGATGGACACGTCGGGATTGAGCTGCAGGTTGAGCGGCTTCTCCCACGTGGGTTGGAAGAAGTTGAAGAACCGCACGTTGTAGGCGCAGGCGTTGGCGCAGTACCGGGTGCCGACGCAGCGGTTGTACACCTGGGCGTTGAGGCCCTCTTCGGTGTGATGGCTCGCGTAGGTGGGGCACACGGCCTCGCACGGGGCGGCGCTGCACTGCTGGCACAGCACCGGGCGAAACTTCAACGTCACGTCGGGGAAGTCGCCTTCCCAGTAGCGCTCCACGCGAATCCAGTGCATGGCCCGGCCGCGCGAGGCCTGGTCGGCGCCCGCGGTGGGAATGTTGTTTTCGGCGTGGCAGGCCGTGACACAGGCCTCGCAGCCGGTGCAGCGGTCGATGTCCACGGCCATCCCCCATCGGTGCGGCATGGTCAGCGTCCTTCGTGGGTGTCGGGCCGCTCGCGCGTGGCGCCGGCAAAGAGGATGAGCGACCCATCGGGCCCGCCCACCCGCGTGAGGCGCACGCGCGTGGCCGACCACGCCGGCGCGCCGGTGGCCTCGTCGGCCAGGGGCGCCAGCACCCCCAGGGGGTTGGCCCCGCGGCCCGTGGCATAGCGGGTGAACTCGGCGTGGCCCTGCCCCACCGGCATGGCCAGCGCGTCGGGCGCCAGGCCCGGCGATAGCAGCGCCGGCGCACGCACCGCGCCGTGGGCCGAGGCCACCTCCACGATGTCGCCCTCGTGCACGCCGAGGGACTCGGCGGTGCGCGGGTTGATCTCCACCCAACTGCTCCACATGGCCGAGGTGAGCGGGTCGGGCATCTCCTGCAGCCAGGGCAGGTGCGCCAGCGACCCGTCGAGGAAGGCCTGCGACGCGTAGGGCAGGAAGTGGAAGGGATACTGGGCCGCGTCGCCGTCGAATTGCGGCGCGGTGTACCGTACCAGTAGAGGCGCCCCTTTAGGGGCGCCTGCCGGCGCGGACGCGCCTGGGGTGCTGCCCCCGCCTGCCAGGAACTCCTCGAACGTCTGCGCCATCGGCGGCGTGATGGGCGTCGCCAACCGGCGCGACACGTCCAGCAGCACGTCGGGCATCGAGCGCGTGTCGTGCAGGGGGCGCATCACGGGTCCGGCCACGCGGGCGGCCCCAACGCCGTCGGCCGGCGCGGCGTCCACCCACGACTCGAGGAACGAGTGGTCGGGCAGGATCAGGTCGGCCCAGGCGCTGGTGTCGTCCACGAACGATCCGAAGCTGGCGATGAAGGGCACACCCTTCAGGAGCTCGGTCACGTTCCACGCGGGAGGCGCGCCAAACACCGGGTTGGCTTCATCAAGCAGCAGCACCTTGGGCGCGGCCTTCAGCGTGTCGACCAGCGTCGCGCCCGGCGCGGGCGCCACCAGGCCAGCCGGCACGGTGAGGCCGCCCGGCGCGCCCACGCCGCCCAGCAGGGCGTTGAGGGCGTTGACCGCCATCGCGTGGAACAGGCCGTTGGTGTGGGCCACCGCGGTGCCGCCGATCAGCACGGCCGCCGGCGCATTCCCGGCCAGCTCGCGCGCGAGCCGCTCGATGCGTGCGGCCTTCACCCCGGTCTGCTCTTCGACGCGCGCGGGCGTGTAGTCGGCGAGGCCCGCCGCCCACCCGTCCATCAGCGCGCCGGCCCGCCCGGCCGACGCCGCCGGCCGCAGGCCCGCCGCCATGATCACGTGCGCCAGCCCCAGGGCGAGCACGCCATCGGTGCCGGGCCGGATGGCCACCCACTCGTCGGCGTTGGCGCCGGTGGGCGACATGCGCGGCTCCACCTGCACGAACTTGCCGCGAAGGCCCGGGCGCCCCTGCCGCATCTGGCCGTAGCCCACGCTCTGCGACACGGGCGAATGCCACGTACCCAGGAAGTCGGCACCGAAGGCCAGCAGGTAGCGCGACTGCGACAGGTCCGCCGTGGGCAGGGCGTACGAGCCGAAGCTGGCCGCAACGGCGCGGCGCACCACTTCGTCTGAAAACACCTCGCAGGTGACCGCCGGACGGGCGCCGAATCGCTGGAGAAACTGCGCCACCAGATCGGCGCGCCTGGGGCCGCGCGGCCGCGACAGGAACGCGAGCGACGAGGCCTCGTTGGCCGCGGCCAGCTGGTCGAGGCGCGACACGAGCTCGGCCAGCGCCTCGTCCCACGTGATCGCCTGGAAGTCGGCCGTGCCCCGCTCTCCCACGCGCTTCATGGGCTTGCCAAGGCGGTCGGGATGGTAGGTCACCTGGATGGCGGCCTGCCCGCGCGGGCACAACTTGCCGCGGCTCACCGCGTCCTCGGGGTTGCCTTCCAGCTTCTTCGCCAGCGCCATGCGGATCACGCCGGGCTGCCCGTTGCGGAAGACCTCGGCATCCCCTTCCATCACGCGCGCCACCACGCCGCAGCCGGCGCTGCACAGCGGGCAGTACGACGGCTTCCACGTGGCCACCCCGGGCACGAGGTCGTCCTCGGGGATGAAGCGGATGATCTGGTTCTCGGGATGGCCGCATTGCGCCAGCGCCGCGGTGGCGCCGGTGATGGCGGTGACCTTGATGAACTTCCGGCGGTCCATGGGACTCATCAGGGCCTCAGAAATGGCACGTGAGGCAGTCGTTCGACGCCTGCCGGGTCTTGTGGCAGTTCACGCAGAAGGCCATGTCCATCGCCACGGCCCGCTCGGCCACCTCCTGCGCGGCCTGGTTGCCGTGGCACGTCGAGCACTCGACCTTCGCGCGGATGTGCGGCGCGTGCTCAAACCGCACGTGCGCCTCGGGCGCCCAGCCGTACACGCGCTGCCAGTCGAAATCGAGGCCTTTCTCGGACATCAAGGTGATCTGCTGGATGAGCGGCTGCTCGGTGGCGATCTGCGAGTGGCAGACCATGCACGTCGACACGCTGGGCAGGCCTGCGCGCGGCCCCTGCTCCACGCCCGTGTGGCAGTCGGTGCACATCGCGCCCTTGGAGAGGTGCACCTGATGGGAGAACGGGAACGGCTGCACCGGCTCCGGCCGCAGGCCGAAGAAATCGCGCACGGCGCCGCCGACGCTGGAGTGCGCCGGCGTAAACACCGCCGGAGTCCCCCACCGCGAGACGCCGCTCAGCCGCTCGCGCTGCTCGGCCAGCCCGCCGCTGTTGGTGACGCCGCACGCCCAGGTCGCGGCCAGCACCGCGAACAGCAGCGGCTTAATGAGACTTCGCAACGCCACCGAGAGTACGGACGAAGTTGACGATGTTCCAGATGTCCGGGTCGGACACCTTGCCCTTGAGCCCCTTCATCTCGTACTTCGGCGGGGCGCCGTTCTGGATGACCCAGAAGATCTCGCCGTCGGACGAGCCGCGATCCCACGCGGCGTCGGCCAGGTTCGAGGGCTTCATGGTCTTGGGGGCCATGGCGCTGTCGGCCTTTCCGGTGTTGCCGTGACAAAAGCGGCAGTACTTCGCGAAGAGCTGCGAACCCGCCGCGATGGAGGCCGAGGTGGAGGCCACCGGGTTCTTCGCTGTCTTGGCATCCGCCGGGACGGCCGCCGGGCCTGCCGCCGGAGCGGCTGCCGGAGCGGCCGACTGAGCCGTCAGGCCCGCCGCCGACAGCATCACCACGCTCGCCACGGCGACGGCGCCGCACAGTGCTCGGGTCACACCACGCATGTTCACGGTCTCCTTCAGTTCGCTCTCTCAGGGAAGTCTCGACGTCGATCGCTGATCCGTTGGGCAAACTCGATGTCCGTCGGCGCTTGTGAATTTTCACACAGGCTCCTGACGCACGCAAGCAAAGGTCTGCTTATGGATCCCGTGCGGTTCGTGCATGGGTCACTTGAGCACGGTGATCAGACCGTTCTCCCACACGGATAGTTGGGATTTCGTAGGATATCGGTGCGCGGGCGTCTGCAATAATGGTCGGGCAGATGCGCCTTCTCGGCAGACTCGGTCCCCTCGTCCTGACCCTGGCCCTCGGCCTGCCCTGGGCGGCCCTCGCCCAGGCGCCGCTCACGGTGCTCTCGCGCGAGGGGCGCCGTCCCCTGCCCACCACCCCCATCAACAACGTGGACTACGTCGCCGTTGAGGACCTCAACGCCATTTTTGGCACGACCGCGCAGGAGGATCGGCTGGCCGGCGGCCTCACCCTCACGGCGCGCGGCCGCACGGTGGTGCTCACCGCCGATCAAACCGTGGTGTCGGTGGCCGGCCGGCTGGTGTCGCTCCCGGCGCCCACGCTGCGGCGCGACAACCGCTGGTTCGTGCCGGTGGACTTCCTGCCCCGCGCGCTCTCGCTGGCGCTCGAGACGCGCCTCGACTGGCGCCGGCCCTCGCGCCTGTTGATCATGGGCGACCTGCGCGTGCCCCGGGTGGTGGCGCGGGTCGACGCCGGGATCACCAACGTGGAGGTCACCTTCGAAATCACGCCCAACGTCGAGAGCCGCATCAGCACCTTGCCGGGCCGCATCGTGGTGCAGTTTGACGCCGACGCCATCGACCTGAGCGTCCCGCTGCTGCCGGCGCAGACCTTCCTGCTCTCGATGGCTGCAGGCGAGACCGCCACCACGGTGGTGCTCGCCACCGGCCCCCGTTACGCGTTGTACCGCGCGTCCACCTCGCAGCCCGACGCCGGGTCGGGCCGCCTCACCGTGGACCTGCTGCCGGCCAACACCGGCGCGCCGACCCCGGCGCCCGCGCCGGCGCCGGCAGCCCCCGACACGCACACCATGCTGCCCAGCCCCACCCCGTCGACGGGCCTGCGCACGGTGGTGATCGATCCGGGCCACGGCGGCGACGAGCTCGGCACGCAGGGCGGGCGCGGCACGCTCGAGAAGGAAGTGACGCTCAGTGTGGCCCGGCGGCTGCGCACCCTCATCGAGAGCCGCCTCGGCCTCAAGGTGTTCCTCACCCGCGATGACGACCGGACGCTGTCGCTCGACGACCGCTCGGCGTTTGCCAACAGCCGGCGGGCCGACGTGTTCCTGAGCATCCACGCCAACGCGTCGGTGCGCCCCGGTCCCAGCGGAGCGGAGGTCTACTTCCTGAGCGTGGAGCGCGCCGACGAGGAGGCGCGCCGCAAGGCCGAAGAGGGCGGCGCCTCGCTGCCGGCCCTCGGCGGCGTCACGCGCACCGTGGATCTCATCCTCTGGGAGACGGCGCAGGCGCGCTACCTGGAACAGTCGTCCGCGCTCGCCGGCTTCGTGGAAGAATCCCTACGCGCGCGCGTGGAGATGAGCCCGCGCGCCGTGCAGCAGGCGCCGTTGCGCGTGCTGGTGGGCGCCAATATGCCGGCCGCCCTCGTGGAGATTGGCTACCTGTCCAACCCCGACCAGGAACCGCAGCTGGCCTCGGCCGAGTACCAGGACCAGGTGGCCCAGGCGCTGTTCGACGCGCTCGTGAAGTTCCGCCAGCTCGTCGAGCGCTGAGGCCCCGTGACGCGTCGCCAGACCCTTCAAATTGCCGGCGGGGCCCTCGTGGTCGTGGTGCTGGCCTGGGCCTTCATGATCGGCCTCGGCCGCTTCCTGCGCACGCCCACCGGCGACGTGGCGCCCGACGCGCCGCCGGCGGAGGCCGCGCCCGCCCAGGCCGCCCCAGCGGTGCCGCGCATCAAGGCCACGCTGTACTTCGCGTCGGCGGACGGCCTGAAGCTGGTGCCCACCGAGCACGAGGTGCCCCTGGCCGACGGCCTGGTGGCGCAGGCGCGCGCCATCCTCGAGACGCAACTCTCCGCCGTCGCGCCGCCGCCGCTCACGTCCACCATCCCGGCGGGCACGACGCTCCGGGGCCTCTACGTCTCGCAGAGCAACGAGGCCTTCGTGGACCTCGACGCCTCGATTCGCACGGCGCACCCGGGCGGCACCCTGGAGGAGCTGCTCACCGTCTACACGCTCACCCACGCGCTGCTCACGAACCTGCCCGCGCTGAAGGAAGTGCAGTTGCTGATCGACGGCCGCGAGGCCGACACGCTGGCGGGCCATGTCGACTTGCGGCGGCCGCTGAAGAAGAACGACACCTTGATCGCCACCCCGACACCCCCATAATGACGAGACTCCACGATCGCGCGCCAGACGAACTTCGCCCCACGCAGTTCACGCCCCACTTCACCGTCCACGCCGAGGGATCGGTGCTGGTGGAGGTGGGACAAACGCGCGTGATCTGCACCGCCAGCATCGAAGATAAGGTGCCGCCCTTCCTGCGCAACTCGGGCAAGGGCTGGGTGACGGCCGAGTACGGCATGCTCCCCCGCGCCACCTCCACCCGCTCGACGCGCGAGTCGTCCACCGGCAAGGTGGGCGGCCGCACCATGGAGATCCAGCGCCTCATCGGGCGATCGCTGCGCTCGGTCGTTCGGCTCGACCAACTCGGGGAGCGCACCATCTGGCTCGATTGCGACGTGATCCAGGCCGACGGCGGCACGCGCTGCGCGTCGATTACGGGCGCCTTCGTGGCCATGGTGCTGGCGCTCGGCCGGCTGAAGGCCAACGACCAGCTCCGCGCCATCCCCGTCTCCGACTACCTGGCCGCCACCAGCGTGGGCATCGTCGGCGGCATGCCGCTGCTCGACCTGGCCTACGAGGAAGATTCCAAGGCCGACGTCGACATGAACATCGTCAAGACGGGTGACGGACGGTTCGTGGAGCTGCAAGGCACCGCGGAGGCCGAGCCGTTCGGCACCGACGCGCTCACGGGACTGCTGGCGCTGGCCGACAAGGGCATCACCGAGCTCATCGCGAAGCAGCGCGACCTCGTGGGCCCCATCCTGGGCCGATGAGGCTGCTCGTCGCCACGACCAATCCCAACAAGCTGCGGGAGATTCGTCCGCTCGTTGAAGACCTGCCCATCGAGCTGCTGACGCTCGGCGATGTCCCGCCGGCGCCCGAGCCCCACGAGGGCGGCGCCACCTTCTGGGAGAACGCGCGCATCAAGGCGCTGGCCTACACCGCGGCCACGGGCGTGCTGGCCGTGGCCGAGGATTCGGGCCTGGTGATCGACGCGCTCGACGGCGAGCCGGGCGTGCAGTCGGCGCGGTTCCTGCGCGCGGACGCGTCGTACCCGGACCGCTTCGCCGAGATCTACCGGCGCCTGGCCGCGCACCCCGAGCGGCCACGGTCGGCCCGCTTCGTCACCGCGCTCACGCTGGCCGAGGGCCCCGACATCCTCTTCGAGACCGAAACCCACATCGAAGGGGAGATTGCCGCGCTGCCTTCGGGCGACAACGGATTCGGCTACGACCCGATATTCCGGTACCCGCCGTTTGGGTGCACGACCGCGGAGATGACCATGTCCCAGAAGGCCGCCGTGTCACACCGGGCGCGCGCCTTCAGGGATCTTGCGCGCTTCCTGCACTCCCGTCCCCGATAACTAGCCGCGACCCAACGCGCGGAGCTCGTGCTCCAGCGTCTGTGCCATGCCCTCGTCGAGGGGCCGGGCG
>CAYJPQ010000009.1:2568-76717 GCA_964372085.1 uncultured Bifidobacteriaceae bacterium | reverse complement strand
TACAGGTTCTACAGGTTCTACGGGTTCTACGGGTTCTACAGGTTCTACGGGTTCGACGGGTGTTTCTCGAACGCCGAGATCTCGGGCTCGTGCGCCAGGATGAGGTCGATTTCGTCGAGGCCCTGCAGCAGGCGCTGCCGCGAGGCTTCGTCGATGGGGAAGCGGCCCACGACGCCGTGGGCATCGCGCACCTCGCACCGATCGAGGTCGATCTCCACGGCGTAGGCGTCTTCCGACTCGGCCCGGTCGAACAGCGTGGCCACCGCGGCCTCGGGCAGCGCCACCGGCAGCATGCCGTTACCGATGGCGTTGCCGCGGAAGATGTCCGCAAACGATGGGGCGACCACCACGCGGAAGCCGGCGTCGGCCAGGGCCCACGCGGCATGCTCCCGCGACGACCCGCACCCGAAGTTGGGGCCCGCCACCAGGACGCTGGCGCCCGCGTACCGGGGCTGGTTCAGCACGAACGCCGGGTCGAGCTGCCCGTCGGCGCCCCGGCGCCAGTCGTAAAAGAGGAACGGCCCGAACCCCGTGCGTTCGATGCGCTTGAGGAACTGCTTCGGGATGATCTGATCGGTGTCGACGTGGTTGCGCCGGAGCGGCGCCACGCGGCCCCGATGCACGCGGAACGGTTCGCGGCTGCCGGCGGCCATCAGCGGTACTCCCAGCGGCGCACGTCGGTGAAGTGCCCCTCGATGGCGGCGGCGGCGGCCATGGCCGGGCTCACCAGATGGGTGCGGCCCCCGCGACCCTGCCGGCCCTCGAAGTTGCGATTGCTGGTGGAGGCGCACCGCTCGCCCTCGCCCAGCACGTCGTCGTTCATGCCCAGGCACATCGAGCAGCCGGGCTCGCGCCACTCGAAGCCCGCGTCGGCAAAGACGCGGTCCAGCCCCTCGCGCTCGGCGTCGGCCTTCACCTGCTGCGAGCCGGGCACCACCATGGCGCGCACGCCGGCGTGCACCCGGTGGCCGCGGGCCACGCGGGCGGCGGCGCGCAGGTCGGCCAGGCGCGCGTTGGTGCACGAGCCGATGAACACGCGATCCACCGGCACCGCTTCGATGGCGGTGCCCGGCGTGAGACCCATGTAGGCGAGGGCGCGCTCCATGGCGCGGGCGTCGCCGTTGGAGGTCGCGGCGGCCGGGTCGGGCACGCGGCCCGTCACCGGCAGCGACATATCAGGGCGCGTGCCCCAGGTGACCAGCGGCGCAAGCGCCGACACGTCGAGGTCCACCTGCGCGTCGAACCGTGCGCCGGGATCGCTGGAGAGCGCGGTCCATCGCGCGACGGCCGCCGTCCACTCGTCGCCCTGTGGCGCGTGCGGGCGGCCCTCGAGAAAGGCAAATGTCGTCTGGTCGGGCGCCACCAGCGCCATGCGCGCGCCGGCCTCGATGCTCATGTTGCAGAGCGTCATGCGCTCGTCCATCGTGAACGATGTGGCCAGGGGGCCCGCCATCTCGAGCGCGTAGCCCGTGCCGCCGCTGAAGCCGAGGCGGGCGACCACCTCGAGCGCGACGTCTTTCGCCGTGACGCCCGGGGCCAGCTGGCCCGTGAGCCACACGCGCATCGCCTTGGGTTTCTGCTGCACCAGGCACTGCGTGGCCAGCACGTGCTCCACCTCTGTGGTGCCGATGCCGAAGGCCAGCGCGCCAAACGCGCCGTGCGTGGTGGTGTGGCTGTCGCCGCACACGATGGTGGTGCCCGGCAGCGTCACCCCCAGCTCGGGGCCAATCACGTGGACGATGCCCTGGCGGCCGCTGCCGAAGTCGAACAGGGGAATGCCAAACGCCTTCGCATTGGCGCGCAGCGCCTCCACCTGCGCGCTGGCCAGCGGGTCGGCGATGGGCAGGTGGCGGTCCGCGGTGGGCACGTTGTGGTCCACCGTCGCGAAGGTCAGGTCGGGCCGGCGCACCGGCCGGCCGGCCAGGCGCAGTCCCTCGAAGGCCTGCGGCGAGGTGACCTCATGCACCAGGTGCCGATCGATGTAGAGCAGGCTCCGCCCATCGTCGAGCACGCGCACTACGTGCGCGTCCCAGACTTTGTCCAGGAGCGTGCGGGGCGTGGCGCTAGACGGCATGGTAGGCGTGCCGCCGATCGCGCACGTCGGCGAGGGCGTCGAGGACGGCCTGGCCCATTTCCTGGGTGGAGAGCACGCGCTCGCCCGGGCCGGCCAGGTCGCGGGTGCGGGCGCCGGCCGCCAGCGCCTCTTCGATGGCGTGCTCGATGTCGGTGGCCTCGCGTTCCATCCCGGCGCTGAAGCGCAGCAGCATCGCGGCGCTGCCGATGGCGCCAATGGGATTGGCCCAGCCCTTGCCGGCAATGTCGGGCGCCGATCCGTGCACGGGCTCGTAGAGATCCACGCGCCCGCCGAGGGTGGCCGACGGGAGCAGGCCGAGCGAACCCGCGATGGAGGCGGCCTGGTCGCTCAGGATGTCGCCGAACAGGTTGTCGGCCAGGATGACGTCGAACGCCGCCGGCGTGGTGGCCAGGCGCATCGCCATGGTGTCGATGTACACGTGATCGAGCGCGACGTCGGGGAACTCCTGCTGGCCGAGTTCCGAGACGACCGCGCGCCAGAGGCGCGAGGTCTCGAGCACGTTGGCCTTGTCCACCGACGTGAGCCTGCCGCGGCGCTGCCGCGCGCGCTCGAAGGCCACGCGCGCCACGCGCTCCACCTCGGCCCGCGAGTAGATCAGCGTGTTGAAGGCCGTCTGGCCATCGGCCTTGTACCCGCGGGGCTCGCCGTAGTACAGGCCGCCCAGCAGCTCGCGGATGATCAGCAGGTTGGCGCCCTTCACGCGATCGGGCTGAAACGCCGTGCGCTTGGCGAGCGGCGCATAGCAGATGGCGGGGCGCAGATTGGCAAACCCGCCCAGTGCCTGCCGCAGCGCGAGCAGCGCCGCTTCGGGGCGCTCGGCCGCCGCCCGCGTGTCGTGCTTGGGGTGCCCCACGGCGCCCAGCAACACGGCCTTCGATCCCAGGCACGCCTCGAGCGTCGCGTCGGGCAGGCCCTTGCCCTCTGCGTCGATCGCGGCGCTGCCGATCGCGTGCGTGGTGAACGAGAAGCTCCGGCCCGCGTGCTCGCCGACGGTCTTGAGGACGCGCACGGCCTCCGCCGTCACCTCCGGGCCGATGCCGTCGCCCGGCAGCAGGGCGATCTTCAGTGGCATGTCGCATCTCCCCGGCGAGGGGCCGCCGCGGCGCCCAGCGCCAGGCTCGCCGCCAGCTCGTCGCGGATGATGGCCGACAGCTGCTCATCCTCCACCGACTTGGTGCGGTCGGCGAGCGCCGTCACCTTCGCGTAGAGGCGTTCCAGCTCGGGTTGGCGCAGCCGGTGGCCGAGGGCCCGGCACCGGGCATCAAGGCCCCGCATGCCCGAGTGCTTGCCGAGCACCAGGCGCGTGCCCGGCGCGCCCACCGACTCGGGCCGCATGATTTCGTAGGTCAATTCGTGCTTGAGCATGCCGTCCTGGTGGATGCCGGCCTCGTGCGCGAACGCATTGGCGCCGACGATGGCCTTGTTCGGCGGCACCGAGACGCCGACGATGGCCGAGAGGGTGCCGCTGGTGGGCATCAGGGCGGGCGTGTGAATGCCCGTGCGGTAGGGCAGGGCGTCGCCCCGCACCTCGAGCGCCATCACGATCTCCTCGAGCGAGGCGTTGCCCGCGCGCTCGCCGATGCCGTTGATGGTGCATTCCACCTGGCGGGCCCCGGCCTGCACGGCCGCGATCGAGTTGGCCACGGCCATGCCCAGGTCGTTATGGCAGTGCGCCGACAGCACGGCGCGATCGCCCACGCGGGCGCCGACGGTGGTGAACATCCGGTGGATGTCGGCGGGCAGCGCGTACCCGACGGTGTCGGGCAGGTTCAACGTGGTGGCGCCCGCCTCGACGGCGGCGTCGGCCACCTCGCACAGGAACGACAGGTCGCTGCGCGTGGCGTCCTCGGCCGAGAACTCCACGTCGGCGCAGAAGGAGCGGGCGTACGACACCGAGTCGCGCACCTGCGCCAGGCAGGTGGCGCGGTCGATGCGCAGCTTGAACTCGAGATGGATGTCTGACGTGGCCAGGAACACGTGAATGCGCGGCCGGGCCGCGCCCGCGAGCGCCGCCCATGCGCGGTCGATGTCGAGCCGCGTCGCGCGGGCCAGCCCCGCGATGCCTGGCCGCCGCACCGCCTGCGCAATGGCCCGCACCGCCTCGAAATCGCCGTCCGACGAGATGGGGAAGCCGGCCTCGATGATGTCCACGCCCAGCCGTTCGAGTTGCTGCGCCAGCCGCAGCTTCTCCTGGGGTGTCATGCTGAACCCCGGAGCCTGCTCGCCATCGCGGAGGGTCGTGTCGAACACGTGAACGCGGGATCTCTGGTCCATGGGCCGTAAGCTCGACCACAAGTGTCGGGCTTGCGACCAAAATAAGTCAAAGTAATAATATCTATGGTCGATGCCGATTTGTCTTATAGTATGTCGACACCAACCCAGGGAGGAATCACCCGTCGATGGAACTCTTTCAGCTCGAGGCCTTTCTGGCCGTGGTTCGCGAGGGCAGCTTCTCCGCGGCGGCCAAGGCGCTGTATCGCACGCAGCCGGCCATCAGCCAGACGATCAAGAAGCTCGAGGACGAGATTGGCCGCCCGCTGTTCGATCGATCGAGCCGGCGCGGCGTGCTCACCGACACGGGCCGCGTGCTGGCCGACCACGCTGAGCGCCTGGTCAACCTGCGCCAGCGCGCGCTGGCGGCGCTCGACGACGTGCGGCAGCTGCGCACGGGGCGGCTCACGGTGGCAGCCAATGAGCTGACGTGCCTCTACCTGCTGCCCATCCTCCACGAGTACCGCCGGCTCTATCCGGAGGTGCACATCACCGTGCAGCGCGCGCTCGGCAGCCGCGTGCCCGCGCAGGTGCTGGACTACGGCGCCGACTTCGGCATGGTGACCTTCCGCCCCGACACCGAGGCGCTGCAGTCGATCGTCGTCTACCACGACGAGCTGGCGTTCGTCGTGCCGCCCACGCACGCCCTGGCGCGACGCGCCAAGGTGGCGATTACGGAGCTGGCGCGCGAATCGTTTGTGGCCCACCATGTGTCGTCGCCCTACCGCCAGAAGGTGCTCGACACCTTCCGCAAGAAGCGCGTCGAGCTGCGCATGCCCGTGGAGATGCCCACCATCGACGCCATCAAGAAGTTCGTGGCCATGGGGAACGGCGTGGCGCTGCTGCCGGCCATCACGGTGGAAGGGGAACTGGCGCGGCGCGAGCTGGTGCGCGTGCAGGTGCCCGAGCTGTCGTTCGACCGCAAGCTCCGGATCGTCCACCGGCGCGAGGGCACGCTCTCGCACGCGGGCGAGGCGCTGCTGCGGGTGGTGGAAGCGCAAAGCGCCCTCAAGCGGGGCCGGTTTGCCTTCGCGGCCGAGCGCTAGGTATACTGGTCGTTCACTGCCGGCGGCGACATCACTTCTGTGCGGGAGTGGCGGAATTGGCAGACGCGCTAGCCTCAGGAGCTAGTCCGGGCAACCGGGTGGAGGTTCGAGTCCTCTCTTCCGCACCAGCCTTCGCTCGCGTGCCACGGACGCGCGAGCTTCGGCTCGGCAGGCCATGAAGGCTGCCCCGCCGTCGCGCCGCGGGCGCGAAGGCGGACGAGGCGCTCTTGAAGCTGTTCCCGCCCAAGAAATAGAAGTAGGCCCCGCTATACTGGCGGGCATGTGGTCTGACCTCCGTCACGCCATCCGATCGCTCGCGCGCCAGCCCGCCTTCACGGTGACGACGCTCCTGACCCTGGCGCTCGGCATCGGCGCGACATCGGCCATCTTCTCGGTCGTCTACGGTGTGCTGCTCCGCCCCCTGCCGTACGCCCACCCTGAGCAACTGGTCCGCATCTACGAAGAGCATCCGGGCGGCCGCTCCGCGTTGGGCCAGAACTGGGCCAGCGACCTGACCCTGGCCGCCTGGCAGCCCTCCATGCGGACGCTGGCCGGGGTGGCCACGTTCTCCGGCTCCGTCGACACCGTGGGGCGCTCGGAGCCGGAGCGGTGGCGCGCCGGCGTGGTGTCGCCCTCCCTCTTTTCGGTGCTGAGGGTGGCGCCCGCGGCAGGCCGCTTCTTCGAGGAGCGCGAGGCCGTCGAGGGCGTCGGCGACGTCGTGGTGCTCAGCGACAAGGTGTGGCGCGACCGGTTTGGGGGCCGCGCCGATGCCGTCGGGGAGGCGCTGTGGGTGGACGGGCAGCCCTTCCAGATTGTCGGCGTCGCCCCGCCGGGGTTTTCGTTTCCGTCGCCGGACATCCAGTTCTGGCGGCCGCAAACGCTGGCCACGCCCGCCGCCGGACGCATGCGCGTGCTGGCGGCGATCGGCCGCCTCGCCGGCGGGGTGTCGCCCGCGCAGGCCGCGGCGGAAGGGACCGCGGCCGCTCGCACGGTGGCGAGGCCACCCGCCGCCCAGCTGTTGTTTGGCGAGGGTGGTCCAGTGGAGGTGCGTGTGGCCGGCTACGTGGACCAGATGACCAGCCGCGTCCGGCCGGCGCTGCTCGTGCTCGCCGCCGGGGTGGGCTTCGTCCTGCTCGTCGCCTGCGCCAACGTGGCCAACCTCTTCCTGTCGCGCGGTGTGGCGCGGCAGCGCGAGCTGGCGGTGCGCGCGGCCCTCGGCGCCGGCCGGGCCCGCCTCTTCCGGCAACTGCTGACCGAGAGCCTGCTGCTCTCGGCGGCCGGCGGCGCGCTGGGGGTGTGGCTGGCCTGGCTGCTGGTCGAGGCGCTGCCCGCCGTGGCGCCCGCCTCGCTCCCTCGGCTCACCGAGATCCGGCTGGATGGCCCGGCCCTGATGTTCGGCGTCGTGGTGTCGCTCCTCACGGGACTCCTGTCGGGCGCGCTGCCGGCGTTTCGCGGTGCCCGTACCGGCCTGGCCTCGGCGATGGCCGACGGTGACGTGCGCAGCACCGGCTCGGTGGCCCGGCGCCTCCGTCGCGGCCTCCTCGTCGCCGAGGCGGCGCTCGCGGTGCTGCTGCTCGTGGGGACGGGGCTGCTCGCGCGTAGCTTCGTGGCGCTCGCCGGCGTGGATCCCGGCTACAACGCCGACAAGGTCTTGATGGCCCAAGTGCTGCTGCCGCCCGTAGCGGCCGGCGACGCGTCGAACTCCGTCGTGGCCGAGTCGATCCTGTCACGCCTGCAGACGCTGCCCGGCGTCGTGGCGGCAGGCGCCGGCAACATGGCGCCGCTGGCGCCGACGTCGGCCATCCAAATGTTGACCCTGCCCGAGATTGGCCCCGACGGCGAGCGCATCACCGCGCGAGCCCTCGCGTGGACCGTGTCGCACGGCTACGCCGAGGCGCTCGGGTTGCGAGTGCGGGCGGGCCGGTCCTTCACGGCGGTCGACGCGACCTCGCCCACGCGGGCCGTGATCGTCAACGAGGAGTTCGTGCGCCGCTACTGGACCGACGGCCGGCCCGTCGTCGGCCGGCAGTACGAGGGCGTGTTCAGCGAGAAGGGCACCCTCGCCGAGGTCGTGGGCGTTGTCGGCAATACCCTGAAGGACGGGTTGGACACACGGCCGGAGCCCGAAGTGTACGCGCCGGCCCGGGCCATGGCGGCGTCGTTCAGCCGGCAGATGCACCTGGCCATCCGGACCAGTGGCGATCCCACCGCGTTGTCGGCCGACTTGCGCCGCGTGGTGCTGGAGGTCGAGCCGCGCGCTGCCCTCGACGGGGTGACGACGCTCGACGCCAGGGTGTCGGCGTCGGTCGCCCAGCCGCGCTTCCTCGCCTCGGTGCTTGGGGCGTTTGCCGTGACAGCGGTGCTGCTCTCCGCCATCGGCCTGTACGGCGTACTGTCGTACGGCGTGGCCCAGCGGCGGCGCGAGATGGGCGTGCGCACGGCGATGGGGGCGAGCCGCCGGCAGTTGGTGGGCCTCATTCTGCGGGAGGGCCTTGGCACGGTCGCGGTGGGCCTCGTGGCCGGCCTGGCCGCCGCCGCCGGCCTGGCGCGCCTCATCGAGAGCCTGCTGTTCGGCATCACGCCCCTCGACGCCAGGGCGTACGCGGTGCCGCCGGTGGTGATGCTGGGCGTGGCCGCGCTCGCCTGCGTGGTGCCGGCACGGCGGGCCGCCTCCGTGGACCCGGCCGAGGTGTTGCGTTGTGAGTGATCCACATCGTTCGCCCATCGTCATCGGCGTGGCCGGGGGCTCGGGATCCGGCAAGACCACCGTCGTCCGGCGCATCATGGACAGCCTCGGGCCCGAGCAGGTGACCGTGCTCGACCACGATCGCTACTATCGCGATCGCAACGACCTGCGGCTCGAGGAGCGGGCCGCGCTCAACTACGATCATCCCGATGCGCTCGAAACCGACCTGATGGTGCGCCACGTGCACGACCTGAAGGACGGCCGCGCCGTGCAGGTGCCGCAGTACGACTTCACGCGCCATGCCCGCCTCGCCGAGACCGACCAGTTCCAGCCGCGGCGCGCGCTCATCGTGGAAGGCATCCTCATCTTCACCGACCTGTCGCTGCGCGCCCAGATGGACATCAAGGTGTTCGTCGACACCGATTCCGACACGCGCTTCATCCGGCGGCTGCAGCGCGACGTGGCCCAGCGCGGCCGCACCATGGATTCGGTGATCGATCAGTACCAGTCCACCGTCAAGCCGATGCACCTGGAGTTCGTGGAGCCGAGCAAGCGGTACGCCGACATCATCATTCCGCTCGGCGGCCACAACACCGTGGCTGTGGACCTGCTGCTCACGCTGATTCGGAGCGTCGCGGCCCGCTAGGACGGCGAAAAAAGGGGACTGTCCCCTTTTTTACTTGCGGTTGAGCAGGTAGGCGCCAAACGCGGCCAGACCGCCGGCGATGATGACGGCGCGGATCACGCGCAGCAGGCTGATGAACCACGCAATGCCGATGCCGAGCGCGGCCCACTGCACCCACCACGCGCCGGGCGACGTGAACAGGTTCACGAAGAACAGGAAGACCAGGATCACCGGGCCCATCACCAGGAACTTCAGCGCCTTCAGCGTCTTCACGGCCAGCTCCTCCGGCGCCCCGGTCCGGGGCGCTCTTCCTGATCCTACGTAAGGCCGCCCGCCCGGTTCCGATGGCCTGGAATCGGGCGGAATTCGGCCTCACCTGATCGCGTGACATTACGTGACAACCGTTCGTCCTCCGGCGCCAGGAATCAGGAGTAAGATTCACGCGGATTGTTCGCTGCTGCTTTTGGAGGAATCTATGGATGTTCGACAGCCCGTTTCGCGTCGCCGGTTTGTTGGGGGAGTCGCTGCTGCGCTGGGGGCCCTGGGCCTGCGCCCGGATGCCAACCTGCTGGCCCAGGGGGGACAGGGCGGCGGGCGCCGCCGGCCGACGATCGAGGAATACGACGCCTTCGCGAAGCTGTCGAGCAACGAGAACAACTGGGGGCCGCCCGAGTCGGTGATGAAGGCCATGAACGGCGCGTGGAAGTACGCGAACCGGTACGGCTATCCCGATGGCGGCATCGTGCAGGCCATTGCCGATCATCACGGCGTGAAGACCGAGAACATCATGCTCGGCGCCGGATCGGGGGAGATCCTCGATGTGGTCGGCACGACGTTCCTGCTCGGCGGCAAGAAGGTGGTGGGCGTCGACCCGTCGTACGGGTCGGTGTACCAGCACGCCACCGCCATCAAGGCCGAGGCGATCAAGCTGCCGCTCAACAAGGATTTCACGCAGAACATCGACGCGATGATCGAGGCGACGAACACGAACGCCACGGACGTCGGCTTCGTGTACCTGTGCAACCCCAACAACCCGACGGGCGTCGTCGTGTCGGCGAAGGACGTGAAGCAACTGCTCGACGGCATCCCGAAGGACATGCCGGTGCTCATCGACGAGGCCTATCATCACTTCGTCGATGACGCGGGCTACGCCACCGCGGTGCCCCACGTGCTCGAGGGCCGCCCGGTGATCGTCGCCCGCACGTTCTCGAAGATCGCGGGCCTGGCCGCCATGCGCCTCGGCTATGCCGTGGCCCCCGCGGCCCTCATCCAGAAGATGCGCCCGTTCTCGATCGGCAGCATCAACGCCCTCGTGAAGTGGGGCGGCGTGGCCTCGCTCAAGGACACCGCCAGCCAGGCCGAGGTCAAGCGCAAGGTCATCGAGCAGCGGACCAAGACGGTGCGCGAGCTCGAGGACTGGGGCTACCCGGTGATCCCGTCGCAGACCAACTTCTTCATGGTCAGCCTCGAAGGCCGCACGGTGCAGCCGGTGATCGAGGAGTTCCGCGCCAAGGGCGTGCTCGTGGGCCGTCCGTTCCCGCCGATGCTCCAGCACCTGCGCGTCTCGATCGGCCTGCCCGAGGAGATGGACCGCTTCACCAAGGCCTTCAAGGAAATCTTTCCGAAAAAGGCCGCCACCATCACGGCCCGCGGCTAGGCGTTACGGCGTGGGGGCTGGTCCTTGCCGGGCCGGCCCCTTCATCTCAAAGCCGGCCGGCGGCTCCGCGCCGAGCAGGTGCCTCACGAAGAAGTCCCACCGCCGCCTCACCATGTACGGTTCGTTCCCGAAGCCGTGCCCGCGGTTGGGGAACATGATCAACTCGAAGTCCTTGTTCGCCTTGATGAGCGCGTCCACCACCAGCAGCGTGCTGTTGGGCGGCACGTTCGAGTCGAGCGTGCCGTGCGCGATCAGGAACTTGCCCTTGAGGTTCTTGGCGAAATTCTGGTTGGCCTGGCTGTCGTAGTTGGTGGTGCCGTCGGGGTTCTTCTCGAGCAGGCCGTGCCACTTCTCGCCCCAGTCGTCCTCGTACACCCGGTTGTCGTGGTTCCCGGCCTGCGAGACGCCCACCTTGAAGAAGTCGGGGTACTTGAACATCGCCGCCGCGGTGGCGAACCCGCCGCCCGAGTGGCCGTAGATGCCCGCCCGGTCGATGTCAATCCACGGATAGCGTTGGGCCAGCTCCTTCATGCCGGCCACCTGGTCGGGCAGCGTGTTGTCGCCCATGTCGCCGTAGTACGCCGCGTGGAAGCGCTTCGATCGCCAGGGCGTGCCCATCCCGTCGATCTCGACCACGATGAAGCCGAGCTCGGCGATGGCCTGCGCATCCCCCCGCGCGGCCGAGAAGCTGCGGCCGCCCACGCTGCCGGTCTGCGGGCCTGGGTAGATGTGGTTGATGATCGGGTACGTCTTCGACGCGTCGAAGCTGGTGGGCCGGTAGAGCAGGCCGTGCAGGTCGCCCACGCCCCCACGGTCCTTCACCGTGATCGGCATCGGCGGCTTCCAGCCCGTCGCGAGCAGGCGCGAGATGTCGGCCGTCTCGAGGGGCAACACCACCACTCCGGTGGCGTCTCGCAACACCGACACCGAGGGCACGTCGGGGCGCGAGTAGTTGTCCACGAAGAACCGGCCCGACGGCGACAGTGACACGTCGTGGTCCGCGTCCTCGGCGGTGAGCAGCCGCTGGTTCCGGCCGTCCATGTCGATGCGGTAGAAGTGCCGGAAGTACGGATCGCGCCCCGCCTCCTTGCCGACGCCCTGGAAGAAGAGTACGCGGTTGGCCTCGTCCACGCGCAGCAATTGCGTGACGTTGCCCTCACCCTCGGTGATGCGCTGCTTCAGCGCGCCGGTACGCAGGTCGTGCAGGTAGAGGTGCCCCCAGTTCTCCTTCTGCGAGAACCAGATGGCCTCGTTCGAGCCTGGCAGCGAGCGCCAGTTCGCCCGGTCGTTGCCCGACTCGAGGAAGGTTTCGCCCTTCTCCTCGAGGACCTCGCGAATCGCGCCCGTGGCCGCATCAGCTACCCGCAGGTTAGCCTGCTGGTGGTTGCGCGAGGTCGACACGAACGCCACCTGCGCGCTGTCCGGGTGCCACTGCACGTCCACCCACTCGCCGCCGCAGATCACGTCGTCGCAGATGGTGGACCGGTGCTGATCGGCCGGCATCCGGAGGCGGATCACCTTGGGGCCTTCCACCTCGACGATCACCCGCTGGATGGTGGTGATCACCTCGTCGCCTGGCAGCGGGTACTTCCACGCCTGCAGGGTCGGGCGGCCGGCCACGGTGTTAGAGAGGTACATCTCGCTCACGCCGCGCTGGTCCTGCTGGAAGGTGGCGATCTTCTTCGAGTCGGGCGACCACACCAGCACGGGTCGGTCGCTGCGCCGCCAGCCGGCGTTGTCGGTGGCGTAGCCGAAGTCCTTCACGCCATCGGTGGTGAGCTGCACGTCGGCGCCCGTGGCGATGGTGCGCATCCAGAGGTTGTGGTCGCGGATGAATGCGGCCCGCGTGCCGTCGGGCGACAGCACCGCGTTGGGAATGGGGGACGGGCGATCGGCACTCGTGCACGCGGCGCCCCGCACGTCGCATGTCCAGCGCTTCAGGTCGCTGTCGAACGAGAACGCCGCGGCGTCGGGCGCCATCGTGATCTGGGTGAACGGCAGGCGCGCGGGCGTCACGGGCTTGCCCATGGCCGTGGACAGCGCCGCCGCCACCCGGGCGTGATCGAACGCCGGGCCCTTGGCGGCCTTCGCGGCATCCACCAGGATGAACTGGCTGCCGTCGGCCGATTGGTTGCGGTACCAGAAGCGGTCGCCCGGCATCCAGTTGGCGCGCACCGGTCCGTTGGCCACGAGCGGGGCCGTGTTGTACCCGAGAAACCGCTCCGCGCGCGCGTAGTCGTCGGTGGTGAGGGCACCGACGCCAGCGGCCTGCTGTGCGGCGACCGGCGCCGTGGCCGCCACGGCGAGGACGCAGACGAGAGCGGCGTGCAGGGGACGCCGGAACAGGCGGATTCGCATGGCGAAGTATCGCATGACGCTCCCGGGCCCGGCCACATCGGCTACACTCGCCTCAACCCTCAAGGAAGGTGCTCCATGGCGCGCAGACTCGTGGTTTTCATGGCCGTGGCCGCGCTGGCCGCCGCGGGTGTCCAACACCTCGGGGCGCAGGCCGTCCCGGCGTTCGCCCCAGCCCTGTTCCAGGAACTGCAGTGGCGCAATATCGGCCCGCACCGCGCCAGCCGAACCAAGGCGCTCGACGGCGTGCCCACCCAGCCGCACACCTTCTACATCGGCGTGGTGAATGGGGGCGTCTGGAAGACCACCGACGCCGGGCGCACCTGGGCGCCGATCTTCGACGCCCAGCCTACCGGCTCGATCGGCGCGCTCGCGGTGGCGCCGTCCAACCCCAATATCATCTACGTGGGCGCCGGCGAAGCCCAGCAGAGGCCCGATCTGGCCACGGGCGACGGCATGTACAAGTCCACGGACGCCGGCAAGACCTGGGTGCACCTTGGCCTTCGTGACACGCAGCAGATTGGCCAGGTGGTGGTCGATCCGCGGAATGCCGATCGCCTGTTCGTGGCGGCGCTCGGCCATCCCTACGGGCCCAACACCGAGCGCGGCATCTTCCGCTCGACCAACGGAGGTCAGACGTTCGAGCGCGTGCTCTACAAGGACGAGAACACCGGCGGCGCCGATGTGCTGCTCGATCCGTCGGACCCGGACGTCGTGTACGCCTCGCTCTGGCAGGCCCGCCAGGGCCCCTGGGAGAACGGCGACTTTCGCGGCCCTGGCAGCGGCCTCTTCAAGTCCACCGATGGCGGCGCCACGTGGCGCCCGCTCACCAACGGCCTGCCCACGTGGAACGCCGATCGGCTCGGGCGCATCGGCATCGGCATCGCGCCCAGCCGCCCCTCGCGGCTCTTCGCCGTCGTCGAGGCCCGCACCTCGGGCGTGTTCCGGTCGGACGACGCCGGCGAGAGCTGGACGCGCGTGAACAGCGACCCGCGCGTGCTGGCCCGGCCCTACGACGCCACCGACATCCGCGTGCATCCCACCAATCCCGACATCGTGTTCGTGCCGACCATCGTCACCTGGAAGTCCGTCGACGGCGGGCGCACCTTCACGGCCCTCAGGGGAGCGCCTGGTGGAGACGACTACCAGCGGGCCTGGATCAACCCCACGAACCCCGACATCATCGCCATGACCTCCGACCAGGGCGCCGTGGTCACCCTGAACGGCGGCGAGTCGTGGAGCAGCTGGTACAACCAGGCGACGGCGGCGTTCTACCACGTGACCACCGACAACGCGTTTCCCTACCGCGTGTGCAGCGGGCAGCAGGAAAGCGGGTCGGCGTGCGTCCAGAGCCGCGGCGACCACGGGCAGATCACCTTCCGCGAGTGGTCGCCGGTGGGCGTGGAGGAGTACGGCTACGTCGCGCCCGATCCGCTGGATCCCGACATCGTGTACGGCGGCAAGGTCTCGCGATGGGATCGCCGCACCGGCCAGGTGCAGAACGTGGCGCCCCGGTTCACGCGGGGCGCGGGCTATCGCGTGGTGCGCACCATGCCGGTGCTGTTTTCCCCAGTGAATCCGCGAAAGCTCTACTTCTCGTCGAACGTGCTCTGGCAAACCGTGGACGGCGGGCAGAACTGGCAGCAGGTGAGTCCCGACCTCACGCGCCCGACCTGGGCGGTGCCGGCCAACGTCGGCGTGTATGCGTCGTTGCCCGAGGCCAAGCCCACCCAGCGCGGCGTCATCTACACCATCGCTCCCTCGTACCTGGACGAGCAGACCATCTGGGTGGGCACCGACGACGGGTTGATCCACGTGACGAGAGACGGCGGCAAGGCCTGGCAGGATGTCACGCCGCCGGCGCTGGCGCCGTGGTCGAAGATCTCGATCATGGACGCGTCGCATTTCGACGTGAACACCGCCTACGCGGCGGTGAACACGTTCCGCCTCGACGACCTGCGCCCCCACATCTATCGCACGCGCGACGGCGGCCGGACCTGGGCGCACATCACCGACGGCATCCCCGACGGCGGCGTCATCAACGTCGTCCGCGAAGATCCCGGGCGCCGCGGCCTGCTCTTTGCCGGCTCAGAGCACGCGGTGTACGTCTCGTTTGACGATGGCGACCATTGGCAGTCGCTGCGCAACAACATGCCGGCCACCTCGATTCGCGACCTGGTGATCAAGGACGACGACCTGGTGGTGGGGACGCACGGGCGGTCGTTCTGGATCCTCGACGACATCACGCCGCTGCGCCAGATGGCCGCCGCCGTGGTGGCGGCCGACGTCCACCTGTTTGCCCCCCAGCAGGCCTGGCGCTTCCGGTGGAACAAGAACACCGACACGCCGCTGCCGCCCGACGAGCCCGCGGGCCAGAACCCGCCCGACGGCGCCATCGTGCACTACTACCTCCGCACGGCGCCGCTCGGACCCGTCACGCTGGAGATCCTCGATGCCCGGGGCGCATTGGTGAGGCGTTACTCGAGCAGCGATCCGGTGGAGCCGCTGGTGGAGGGACGCAACACGCCCGACTATTGGATTCGCCCCCACGCCGCGCTGCCGGCCACACCAGGCCTGCATCGCTTCGTGTGGGACGTGCATCACGAGCGGCCGGCCGCGGCCGCCTTCAGCTACCCGATTGCGGCCATCCTCGCGAATACCCCGCGCACCCCGCTGGGATCGTGGGCGCTGCCCGGCGCCTACACCGTGCGGCTCACCGTGGACGGCCGCACCCAGTCGCAACCGCTGGTGGTGCGGATCGACCCGCGCGTGAAGACGACGGCCGAAGGGCTGGCGCTGCAGCACGGCACGTCCCGCGCCATCGACGCGGCCATGCGCCGGGCCGCCGAGGCCCTGGCCGACATCCGGGCGCGGACGCCCGGGACGGCGGCGCTAGGGGAGATGGAGCAGCGTCTCGCGCGGACCCGGCAGCCCCTCGGGCAGTTGTTCGGCGCCGTGGAGGCGGCCGATGTGGCGCCGACGCCGGCGCTGCTGGCGGCGTGGAAGGACGCGTCGTCGTCGCTCGACGCCTTGCTGGCCGAGTGGGAGAAACTGAAGGCGTCCCTGAGCCCGAGATAGTCGAACGGCACCTCGCTGTGCTCCAGGGCGGTCGGCTCCTCGAGGCCGCGTGCGCGACCGCTTCTCGAGAAGCCGTTCACCGACCGCCGCGGCCGCCGGGTCTATACTGGACGCGATGACTCGAGGCGCGCGGTTCGTCGTGCTGTTGCTGCTCGTGGCCACCGGCGTGTCCGCGGCCGCGATGCTGGTGCTGTACCTGGCCGTGGGCCAGGAACCCCGGGTGTCGGCGCACTCCACGCTCGTGCTGCGGCCAAGCGGCGACCTGCCCGAGGTGCTGCCCGACGTGGCCTTTGGCGCCGGTGACGCGCTCACCATGCGCGCCTACCTCGAGGATATCCGCAAGGCCAAGGCCGACCCCCGGATTGCCGGCATCCTGCTCAAGCCGGGCCCGCTCGATTCGCCCTTCTGGGCCAAGGTCCAGGAGCTGCGGGCGGCCCTGATCGACTTCAAGCAGAGCGGCAAGTACGTGCACGCCTACCTCGAGAACGCCGGCGACCGGGAATACCTGCTGGCCACCGCCGCCGACCGCATCTACCTGCTGCCGTCGGCCACGCTCGACCTCACCGGCATCGCCACCTACGAGGTCTTCCTGCGCGGCACCTTCGACTGGATCGGCACCTATCCCGATTTCCTGCACGTCGGCGACTACAAGTCCGCCGTCAACACCTACCTGGAAAAGAGCTTCACGCCCGCGCACCGCGAGATGAGCGAGTCGCTCAATCGCGACCAGTACGATCAGCTCGTGCGGGCCATCGCCGAGGGGCGCCGCAAGCCCGAGGCCGACGTGCGCGCCGCCATCGACGAGGGCCCCTTCCAGCCAGACGAGGCCCTGCGCCTGGGCCTCATCGACGAAGTGGCGTACGACGACGAACTCGACGACGTGAACGCCGACCTGGCGGAGGCGACGCTGATCGAGGCCGACGACTACGCGAAGGTGTCGTGGGAGTCGGCGGGTGTCACGCGCGGGGCCACCGTCGCCGTGATCAACGCGGTGGGCGTCATCGCGTCGGGCAAGAGCGGCTTCGACCCGGTCAACGGGGCGGTGACCGGCTCCGACTCGATCGTCGAGTACATCCGCCAGGCGCGTGCCAACCCCGCCGTGCGCGCCATCGTGCTGCGCGTCGACAGCCCCGGCGGCTCGTCCACGGCGTCGGATGTCATCTGGCGCGAGCTGTCGATCTCGCGCTCCACGGGCCGGCCCATCATCGTGTCGATGTCCGACCTGGCCGCGTCGGGCGGCTACTACATCGCGCTCGGCGGCGATGCCATCGTCGCGCAGCCGGGCACGCTCACCGGATCGATTGGCGTCTACACGGGGAAGTTCGTGATGGCGGGCTCGCTCGAGAAGCTCGGGGCCAACATCGAGAGCACCACCAGCGGCAAGCACGCCGACATGTACTCTCCCGACCGCCGCTTCACGCCCGACGAGCGGGCCAAGGTGGAGGCGTCGATGCAGGCGGTGTACGACCAGTTCGTCGAGCGGGCCGCGGCCGCGCGCCAGATGGCGCCCGAGAAGATCGACGAGGTGGCGCAGGGGCGGGTGTGGACGGGGCAGCAGGCGCGGCAGCTGGGCCTGGTTGACGAGCTCGGCGGCCTCTACGATGCCATTGCGCTCGCCAAGCAGCGCGCGCGCATCCCGGCCGAGGAGGAAGTGTCGTTGCTGGTGCTGCCGCCCCGCCGCAGTTTCTACGAGGTCTTGAGCGAGGAGTTGCAGGCGCCCGTGGGCCGCATGCAGGAGGCCGGGGCGGCCGAGGCGCTGGTCACGCTGCTCGGACCGCGCGAGCGGCGGGCGCTCTCCGCCCTGCTCGCGCCGTCGAGGCTGTTTCGCTCGGGCCAGATCCTAGCCCACATGCCTTACGTGTTTGTAAGGTAGGGGCTACACGGGCCCGACGATGCGGGCCAGGGTGTCCTGCTTGATGTTGATGGTGAGGCCGGCCTTGGCCTTCTGCATGTAGGCGCCGAAGAACTTGTCGCGCCGCTGGTTCACCAGCTCGTCGCGCAGTTGATCCCGCCCCGCCTCGATTTCGGCGTCGGTCACGTCCTGGCGCTCCACCACGCGGACGATGGCGGTGCCGTCGGGCGTCGACACCGCGTCGCTCACGCCGCCGACCGGCAGCGCGAAGGCCGCCGCGTCGACCGCCTCGCTGATGCCCAGGTCGGGCAGGGCGGTGCCGCGCGTCACGAGCTCGGTGGTCTTCACCTCGAGGCCGGCGCGCTTGGCGGCGGCCGCGAAGTCCCTGGCCGCCTTAAGGTCGACGGCGATGGCCGAGGCGCGGGCCCGGGCGAGCTCGGCCGCCTTCTCGCGCGTCGCGTCGGCGGTGACCTTGGCCTTCACCTCGTCGAGCGTGGGGACATAGGCATCCTGCCGGCCGGTGAGCGTGGCGAACACCCAGCCCGTGGCGACGCGCAGGGCCGGGGTGACGTCGCCTTCCTTCATGTCGAAGACGCGGGCCGCCATCTCGGGCTGCGGGCCCAGGCCGTCGATGGCGCCGTCGGCGGCGAACAGCCCCGATTCCACCACCGCATAGCCGCGTTCCCTGGCGACCCTGTCGAGATCGGCGGGAGTCTTGATGGTGGACTCGAGCGACCGGGCGATGCGCTCGGCCTCGCTCTGCGCCTTCTGCCACTTCAGCTGGTCCTCGATCTCCGCCCGCACCTCGGCCAGGGGCCGCGTGATCTCGGGCTGCATGTCAACCACCTTGATGATGTGGAAGCCGAACGAGGTCTTGACGAGGTCGCTGATGTCGCCGGCCTTCATCTGGAAGACGGCCTGCTCGAACTCGGGCACCATGCGGCCGCGGCCGAAGTAGTCGAGGTCGCCGCCGACGTCCTTGTTGCTCTCGTCCTCGGAGTACTGCCTGGCGAGGGCCGCGAAGTCCGCGCCGGGCGCCTTGGCCTTCTTCAGCACATCCTCGGCCTGCGCCTTGACGGCGTTCTCGTCCTTGCCCTCCGTGTGGAACAGGATGTGGCTGGCACGCACCTGCGCGGGCGTCTGGTACTGCGCGAGGTTCTGCTGGTAGAAGGCGGCGATGTCGGCGTCGGGCACGGTGATGGCGGCGCGCACCTGGTCCACGGCCACCTGCGCGTACTTGATCCGGCGCTGCTCGCCGATGCGGTACGCGTCCTTGTTCTTCTCGAAGTAGGCGGCCAGGTCGGCGTCGGCCAGCTTCACCTGGCTCGTGAAGGCGTCGGCGGTGACCGGCACGATGTCGAGCTTCACCTTCTCGTTGCGGCGGCGGTACTCGGCGGCCACTTCCTCGTCGCTCGCCGACATCCAGCCGGTGAGTGCGGTGCGGAGCTTCTCGATCTGGATGGCGCGGCGCAGCGTCGCCTCGAACTCGGAGGTGGTGAGCGGCGGGTTCTGAAACTGGAGAATCTGCCGGTAGCGCTGCTCGCCCACGAACCGGCCGTTCTCCTGGAAGCCCGGCAGGGCGAGGATGCGCTCGCGAATCTCGACGTCGCTCACGGTGATGCCCTGCTTGCGGGCCTCGGCCACCATGGCTTCCTCGTCCACCAGTTGCTGGAGGATCTGGCGGTCGATGCCCAGCTGCTTCAGCAGCGCGTCGTTCATCTGCGCGCCGTAGGCGTTGCGATAGGCGTTGACCTGCGCGTTGTAGCGGCGCTGGAACGCGCCCACGGTGATGGGCTCGCCGTCGACCTCGGCCAGCACCTCGGTGGGGGAGGCGCCCGTGGTCGTGGTGAGAAAGTCGGGGATGTAGAACACGACAAAAGTCAGCACGACCAGCGCCAGGCTCCACTTGAGCCAGCCCTTGTGTCGCCGCATCCGGTCGAGCATCGTCATACGCGTCGGTATCCTCTAGGAAACAAACATCGTAACACGCCTCGCGCGGAATCGCCCGTGTGGAACCTCCGTGTGGAACCTCCGTGTGGAACCCCCGTGTGGAACCTCCGTGTGGAACCTCCGTGTGGAACCCTGTTGAACCCCGTCCGGCCGTGATATATTCAGTCAGTTGAATGACTTACGGCGGTTCACGCCGTCCGGACCTGGCCGCCCGGCTGCGGCGCAGTCAGCGGGCACTCAAGGGCCGACTCGAACGGCCCGAAACCGTGCTGACGCTGTTGCGCGCCGCGCATGACCTGCTCGATCCGGAAGCGATAGGCGAACTGGTGGTCGGCTGCGCCGATGAGTGGTTCAAGGCGCCGGCCTGCGGTGTCTTTTCGGCCGATCTCGACGGGCAAGTGGTCGCGCTGTCGTCACGCGGCCTGGGCCCGGCGTTGACCCCGTCGGCCGTGGGCGTCGCGCGCTGGGTCCTGGTTCACGGGCGTGAGTTCGGCTCGACCCACCTGCGCAAGGACTCGCGGGCCTCGGCCCCGGGCGGCGCGGTGCTCGGCTGGCCGCTGCGGTGCCGGGCGCACACCGTGGGCGCCCTGGTGTTGCTGGAGCGCCGGCCGTCGGCCGAGGTGCCGCGCGTGCCGCCGGCGGTGGGCGAGTTGATCGGGGCGGCGCTCGAAGGGCCGGCCCAGGCCCTGGACAACGCCCTCCGGTTGCGGCGGGCCGAGGCGCTGTCGGTCACCGACGACCTGACGCAGCTGTACAACTCCCGCTATCTCAACCAGGTGCTGAGGCGGGAAGCCAAGCGCGCCTCGCGTTCGGGCCGCCCGCTCTCGTTGCTATTTCTCGATCTCGACGGGTTCAAGGGCGTCAACGATCACCATGGCCACCAGGCCGGCAGCCGGGCCCTGGTGGAAGCTGCGGCGGTGATTCGCGGGTCGGCCCGCGAAACCGACGTGGTGGCGCGATTCGGCGGCGACGAGTTTGCGATGATCCTGCCCGACACCGGTTCCGAAGGTGCCGCGGCCGTGGGTGATCGCGTCCGGGACCGCGTGGCGGCCCATCCCTTCCTCGCGGGGGACGGGCTCGGGCTGCGGCTCACGGCGTCTGTAGGGGTGGCCACGTTGCCCGATGTGGCCGCCTCGGCTGAAGAGTTGGTGCGAGCGGCCGATATGGCCATGTACCAGGTCAAGGATTCGGGCAAAAACGGAGTTCGCATCGCCCAGGCCGACGGCCTGGCGTGAGTGCACGGTTCTGCACAACATGGGTCTTGGTTCACTGCTCTCGTTTCTTTCCACCGACCTGGCCATCGATCTCGGGACGGCCAACACCTGCGTGTACGCGAAGGGCCGCGGCATCGTCGTCAACGAGCCGTCGATTGTCGCCGTCAACAAGGTGACCGGCCGCGTCGAGGCGGTGGGCACGGGGGCCAAGGAGATGCTGGGCCGCACGCCCGGCAACATCGTGGCCATCAAGCCCATGAAGGACGGCGTCATCGCCGACTTCGACGTCACCGAGAAGATGCTGACCTACTTCATCAAGAAGGCCCACAACGGCAACGTGTGGGTGCGGCCGCGCATCATCATCGGCGTGCCGTCGGAGATCACCCAGGTGGAGAAGCGCGCGGTGAAGGACTCGGCCTACCGCGCCAAGGCCAGCGAGGTGCACCTGATCGAGGAGGCCATGGCCGCGGCCATCGGCGCGGGCCTGCCCATCACGGAACCCGCCGGCAGCATGATCGTCGACATCGGCGGCGGCACCACCGACATCGCCGTCATCTCGCTCGCCGGCATCGTCTACAGCAA
The DNA here is from genome assembly GCA_964372085.1 of uncultured Bifidobacteriaceae bacterium. Lineage (GTDB taxonomy): Bacteria > Acidobacteriota > Vicinamibacteria > Vicinamibacterales > UBA2999 > 12-FULL-67-14b. The sequence goes on along the minus strand of CAYJPQ010000009.1, from coordinate 55,306 downwards.
GGCCGTGCGCGTGGCGGGCAACGAGATGGATGAGGCGATCATCCAGTACATCAAGAAGACCTACAACCTGCTGATCGGCGAGCGCACCTCCGAGCAGATCAAGATGGAGCTGGGCTCCGCCTACCCGCTCGACGAGCGGATGACGATGGAGATCAAGGGCCGGCACCTGATCGAGGGCGTGCCCAAGACCATCACCATCACTGACGAGGAGATTCGCGAGGCCCTGGCCGAGACGGTGAACGTCATCGTTGACGCGGTGCGCGTGGCGCTCGAGCGGACGCCCCCGGAGTTGTCGGCCGACATCGTGGACCGGGGCATCGTGATCACCGGCGGCGGGTCGCTGCTGAAGAACCTCGACAAGCGGCTGCGCGAGGAAACCGGGCTGCCCGTGTCGAGCGCCGACGATCCGCTGTCGTCGGTGGTGCTGGGCGCCGGCAAGATGCTCGGCGAGTTCGACCTGCTGCGCAAGATCGCGATCGACTAGCTCCGACACCGGGACCCATGGCTCGATTGGCGGCACCCGGCACCCGGTACGTGGCACCCGGCACCCGGCACGTGGCACCCGGCACCTAACCCATGGCTTTCGCCGACATCCGACAACGGCCCGGCGCCCTGCTGGCGGCCGCCATCCTGCTCCACGTGGTGCTGATCTCCGCGCAGGTCAACACCGCGCGCGGCGTGCCCCTCCTGCAGGCGATCACCTTCGGGGCCTTCGCCGAGTTGCAGCGCGCCACCATGGCGGGGATTGGCGCCGTGCGCGGCGTCTGGTCGGGGTATATCGCGCTGCAGCGGGTGGAGCAGGAGAACGCCGGGCTGAAGGAACAGATGCGCACCCTGCAAGTGCAACTGCAGCAGGAGCGCGCCATGGCCCAGCGCACCGACAACCTCCGCCAGTTGCTCGAGCTGCGCGAGCGCTCCGGACTCGACACCGCCGCGGCCGAGGTCATCGGCGCCGCCGCCAGTCCCGAGTTTCGCACCGTCACGATCGACAAGGGCACCTCCGACGGCCTATCGGCCGACATGGCCGTGATCTCGCCGGCCGGCGTGGTGGGCCGCCTCATCCTGCCGAGCTATCGCGCCTCGAAGGTGCAGCTGCTCGTGGACCGCAACGCCGCCGCCGGGGCCATGATCGAGCGGACGCGCGCGCAGGGGGTGGTCGTGGGGTACGGCGATGGCACGCTGCGCCTCGAGTACGCGCCCGGCACCGCCGACGTCAAGGTGGGCGACCTGGTGGTGACCTCGGGCATCGACGGCATCTATCCCAAGGGATTCGTGATCGGCACCATCGACAGCGTCGACACCGGGACGGCCGAGCACCATCAGATCACGATCCGGCCGGCCGTGGATTTTTCGGGCCTCGAGGAGGTGCTGGTCGTGCGCACGCCGCCGCCGGCGCCTGGGGGATCCGAGGGTGAGCCGTGAAGATCGCCGGCGCGCTGGCGGCCATTGTCGCCGCCCTGGCCCTGCAGACCACGCTGGCGGGCCTCGTGTTCCGCGGCACCGCGGCGCTGGACCTGGTGCTGATCGTGGTGGTCTACATCGGGCTGTCGTCCGGGCCGGTCACGGGGCTGCTGGCCGGCAGCGTGGCCGGGCTGCTGCAGGACGCGCTGTCGAGCGGCATCCTGGGCATCGGCGGCCTGGCCAAGACCCTGGTGGCGTTTGCGGCCGGCATCGTGGGGACACAGTTCATCGTCACGGCGCCCCTGCCCCGGTTCCTGGTGTTCGTGTCGGCCACGGTGGCCCACGCCGTCATCTTCATGGGGCTGTACCTGCTGCTCGACCTGCGCCAGTTCCCGTCGCCCTACGCGGTGGTGGTGGGGCAGGCGGTGGGCAACGGGTTCGTGGGGGTGGTGGGGTTCCAGCTCATCGAGTGGCTGCCCGGGTTTCTGGCCCGCCGGCGCGCCGGCAAGCCACTGAGACGGTAGGATAAGGGCTTCATGGCCATTGCCGAAGATCGGCGGCGCCTCGCGACCCGGCTCACCGTGCTACGGGTGTCGGTGCTGGCGGCGTTCGGCCTGCTGGCCGGCGGTTTCTGGTTTTTCCAGGTGGTGCAGCACGCCACGTTCCAGGAGATGGCGGAGAACAACCACCAGCGCACCCTGACGCTGCGTGCGCCGCGCGGCGTGATCTTCGACCGCACCGGCCGCGTCCTGGTGGAGAACCGCAGCGCCTTCAACATCTCGATCGTGCGCGAGCACACCAGGGACATCGACCGCACCATCCGGGTGCTGGCGGCGGTGACCGGGGTCGGCGAGAAGGCCGTGCGCGACATCGTGGACCGCCACCGCCGCGAGCCCTCGTACCGGCCCATCGTCATCATCCAGGACGCGACGCTGGCGCAAGTGGCGGCGGTCACGGCGCGCCGGCTCGATTTCGAGTTGCCCGACGTGGTGGTGCAGGAAGTGCCCACGCGCGAGTACCCGGACCGGTCCATGGCGGCCCATCTCATCGGCTACGTGGGCGAGGCCAGCGAGGACCAGGTCGCCTCCGACACCACCGTGGGCAGCGGGGCCATCGTCGGGCAGTCGGGCGTCGAGCGCGTGTATAACAAGCTGCTGATGGGCGAGGACGGCGCCCGGCGCGTGGTGGTGAACAGCACCGGCCGCGAAATCCGCACGCTCGAGGAAGTGCCGCCCATCGAAGGCCGCCGCGTGCAATTGTCGATCAGTTACGAGATGCAGCGCGCGGCCGAGGACGCGTTCCGGGCCTCGGGCCGCTGGGGCTCGGCGATCGTGCTCGACCCCAGGACGGGAAACGTGCTCACGCTGGCGAGCCTGCCCGCCTACGATCCCAACGCGTTCTCGACGGGGATTGACCGCGCCTCGTGGAACGCGCTCAACACCGACAAGCTGCGGCCGCTGCAGAACCGCGCGCTCCAGGGTCGCTATTCGCCAGGGTCGACGTTCAAGATCGTCGTCGCCACCGCGGCGCTCGAGGAAGGCCTCATCACGCCCGACCACCAGATCTACTGCCCGGGCGGCGCCACGTTCTACGGCCGGTTCTTCAAGTGCCACTTCTCGGGCGGCCACGGCTACCTCGACCTGCGCCACGCCATCGAGAAGTCGTGCAACGTCTACTTCTACACGCTCGGCAACATGCTGGGCGTCGACAGGCTCCACACGTGGTCCGAGAAGCTGGGGCTGGCGGGCAAGAGCGGCATCGACCTGCCCAACGAGATCGAGAGCATCGTGCCCTCCACCGAGTGGAAGCGGCAACGGACGGGCGAGAAGTGGTACGCGGGTGAGACCATCTCGGTGGCCATCGGCCAGGGTCAGCTCTCGGTGACGCCGATGTCGCTGGCGGTGATGATGGCCACCGTCGCCAACGGGGGCACGCGCGTCGTGCCGCGGTTGGTGACGGCGGTGGACGAGGGCAGCGGGTGGCAGCCCGTGCCGCCGCCCACCACGGCGTTCCCCCTGCTGCTGATGAAGCCCGGGACGGTGTCGGCCATCCACGACGGCCTGTGGCTGGCGGTGAACGGCCAGGGCACGGCCGGGCGCGCCCGCATCGCGGGCCGCGACGTGTCAGGCAAGACCGGGACGGCGCAGGTCATCTCCAACCAGGGCAAGAAGCGCGCGCGGGGGACCGACAAGGACCTGCGCGATCACGGCTGGTTCGTGTTCTTCGCACCGAGGGACAACCCCGAAGTCGCCGGGGTGGTGTTTGCCGAACACTCCGAGCATGGCTCCGAGGGCGCCACCATCGCGCGCCACATCATCGAGACCTATTTCGCGGAGAAGGACGGCCTGCCGATGCCGCAGCTGGTGCTGCCGGCGCCCGTGGGCCCCGTCGCGCCCGTGCGCGTGGTTGCCGCCGCCTGGCCAGGGCCGGAGGGGCGCTGATGTTCGAGCGGCGCCTCTACCATCACATCGACTGGGCGCTCATCGGCGCCCTGCTGGCGATCTGCGCGATCGGGTTGGCGATGATCTACAGCGCCACGGGCGGCCCGGGACGGGTCTACTGGACGCAGCTGTACGCGCTGGGCCTCGGCATGGTGGCCATGACCGCATGCCTGATGTTCGACTACCGCTCGCTGGCCGATAAGTCGCACTGGATTTACCTGGGGATGGTGGCCCTGCTGGTGGGCGTCCTCTTCTTCGGCGCCGTCCGCGGCGGATCCCGGCGGTGGATCGACCTGGGCGTGTTCAACCTGCAGCCCTCGGAGTTTGCCAAGGCGGCGGTGGCCCTGGTGCTGGCCAAGCTGCTCGGCGAGAGCCGGCGCTCGGCGCTGTCGACGCAGGACATGGTGATCGCGGCGGCGCTCACGGCGGTGCCGCTGCTGCTCGTCTCGCGGCAGCCCGACCTGGGCACGGCGGTGACGCTGCTGCCGATCCTCCTCGTCGTCGCGTACGTGGCCGGCATGCCCATGCGGTACCTCGGCATGCTCGCGCTGGTGGCGCTGCTGGCCGCGCCGGTGGCCTACAAGTTCGGCCTGCAGGACTACCAGCGGGAGCGCATCGCCACCTTCCTCGACCCGGCGCAGGACCCGCGGGGCGCGGGCTACCAGCAGATCCAGGCGCGCATCACCGTGGGGTCGGGCGGCGTGTGGGGCAAGGGGTTCATGGGCGGCACGCAGGGCCAGCTGCGATTCCTCCCGGTGGCGCACAACGACTTCATCTTCTCGGTGCTGGCCGAAGAGCAGGGCCTCGCGGGCGTGCTCGTCGTGCTGGGGCTCTACCTGTTCGTGATCCTGCGCGCGCTCGAGGCGGCCCGGCTGGCCAAGGACCGACTCGGCGCATATCTTGTCCTGGGCGTGCTGTCGGCGTTCACGTTCCAGGTGGTCTACAACATCACCATGTCGGCGGGACTCGCGCCGGTCAAGGGACTCACCCTGCCGCTCATGAGCTACGGCGGGTCCTCCCTGATCGCAACGCTGGCCGCGTTCGGGCTCATCCTCAACGTGCGGATGCGCCGCTTCACGAACTGACCATGCGCCCCGCCCTTTCCAGGGACTTCCATGAACAAAGAGATGATCATCGCCTCGAACGGCCACGAAACGCGCGTGGCCATTCTCGAGGACGACCAGCTGGCGGAACTCTTCGTCGAGCGCGAGCGTAGCCGCGGCGTCGTCGGCAACGTCTACAAGGGCCGCGTCTCGAAGGTGCTGCCCGGCATGCAGTCGTCGTTCGTCGACATCGGGCTCGAGCGCGACGGCTTCCTGTACGTCTCCGACGTCATCGCCGACCTCGACGAGTACGACAAGGACGAGGACGAGTCCGCGCCGGCGGCCGGCGCCGAGGGGGCCGCGGCCGACAAGGCCGAGAAGGGCGATCGGCGTGGCCGCGATCGGGGCGGCCGGCGCGGCGGCGAGCGCGAAGAGGGCAAGGAGCGCGCCGCCGACCCTTCGGCCAGCGAAGGGTCGTCCAGAGGGCCGTCGAGGGACGAGCCCAAGATCGAGGAGCTGCTGAAGGAAGGGCAGGACGTCATCGTGCAGGTGGCCAAGGAGCCGCTCGGCACGAAGGGCGCCCGCCTCACCTGCCACGTGACGCTGCCGGGCCGCTTCCTCGTGTTCATGCCCACGGTCGATCACATCGGCATCTCGCGCAAGATCGACAGCCGCGAGGAGCGCGGACGGCTGCGCGGCATCGTGAAGGAGTTCCGGGAGCAGCACAGCTTCGGCGGCGGCGTCATCATCCGCACGGCCGCCCAGGGCCGGTCGAAGGACGACATCCTCGCCGACCTGAACTACTTCTACAAGATCTGGGTCGACATGCGGCAGCGCGGCGACACGGCCCGCTCGCCCGTCACGGTGTACCAGGAACCCAGCCTCGTGAGCAAGCTGCTGCGCGACCTGCTCACCGACGACTACTCGGCGATCCGGATCGACCACCCCCAGGAGCACCAGCGCGTGGTGGAGTTCATCGGGCGCATCATGCCGAGCCTGGCGCCGCGCGTGAAGCTCTACGACAAGGACTTCCCGATCTTCGAGGAATACGGCGTGCAGGCCGAGCTCGACAAGGCGCTGCGCAGCAAGGTGTGGCTCAAGTCGGGCGGCTCGATCGTGATCAACCAGACCGAGGCGCTGGTGGCCATCGACGTGAACACGGGCCGCTACGTCGGCAAGAAGACCGCGGGCCGGCTCGAGGACACCATCATCAAGACCAACCTCGAGGCCGCCAAGGAGATCGTGCGCCAGATTCGCCTGCGCGACCTGGGCGGCATCATCGTCTGCGACTTCATCGACATGGAGGAGAAGAAGAACCGCCAGAAGGTGTTCCAGGCGGTCGAGCAGGAGCTCAGGAAGGACCGCGCGCCGTCCAAGGCCCTCCAGGTGTCGGATTTCGGCCTCGTGATTGTCACCCGCAAGCGCGTGAAGCAGAGCCTCGAGCGCGTGCTGACCGAGCCGTGCCCCTACTGCTCGGGCGCCGGCACGATCAAGTCGAGCGCCACGGTGTGCTACGAGATCCTGTCCGAGGTGAAGAAGGTGGGCGCCGATCTCGATGGCCCCGGCGTGCTGCTGCGGGTGAACCCCGACATCGCCCGGGCCCTGCAGGAAGAGGAGCGCGGCGTGCTGCGCGACCTGAAGGACCTGCTGCGCCGCGACATCATCGTCAAGCCCGACGTGCACCTGCACCACGAGCAGTTCGACGTCATGTCCATCGGCGGCTAAAGAGAGTTCAGAGTTCAGAGTTCAGAGTTAGCCAACAAAAAAGGGCCGGTACCGCTGTGGCGGCCCGGCCCTTTGTTCTTAACTCTTTAACTCTTTAACTCTTAACGGGCGGCATGTGCAGCAGGTAGTTCACTCCGCGGCGGTTGATCCAGACGCGCAGGTACTCATCGCCCTTCAGCATCTCCACGCGGGTGCCCCCGGCGGCGGGCCTGGGCCCCTTGGACTGGCTGTTGAGATCCTTCATCTCGCCGGCCGGCACGATGCTCACGACCTCGCGGCCGGCCACCTTGCCACCCTGCACGAATTCCACCCAGCGCTCCATCTGCTGGCCCGGCACGGCGGGCTGCGCGGCGTCGGCCGTGAGCCGCACCTGGTAGGTGCCGGCCTTCAGGGCCTTGCCGTCAGCCATGACGCTGCGCGGGAGGCTGACCGACCCGAGCGCGGTCGCACCCGCCGGCACCTGACCCTGCGGCGTGGTTTGGGCCGCGACGCTCCCGGCCAGCAACACGCCCGCGATCACTGCAACAAGCCCGGTTACGCTCTTCATTCCTAGCCTCCGCCCGAGATTATACCTTGGGGGCTACTTCTTGAGAATGACCACCGACCCGCTGAAGCTCCGGACGGTCAGGAGGGCCCCGGCGTCTCCATGCGTGCCCCGGATCGTCCGATTTCCACCCCGTTCCCGATCCGGGCCCCGGCCTCGCAGCGTCACTGGATAATCCGACCGGACGCTGCCGCTGAACGTGTTGGCGTCGAGCTCGAAGCCGGCGCCCGCGGGAACGGTGATGCGGACGTCGCCCGAGTGGGTGGTGAACTCGTAACGCCCGCCCCTGGCCAGGGGGCCGTCGAAGGTGATGCTGCCCGACACCGACTTGGCCGCCACGCGCTCCACCTGGACGCCGGACAGGCTCAGGTCGCCGCTGACCGACCCGCATTCGAGCGTCCGCACCTTGAGGCCGGAGGCCGTCACGTTGCCGCTCACCGTGCCCAGCATGAGCGTGGAGGCGCTCGCGACGTCGCGGGCCGTGACATCGCCCGACACGGTCTTGGCCAGCGCGAGGTTGGGGGTGGCGCTCACTTCCACGTCACCGCTGATGGCCTCGGCCCGCACCTCGCCCCGGACCGCGGTCACGACGACGTTGCCCGAGATGGTCTTGACGGCCACGGCGGCGTCGGACGGCACCGACACGACGTAGTCGACGCTCGAAGACGATTCCCGCTCGCGATTCATCGACCGGCGCGCGTAGACCGTTCGCACCTCGACCCGCGAATTGAACTGGTTGAAGTCGATGCGCAACTCGCCCAGCATGCGCTTGGCGTCGGCCGGGTTGCGGTGGCGCACCCGCTTGGTGGCCTCCACCCGGATCTCGGCGCCGTCGCCCCCGGTGACCTTGACCTCGCCGGAGATGCCCGTGAGGACGAGCGAGCCCTCGGGGCCCACCTTGAAGGTCTGCGTGACCTTCTCCACCGTTTCAGGGCCCTGTCGGGCCTCGGTGTAGCGTTCGAGCCAGCCGGCGCGCGCGCGGTTGTCGCCGGCGGTGAGGGTGGCCCCGGCGGGGGCGGCCCAGGCGACGAGCGCCAGGCCAATGACGAGGCGGGAGGCGAGTGTGGTCCACATAAGTCGGCTACTGCGACAGGGTCTGGAACTTCCTGGCGGCTTCGGCCTGATTGCCTTGCCGCATTTCGTTGATCAACTCGACGGTCTGCTGCAGCAGCGCCACCTTGGTGCGAAGGGCCTCGAACAACCCCTCCTGGGCGTTACTGCTGGCGGGCTGCGACTGCAGGGCGGTGCGGCTTTCGGAAATGGCCTGGTCGATGACCGTCAGGTTCTTTTGCAGCACAGCGGCCACCTGGGGGTCGAGCTCGCCGGTATCCTGCCGCGCGATGGTTTCCAGGTCGGCGATGGCCTTCTGGTAGTGCTGCTCGGCGGCTTCGAACTCGGCGGCCACCGATTCCACCGAGGGGGCCTCGGCAACGGCCGGCACGGCGTTCCCGGCCGGCGTCTCGGTGCGGCGCAGCAACGGCCAGAGACCGACGGCCGTCGCCAGCACCAACACGGCGGCCGCTGCCATCCAGGCCGTCCAGTTGGGCCGGCCGGCGGCGGGGCGGCCACCGGACGGCGGCTCCATGGCGAGGGCGCGGCTGAGCGACGCCCACACCTCGGCGGGGGGCTCGCGGCGATTGAGCGTGAACGCCGCGGTCCGGATGGTCCGCAGGTCGTCGACGAGGGCGCGGCAGCCGGCGCAGGCCTCCAGGTGCCGCTCGGCCTCGCGCTGGCGCGCGGGGTCGAGACGCCCGTCGACCAGGTCGACGAGGGCGGTGGAGAGTTCGTCACATCGCATTGCTGCTCTTCGCCAATCGTATGTCCCGCCGCGCGCCCGTCGTCGGTCCGTGCGCCAGGTATTCCCTGATGCGCAGGCGCGCCTTGTGCACCTGCGACTTCGACGTGCCCTCGGACACGCCCAACATGGCCCCCACCTCGTGGTGGCCGAATCCCTCCACGTCGTGCAGGAGGAATGCCGCCCGGCAGGCCGGGGGCAGGGTCTCGATGGCCCGCTCGAGGTCGATGCGACTCACCGCCCCCAGGCCGGGCCCGGGCGATGCCACCGGCATCGCGTCGGGCTCGTCCAACGAGTCGGTCTGCTGCCCCATGCGCGTCTGCCGGCTGCGCAACACGTCGAGGCAGTGGTTCATCGCCAGCCGGTAGAGCCACGTCCCGAGCGACGACTCGCCACGGAAGCTGCCCAGCTTCCGGTGGGCGATCAGGAAGATGTCCTGCAGCAGGTCGTCGGCATCGGCGTGCGGGCCGGCCATCCGGCTCGCCAGATTGTAGAGCCGTGTCGCATGCTGCCGGTACAGGGCCTCGAAGGCCCCCGCGTCTCCAGCTCGAATGCGCCCGACCAGCTCCAGGTCGGTGCTGTTCACGTTCCCTGGTGAGTTAGACGGGACCATGGTGGGCAGGGTTGATGTGAGCGGCCACGCCTCAAACAGACGTGCCAGGGGTCCTTCCAGTTCGGATCTATTTGCCTGTCCAGCGAATTAGGGCAAATCCTGTCACACGGGTGCGGGAGACGACCAGGCCCTCGGCGGCCAGCAGGGCCCGCTTGAGCGGCAGGCTGGAATAGCCGCCCAGCGCACCGCCGGCGGCGATGACCCGGTGATAGGGCAACCCCGGGCGCCGGGCATTCCGGAGGATGGTGCCGACCGCCCGGGCGGCTCGCGGCCGGCCGGCCAGCCGGGCCACGTCGCCGTAGGTCGTCACCCGCCCCACCGGGATGCGCGCCACGATCGACAGCACCCGCCGCTCGAACACCCCCGGGGTGGTCACCGCCCGATTGTGACCTTCAGGCGGAGGCTGGTGCCGCCCAGGTCGGTTTCGTCGAAGGCCTCCGACACGCCCCCGGCGCCGAGCGCGTCGGGCACGGTGGTCCAGGCGAATTCGCCCGCCACGCCCAGCCAGCTGGCCACCTTGAACTCGGCTCCGCCCAGCACGTGATAGCCGGAGAAGCGCTCGTCCACGTCTTCGCCCGTGGCCGCAAACGAGGACGATTCCTGGTAGGCGTACGAACTGAAGCCCCCGCCCACATAGGGGACGAACCGGCGCGAGAGGCCGCGGAACTGCCAGCCGCCGGTCACCTCGACCGGCGTGACCTTCACCGTCAGCGGGATGCCCAGCGGATACACCTGGCCGTCGAGCCACAGCGCCCGCTCTCCCTCCGCGGAGAAGCGCGAAGCGCCCACGCTGAAGAACAGGCCGCCCCACGGCAGTCCCACCGTGGCGCCTCCGCCGAACACGGTGCCGCTTGACGTGCCGAGCACCGCGTCAAAGCTCTCCGTGGCCGCGAAGCTCATGCTGCCGACCATGGCGTATCCACCGATGTGCAGGCCGTCCGCCTGGGCGGCGGCGCGAGGCGCGGCGGCCACCAGGATCAGTGCGGCCAGCGCGGCCGCGCGGCCGAGGCGAACACGGGTCGCGCCCTGAGGACGGTGTGTCTGCGTCATCTGTGTTTCATCTGTGGCCCTGTGTATTTCATCCGTGGCCCTGACGGGCCAGGCCCAGGCGAACACGGGTCGCTCCGTGAGGGTGGTGTGTCTGTCTCATCTGTGTTTCATCTGTGGCCCTGTGTATTTCATCCGTGGCCCTAGCGGGCCAGGCCCAGGCCCCGCAGGGTGGCGCGAGGGTTGATGAGGCCGTAGCCGTACACGTCGTCCCGGCCTGCGGCGCCCTTGTCGGTGGCAAACGCCTTCATCGCCGCCTCGATGGCCGCCGGGCTCGTGATGCCCTGCTGCATCAGCAGCGCGGCGAATCCCGACACGTGCGGCGTGGCCATCGACGTGCCCTGGAGGTAGTAGTAGGCAAACGAATCGGCGCGCGGCGGGCCGTACTGCGACGTCGGTCGGTTGTAGGTTTCGAGCAGGTCCTGGTCCAGCGTCTGCTGCAGGATGCCGGCCACGTTGCCGCCTTGCCGCTGGTCGCCGCCGGGGGCGGCGATCTCCACGGCGGCGCCCGTCGTGGAGTAGTAGGCCGCCTCGAGGGTGCGTCCCACGGCCGCTACCGCGACGGCGCCGTCGATGTCGGCTGCGGCCTCGGCGAGCCGGTTCGGCGCGTTGCCCTGCTCGCGGCTGTTGCCCGAGGCCAGCGCCACGAACGCGCCCCTCCCCACGGCGTAGCGGATGGCCTCGGTCACCGCGGGCGCCGGGCCGCCCTCGGTGCGGCCGATGCTCATGTTGATCACCTTGGCGCCGTTGTCGGCCGCGTACCGGAGGCCGCGCGCCACCACGTCGTCGGTGCCCTCGTTGGGACTGGAAAAGATCTCGTCCCAGAGCCCCTGGATGATCTTCACGGGCATGATGCGAACGTTGTAAGCCATGCCGGCCACGCCGAGGTTGTTGTTGGTGAGCTGGCCCACGGTGCCGGCCACGTGCGTGCCGTGGCCGTCGAGGTCAACCGGCAGCGTGTCGTCCCAGATGAAGTCGCGCGGCGAGACGAACCGGCTCGATCCCGAGGGGCCCAGTTCGGGCGCGGCCGCAAACGGCACGTCCACCAGGCCCAGGGCCGGATAGACAGGGCCACCGGACGCAAGACGGAACGCGAAACGCGAGTTGTAGCGGATGGTGCCCGAGTAGAAGGCGAGGCCGCTGTCGAGCACGGCCACGATGATGTCGGCGGTCGCACCCGGCTGGATGTCCCAGGCGCGCTCCATGTCGAGGGCCGGGAAGTTCCACTGGTGCTGGTACAGCGGGTCGTTGGGCCGCGACATCGCGTGGTTCAGGTACCGCGGCTGCGCGTATTCCACGTCGGGGCGCGCGCGCCACGCCGCGGAGGCGGCCTCGGCATCGGCGCCGGCCGGGATGTCGAGGAGGTCGAAGGCCGCGTCCCCCTTGAACTTCACGATCACCGAGCCGGAGAGGTAGGGCGCGCCGGCCGCCCGGTCCGCGCGGCCCAGGCGCGGCGCGGTGCGCGTGTTGGGGTCGCGCGGCGGATCCTGCGCGCGCAGGCCGCGGTCGATGGCCGGCAGCGCCGTGTCCTGGACGATGAGCCGTGCGGCGCCGGCGAAGATGGCGGATTGGGCGCCGCCAGACACGGTGGCCAGCCCGCCGATCACGACGGCCACGAGGCCGACGAGGCGGGCGGCGGGGCCCAGGCTGGGAACACGCATGCCCCATGTTACCGCGAGGGGGACGGCGGGCCGTCAGAGATAGCCGAGGGGATCGATGCCGTGCTCGGCCGGATCGAGCGGCGCCTGCACCGACTGCGGGCCGCCCGATGCGGCGTCGGCCTCCCACAGGTTGACCTCGACCGGCAGCGCCAGCCGCGCCCCGCCGGGCGCGATCACCACCTTGACGCGCGGCCGATACGGATCGGGCGCGTGCGCGGCGATGACGACGCCGACGGCGCCGGTGTCGAGGCGCACCAGCGTCCCCGGCGGGTAGATGCCGAGCAACTGGGTGAAGCGCCGCACCAGTTGCTGGTCGAACTGCTGGCCGTCGCTGCGCCTCAGCACCGCGAGGATGCGATCCGAAGGGAAGGCCTGCTGGTAGGCGCGCTGCGACCGCATCGCGTCGTAGACGTCGGCGATGCCGCAAATCATGGTGACCACGTTCAGGCCGGTGCGGCTCACCTTGAACGGATAGCCGGTGCCGTCGAGCCGCAGGTGGTGCTCGAAGGCCACCACCGGCGCGATGGCCGGCATCTCGGGCGTGCGGCGCAGGATTTCGGCGCCGTCCACCACGTGCATGCGCATGATTGTGAACTCGTCGTCGGTGAGCTTGTCGGGCTTGTTCAGGATCTCGGCCGGCGTCCGGATCTTGCCGATGTCGTGCATCAGGGCCGCCAGGCCGAACTCGCGGAGCTGCGTCCCGTCCACGCCGAGCCCGCGCGCCTGCGCCAGCGTGAGAATCGACACGTTCACCATGTGCGTGAACGTGTAGTTGTCGTACTCCTTGAGGGCGGTGAGGGCGATGAGGGCCGTGCGGTTCTGCGATACGGCCTGGGCCAGCTGGTCGATCACGGCCCGCGCGGCGCGCGGGTCGGGAATGCCCTCGGCCTGGGCGCTGTCCCACACCTTCTGGGCGATCGCCGACGCCTCGGTGTACATGCGCCGGATCATCCCCATGTCGGCCGTGGCGGCCTCCACGCGCTGCTCGGTGTGGATGCGGCCGACGCGAATGTGCGGCAGCGCGGCCAGCGTCGCGTTCGGATCGGCCGGCTCCGCGCCGGGGGCCGCCTGGCCCGGCCGCCGCTCGGGGTGGGACAGCGTGAACACGAAGGTGGCCAGTTCCTCGGGCTCCACCCCCCGCTCGAAGGCGATGCGCTCGATGCCCAGTGCCTTCAGGCGGCGGATGGTCTCCACCATCGACTCGGTGGCCTTGGGCATCGGCAGGTCGCCGACGATCAGTTCCTCCTCGAGCATCCCCACGGCCAGCGACGGTTGGTCGTTGAGCAGCACGTCGAGCGCGGCGGACAGCGCGTCGAGCGACTGCCGCACCACCGGGTGGGTGGGCGCGTACAGCTGCGCCCCGCGAAGGGCGCCGCCCAGCCGCCGCACGAACTCATCCGATGCGCGAAACCGATCGGCCTGATCCACTAGACCGTCCTCGATGTGGGCAGGCGTGGCGGGGCTTCGGCGAGGGCGGCCTTCGCCACGCGCCTGACGGCCGACGGGCCGGAGGCCGCGGCCTCCTGGAGCACGCGGTCGGCCGCCGGCGTGCCAAACGCCCGGAGCGCCCGGGCGGCGGCGGTGCGCAACCGCGTGGTGCGGCCGGGCGCCCACCACTGGCCGCGGTGGAGGATCGCGCCGAGCGTCGACGCCGAGGATTCGCCGCCGCCCACGCGGCCCAGCGCCTCGATGGTCGACAGGTACAGCGCCTCGAAGGCGCCGGTGTAGCTCGAGTGCTCGAGGATGTGGACGAACAACGGCGCGGCGCGCTCGTCGCGGAGCGAGCCGAGCGTCTGGATGATGGCCTCGCGCATGCGCGGCGACCCGGTCTCGAGCGCGCCCTGGAGCAGGTGGAAGGCCTCGTCGGTGCCGATCTGCACGATGGCGCGCAGGGCCTCACGCTGCACCTGCGAATCGGCGTCGTCGAGCATCCCGCGCAGGTCGGGGAGCGCGTCGTGGCCCCCGAGCGCCCGCAACAGGTCGATGGCCGCCCGCCGCACCGCCGGGTTGGCCGAGGAGCGCAGCTCGTCGGCGTAGGTCCTGGCCGCCTGGCCGAAACTGATCAACACGTCGCGCAGCCGGCGCAGCACACGGGCGTTGTCTTCGACCGCCAGCGCATCGGCGAGGGGCTTGACCAGGGCCGGGCCAATCGTGCGGCACATGGCGTTGGCAACTTCGGCCTCGGCATCGGAAATCCGCCGGAGCATCACCGCAAGCTGTTTCACGAACGGGCCGGCCGCCAGCCGCGCGATGGTCGCCTCTCCCTGCTGCTGGTGGTCGCCTTGGGCGGCCGCCACCACCGCGTCCAGCAGTTCGCGGGCCAGCGACAGGTCGCCGGCGGCGACCAGCCGCTCGATGGCCGGGCCCGCCCCGTCGAGCACGCCGGCCCACGCGTCGGGCCGCTGCTCGATGGCCAGCAGGTCGAGCAGCACCCGCTGGTCGAGCGCGCGGATGGCCGGCTCGCTGACCGTGGACATCCAGGCGCGGAGCCGGGCCGGGGGCAGGTCGCCGATGCGCTCCACCGCCACGGCCTGCGCGCGGGCCTCGGTCAGTTCCCGCGCGTAATCGTCGGACACGTACTGCTTGTCCGAGTACGACGTCAGCAGGTTCATCGAGTTCGTCCACACGTTCTCGAATTGCGGATCCGAGCCGAGCGCCGACCGCTCGGCGTCGCGCCGGGCCAGGGCCAGCACTTCCTGCCGGCGCGCCGGGTCGGGCACGAGGGTATGGAAGGCGGTGGCGAGGCGGGTGGTGGCGCCGCGGTCCTTCACGACGTTGTCGGCGACGTAGTGGCCGATGGCCTCGTCGCTGAGGTGCCGCTGCAGCTCGCCGGCCACGTCCACGCGGGGTTGATCGGACTGGGCCGCCGACAGGGGCGGAGGGTCGGTGAGCAGCGCGAACAGCACGTCGGGCGACAACTGCATGGCGGCGCCGGCCATGCGCTCCATCGTGGCATCGAGGGTGCCGGCCGATTGCTGCGCGGCGTAGTTGGCCAGGCCATGCAGGGCCCGGACCATGGAGCCCCGCTCGAGCTCGCCGCTCTCGCCCGAACCGCCCGCGCGCTCCTGGAGCTTGGCGGCCAGTTCCGCGATGCGGGCGGGGTCGCCGGCAATCTCGAGCACCGACGCCAGGTCGCGGTCCGCGCCCTCGGCCGAGCCCTCTTCCAGCCAGTCGGCCACGATGCGGTCCCACGATGCGCCGTCGCCCGACCCGGTGCCCTCGCGCAGCACCTCCGCGTAGTCGATCTCGGTCACTTCCACCGGGCCGCCGCCGCTTTCGGCCCACGCCTTGGCCACGCCGCCGGCCAGCCGCGTCTCGGCCGGCGCGCGGGCCAGCAGCGACAGGAACCGGTGCCAGCCCGCGGCATCGAGCGTGTCCTGCAGGGTGATGCCGGCGATCTGTTGGCGGTGCAGCAACTGGGCGAGCTCGCCCACCGACTGGTCGGCCTTGGCCGCGCTCTGGCCGCCAATCAGCAGGTTGTCGGGCAGCACCGCGATCACGCACGGGCCGTTGGCCACCACCTGGCGGCCGGCCTCGACAATGCGGGAGAGGGCCGACTGGATGGCCGGGTGGCTGGCCGGGTAGAGCGACACGATTCGCGTGGCGGCCTTGCAGGCCCGGGAGAACTCGGCCATCTTGGCGGCAACGTCGGGCGGCAGCGTGTCGGGGGCCGGGGGGGGAGGCATCCGGATAGTCTGTCCAGATTATAGGTAGGCCAGCGGGTCGATGCCTACCGCGGGGCCATCCACCGCCTCGACGACCGCGCGGGGGAAGGCGCCGCGGTCGTCGCGGTCCCAGGTGTTGGTGAGCAGGGGCGTCTCGTAGCGGTCGCCCCTGGCGTCGATCACCAGCTTGACCTGCGGCCGGAACGGATCCTCCGGGTGGGTCTGCGTGACGACGCCGACCTCCTCGGTGTTGAGGCGCACCAGCGTGCCGATGGGGAACAGCCCCATCAGGTTGACGAAGCGGCGGAGCAGCGAGCGGTTGAAGGCCGTGCCGTCCTGCTGGCTCATGATGTGCTTGATGCGGTCGGTGGCCAGGCCCTCGCGGTAGGCGCGGTTGCTGCGCAGCGCGTCGAACACGTCCACCACGCTCACGACCATCGTGCAGAGGTTGAGCGTCCGCGAGCCGATGTTCTCGGGGTAGCCGCTCAGGTCCTGCTTCAGGTGGTGCTCGAAGGCCACCACCGGCGCCAGCGCCGGCGTTTCCGGGGTGCGCCGCAGGATGTGCGCGCCGTCGATGACGTGGCGCTTCATCAGCGTGAACTCTTCGGTGGTGAGCTTGTCGGGCTTGTTGAGGATCTCGAGCGGCGTCTGCACCTTGCCGATGTCGTGCATCAGCGCGGCGAAGCCGAACTCGCGCAGCATGGGCCCCTCGAGGTCGAGCGAGCGGGCCATGGCCATCGACAGGGCCGCGACGTTCACCATGTGGGTGAAGGTGTAGTTGTCGTGCCGCTTGAGCGCCGTGAGCGCGAGCAGCGACGTGCGGTCCTGGTAGACGAGGCGCGAGAGGCTGTCGATGATGCCGCGCGCCTCGGCCGGGTCGGGGGTGTCGCCGGCCTTGGCGGCGGCCCAGATCGTCTCGGCGTTCGACACGGCCTTGGTGTAGAGCTGCCGGGCGGCGGCGAGCCCGACTTCCTGGTCGTCTTCCTCCTCGACGGCGACCTTGCCCACGGCGATGCGGCGGACGCCGCGCGCCGTGAGGCGGTCGCCCACGGCCGTGCGCGACGTGCGATCGGCCAGTTCATCCATCAGCGCGCGGATGTCGGCCACCTCCACGCCTCTCGCGAAGGTGATCTTCTCGATCTTACGATCGCGCATGTCGCGCAGCAGGCCGGCCAGGGTGGCCGAGCCCCGCGGCAACCGGAAGTCGTTGACGACGACGTCGTCCTCGAGGAAGCCGACGATGACCGTGGGCGCGTCGGCCAGGGCGGGCGCGAGCACGGCGTGCAGCGCGGCGGCGGAGCGCTGCACCAGCGGGTGGGTGGGGGCATAGAGCTCGGCGGCCCGCACGGCGGCGCTCAACCGGCGCATCAGGTCGTCGACGGGGACGCTCATCGCGCCTCCTGAAGCACGGCCGCGCTGCGGGCCAGGCGCTTGAGGAAGAAGTCGCCCGTCCGGGCCAGATCATCGAAGGCCTGTTGCGACCTGGGCGAGCCGATGCGCCGCAGCGTTCGCAGGGCGGAGGTGCGCACGGCCTGCGTCTTGCCCCAGGCCCGCCAGCGGCGCGCGCGCGCGAGGGCCGCCACCTGGGGGATGGCGCCGTCGCCGCGAATCGACGCCAGGGCGCCCAGCGTCTCGAGCACGAGCGCGTGGTCGTGGCCGAAGGGCTGGGAGTCCTGCAGCAGGCGGCCGAGTATCGGCACGACGCGGGCGTCCTTCAACCCGACCAGCGCCTCGATCACGGCCGCGCGGGCCGGGCCGGCGGTGGCCTGCAGCACCTTGTGGATGGCGCGCGCGGCCGCGGGGTCGTCGATGCGCGCCATGGCCGACACGGCGGCCTGCATCACGCGGGTGTCGCCGCGGCGCAGCAGCGTCTGCAGGGGCGGCACCGCCGCGGCGGTGCCGATCTGCCCCAGCACGCGGGCCATCTCGCGCTGCACGAACCAGCGGGGGTCGTCGACGCCGGCGGCGAGGCGGGGGATGGCGGGCGGCCCGAACGAGGCGAGGATCGCCGAGGCGCGGTCGGCCGCAGCGCGCGCCTCCTCACCCTGGTAGGCCTTCATCAGCCCGGGTACTGCTGCCGGGCCGATGGCGCGGGCCAGGCGCTCGAAGTCGGCCAGCTCGGCGGCGCTCTGCTCGGCGAGGATCTCGGCCGCCTCCCCGAAGGCGGCCGACTGCCCGAGCGCGTCGCGCGCGGCGGCGCAGGCCGGTCCGGCCACGGCCTGGGGCGCGCTGGCCGCGGCGGCGAGCGCCTGCACGACGGGGACACCGTCTGCGTAGGCGCCGGCGAGCAGGAGATCCTCCACAAACGCGCCCATGTCACGGGCGATGTCGCCCGCGCGCTCGGCGGACGTCTCGTTGGCCAGCAGGTCCATCAGCAGCTGGCCCGACAGGCGCCTGACGCTCTCGTGCCCGAGCGTCTCGAGCCACTCGTCTATCTCGGGCGGCAGCCCGCGCCGCGCCAGGTCGGCCGCGCGCACGGCGGCCTGGTCCATCGACTCGCGGTACTCCGTGGACACGTAGGTCTTCTCGTCGTACTTCAGCAGCAGCTCGTCGAGCGACTGGCGGATGTCATCGATGGGCCGCCGGCTGCCGAAGTCGCGTTCGGTGATGAGCCGCTCGGCGAGCTTCAGCACGCGCGTGCGCCGGGTCTCGTCCGGGGCCAGGGTGTCGAGCACCTGTGCCAGCCGGTTGGTGGGGTGCCCCGGGGTGGCGAGCGCGCGCGCGAGCAGGAGCGCCACCTGCTGGTCGTCGAACGCGTCCTTGAGGGCGGAGACGAGTTGCAGCGGATCGTCGGCGCCGTCCTCCTGGCGGAGCAGCTCGAGGACGGTCGACGGATCGAGGGTGCTGGCCGCCAGCGCCAGCGACGCCACCACCTCCTGGGCGCGCTCGGGCTCGAGCGCGGTCACCGTCCTGGCGATGTGCCGGTAGACGGCCAGGATGGTCGCCGCCTGGGTGGTGACGAGCGGCGAGCCCTCGGGCGTGCAGAAGGCCTCCTTGCAGTCCTTGCCGAGCTCGCCGATGGCGCCCACGTCGCGCGAGATCTCCAGCAGCCGCTGCTGCTCGTCGGCGCTGAAGGTCTTGCGCCCCATGATGATCGACTGCACGATCGCCTTCCACGTGGCGTCGCGGCGCGCCGCCCCCTCGTCGAAGTCGCGCTCCAGGATTTCCTGGTAGTCGATCTGCTCGATCAGCATGGAAGTGTCGCCCTCGGCCTCCCAGATGGCGGCGGGGCCCCCGCGCGCGCGGCGCTCGGCGCGGTCGAGCGCCAGCACGGTGAGCAGCGCGCGGACGGCCGGTTCGGGCGGGGCCGCGACCAGCGTCAACTGCAGGATGTCGCGGTCGTGCAGCAGCGCGGCGCACTCGGACACCGACAGATCCGGCGAGTCGAGCGGCGCGCCGTCGATGAGCAGCGCCTTGGGGGTGACGGCGAGCTGCAGCAGGCCGGTGCCGGCGGCCTCGGCCATCGCCGCCAGCAGCCTGTCGACGGCGAGGCCCACTGCCGGGTGGTCGGGCGGATAGAAGCCCCAGCTGCGCAGCGCGATGGTCATCGCGCGCGCGAGGTTGACCGCGTTGCGGGTCACGTCAGCGTGAGGCGCCGTCCGCTGGGCCATGCGAGTCCTACGATATACTGCCGACCGCCCTATGCGAGCGGTGGATATCATTCGCGCCAAGCGGGACGGCGAGGCGCTGTCCCGGGAGTCGATCGACGCCTTCGTGCGGGGCGTGACCGACGGATCGTGGGCCGACTACCAGGCCTCCGCCCTCCTCATGGCCATCGTGTTCCGGGGCATGACGCCCGACGAAACGTCGTGGCTGACCGACGCGATGGTGCGGTCGGGCGCCCGCGTCGACTTGTCGGCGCTGCCCGGCATCAAGGTGGGCAAGCACAGCACGGGCGGGGTGGGCGACAAGGTGTCGATCGTGCTGGCCCCGCTGGTGGCCGCGTGCGGCGTGACCGTCCCCAAGATGTCGGGACGCGGCCTGGGCCACACGGGCGGCACCCTCGACAAGCTGGAGAGCATTCCCGGGTTCCGCATCGCGCTGACGATCGACGAGTTCACGCGGATGCTGGCCGAGGTCGGCTGCAGCCTGATCAGCCAGACCGCCGACATCGCGCCCGCCGACAAGGTGCTCTACGCGCTGCGCGACGTCACCGCCACCGTGGAGAGCCTGCCGCTGATCGCCTCGTCGGTGATGAGCAAGAAGCTGGCCGAAGGCGCCGACGCGCTCGTGCTTGACGTGAAGTGCGGGCGCGGCGCGTTCATGAAGACGCCGTCGGACGCCCGCGCGCTGGCGCGCTCGCTGGTGTCGATTGGCGAGGCCGGCGGCGTCCGCACCGAGGCGTTCATCACGCGCATGGACACGCCGCTCGGCCGTGCGGTGGGCAACGCCGTCGAGATTGCCGAGTGCATCGAGACGCTCAGGGGCCGCGGCCCGAAGGACCTGGAAGACACGGTGCTGCGCCTCGGCGCGCGCATGGTGCGGCTCGGCGGCAAGGCCGCGACCGACGCCGAGGCCGACCGCCTGGTGCGCGGGGCGCTGTCGAGCGGCGCCGCGCTCGAGAAGCTCCGCGCCCTCATCGCGTGGCAGGGCGGAGATGCCTCGGTGGTGGACGACCCGGGCCGCCTGCCGGCCCCCGCACTGACCCACGACGTGCCCGCCCATCGCACCGGCGTGGTGGGGGCGATCGACGCGCTCTTCGTCGGCCAGGCCTCGGTGGCGCTCGGGGCCGGGCGCGACAAGAAGGGCGACCCGGTGGATTTCTCCGCGGGCATCCGCATCTTCAAGAAGCCCGGTGAGGCCGTGCAGGCCGGCGAGCCGGTGCTGCGGCTGCTCTATAACGACCCGGCCCGCCTGCCCGCCGCCGTCGCCCTGGTCAAGAAGGCGATCGCGATCGAGGATGTGGCCCCGCCAGAGGCCGTGAAGGTGCTGGGCTGGGTGCACGGGGGCGGCGAGACGATGTACGTGGCCGTGCCGTAGCACGGCACTGTGGCGTCCGGCTTCAGCCGGACCAGAGACGAGGGATACGTGGACCAATTGATGGGTACGCTTCAGCCGTTGGTGGGCCTGTTCGGCATCCTGGGGCTGGCCTATGCCCTGTCCACCGACCGCAAGGCCATCAGCTACCGCGTCGTGGGGTGGGGCCTCAGCCTCCAGGTGCTCTTCGCGTTGATCGTGCTCAAGACCCAGGTGGGCCGGACCACGTTCGAGGTGCTGGGCGACCGGATGCGCGAGCTGCTGGACTTCTCGGTGGTGGGATCGGCGTTCGTGTTCGGGCCGCTCGGCGACCGCGCGGTGTGGGGCCGGGTGATGGAAGGGGCGCTGGGCGCCGAGGGCGCCAACTACGCGGTGGTGTTCGCCTTCCAGATCCTGCCCACCATCATCTTCATCGCGGCGCTGTTCGCCATCCTCTACTACCTGGGCGTGATGCAGGTCATCGTGCGGCTCTTCGCCGTGGTGATGAACCGGGTGATGGGCGCCAGCGGGGCCGAGTCGCTCAACGTGGCGGCCAGCATCTTCATGGGCCAGACCGAGGCGCCGCTGACCATCCGGCCGTACCTGTCGCGGATGACGCAGTCGGAGCTGATGACGGTGATGACCTCGGGCATGGCCCACATCTCCGGCGGCATCATGGCCGCGTACATCGCGTTCGGCATCGAGGCCGAGCACCTGCTGACGGCGGTGATCATGACGGCGCCGGGCACCCTGATGATGGCCAAGATGTTCGTGCCCGAGACCGGGACGCCCGAGACGCGCGGCACGGTGAAGCTCGACGTCGAGAACAAGGACGTGAACATCATCGACGCCGCGGGGCGCGGCACCAGCGAGGGCCTGCACCTGGCGCTCAACGTGGGCGCGATGCTCATCTCGTTTGTGGCGCTCATCGCGCTGGTGAACGCCATCCTCGGCGTGGCCGGCCTCACCCTGCAGCAGGTCTTCGGCTGGGTGTTCGCGCCGGTGGCGTGGAGCCTGGGCGTGCCGTGGAAGGACGCGGCCGCGGTGGGCAACCTGCTGGGCACGCGCATGGTGCTGAACGAGTTCATCGCGTTCGCGCAGCTCGGTCCGATGAAGGAGACGCTCGACCCGCGGTCGTTCACGATCGCCACCTTCGCGCTGTGCGGCTTCGCCAACTTCGCGTCCATCGGCATGCAGATTGGCGGCATCGGGGCGCTGGCGCCCGAGCGGCGCGGCGACCTGGCGCGGCTGGGCCTGCGCGCCATGCTGGCCGGCACGCTGGCCAACTTCGTGACCGCCATCATCGTGGGGTTCCTGCTGTGAGCTACTTCGACCGGGTGACGGAGGCGGCCGAGTGGCTGCGTGGACATGGCTGCGGCGGCGCGGACGTCGCCGTGGTGCTCGGCAGCGGCCTCGGCGACTTCGCCGACGGCCTGGCCGAGTCGTTCACCATCCCGTACGGCGACATCCCCCACTGGCCCGCCTCCAGGGTGATTGGCCACGCGGGCAAGCTCGTGGGCGGGCTGGCGTCCGGCAGGCGCGTGCTGGCGCTGTCGGGGCGCGTGCACCATTACGAGGGCCACGACCTGCAGACGGTCACCTTTGCGATGCGCGTGATGGGGCGGCTCGGCGTGACGCAGGTGATCCTCACCAACGCCGCCGGCGGCATCAACCCCAAGTGCTCGCGCGGCGCCTTGATGGTGATGGACGATCACATCAACCTGATGGGGGCCAACCCGCTCGTGGGCCCCAACGACGAGCGCTTCGGCGTGCGGTTTCCCGACATGAGCGCGGTGTACTCGCCGCGGCTGCGCGGCCTCGCCGATGAGGCGGCCAAGGCGATGAGCCTCGACCTGCAGCACGGCATCTACCTGGCCGTGCTCGGGCCGAGCTACGAGACCCCGGCCGAGATTCGCGCCTTCCGAGTGCTGGGCGCCGACGCCGTGGGCATGTCCACGGCGCCCGAAGCCATCGCGCTCAGGCACATGGGCGTGGAGGTGCTGGGCATCTCGTGCATCACCAACGCCGCCGCCGGCGTGCTGCCAGTGCCCCTGCATCACGACGAGGTGATGGAGACGGCGCGGCAGGTGAAAGGGCAGTTCATCGCCCTGCTGGAGGGGATCATTGGCCGCCTCTAAGACCTCCACCTCCGCCAACGCGTCGGCGGATAGACTGGTGGCCGCCGCCCGGGCCGCCCGCGAGCACGCCGTCGCCCCCTACTCGCATTTCAAGGTGGGGGCCGCGCTCGAAGCCGAGGACGGCACCATCATCACCGGGTGCAACGTCGAGAACGCCACCTACGGCCTCACCGTGTGCGCCGAGCGCGTGGCCATGTTCAAGGCGCTGTCGGACGGCCACCGCACGTTCCGCCGCGTGGTGGTGGTGGCCGACACCGCGGCGCCAACGCCCCCCTGCGGCGCCTGCCGACAGATCCTCTGGGAGTTCGGCGGCGACCTCGAGGTCACCATGGCCAACCTCTCCGCCGTGACGGCCACGATGCAGTTGAAGGATCTCTTCCCGCTGCCGTTTGATCGAAGACTCTTGTAGGCCTGGGTCTTGAGTCTTGGGTCTTGAGGTACCGCAGGCCCCAAGCCCCAAGGCCCAAGCCCAAGCCCTAAGCCCTAAGCCTGTACAATTACCCCGACATGCTCCCAACCATCGCCTGGCAAGGTGACGAGATCGTGATGGTCGACCAGCGCAAGCTGCCGGCGGCCGAAGTGTATGTGACCTGCAAGACCGTGAACGACGTGGCGAAGGCCATCAAGACCATGGTCATTCGCGGCGCGCCGGCCATCGGCGTGTGCGCGGCCATGGGCGTGGCCCTGGGCGCCGCGCGCAGCAAGGCCACCGGCACCAAGCAATTCACCACCGAGTTCCAGCGCAACTGCGACCTGCTGGCCTCCACGCGGCCCACGGCCGTCAACCTGTTTTGGGCCATCGAGCGCATGAAGCAGGCGTTTGCCGAGGGCGCGCTCGCCGGCGAGTCGGTGGCGCAGCTCGCCGCGCGCCTGCGCGGCGCCGCCGACCGGATTCACGACGATGACGTGGCGAGCTGCCGGGCCATCGGCGTGCACGGCGCGGCGCTGGTGCCCGCCTCGGCGACCATCCTCACGCACTGCAATGCCGGCGCCCTGGCCACCGCCGGGTACGGCACGGCGCTGGGCGTAATCCGCGGCGCCATCGAGGCCGGGCGCGACGTGAAGGTGCTGGCCGACGAGACCCGCCCGTTCCTGCAGGGCGCGCGCCTCACGGCGTGGGAGCTGGTGAAGGACGGCATCGACACGACGGTGATCACCGACAACATGGCCGGCGCCATCATGGGCGCGGGCGACATCACCCTGGTCGTGGTGGGCGCCGACCGCATCGCCGCCAACGGCGACACCGCCAACAAGATCGGCACCTACTCGGTGGCCGTGCTGGCGAAGGAGCACGGCATCCCCTTCTACGTGGCGGCGCCGTGGTCCACCATCGACCTGGCCACCGCCGACGGGTCGGGCATCCCCATCGAGGAGCGCAGCCCGCGCGAGGTGACCCACGTCGGCAAGAACCAGCTGGCGCCCGAGGGCGCAAAGGTGCGCAACCCCGCCTTCGACGTCACGCCCAGCAAGTACATCACCGCGATCATCACCGAGCGCGGGGTGTTCCGGCCGCCGTACCTGGAAACGCTCGCGCGCGGCCGGGACTGAAGTCCCGGCCCTCCACCCATATGCTGATCCTCGGCATCGAAACGTCCTGCGACGAGACCGCGGCCGCGCTTGTGGAGTCGCCTTCTCGGCCTGCCCTGAGCGAGCCCCGAACGCGGGGCGAGTCGAACGGGTGGTCGATCCGGTCGAACGTCGTCGCGTCGCAGGTGGACATTCACCGCGAGTGGGGCGGCGTCGTGCCGGAGCTGGCCTCGCGCCAGCACGTGCGCGACATCTGCGGCGTCGTGGAGCGCGCGCTGGCCGAAGGCGGGGCGGGCTGGGCCGACGTGGACGCGCTGGCGGTGACGCAGGGTCCCGGCCTGGTGGGGTCGCTGCTGGTGGGCGTGTCATTCGCCAAGGCGGCCGCGTGGGCGCTCGGCAAACCCCTGGTGGCGGTGAATCACCTGGCGGGCCACATCGAGTCGATCTGGCTCGAGCACGGCGTCATCCCGCTGCCGGCCGTGGTGCTGGTGGTCTCGGGCGGACACACCAGCCTCTACCTGGTCCAGAAGGAAGGCGACTACCGCCTGCTGGGCCGCACGCGCGATGATGCGGCGGGGGAGGCGTACGACAAGGTGGCGAAGCTCCTGGGCCTGGGGTACCCGGGCGGGCCCATCATCGACCGCCTCGCGCAGCAGGGCCACGACGAGGCCATCCGGTGGCCCGGCACCCGCCTGACCAACCCCGATCGCAACGCGCCCGAGCGTGACGGCCGCTTCGACTTCAGCTTCAGCGGGCTCAAGACGGCGGTGCTGCGGCACGTGCGGCGGCGCCAGGCCGAGTTGGGGTCGGAGCGCCTGCCCGGCGCCGAGATCGCCGACCTGGCCGCCAGCTTCCAGCGGCGGGTGGTCGAGACCCTGGTCGACAAGACGTTTGCCGCCGCGCGGTGGCACGGCGCCCGCGCCATCGGCATCGCCGGAGGGGTGTCGGCCAATTCGCGCCTCCGCGCCGATGCCCTTGCCAGGTCGACGGGCACGGAGATCCCGGTCTTCATCCCGAGGTTGTCGCTCTCGACCGACAACGCCGCCATGATTGCCGCCGCCGGCTTGAGACAACTGGCGGCCGGTCACGTGGCGGCCGACGACCTCAACGCGGCAGCAAGCCTGCCGCTCTAGTTCCACACGAAGGTTCCACACGAAGGTTCCACACGAAGGTTCCACACGTACCATCGTGAGGCACCTTCGTGAGGAACCCCCGTGAGGAACCCCCGTGAGGAACCCCGTGAGGAACCCCGTGAAACGTCAGATACTCGGTGTGCGCTCGCATATGGCCAGAGAATACCCCGCACACCCCGTGGTTGGCGTCGGCGCGGTGATCGTCCGCGACGGACGGGCGCTCATCGTTCGGCGGGGCCACGAGCCACGCAAGGGCGAGTGGTCGCTGCCGGGCGGCTTGGTGGAACTGGGCGAGTCGCTGGTGGAGGCGGTGGCACGGGAGGCCCGCGAGGAAACCGGCCTCTCCATCGAGGTGGGGGCCATCATCGAGACCTTCGATCGCGTGCACCGCGACGCCGACGGCCGCATCCGCTTTCACTTCGTCATCATCGACTTCGTGTGCCGGGCCGCCGAGGGCGCCGCCGTGGCCGGCTCGGATGCCGAAGCCGTCGCGTGGGTGACGGGCGACGAGTTGGAGGCGTACGGCGTGAATCCCCACGCTGCTGGCGTGATCAGGAAAGGTCTTGAGTCCTGAGCCCTGGGTCCTGTGGTACCCCAAGCCCCAAGCCCCAAGCCCCAAGCCCTCAAGCCTTCAAGTATCATTTCCCCCATGACCCTCTCCCGCGACGCCGCCTGGCAACTGCTCAGCGAATGGACCCAGGGCCAGGGCCTGCGCAAGCATGCCCTGGCCGTGGAGGCCGCCGTGCGGGGCTACGCCCGGCAGCAGGGGGCCAACGAGGAGGAGTGGGGCGTCGTGGCGCTGCTCCACGACTTCGACTACGAGCGGTATCCCACCCTGGGGGACCACCCCAACAAGGGCTGCGAGCACCTGCGGTCGCTGGGCTATCCGGAGTGGGTGATGCGGGCCATCCTGTCGCACGCCTCGGAGATCACCGGCGTGGAGCCGGAGTCGCCTGTGGAGAAGACCCTGGTGGCCTGCGACGAGCTGGCCGGGTTCATCACGGCCGCCGCGCTGGTGCGCCCGTCGAAGAGCCTCCTCGACCTCGAGGCCGCCTCGGTGATCAAGCGGATGAAGGACAAGGCGTTTGCCCGCCAGGTGCCGCGCGACCACTTGAAACGCGGCGCCGAGCTGATGGGGCTGCCCCTCGCTGAGCATGTGACCAACGTGATTGGCTTCATGCGGGCGCAGGCCGACGCCCTCGGGTTGCGCGGAACGCTGTGACGGCGGTGCCCGTATACTCAACAGCAGATGGCGCAGACTCCCCAGGGCCGCAGGTGACGCAGATGACGCAGACACACCAGGCTGCGCCGGCTGGCGAGCCGGTTGTCCAGTGTGACCAGTTGAGCGTGCGCTACGGGAAGAATTGGGCGCTGCGCGACGTGTCGGCGGCCTTCCTGCCCGGGGCCGTGGGCCTGCTGGGCCCCAACGGCGCCGGCAAGAGCACCCTCATCAAGACGCTGCTCGGGTTCATCGTGCCCGACAAGGGGAAGATGACCGTCCTGGGCCTCGACGTGGCGGAGTCGCCGCTCGACATCCGCGCGCGCATCGGCTACATGCCCGAGAGCGACTCGCACATCCCCGGCATGAACGCCGTCTCGTTTGTGGCGTACTGCGGCCAGTTGTCGGGCCTGCCGCCCTCCGACGCCATGCAGCGCGCCCACGAGGTGCTCTACTACGTGGGCCTCGGCGAGGCCCGCTATCGCAACCTCGAGACCTACTCCACCGGCATGAAGCAGCGCATCAAGCTGGCCCAGGCCATCGTGCATGATCCCGACCTGCTGTTCCTCGACGAGCCCACCAACGGCATGGACCCGAAGGGCCGCGACGAGATGCTCGAGCTCATCCGCGACCTGGCGCACAACAAGGGCGTGAACCTGATCCTGTCGTCGCACCTGCTGCCCGACGTGGAGTACACGTGCGACCACGTGGTGGTGGTCGACAAGGGCGCCATCGCGGCCGCGGGCCCCATCGAGGCGCTCAAGGGGCCGCGGGGGCGGGTGTACGAGATGCGCATCAAGGGCGACACGCCCGCCTTCATCGAGGTGCTGCGCGCGCAGGGCCACGAGTGCCACGACACCGACGAGGACGTGATGCGCGTGTTCGTGCCGGGCGCCGCGGCCGACGCCGAGGGGACCCAGGCGCTGTTTGCGCTGGCCGCCCGCGAGGGCGTGCAGGTGCGGCACCTCCGGCCCAGCGTCCCGACACTCGAGGACGTATTCGCGCGAGCGGTGGGAGACGAGTAGCCGATGCCCATCCACGACCAGGGATACCGGCGCTACGGCGGCACGCGCGCCGCCATCGGGCGGGGCTGGCAGGTGATTGCCCGCGCCGGCGTGATGCAGACCATTGCCAAGCGCCAGTTCATCGCGCTGATGCTGTTTGCCTGGGCGCCCTTCGTGGTGCGGGCCGTGCAGCTCTACGTGGCGGCCAACTTCCAGCAGGCCTCGTTCCTCGCCGCCAAGGGCGAGACCTTCCGCGAGTTCCTCGACCAGCAGGGCACCTTCGTCTTCTTCGTCACCATCTGGGTGGGGGCCGGCCTCATCGCCAACGACCGCCGCGCCAACGCGCTGCAGCTGTACCTGTCGAAGCCGATGACCCGCGCCGAGTACATCCTCGGCAAGCTGGCCATCCTCTTCGTGTTCCTCGCCCTGGTGACGTGGGCCCCGGCCATGTGCCTGCTGCTCGTGCAGACCATCTTCGCGGGCAGCTTCACCTTCGTCCGCAACAACCTCTACCTGCTGCCGGCCATCACGCTGTTCTCGCTCGCGCAGGTGCTGCTGGCCTCCACGACGATGCTGGCGCTGTCGTCGCTGTCGAAGAGCAGCCGCTTCGTGGCCGTGATGTATGCCGGCCTCATCTTCTTCACCGCGGCCCTGTTCCAGGCCATTCGCGGCATCACCGGCAAGAGCGCGTTTGCGTGGCTGTCGCCCACCGACCTGCTCGAGCAGCTGGGTGACGTCATCTTCCGCATCGAGCCCCGCTACGACCTCCCGCCGGCGGTGGCCGTCGGCGCCATCCTGGTGCTCATCGTGGGCGCGCTGTTTGTCCTCGACCGCCGGGTTCGTGGCGTGGAGATTGTCACGTGATGCGGCTGGGAGAGGAACTCAGGACGGGAGAGGACAGCGGGACTGGAGGGAGCCCGGGCCTGTCGGGAACGGCCCTCGTGCGCGCCGAGCACCTGTCCAAGTGGTACGGGCAGGTGAGCGGGCTGAACGACGTCACCGCGTCCATCCCCCCGGGCATCACCGGCCTGCTGGGGCCCAACGGCGCCGGCAAGTCGACCTTCATGAAGCTGATGACGGGCCAGCTCAAGCCGAGCCAGGGCACGGTGCACGTGCTGGGGCAGCCGATCTGGGGCAACCCCGCCGTGTTTGCGCGCATCGGCTTCTGCCCCGAGCAGGACGCCTTCTACGACCGCATGACCGGGCTCGAGTGGGTGACGGCGCTCGTGCGGCTCAACGGCCTCTCCGACGCCGCGGCCGACGCCGCGGCCAAGCGGGTGCTCGACCAGGTGGAGTTGCTCGACGCCGCCGGCAAGAAGATTGGCGCCTACAGCAAGGGCATGCGGCAGCGCGTGAAGCTGGCCCAGGCCCTGGTGCACGACCCCGAGCTGCTGATCCTGGACGAGCCGCTCACCGGCATGGACCCGCTCATGCGGCGCAAGACCATCCGCCTGATCAAGGACTGGGCCCGCGCCGGCAAGCACATCATCGTCTCGAGCCACATCCTGCACGAGATCGAGTCGATGACGTCGAACATCCTGCTCATCAACAACGGCCGCATCCTGGCCGAGGGCAACGTCCACCAGATTCGCGACCTCATCGACACCCACCCGCACACGGTGTACGTGCGCGGCGCCGACCCGCGCGCGCTGGCGCGCCGCTTCCTGGCCGAAGACGACGTGCTGAGCCTCAAGTTCGAGCCGGGCGCCGTGGTGGTGGAGACGGCGAAGCCCGACGGCTTCTACGCGCGGCTCACCGACCTGGCGGCCTCGGGTGAGGCGGGACAGATCGACGAAGTGGCCTCGCCCGACGACAACCTGCAGGCGGTCTTCCGCTACCTGGTGAAGCAATGAAGATGCGCTTCTGGGGCGCCTCGCGCCGCGTGTTCGACCTGTCGCTCGGCGAGATGCTGTGGTCGCGGCGCACCATCTTCATGGCGCTGGTCGTGGGCGGCCCGGTGCTGCTGGCCATCATCGTGAAGGTGGTGGAGATGTTCGGGATGTCTCCGCTGCGCGTGAACGGCCAGCGCGTGGGGGGCTTCGGCATCTTCGGCGTCATGATCTGGATGCTCTTCCTCCGCTTCATCGTCCCGGTGCTGGGGGTGTTCTACGGCACTTCGCTCATGGCCGACGAGGTGGACGACAAGACGCTGACCTACCTGTTCACCCGTCCCATTCCCCGCGGCGCGGTGCTGGTGGGGAAGTACCTGGCGTACCTGGCGTGCACCAGCCTCGTGGTACTGCCTTCGGTGATGCTGGTTTACTTCCTGCTGGTGCCGTTCCGGGAAGTGCCGGGCACCTTCCCCTCGCTCGTCACTGATCTGGGCCTGCTGGGGCTGGGCCTCGCGGCCTACGGGGCGGTGTTTTCCCTGGTGGGGGCCTATTTCAAGCGGCCCCTGGTGATTGGCCTGATTTTCGCTTTTGGCTGGGAGCAGGCCACGCTGGTGCTGCCCGGCTACCTGAAGCAGTTCACCGTGGCCTTCTACCTGCAGGCCCTGGTGCCCCACGCCATGCCGTCGGACGGGGTCACCAGCATCTTGCAGGGGATGTTCCGGGAGACCCCCTCGGTGGCCGTGAGCCTGGCCTGGCTGGGGGCGTTCGTGGCGGGGTTCCTGTATTTGGCCACCCGGGTGGTGGAACGCAAGGAATACGTGCTGGAACAGTAGGGACGGACGGCCAGAAACAGCAGGAAACCGGGAACTTAGGGCCCGGAACCTCCGTCTTCTCAACCAGGGGGAGCCGCATGTCGAACAAGACCCGTTATTTCGTCCTCGTTTCAGGCGCCATCCTGGCGGTGGGCCTGGGCACCGGCCTGGTGGCCTCCTACTTGGGCATGCCGGTTTCGGTGTTCTCCCGAGCCGCGGGTCCAGACGAGCTCAAGTACGTGCCGGCCGACGCCGCCGTGATGGCCTATGCCAACGTGAGCGACGTCATGAACTCCGACTTCCGGCAGCGGTTCCGCTCCATGGAGCCCACCTCGAACGAGCGTCACGATTTCGAGGAGAAGACCGGCATCAACATCGAGCAGGACATCCAGTCGGTGGTGGCCGCGATGATGCCCGGCGCCAACATGGCCGAGCACCCCGAGCAGTCGGCCCTCGTGCTGGCCCGCGGCCGCTTCAATGCCGACCGCCTGCAGGCCCTGGCCGTCGAGCACGGCGCCACCGTCGAAAGCTACCAGGGCAAGTCGGTCATCACGCACCAGGACGGGTCCAACGGCAAGCTGGCCATGGGCTTCATCGAAGCCGACCTCGTGGCCATGGGGAGCGACGCCGCGGTGCGGCGCGCCATCGATGCCGGGGCCGGCAACAACGTGATGTCCAACATCGAGATGATGCGCCTGGTTGGCGAGCTCGACAGCAGCAATGCCTGGGCCGTTGGCCGCTTCGACGCCCTGGCGAACGAGGCGAAGCTGCCCGAGGAACTGCAATCGCGCATGCCCCCGATTACCTGGTTCTCGGCGGCCGGCCACATCAACGGCGGGCTGAGCGGCGTGTTCAAGGCCGAGGCCAAGGACGAGGAATCGGCCAAGAACCTGCGCGACGTGCTCCAGGGCTTCCTGGCGCTGGCCAAGCTGCAGGCGGGCGACAAGCCCGGCATGCAGGGCATGGTCAACTCGCTGCAGTTGTCGGGCGAGGGCAAGGCGGTGACGCTGGGCTTCGCGGTGCCCACCGAGGTGCTGGACCTGCTCGAGGCCGCAGCCAAAGCCAGCCGGAAGTAGGCTACACTGCCAGAGAAATCTGGCAGCCCGTGTCTGACTACGTCTTCTTCTACGGCACGCTGATGTCGCCGTTCAACCGGCCGGGGCGTCAGCGCGTCAACCCGAAACTTCACTTCACAGGGCGCGGCTCCATCAGGGCCGCGCTCTTCGACTTGGGCATCTACCCGGCGGCCGTGCCCTCGGACGACCCCGGGCTGGTGTGGGGCGAGGCCTACGAAACCACCGACGCCCCGTCGGTGCTGGCCGCACTCGACGAGATTGAGGGCTACCGGCCCAGCGAGCCGGAGCGCAGCCTCTATACGCGAGTGATGGCGGACGTGACGCTTGAAGACGGGCGGGTGCAGCCGGCCTGGGTGTATTTCTACAACGCGCCGCTCGGGCGCGCCCAGCGCATCCCCTCGGGCGATTACCTGGAACACCTCAGCGCGCGATAACAAGGCGGGTGCAGCAGGTGCAGCGGGTGCATCAGGTGCCTACCCGTCCCGTGTCTCGCCCATCTGGTCGACGAACGAGGCGATGGCGGCCTTGACGTGGTCGGACGGCTCGATGAACTCGACGCCCGTCCGGTAGGTGACGATGTCCTGGTCGACGTCGCTGATGCGGGAATGCGCGACGCGGCCCTTGACGACCACCGAGCGCGCGCCGAGGGTGAGCCGGAAGTCGTGCAGCGAGTCGAGCTGCAGGGGAAAGGCGGTCTCCACCTGCATGCCGCCGTGGCTCATCTGCCGCACGGCGGTGGGCTGGTAGACCATTACCTCGCCCTGCAAGGTGCCGAGGATTTCGACACGCTCGGAATCCCGCTTGTCGTCGGCCATTGCGTGGGAATTATAGCGTAGGCCTCTCCGGCCACGTAGGTAACGACCGGCACCTGGCGCGTGACCGGGTCGAGCTGCAACAGCGCCAGCACCTCGCACGCTTCGTCATCATCGGCCGCAAAGCAGAGCACCACGAGGTCGGGACGCCGCCGGCGGATGGCCAGGTACGGCGTGTCGGTCTGTTCGAGGAAGTCCACGTGGAAGCGCCGGTCGCCCAGCATGGGGCCGATGGCCGGGAGCACCTCGACGCCCGCCCCCACGACCAGCGCGAGCGGCAGGGCAGTGCTAGCGATGTGGGGGACTGTGGCTGTCATCGGGGCCTCCGTGACAGCACACCTTACAAGAACCGCGCCAGCCAGTTCTTGGAGCGTAACGACACAAATGGACGGCCGGGCGTGGTGAAAGTGACACGGTGTGTCACTTGCGGGTGGCAAAAAAAGTCAGAAGTACGAAGTGAGAACGGGCCGGCGTCGGAGACGCCGGCCCGATGTCAAAGTATCAGAACTTCACGCGCGCGCCGAGGAAGGCGCGGCGGGGGTTCACCCACTGGATCGGATCGCCGAAGGCCTTGCCGCCCGATCCGGCGACGAGGTCCTGGTTGCGAGTCGCGCCCTGGTTGTCGAGCACGTTGAAGATGTCGATGAAGAACTCCGCGCTCGTGCGGCCCACGATGCGCCGGTTGTACTGCGCCCGCAGGTCGATCTGGCCCCACGAGGGATTCTCGAGCGAGCCCACCGCGTCGGGCGCGAGCCACCGCGTGGTGTAGCCGGCAAACTCGAACCTGTCCGCCGCGGCCACGCGAATCGGCAGGTTGCGGCTCGAGGCCAGGAACGTCCGGCTGGCCACGGTCCCCGAGTTCCACGTGAACGTGCCGCCGAGCTGCAGCCCGAAGGGGAAGCTGTACGATCCGGCGCCCTTCACCAGGTGCCGGATGAGGCCCGGCTGCGTGCCGAACTGGTTCGGCGCCCGCGGGTCGAGGAAATCCACGTCCCCCTGGAAGTCGGCGTTCGAGTCGGAGTTGGTGTTGCCCTCGGCGTCGTTCCAGTTGTAGGAGGTCAGCAGCTGCCAGTTGTCGGCGAACCGCTTGCGGAGCACGAACTCCAGGCCCTGGAAGTCGCGCTTGCCGCCGGCCAGCGTGCCGATGACGAAGTTGGAGCCCGGGTTCTGGGTGTAGCCGAAGTAGTCGAGGCCGAGGAACAACGAGTCGGGGTGATCCACGGGGCCCGGGTAGCCGTGCGGGTCCGCGTAGAGCTCGAGGTCGTAGTCCTCGAGGATGTCGCGGGTCCGGCGATTGAAGTAGAGGGCGTCGAAGCTCATGTTGTGGCCGAGGTCGACCGCATACCCCACCTGCAGGTCGTCGGTGTACGGGGTCTGCGTCGTCGGCGAGAAGAACGCATCCTGCACCGAGGGGCCGCCGCGCGTGCGGTAGCTGACGAACTTGTTCAGGGCGCTGACGAAGACCTGTTCCTCGGTGATCGATCCCGTGAGGGTGCCGGCGAAGTTGGTCATGTTGTTGCGGACCGGGTCGTAGTACCGGCCCCAGAAGGCCGACACCTTGTGGCGGCCATCGCCGCGGACGTCATACGCGGCGCTCAGCCGGGGCGCGAACTCCCACGGGAACGTGTAGATGTTTTCGCCCGTCGTGGCGAAGTGCTCCCAGCGCTCGGTCCGGAGGCCGAGGTTGAGCGTGAGCCGGTTGAGCGTGATCTCGTCCTGGATGAAGAAGCTCAAGCCCTTCGAGAACGTTTCCTGGGGGCCGGTGGCCGACTGGAAGTCGCGATCGTAGAAGACGCCGCCGGCCGGGTTGGCGGTGTTGAACGCGAGCCGGGCGCCCAGCTCGGCGGAGGTGACGGTGCCATTGCCATCGGCGTCGTACGCGGCGTAGAAGGCGGCGCGGTCGGCGCTGCCGTCAATCGTGCGAATCAGCCCGTTGAAGTCGCTCGTGTTGGTCACGTCGAACTGCAGGTTGGTCCAGCTGCCGCCGGCGACATCCGCCGCCGTGATGCCGGCGCCCTGATACTTGGCGGCCAGCGAGGTGAAGCCCTGGGAGTCGAGGAACAGCGTGTCGCGGAAGTTGTCCGACCGCGACCACTCGGCCCCGCCCTTCACGATGTGGTTGCGCCACGCGCGCTGGAGCGAGCCCCGGATGGCCTTGTTGTCGCGCTCGTTGATGAGGTCGCGGCCGAAGCCGCCGAGCTGCTCGTCGGCGAGGACGCGGGCGTCCGCGCGCTGGAACACGATGTTGTTCTGCGACTCGCGGATGGCCGACAGGTCGCTCACTTCGCCGTTGTGCTTGTTGGCGCTCACCTCCAGCAGCGTGCCGCCCCACACCCGGGTGTAGGTGCCGCCGTAGCGGTTGCCGCCCTGATCCCGCGCCCGGTCGCGCGCGTTGGTGACGGTGCGCGCGCGCTGGCCCGTGATCTCGGTGGGGTCGCTCATGAAGCTGAAGCTGACCATGTCGGCCGTCGTCAGAGCCCAGCTGCCCTTGGCGAAGCCCTGGTGCTGGGTGTTCTCCACCGTCCGCAGGAACTGGTTCGTGTCGAGCGACGAGACGTCGTCCTCACGGTTGGTGTAGCGGTAGCTGCCGAAGAACCAGGCCTTGTCGCGCAGGGCCGGCCCGCCGAAGGTGAACGCCGTGTCCTTGGTCGAGAACTCCTCGGCGTTGCCGTTCTGGTTCTCGGCCACGAGATCGGTGTTCTGGAAGAAGTAGTTCGCCGAGCCGTGAAGGGTGTTGCTGCCCGACTTGGTGACCACGTTCGAAATCAGCCCGGGCGCGCCCACAAACTCGGCCGGAATCGCACCGGTGATGACGTTCTGCTCCTGGATGATCTCGGTGTTCAGGTTGGCGCCGAAGGTGCCCGACACCGGGTCGGTCACGTTGATGCCGTCGAAGTAGTAGACGTTATCGGCGGACACCCCGACGTTGCCCCCGATGTCGCTGTAGTTGAGTCCCGACCGCGCCGCGGGGTTGCCGCTCTGCGCCTGGTCGTCGGGCAGCACGCCGGGCACCAGCTGCAGGTAGCTCTGATAGCTGCGGCCCGTCGGCAGCGACTCGGTCAGCTGCAGGGTGATGTCCTGGCCGGTGGTGGCGCTGCGGGTGTCGACAAGCGGCGTGGTCGCCGTGACGGTGACCGCTTCGGTCACCCCCGCCAGCTGCAGCGAGATGTTGAGGGACGCGGTCTGGCCCGAGCGCACGAGAATCGCCGGACGCTCCTGATCCCGGAAGCCCTGGAGCTGGACGGTGACCGTGTACTGGGTCGAGGGCGCCAGCGCCTCGAGCGAGGCGACCCCCTGTTCGTCGGTCACCACCGTGCGCCTGGTGATCGTGTCAGGCGCAGCCGCCGTGACGGTGACCCCGGGGAGACGCCCGCCATCGGCATCGGTCACCACGACCTGGATGGTGCCGGTGTTGCTCACTTGCGCGAACGCCGGACTCGCGAGCGACGGCGCCGCCAGGGCGAAAATCAACGACAACACTGCGAAAGGTCTTAAACTCATCACCTTTCCTCCTTGGAAAGCAAAACACACACAAACAGAGGCATCGATACGGGGAACAACCTGCAAATTCAGTCAGCCCCCGATTTTAACCCACCGGCCCCTAGTCAACGGGGGTAGTACACGCGAAACCGGTTCCATCCCCCTTTTTCGGTGACGAACTGCGAAAAACGGGACGGGCCGATATCGCCAACCATCATACCAGCTTTTTTGAACAATCGTTTGATAGTACCCAGCTGCGGCCAGCGAGGCGCGTCAACTCGGCCATGGCGGCGTGTCGACTTTCAGTCGAGCGTGTGGCCTGTCTCGGGTCACGACCGTGAAGGGCGTGCAGGAACTCGAGGATCTGCCCCTGCTGCCGCCGCCGCGATGGACGAGCAAGCGCATGGGACCGTCGCCGGGGCTGACGCGATCGTCGCCCTGCGCTGCTGCAAGCTGAACGGCCGCTTCGAAGAGCTCTGGGAGCGCCGCGGTCAGCGGCGGGCGGCCTAATGACTGCTCCTCATCGAACAACCCTGACGTGCGACCAGGCCTCCCGGGCGGGCTCAAACCCCAGCATTTCCGGTCAACGCGTGAAAGAAGGCGTTTGGGTGCCAATAGCGCTCCTTATCATGGCAGGTTTTGAACGAGCGTTCAATTAAGCCCCGGCATCCGTGTTGCCTCGGCCGCCATTCAGCAGTAGACTCCGGCCGACTGTCGGGACTTGAAGTGCCCCCGGCGAGGGGCCGTGGCGTCCAGTGGCGCGGTCGGCACGCCCTCGGGCGGCCTTGCCGCATGGCTGGGCATGACGTTGCCGTTAATCCAGGAGAGGTGGGAATGAGACTGCTCATTGTTCGTTTGGGAGTCCTCGCGGCGTTGACGCTGACATTGGCGGCGCCGTCCAACGCGCAGGTCTACACCGGCCGTATCGACGTCACCGTCATCGATACCAGCGACGCCGTCCTACCGGGCGTCACGGTGGACCTGACCGGCCCCCAGGGTGCCTCCGCGGTGACCGATACGAAGGGCGAGGTCCACTTCCTCGGCCTCGCGCCCGGCGTCTACACCGTGGCGGCCACACTGGGGGGATTCAACCAGTACACCAACCGCAACGTGCCGGTGGTCGCCGGCGGCGGCATGCCGCTGAAGGTCGTGCTCGAGGTCGGCGCCATCACGCAGACGGTCGAGGTGACGGCCGAATCGCCGGTCATCGACCCGAAACAGACCGCCACGCGGACCAACGTCACCAACGACGAGCTCCAGCAGATTCCGTCCGCCCGCGATCCGTGGGTTGTGCTGCAGACGGTCCCCGGCGTCATCGTCGACCGTGTGAACGTCGGCGGCGCCGAGTCGGGGCAGCAGTCGAACTACCAGGCCAAGGGCGCGTCGAGCGGCGAGAACACGTGGAACATCGACGGCATCGCCATCACCGACATGTCCGCCCTCGGCTCCTCGCCCACCTACTACGACTTCGACATGTTCCAGGAGATGAACGTGACGACGGGCGGCGCCGACCTGCAGAACGCGACGCCTGGCGTCGCGCTCAACTTCGTGCTCAAGTCGGGCAGCAACTCGGTGCGGGGGTCGTCCCGGGTGTACTACGAGACCGAGAGCATGCAGGCGAACAACATGCCCGACGATCTCAAGTCCACGATCGGCGGCAAGACCGGCAAGGGCAACCGCATCGACAACTACCGGGACTACGGTTTCGAGCTCGGCGGACCCATCTGGAAGGACAAGGTGTGGGCCTGGGGCGCGTATGGCAAGACCGACGTGACCCTGCTGACCCTTGCGAACACGCCGGACCAGACGATCCTGGACAACCGCTCGCTCAAGACGACGGCGCAGTTGTCCGACGCCATCCGCGCCAACTTCACCTACTTCCGGGGCGACAAGCTGAAGTACGGCCGTGGCGCCGGCACGACCCGGCCGCCGGAAACGACCTGGAACCAGAGCGGCCCGACGACCCTCTACAAGGGCGAAGGCAACCTCGTCGTCGGCAGCAACTTCTTCGTCACCGGGCGCTATGCGTACGTCGACGGCGGGTTCGCCCTGACGCCGCAGGGCGGGCTGAGCACGCCGTACTACATTGACGACGCCGGTTCGGTGCGCGGCTCGTACATCCACTACGAGACGGTTCGTCCGCAGAAGAACGCCTCGCTTGACGGCAACGTCTTCATGGGCCGCAACGAGCTGAAGTTCGGGTTCGGCTGGCGGACCGCGGACGTCGATTCGACGACGATCGTGCCGGGCGACGCCAAGATCGCCACCTATCACGACGGCTACCCGAACATGACCGCCGAGGTCACGGTGTGGAACGACAACGCGTCGGCTGGCGGCACGTACATGAACGCGTACATCGGTGACACGCTCACCTGGGATCGGCTGACGCTGAACGCCGGGCTGCGCTGGGACCGCCAGGCGTCCTCGGTGAGGGCGCTCTCGCAGACGGGGAACGCCTCGCTGCCCGCCCTGCTGCCCGATCTGACCAGCACCGCGAGAGACGACGTGATCGTGTGGAATTCCATCACGCCGCGCATCGGCCTCTCGTACGCGCTCGACGAGTCGCGCAAGACGCTGCTGCGCGCCAGCTACGGAGTGTTCGCCTCCCAGTTGAACTCCGGGGCGGGCAACTTCCTGTCGACCGTCGCATATCGGGGCGTGTATTTCTACAACGTGCCGGACTTGAACGGCAACAAGGTCGTCGACGCCAGCGAGATCGCCGGCCGGACGCCAGAGAACTGGTACGGGTTCGACATCGACAACCCGTCCAACGTCGCGGAGCCCATCCACAAGGTCGGCGCGTACAAGACGCCCGTGACCCACGAGATGCAGCTCGGCGCGGACCGCGAGCTCATGCCGAACTTCGGTGTGAGCGGGACGTTCACCTGGCGCCGGTTCACCCACTTCACCCGGCGCGACAACGGCCTTCGCAGCTCCGACTACCAGCAGATCGACACCTTGACCGGCACCCACCCGGCCATCGGCAGCTACAGCGTGCCGATCTACGGCGTGATGCCCGGACACCTGCCGGCCAACCGGGCGGCGACGACCTACATGGAGAACCCGGACTACTCGCAGCGATTCCTCGGGCTCGAGCTGGCGGCGACCAAGCGGCTCTCGAACCGCTGGATGGCACGCTTCGGCTTCTCGACCAACGTCCACCGGGAGTATTACGACAGCCCCGACGCGTT
The DNA here is from genome assembly GCA_964372085.1 of uncultured Bifidobacteriaceae bacterium. Taxonomy (GTDB): domain Bacteria; phylum Acidobacteriota; class Vicinamibacteria; order Vicinamibacterales; family UBA2999; genus 12-FULL-67-14b. The sequence goes on along the minus strand of CAYJPQ010000009.1, from coordinate 16,191 downwards.
GGGGGACCCGACGGCGTCGCCGACGAGCCCCAACAAGGACGGCGGGATCGTCATCCGCCGGAGCTCGGGCAGCGGCAAGAGCAACATCTACCAGGTGCTGCCGAAGTATCAGTTCATCCTCACCGGTCTGTACCAGATGCCGTGGGGCATCAACGTGGCCGGCAACATGGTCACGCGCCAGGGCTTCGCCACGCCGTACTTCCGCTCGTCGGTGCCCACCGCCGACCCGCTCGCGTCGCGCAAGACCGTGCTCCTGGTCGACGACGTTGACACGCTGCGCCTGCCGAGTGTCACCTCGCTCGACCTGCGCCTCGGCAAGGAGGTCCAGATCCGGCGCGCGCGGTTGAACGTCGACCTCGACCTGTTCAACGCGCTGAACAGCAACACCGTGCTCGGCCGCCAGTTCGACCTACGGGTGACGACGGCGAACAACGTGCAGGAGATCATGAACCCGCGAGTGCTTCGGCTCGGCCTGCGGTTCAACTTCTAGCCTTCCGCGACTCGTGATTCCCGGAACCTGGCGTGCCGCCGGGTTCCGGGTCTTTTTTTTGTCCGGAGGCTCGGGCTCGTGAAGGCCGAGGGCCGGGTGCGGAAGCGGGAGAATGGCTCCATGACGACTCGGTGGGTGAAATCGGTTGGTACGACGATGCTGGCCGTGCTCGTGTTCGCGGCCGTCGTCGCCTCGCAGGAGTGGCGTGGCATGGGTCGAGTCGGCGGCAAGGTCGTCGACGAGGCCGGCAAACCCGTGGAAGGCGTGACGGTCAAGGCGATGATGCCCCGCGCCGGCAACCGTGGGCCCGGGACCCGGTCGAACGCGAAGGGGGAATGGGCGATCGGCGGCATCGCCGGCGGCCAGTGGGCGCTCGACTTCGCAAAAGATGGCTACGAGACGCGCAGCATCACGGTGACCGTGATGGAATCGGGGCGCATCCCGCCGATGGAGATCGCCCTCAAGCGGCAGGCGGCGCCGGTCGTGGATCCCAACGTCGAGATCCGCGAGAAGCTCACTGAGGCGGCTGGCCTGATGAACGCCAAGCAGTTCGGCGCCGCCAGGGCGATCTACGAGGAGCTCGCGGCGGCCTATCCCGAGGTGAAGCAGTTCCGGCCCCTCATCGCCCGCAGCTACCACGGCGAGGGCAACAAGGAGGCCGCGATCGAGCACCTCCGCAGGGCGCTGGAACAGGATCCCGGCAACGCCGAGGTCATGCTGCTGCTTGGCAACACGCTGATGGAGACGGGACACGCCGACGAGGCTCGCCGGATCGTTTCGTCCGTCGACGAGTCGACCGTTGTCGATCCGACGGTGTTCCTCAACATGGGGATCGCGCTGCTCAACGATCAGAAGGGCGCGGAGGCGGCGGCGTGGTTCGACAAGGCCGTCGCACGCTTCCCCGAGCACGCCGACGGCTACTACTACCGCGGGATCGCGCGCATGTCGCAGGGGATGACCGCCGAGGCGAAGGTGGATTTCGAGAAATACGTGTCGATGGCGCCGGCCGATGCGCCGGAGCTGGCGACGGCGAAGAAGATCCTCGACTCGATCAAGTAGCCGGCGCGGGGACGTGCCGGCGGCCGGAGCCTACCGCTGGGCGGCGTCGGGGACCAGGCCCAGCACGAACGACGAGACGCTGGCGTTGCGAATCGCGACGTAGTAGTTGGTGCCGGCGTTGCAGATATTCGCCGAGGTCGACGACGTCACACCGCCGACGGCCCAGGCGCCGCCCTCCGACAGCAGGATCGGCCCTCCGGAATCCCCCGAGCACACCGAACTGGCGCTGGCCGCGTACTGCGTTTCCAGCACCGTGCCGCTGGCGGCCGTGATGGTCGTCATCCCGGCCCTTAACGTGGCGGGCACGTCGTCCTGGTTCCGCCCCCAGCCGGCGATGACCGCCGGCTCGCCGACCCGCGCGTCGCGCCCCAGCAGCAGCGACAGGGGCCGGCGTCCGATCGGCTCGGCCATCACGACCACGCCCACGTCGGCGACTGCGGCGCCGCTGCGGTAGGCCGGATGCGGAGTGAAGGATTCGGCCACCACCTCCGGGCCGCTCCCGAGGTAGACGCGGACCAGGTGCACGTCGGCGGACAGGCAATGCGCCGCCGTGAGGATGGCGCGTTCGGCGATCACGGTCCCCGAGCACGCGCCGACCGCAAAGCCGTCGCGATCGCGCATGTTCAGCAGCACGACGGCCGACGCGCCGGTCGGACACTCGGCGCCGTTAAGGATGCTCGCGGAAGAGGTCACGCCGAGCGCCCCGCACGCGCTTTCTGATGGGCCTCCGGCCGACACCGGCGTCGGCGCCGTGGGCCCCGAGGGCGAGCTCCCGCCGCCGCCTCCGCAGGCGATCGACAGGCCGAGGCAGACGAAGGCCACGCCGGCTCGTGGGGCTGTCATCCCTGCTTCGACCACTCCAGGAAGGTGAGCTCCTCTTTCGCGCGCGCCGCGTAGGGCCCGCCGATCCGCACGGAGCGATCGAGCGCCTCGATGGCCCTCCGCCGATCCTCATCGGGGGCGACCCAGCGGCGCTGGCTCGTTACGTAGCGACGGCCCCGCTGATAGCGAAGGGCGTAGGCCCGCCCCAGGTTCAGGTACGCGAGCCCATCGTCAGGGGCCAGCTCGGTTGCCCTGAGCAACGCCGCAATGCCGTCATCGAGCGCGCCGCGCCGCACCAGGATGACGCCAATCGCACTGTGGACGTCCGGATTCGAGGGCCAACGCGCTTCCGCCTCGCGGACGGTGGCGAGCGCCGAGGTGAGATCCGAGAGCGCCGCATAGGTGTCAGCCAGATCCATGTACACGGGCTGAAAGTCAGGCGCGGCGCGGCGGACGCGCTCCCACGAGGCGATGGCACCCGCGGCCTGGCCGAGCGCCGCCTGCGACATGCCGAGCGCGTAGAGTACCCACGGCCGCGCGTCGGGCTCGGAGGCCGCCTTCGAGAAGGCCGCCAGCGCCGACTCGACGTCCCCGCGTTGGTAGGCGTCCCATCCGGCGGCGGCGAGCGAGCCCGCGGCAGCCGGCTCTCCGGTGGACAGCGCCGTGATGCGCGCCTCGGCGCCGGGCCTGAGCCGGATGGCGGCGGCCGTCGCCTCGGCGGAGGGCGCCGCCGCCGCGGCAGGGGCGGAGGCGGGCAGCCGCGCCGCGCCTGGCCCCTCGGGATCGTCTCGCGGAGGCTCGTCGGCGCCGGCCGCCGAGCGCTCGGGCGCGCCCCCGGCCTTCGGCTCGATTGGCTGCGGTATCAGCAGGCGCGACGAGGGCAGCGCGAGGTAGCCCCGTCGCGCGCGCACGCGCAGTCCGTCGCGCTTGACGCGCACCTGGATTGGACGGTACTGGCCGTCGAAGGTCGAGTTGGATGGCTGGTAGGCCAGCACGTAGTAGCGCCCGGAATCGTCCGCGATGCGGTCGAGTGCGCGGCCGAGGTTATTCTCGTTCCGGATCATCAGCCCGCCGGTGTCGATGGCGAGGCTGTGCGGACCGTCGACGACCGCATCGAACCTGGTGACCGCGCCGTACGGATCCTCGACGTGCGCCTGATCGATGATGCCCGGATTGGCCGCGCGGCCCAGGCCCCGGACATCGATCGCATACACGCGCGCGCCGGCCCGCGTCGTCTGCCCGACCACGGCTCGAAGCGTAGTGTCGATGTCGAGGGTGACGAAGCCGTCGCTCAGCAGGACCACTGTCTTCGGTCCAGGCACCCGCGCGAGACCCGAGGCGAGCGCGTTGAGGGTGGCGAGCGTCTGCAGGGCGGTGCGGTGGACCTCCTGCTGCATGCGCTGGCCCTTTGCCCGGACGACCGGCTCGGGATCGCCCATCCTGCAGTAGTCCGGGTCGTCCGCGCAGGCCCGTGCAGCCGCCCGCCGGATCACGTCGTTCTCGCTGCGGGCGATGCGGATGGCCTCTTCCTCGTCGAGCAAGCGGGGCCATTCGCGCGTCAGCTCCAGGGCATGGGCCCGGGCATCGCCGCGCGGCTTCACCCGCGCGACGGCGTCGAGCAGTTCCTGCTTCACGCTGGTGAGCCGATTGTTGACCATCGTGTCGCCGGCGAGGATCCCGGCCACGTCGCCGTCCCTGAAGCGCTCGCGGAGGAAGCCCTCGACGGCCGCGCGCGCCCGGTCGAAGCCGCCTCCGGGCGTCAGGTGGCCGAGGTCGAAGACAAAGACCCATGTCTGTGGCGCGGCCGGGGCCGACGGCGCCGGGGTGGGCGATGGTGGAGCACCGGCGCGTGGCGCCGGCCTGGCGGGCGATCCGGCCGCGCCAACCACGTAGATCGCATCGATGGTCTGAGGCACGCCTCCCTCGTCGAGGGCGAAATCCTCGAGTGCCAGGTCGGCGACGAAGCGTCCGGCCTCGTCGAAGACCCGCACGTCCACCTCGACGATCTGAACGCCGGATCGGAACGCAGGAGGCGCCGCCTGCGGAGGCGGCGTCTGCGCGGCGAGCACGATGCCGCTGGCGAGGACGACCCCTCCGGCCACCAGGCTGGCGCGGGCGACGCCAGCCCTGTACAGGCCGAGCCTACGAAGTGGAGACACGCGCCACCTGAAGGACGAACCGCTTGCGCCCGTCCTTCTGCAGCCACGCAAGACGCGTCGCGTCCGCTGACCACGCCGGCAGGATCGCCTCCCTGGACCGGCCGATCTCGGCCCTGGCTCCCGTGTCGTCCATCACGACCACGCGACCGGTCTTGTGGGCGCTGTAGGCGATGATCTTCGTTCCAGGCGGGCCCCAGCCGAACGTCAGGCCCGGTACGATGACGGAGTTGAGGAACTCGCCGACCATCTGGCCGCGGAGCCACATCGAGTGCACGGGAATGGTCTGGCGATTGTAGGCCGCGGCGATGCCGTCCCCCGCCCCCGTGCCGCTGGCGGCGGAAGTGCCGCCTCGCGCCAGGTCACCGCCCATCGGCGTGGACACGGTCTGCTCGGTCCGGGTCTCGGACTTCAACTCGATCTTGAGTCCCTGGCCATCCGGGGACCCCTGGCCGCTCTTCGCCGTCCAGTAGGCTGACGCCCATTCTGGTTCCGCCGGGAGATCCTGGCGCCGGCCGGTCTCGGCGCTGAACGCGTAGTGATGGAGCGCCGCGCCGGTCTGGCCGAAGGCGCCGTCGATCGCCTGCAGATAGAGCTGCGCGCCGTCGGGCGACCACGCGAGCCGCGCCGGCTGTCCCTTCAGTTTCTCGGAATCGATCGAGGCGACGGTCACCGGTTCACCGAGGCGCAACGTGTCGACCGTCAGCGGCCCCTGCGTGGCCGCCACGATCGCCATCGCGATGAGCCATGTCGTAACCGCGAGTACGGGTCGCATCATGAACCTTCTCGAGACACTACGGTTGGACGCGTTCGAGCACGTGCAGCCGTGCCTGCAGCTCGGGCGATGACGGGAGCGCGGCCAGGCCCGCCCGCAGGGCCTGGACGGCGAGCGCCGGCTCCGAGATCTTGAGGTAGCCGTCGGAGAGCGCCAGATGCGCCGAGACGAGTGTGGGGTCCAGGTGCGCGGCGGCCCGCCAGGCCGACAGCGCGGCCCGGGAATCGCCGGCGCCGTCATGCGCCCAGCCGAGGAAGAACGCGGTCAGCGCGCTGTCCGGGGCCGCGTCGCGGGCCCGGGTCAGCGCCGCGGCCGCCGCCGCGTAGTCCTCTCGGGCGAACAGGGCCAGGCCGGTCAGCGCGGGAGCGGCCACGCCGACGCTGGATCCGATGCGCCGCACGTCGAGCTCCACGCGCTCCCACTGGTTCGCCGCTGCCAGCGCGGCGGCCCCGCTGACCGGGGACCCCGCGGCCTGCTGGCCGATCCAGGCGACGTACCCCCGGCCGAGATCCCCTTGGATAATCTCCAGCGGCGTCCAGGTGTTGCCGCCCGTGACGATTCCCTCTGGGGCGTCCGGCGCGCGGCCCGCCAGGATCTCGACCTGCCGCGTTCGCTCTCCGACGACCTCGCGACCCGCACGCACGACCGCGTGGGCGAGGTAGTCTCCGGGCGGCACGTCATCGAGCGGCATCAGCAGTTGCGCGCGGCGGCGGACGCCAGCGCCGTCCGCCTCGGTGGGGCGAAGCTCCGCCTGGATGGTGGAGAGCGGCACGGCGTCGGCCTGGCGGCGCAGCTCGAACCGCACGTCCAGCGTGTCGAGCTGGTTCGGTGCTCGGGCGTAGGCTTCGAGCAGGGCGGTCAGGCCGCTGCCCGTGTAGGCGCGCGGACTGACCGGCAGGCCGCCGATGGCCGAGGCGAGGATGAGATCGCTGACGGTCACGTCGGGGCCGTCGAGCGGCCGGATCTCCAGGCGGCGGTCTGCGCTTCCGGCGAGGCCGCCCGGCTCGCGCACGACGCTGCGCATCAGGTACGAGCCCGGAGGCACGCTGAACTGGACCCGCCAGGCGCCGGTGCCGCCCGGCTCGCCGGCGCGTGGCTCGGCCGGCAGCGGGATCGCGCCGGTGCCGCTCGCCGCCACGCGGCCGTCGCGCACATCGCGGACGACGAAGACGACGTCGGCCGCATCGCCCGGGCGCGCCCGCACGGGCAGGTCCGCCGCGAGGCTCAGCACGACGCGCTGCCGCCCGCGCTCGGCATCCCTGAGGACGTAGGTCGTGTAGTCCACCTTCAATCCCTGCTGGACGAACGGCGCGCCGAGCAATGCGTCGATCGATCGGCGCCGGTCCGCCGGCCCTGGGCTGGGAGCAACCGCGTATCCCGTGCGGGCGCTCACGCGGGCTCCCGCGCGGCGCACCTTGACGGCGACGCGGCGGTACTGGCCCGGCGCCGCGCGGGCGTCGGCGGGCGGGGCGAAGCCCACGAGGTAGTAGTCCTGGGTCACGTCGGCGATCTTGTCAAGCTCCTCCGAGCCGCGCCCCGCGGCGTCCACGATCAGCGCGCCGTCGGTCTCGACGGCGAGCGTCGACAGCGGGGCGATCCGCGCCTGAATCTCGGTGGCGAGCGTCGTGTCGGGGGCGAAGGCCTCGGAGAGCGCGGTGGACCGCGAGTTCACGTCCATCGCGTAGAAGACGCAGTAGGCCTGGGCGGCGGCCGCCGCCACGGCCTCGAGCTCGCGCGAGAGGTTGTCCTGGAGAAACCCCTCGGAAAAGAGGACGAGGGTCTTGCGGCCCTCGATGTCGCGGAAGCCCGTGATGACGTCCGCCAGTCGCTGGAGGAACTGGCGCGACCCGCTGTCACTCTGGCTGACCACGGCGCGTGCGTTTTCCTGCAGCAGGCGACGAGTCACCGCGGGAGCTTCCGTCTCGCCGCCCATGGCCCGGCCGCCCAGCGCATCGCCGACGCCGGTGACCGCGTCTCCCGCCTCCGCGGCCATCCGCGTGGCGAGCGTCGCCGCAAGCGACTCGTCGCCCTGCACGACGCGGTGCGCCTCATACGCGGTCATCGTGCCGAGCGGCGTCGCGACCGAGCGTTCGTACGATCCGCGGATGGATGCCAGCGCCTCGATCGCTCGCGAGCGGTCGGCGGTGAAGCCGATCCGCGGCCCCGGTCCCGGCAGCGCGAACAGCGCCACGCGGTCGGACGGGCGCACGCGGCGGCGGATGAACCGCTCCGCCGCCATCCGCGCCCGCTGTTCGTTGCCGGGGGCGATGTGCTGCTGGTCGAAGACGAGGATGTAGAGGTGCCCGCGCGGGAAGGCGGCGTTCGACGACACCTCGGCAGTGGTGGCGCGGATCGCGTCTTCCACGTAGCTGCCTGCCGGCTCGTGGACGCGCTGAAAGAGCACGACCGGAAGCGTTGCGCCGTGGTCCTGGATCTCGATCTCGTCCGGCCGCAAGTCGGTCACGGGCCGGCCGTCGGCGTCGACGACCCGCACGTCCAGCCGGACGAGGTCCACGCCGGACGTGAACGTTGGCCGCGAAGGATCCTGCCCCGCCGCCGGGGTCGTGCCGAGCGCCATCAACGCGATGAGGAGCGGGAACCGTCCTGCCATGGAAGCCCTAGACTGCCGGCGCGTACTGAACGCCTTCCGATCTTACTCCCTTACTCCGGCCGGCGCTTCGCGCGAGCCCTCGCGGCCGCCGCCTTTCCGGGTTCGCCAAACATGGCCCAGAGCTGCGCGGCCACATCGTGGCCTTCGGGGGTCGGCGATCGCAGGACAATGGCTTCGACGGCGGCTGCCGCCTCGGTGTTCCGTCCCGTCGCGCGATACAACATGGCCAGGCCCGCGCGCGCGCGGATGTGCTCCGGGGTGACGGCCAGCTCGGCCTCGAAGAGCCGCTCGGCTTCCTGGTACCGCTCGAGCCGCGCGAGCGAATCGCCGGCCAGGTAGCCCACATCGGCCAGGGGCTCGGTTCGCGCCGCCGCGGCCTGCCGGGCTTCGAGGAACCGCTGCGCCGCCTGGGCGAAGTGGCCCTGCTGGTGCAGGATGACGCCCTCGACAAACGCCGGCATGGGCAGCGAGGGGTCGGCCTCCCGCGCCAGCCGCGCATGACGGCGGGCGGCGTCGGCGTCTCCGCTGCCGAGCGCGATGCGCGCGAGCATCTCGTGCGCGGCGGCCGGCGCGCGGCCGGCGGCCAGCTCCGCGTGGGCGCGCGCTTCGGCCGGGCGACCCGTACGCAGCAACGCGTCGGCGGCGCCGGTGAGGCCGGCGGGATCCGTTGGGTGGCGTGCGATGACCTCCCGGAAGGCCGCGAGCGCCTCGGCGTATCGCCCCTGCCGCTTGTAGGCCTCGGCCAGCTGCAGCCAGACGTCCGTCAGTCCCGGATCCTCGCGGAGCAACTGCCGGTACAGCGCCCCGGCCTCCGCGAACTGCCCCGCCGCGACCAGCCGCGTGGCGCGGCGGTACGCCTGGAACACGTGGATCTTGTCCTTCGGGTCGGCCGCCGGAGCGCCGGGCTCCTCCTCCCGCGCCGGATTGCGCGTCGCGGTCCCCACGTAGCCGAGCGCCGCCAGCTTCCGGCGGTCCTCGTCCGAGATCGCCGATGGGCGGCTGACGGCGGCGCGGGCGCGCAGGGTGTCCAGTGCGGAGCGCATCGCGTCGCGGACCCGCGGACGCTCGGCGGCCACCGACTGGCGCTCGCGCGGATCCTCCGTGAGATCGTAGAGCTCGTCCCTCGGGGCGAGGATGAAGCGGTAGCGCTCGTCCGTGAGCGCATAGAGTTCGCTCCAGCCGAAGTGCAGGCGAGGGGACAGCGACTCGGAGTAGACCAACAGGTCGGCGATCGGGCCGGAGCCGTCGATGAGGGGAAGCAGCGAGCGGCCCCGAAGGGCCGGCGTCGCCGCTCCGCGCCCCTCCGGCGGGTCGGCCAGCGCCAGGATGGTCGGCGCCAGATCGATGTGCTGCACCGGCGCCGTCAGGCGCCCGCCGGCATGCCCCGAACCGGGCAGCTTCACAATGAGTGGCACCTGAATGGTCTCGCGGTAGAGAAAGATGCCGTGCTCGTCCTCGCCGTGGTCGCCGAGCCCCTCTCCGTGATCCGACGAGAATACGATCGTCGCGTTGTCGTAGAGCCCCTTCGCCCGCAGGTGTTCGAACAGCCTGCCGGCCAGCTCGTCCGAGTAGGCGACCTCCGCATCGTACGAATCGGCGCCGGTGAACGGAGCGGGCGCCGCGTACGGCGTGTGCGGCTCGTACAAGTGCACGAAGAGGAAGAACCGCGCGGATGGCTGCGCGTCGACCCACCGCAGCGCCGCCGCCATCGTCTGCTCGCCGGGACGCTGCACCTGGCCCAGCGGGGTGGCGGCCGACGCCGGCGGCAGGCGGTCGTCGTAGGTCGCAAACCCCTGGCTGATCCCGGTCTGCCGGCGCAGGACGTACGACGACACGAACGCGCCGGTCGCCCAGCCCCTCTCCTGCAGCGCGTGCTGCACGAAACGCTGGCCTGGCCTCACGGTGAAGCCGACGTTGTCGCGCACGCCGTGCTCGAACGGCAGCTCGCCCGACAGGATGGAGGTGTGCGACGGCAGCGTCTGCGGCGAGTGCGCGTAGGCGTGCTCGAAGAGGACGCCGTCGGCGGCCAGCCGGTCGATGTGCGGCGTCGTGGTCCGCGTGCTGCCGTACGCCGGCAGGCGGTCGGCCCTCAGCGTGTCGATCGAGAGCACGACGATGGGGCCGTCGGCGGCAAGGGTCCTCACTCCGCGTTGCCATTGCGTGACGGCGACGGCGGCGGCGGCGGCGATCGCCAGCGCGAGTCCGAGCACCCGCCACCAGCGTGAGGTCACCGCAGCCATGCGCGGAACTCGTCGATCTCGCGGCTGTACACGCCAGGGGTCGCCGTGCGGACGAACTGCTCGACGTACGGGCGCGCCTCGGCGGTGCGCGTCGCCGTGACGAGCACCACGCACAGGTTGTAGAGGGCGTCGAAGTTGGTCGCGTCGAGCGACACGGCCGTGCGCAACGACGAGATCGCCAGGTCGATCCGCCCGGATCGGCTGGCCACGATGCCCAGGCCCGCGTGCGCGCGAGACGAGCGCGGGTCGTTCTCGACGGCGCGGGTGAACGCCTGCCCGGCGGCCGCCAGGTCGTCCTGCGCCAGGTGCACGGCGCCCATGTTCTCGAGGGCGAAGGCGTCGCGGGGATCCTGGGCCAGCACGCGGGCGAAGGCCGCGAGCGCCCTGGCGCCGTCTCCCGCGCGCCCGTGCGCGATCCCGAGGGCGTTGAGCGCCTCGGTGTTGCCGGGATCGGCCGAGGTGACGCGCTCGAGCAGCGGGATCGCCTCGGAGGGCGACCCCGCCTCGGCCAGATACGTGCCTAGCCGGACGTCCACGTCGAGGTCGGCTCCGAGGATCTCCCGCGCGGTCCGTAGGGTCGCGATGGCCGCGGCACGCCGGCCCTCGTGCCACTGGAGAAACGCCAGCCGGCGATACCCCAAACCCATGGTCGGCCGCCGTGCGAGCACGGCCCGATACGCCTCCATGGCCTCCGCAAGGCGCCCGCGCCGGTAGAGGTCGATGCCCTCCATCATCAGGCGATCGACGTCGATCAGGCGCTTGGGGTCGTCCTCGTCCGTGTACCGAGCCTTGCGCGGCGTCGATCCGGATACGTACCCGAGCGCCTGCAGGCGCGCGCGCACGTCGGCACGTTCGGCCCGAGGCTCGCCCGGCAAGACTGCGCCGAAGGCCCGGAGCGTCGAGGTCAGCGCCGCAACCCTGGCGCCGTCGGTTGCCGCGAGGTTGCGCGCTTCGCGCGCATCCGTGGCAAGGTCGTACGCCTCGGGGATCGGCAGGTCGATGTACTTGTCGCCGCCGGCGATCACGCCGCTCAGCGGCGCCCAGCCACGCTTCAGCATCGGCGTCATGGCCTCGAAGTAGGAAGGCCGCGAGTCGTCTCCCTCCGCGGCCAGCAGCGTCCGGCCCGGCAGATCGCCGGGCACCTCAAGACCCAGCAGATCCGCGATCGTCGGCACGATATCGACGTGCCGGGCCGGCGCGTCGACCGAGCGGCCCCCGGCCGCCTGGGCGCCCGGGCCGACCTGCGCCAGGATCAGCGGCACCTGCAGCGTGGACTCGTAGGCGAAGGTGCCGTGCGTCGCCTCGCCGTGGTCGCCGAGGCCCTCGCCGTGGTCCGCGGTGACGACAAGGGTCGTCGGCCTCGAAAAGCGACCGACGGCGTCGAGCAGCGGACCGAGCGCCCAATCCACGTAGGCGACCTCGCCGGCGTAGGGATCGTCCTGGTATTGCCTGTCGAAGGGCGGCGGCGGCGCGTAGCCGGCGTGCGGGTCGAAGAGGTGGACCCACACGAACCACTTGCGCGGCTGCGCGTCGATCCAGGCGCGGGCTTCGGCGACGACTTCTTCGGCCCGCCGCTCCGCGAAGGCAAAGTCGCCCTGCGCCACCATCCGTCCCCCGACATCGCGGTAGAGGTCGAAGCCCTGATTGAGGCCGAACTGCCGGTCGAGCGGAAAAGCGCCCACGAAGGCCGCCGTGGCCATCCCGTGGCGGCGCGCGATCTCGGCCAGCGTGTCGGCCGACTCGTCCAGGCGATAGCCGGCGTTGTCACGGACGCCGTGCTCGAAGGGGTAGCGCCCCGTCAGGATGCTCGAATGCGACGGCAACGTCACCACCGCGTGTGCGTGCGCGAAGGTGAACCGGAGGCCTCCCTGCGCCAGCCGATCGAGATTCGGCGTCGCGGCGCGGCCGCCGTAGCTGCCCAGTGCATCCGCACGCAGCGTATCGATGGTGACGAGCAGAACGTTCTGGTCGGCGTTCCGGACCACGCGCGCCCCGTCCGGCCGCACGCGCACCCACCACAGCGCTGCCGCCGCCAGCACGAGCGCCGCGGCAGCCAGTCGGACAGCGGCACGACGATTCCCCATCGAGGTGGGCTCCATCATAGCCCATCGACGAAGGCGCTGACCCGAGGCACACGTTGTTGCCTGGATTCGAACGATCGTTTGATATCATTTGGGTTCATGTCTGCGCCCTGCGCAAGCTCCCGCCCACGTTTCCCAAGGTGGAGGGCCACGACGGCATCGTCACCGCCGGTTCGGCGTCGGGGATCACCGACGGCGGCGCCGTTGCTGGTGCTGGCATCGGCGGAGTTCGCCGCCGCGAGCGGCCTGAAGCCGCTTGCGAAGATTGTGGGGTGGGCGAGCGCGGGCGTGGATCCGCGGGTCGTGGGTATGGCGATCGCGATTGAAGTTCAGTAGATCAAAGAGTTCACAAGGTCAAGCGTTCAGCAGAACATCAACAGATCAATAGTTCACACGACAGATCACCCGATCACAAGATTCAAGAGGCTGGATGAGAATCGCGGTCATCCCGGGTGACGGGATTGGGAAAGACGTCACCGCCGAAGCGGTGAAGGTGCTGAAGGCGACGAGCCAGGTGTTTGGCCGGCCGCTGGAGCTGGTGCACCTGCCGTGGAGCGCGGATCACTACCTGGCCACGGGTGAGACGCTGCCCGCCAACGGCTACCAGATGCTGCGGGACGAATTCCAGGCCGTGTACGTGGGCGCGCTGGGCGACCCGCGCGTGCCCGACAACCGGCATGCCCGCGACATCCTGCTCGGCACGCGCTTCGAGTTGGACCTGTACGTGAACTACCGGCCCGTGCGCCTGATCGACGACCGCCTGTGCCCGCTCAAGGGCCGCGGCCGCGCCGACGTGAACTTCGTGGTGTTCCGCGAGAACACCGAGGGCGTGTACGTGGGCGTGGGCGGCCGCTTCAAGGCCGGCACCCCCGACGAGATTGCCATCCAGGAAGAGATCAACACGTTCAAGGGCGTCAACCGCATCATCCGGCACGCGTTCGAGTACGCCAGGGCCAACGGCCACACCAAGGTGTGCATGGCCGACAAGAGCAACGCCATGCAGCAGGGCCACGCCCTGTGGCAGCGCGTGTACAAGGAGGTGGCGGCCGAGTATCCTGGCATCACGGCCTCGCACCAGTACATCGATGCGCTGGCCATGTTCCTCGTGAAGGACCCCGGGCAGTACCAGGTGATCGTCACCAACAACCTGTTCGGCGACATCATCACCGACATCGGCGGGGCGCTGCAGGGCGGCCTGGGCATGGCCGCGTCGGGCAACATCCACCCGGGGCGCACGTCGCTCTTCGAGCCGGTGCACGGCTCGGCGCCGCCGCTGGCGGGGAAGAACGTCGCCAACCCGATGGGGGCGATCCTGTCATCGGCGCTGATGCTCGAGACGCTCGGCGCCGTCACCGAGGCCCGCGCCATCGAGCGCGCCGTCGAGGCCGC
>CAYJPQ010000009.1:0-2468 GCA_964372085.1 uncultured Bifidobacteriaceae bacterium | reverse complement strand
CATCATCGGCGGCGCGCGCACGCCCATGACCCAGCACGTGGGAGCGCTCAAGGACTTCTCGGCCATCGAGCTGGGCGCGCTGGCCGCGCGCGGCGCCTTCGAGCGCACGGCGGTGAAGCCCGAGTGGGTGGATCACGTGGTGTTCGGCAACGTGCAGCAGAGCAGCGTCGACGCTCACTACGGCGCCCGCCACGTGGGTCTCAAGGCCGGCGTACCCGTGGAGGTGCCGGCCCTCACCGTGAACCGGCTATGCGGCTCGGGCATCCAGGCGGTGCTGAGCGGCGCGCAGTGCATCCAGTTGGGCGAGGCCGGCGTGGTGCTGGCCGGCGGCATGGAGAGCATGAGCCAGGTGCCGCACGTCATTCGCGGCGCCCGGGTGGGCTTCAAGCTGGGACAGGGCAAGCTCGAAGACTGGCTCTGGGAAGGCCTGACCGACCCGTACGCCGGCTGCTCGATGGCCATCACGGCCGAGAACTGTGCCGAGAAGTACGGCATCACGCGCCAGGATGCCGACGCCTACGCGCTGCGCAGCCAGCAACTGGCACACAAGGCGTGGGCGTCGGGCGTGATGGCCGAGGAAGTGGTGCCCGTCGAGATCAAGACGCGCAAGGGCGTGACCCTCGTGGCCCAGGACGATTACATGCGCCCCGAGACCACGCTCGAGGTGTTGGCCAAGCTGCCCACGGTCTTCAAGAAGGACGGCATCGTCACCGCCGGCAACGCCAGCGGGATCGTGGATGGCGGCGCGGCGCTCCTGATTGCGGGCGGCGACGCGGTGAAGGCACGCGGCCTGAAGCCGATGGGCCGCATCGTGTCGTGGGCCACGGTGGGCGTGGAGCCCACGCTGATGGGCATGGGTCCGGTACCGGCCATCCGCAAGGCGCTGGAGAAGGCGCAGCTCTCGCTCGGCGACTTGGATCTAGTGGAGATCAACGAGGCCTTCGCGCCGCAGTACCTCGCGTGCGAGAAGGAACTCGGGCTCGACCCGGCGAAGTCGAACGTCAACGGCGGCGCCATCGCGCTGGGCCACCCGCTGGGTGCCAGCGGCGCGCGCCTGTTGCTCACGCTGGTGCTCGAACTGCGGCGCCGCGGCAAGAAGTACGGCGTGGCCTCGGCATGCATCGGCGGCGGCCAGGGCATCGCGATGATCATCGAGGCGATCTAGGGATTCACGTAGGGCGCTCCTTCAGGGGCGCCGGAGAACTCATATGGCGATCAAGACGGTTGGTGTGTTGGGGTGTGGGCTGATGGGGGCCGGGGTGGCGCAGGTGTCGGCGGCGGCCGGGTTCAAGACCATCGTGCTCGAACTGAACGAGGACGTGCTCAAGAAGGGCCTCGGCCGCATCGAGAAGTTCCTCACGGGGGGCGTCGAGAAGGGCAAGCTCACCGAGGAACAGAAGGCGACCGTGCTAAAAAACCTCTCGGGGACGACGACGTACGCCGACCTGAAGGACTGCGATCTCGTGATCGAGGCCATCGTCGAGAACGTCGAGGCCAAGAAGCAGGCCTACGCGCAAGTGGAGGCGGTGGTGGGGCCGCACTGCCTGATTGCGTCGAACACCTCGTCGCTCTGCATCACCGAGCTGGCGGCCGCCACGAAGCGGCCCGACAAGGTGGGCGGGCTGCACTTCTTCAATCCCGTGCCGCTGATGAAGCTGGTGGAAGTGACGAAGGCGCTGACGACGAGCGCCGAGACCCACGAGGCGCTGTACGCCTACGCCAGGGCCATCGGCAAGGAGCCCATCTCGGCGCCCGATCGTGGCGGCTTCATCGTCAACCGTCTGCTGGTGCCGTACCTGCTCGATGCGGTGCGCTGCCTGGAAGAGGGGCTGGGCACCGTGGAGGACATCGACAACGGGATGAAGCTCGGGTGCGGCTACCCGATGGGGCCGTTCACGCTGCTCGACTTCGTGGGGCTCGACACCACGTACTACATCGCGAACATCATGTTCGACGAGTTCCGCGAGGCCCGTTTCGCCCCGCCGCCCCTGCTGAAGCGCATGGTGCTGGCCGGCCACCTGGGCAAGAAGAGCGGCCGCGGCTTTTACGATTACGCGAAATGACGTACGGGCCACCCCTCGACGTCGCTCGGGGCAAGCAGAGGCACAGAGACCCAGAGAAAAGACCAAGTCCTTCTAAAGGCCAGTGCTGCTGAGACAGCCTGCAGGCATTTTGAGGTGTTTGGATTTTCCTCTGTGTCTCTGTGTCTCTGTGGCCCGTGCGGGGGCAAGGCTCAGCGTGACAGCCGAAACCGCGCGGCCCAGAGCGCGTCGGGAGCCTCGGCCCCGGTTTGGGCATCCAACAGGGCCATGGCCTCGACCCACGCCCCCGCTGCACCTGATGCACCCGTTGCACCCGTTGCACCCGCTGCACCCGCTGCACCCGCTGCACCTGATGCACCCGCTGCACCTGATGCACCCGCTGCACCCGCTGCACCCGCTGCAGAGATGTACAATAACCCGATGCAG
>CAYJPQ010000008.1:51378-78592 GCA_964372085.1 uncultured Bifidobacteriaceae bacterium | reverse complement strand
TCTGGATCGTCATCGTCTTCGCCGCGTCCCCAGGCGCACGGCACACCACATGAACCGACGCGAACTCCTCCGCCTGCTGGGCCTCACCTCACTCGCCGGCGCCGCCGGCTGCGCCCGCTCCTCAGCCGGCCCCGACCAGCCGCTGATGGCCAGCCAAACCACCCCGGGCGCCGGTGGCGTGCCCGACGTGGAACTCACCCTCACCGCCGCGCCCGCCGAGGTGCAGGTGTTCCCAGGCGCGCCCACGCGCGTGTGGCGCTTCACCGGAACCGTGGTGAAGGGCCCGGCCGACACGATGGAGACCATTCCGGGCTCGTACCTGGGCCCCGTCATCCGCCTCCGCCGCGGCCAGCAGGTGCGCGTCCGCTTCCAGAACCGCCTCGGCGAACCCTCCATCGTCCACTGGCACGGCCTCGACGTGCCCGAGAAGGCCGACGGCCATCCGCGCCTCGCCGTGGGCGACGGCCAGGACTACGTCTACGACTTCGCGGTCACCAACCGCGCGGGCACCTACTGGTATCACCCGCACCCGCACATGCGCACGGCCCCGCAGGTGTACCAGGGCCTGGCCGGGCTGCTGCTGGTGAGCGACCCCGAGGAAGACGCGCTTGCCCTGCCATCAGGCCAGCGCGAGTTGCTGTGCGTGCTGCAAGACCGCCAGATAGATGCCCGGAACCAGTGGGTGTACCAGGGCGGCAACATGATGGAGATGATGAACGGCTTCCTCGGCGACCGCATGCTCGTGAGCGGCCTGCCGCAGCCCACCCGGGATGTGGACGCCGCCTGGGTGCGCGTGCGCCTGCTGAATGGGTCGAACGCGCGCATCTACAAGCTGGCGTGGAGCCGCGAGGTACCCATGCACCGCATTGGCAGCGACGGCGGCCTGCTGGAACACCCCGTGTCCGCCCGCGTGATCACGCTCGCGCCCGGACAGCGCGCCGACGTGCTCGTGAATCTCACCGGTGTGCCCGCCGGCACCGACATCCACCTCGAGAGCCTCGCGTACGACGAGGGCGATGCGGGGCGTGTGGGCATGATGGGAGGCCCGCCGGCGCCCAACGGCGCAGCGCTGCGCATGATGACGCTGCGCACGCGCGCCGCCGCGGCCGATGCGTTCCGGCTGCCCGATCGCCTGTCGGCCTTCGACGGCACGTGGGCGGTGCGTTCGGGCGCCGCCGTGCGCCATGTGCCGTTGATGTTCATGCGGATGCAATGGCTGCTGGCCGGCCGCACGTTCGAGATGACCGAGGCGGCCGCCGACGAGACGGTCTCCGCCGGCGCCACGCAAGTGTGGGAATTTGCGAACACACCCAACGGCATGGGCATGCAGGTGGCGCATCCCATCCACATGCACGGCCGCCAGTTCCGCGTGCTCGAGCGCACGGGTGGATCCGCGTCCAACGCGTTACGCGAGGGCCTCTCGGACACCGGCTGGACCGACACCGTGCTGGTGCTGCCCGGCGAGACGGTGCGGGTGCAGGTGCCCTTCACCAGCTACCCGGGCCTCTACCTGTATCACTGCCACATCCTGGAGCACGAAGACATGGGGATGATGCGCAACTTCCGTGTGGTGTAGCGGGCCCCTCAGCAGCGGGGCGGGTCCTTCTTGTCCTTGTGCGCCGACCGGCGCACGTTGGGGACCGCTCACGTCGACACGCCCATGCGCGGCAGCAGCCACACCTGCAGCGCCACCCAGATCACCAGGAACAGGGCATAGCCCACCCATCCATCCATAGGTACTTAGAGCCCGCGCGGGGCAAAAGGGTTCGCGGTACAAGAAAAGGGCGGGACTGAAGTCCCGCCCCTCCGTATTAACCCTACGTGTTCTGCAGCGCCCTGGTCATGTTGCCGAGCGCCTTCTCGATCAGCTTGCGCGAAGTGGCCAGGTTCATGCGCATGTGGTTCTCGCCGCCGGGGCCGTACGACCGGCCCTGGTTCAGGTGCACCTTGGCGTTCTTCACGAACCAGCGCTCGACCATGGTCTCGGGCGTGACGTCGTTGGCGCCGGGCTTCTTGGCCTTGTTGAGGTCGGCGGCCTGCTGCGCGGCGCCAATCTTCTCGGCCACGGCCGAGACGTCGAGCCACAGCAGGTAGGTGCCCTGCGGCTTGTAGGCCTTCACCATGGGGAGGTTGGCCTTGATGTACTGCACCGCGAAGTCGTGGTTGCCCTCGATGTACTCCACGCACTGGCTGAGCCAATCCTCGCCCCCGGTGATGGCGCCGTGGTTGGCCACGAGGCCCAGCGTGGAGATGTCGGCGCGGTGGTTGTGCTTCACCTTGTCGAGCAGTTCCTTGTTCGTGGAGAAGAACCAGCCCACCTTGTGCGCCGCCAGGCCAAACGACTTGCTGGCCGCCTTGAAGGTGAAGCTGTTGCGCACCACCGCCTCGTTGGGCAGCGAGGCAAACGGCGTGTACTTGGCGTCCTTGGTGACATAGTCGCAGTGGATTTCGTCGGCCAGCACCAGCACGCGGTGCTTCAGGCAGATCTCGCCGATAGTGAGCAGGTCTTCCTTGCTCCAGCAGTTGCCCGTGGGGTTCTGCGGGTTACACAGGATGAACGTGTTCGTGTCCGACGAGATGCGGCGCTCGAAGTCCTCGAAGTCCATCTGGTACTTGCCGTCCACCACCTTCAAGCGGCTCTCCTCGGCCAGCGTGCTCGTGGCCCTGAGGTCGGAGTAGAAACCGTTGTAGGTGGGCGTCTGCAACAGCACCTTGGTGCCCGGCGCCGTGAAGGTGGCCAGCGTCACGATGAGGCCGGGGTGGACGCCCGTGGTGAGCACCATCGAGGCCGGGTCGATCTCGAGGTCGTACCGCTTCTTGTTCCACGACACGATGTGGTCGGTGAACTCCTTGTAGTAGGCGCCGGTGTCGAGATAGCCCCAGTTCTCGTGCTGTAGACGGTCCATCAGCGCCTTGGTGATCGACGGCGCGGCGCGGAAGTCCATGTCGGCGATGCCCATGCCAACCTCGACGCTGCCGGGGCCGTAGGTGCGGAGTTGCTGGTCGAACTTCACCGAGGTGGTGCCGATTCGATTGTAGATGGTGTCGAAGTCGTACTTGCCGTTGGCCGGCGCCAGGGCGGCGGCGGCTGCGGCTTCAACCGACCCGAGGGGCGTGCCCGCGGTAACCGCGCCCGCCAGGGCCGTCAGGCCCGCGTTGCGTAAGAACGACCTGCGATTAAGCCCGTCTTGCTGTGACATGCGTGTCCCCTTCTGCTGCGCCAAGTACATGCAGGGTCAAGTCTTGACCCATTTCCCATGCGCATAAAACTAGACCGCTCGCACGTGGATGTCAATGACTCAGTTCAGCGATCTGGACACGCAGGCGCTGCCGCACCGCCTCGGGCACGACGGGGGAATCGCCCGACCGGCAGAGCGCCAGCGTCTGCTTGAGCGATTCGCACGCCGCCCGACACTGGCCGCAGTTCCCCAGGTGGCGCTCCATCTCGGCGCATTGCGCGCGGGATAGGTCGCCTTCCAGGTGGCGCGTGAGGGCCGACACCACGTCGGGACAGGCCGCCAAGGGGGCCGGTGAGAGGGCCGGAGCGGCCGGCTGCAGCAGCGGGGCCACCCGGTTGCGCACCGCCACGCGGGCGCGATGCAGGCGGCTCTTCACGGCGGGCACGCCGATGCCCAGCACTTCGGCCACTTCGGGCGCGGTCAGGCCCTCGACGTCGCGGAGCAGCAGCACATCGCGCTGGCCGGGGTCGAGGGCGCGAATGGCCCCGTCGAGCGCGCGCAGCGTTTCGTGGGCCATGGCCAACTCATCGGGCGCGGGCCGCATGTCGCGGAAGCGATCGCCGTCCTGGTTGACCGCCCCGTCGAGCGATTCTTCGCGGGCCGGGGCAAACTTGCTCTTGCGGCGGCGCTTCAGGCAGAAACTCCGGGCGATGGCATAGAGCCACGTGGTGAGCGACGAGGCGCCGCGGAAATCCCCAATGGATCGCGCCATGGCCATCATGGTGTCCTGCACCACGTCCTCGGCTTCGTGGGGGTCGTGGCACATCTTGAGGCCGAACCGGTAGATCCGGTCCTGGTGACGTACGAGCAGGGCCTCGAGCGCCGCACGGTCGCCGCGCCGGGCCGCGTCCACAAGCGCGCCATCGTCGGGCCGGGAGGCGTCGGGCGCAGCAGTACTCACCCGGCCAGTCTAACGCGGACACTGGCTGGGGTCTCATCCACAGATGACACAGATGACGCAGATTTCAAAGGCCTGCGGCCGACGTGAGGCCCGGCGAGCGCGGCGGAGGCGCGCAAGGCGAATGAGGCCAGGCCCGGGCACAAGTGCCCATTCAGGACTGCGCAGGCACTTGCGCTCGGACCTGGCCTCATTCGCCGGACGGGCTGCATTCGCAGCCCGTCGCCGGGCCATCTGAGTAGTCTGTGTAATCTGTGGATCTACCCCGGTTCGTCAGCCGCGCTCCAGCGCCTCCAGCATGCGGCGCAGGCGGGCGTCGGCGTCCTTCGCCACCTCGTGCACGGCCGGCTTGTCGCCCACGATGCCCATGGCCGCCAGCGGAGCCATGGCCGACACCACGCTTTCGCCCGGCGTCGTCTCGTAGACCACCACGTTGCACGGCAGCAGCAGGCCCACTTCGAGCTCGGCGTGCAGGGCCTTGCTGGCCAGCGGCGGGTTGCAGGCGCCCAGGATGACGTACTTGCGGAAGTCCTGGTCGAGCTTCACCTTCAGCGTCTGCTTCACGTCGATGGTGGTGAGCACGCCAAAGCCCTCGGCCTTGAGCGCGGCGGTGGCGCGCTCGACCGCCTCTTCATAGCCAATGGGCAGGCGCACGCGCATCCCGTAGTCGGTGGTTTCCACGATGAGTCTCCTGTCTTGGCCGGGGCTAAAGCCCCGGCCCTCCTGCTTCACCGGGGCTAAAGCCCCGGCCCTCCTGCATTTCCCAGTAAGAGCCGGTTTCCTCCCAGAAGGATTCTGTAGGGCGCCGCGCGAGGCACCACCCGACGACTAAGATAGCGGAATGCGCCACAGCGTCCCTGCCGCTCTGTTGACCCTCGCGATGGTGGCGGGCTGCTCGCAGCCCGCCCCATCCGCCACGCCCGCCTCCACGCCGGCGGCGGAGATCCAGCCCTCGGTGGTGGGCAAGGGACCCGTGGGCGCCCTGATCACGCTCGAACCCTCCGATCCGTCACCGCTGCCCAAGGGTCCAGCCGTGCTCGACCAGTACGGCAAGCAGTTTGTGCCCACCACGCTCTTCGTGCGCGTGGGCCAGCCCGTGGAGTTCCGCAACAGCGAGGACATCTCGCACAACGTCCAGGTGAAGCGCGCGGGCAGCGGCGCCAGCGTCTTCAACGTGTCCACCGACCCGGGTTCCAAGTACGTCCACACCTTCGACCGTGCCGGGCGCTACGACGTGTCGTGCGACCTGCACTCCGGGATGTTCTCGGCCCTGGTGGCCACCACTAGCCCCTACTTCGCGGTGACCGACGACACCGGGGCGTTTTCCATCGCCAACGTGCCGGCCGGCGCCTACACCATGGTGGTTTCCGCGGACGGCCACGAATCCCGGCGCCCGCTGCAGGTAGCGGGCCGCACCGAGGTGGACGTCACGCGGAGGTAGCACCACCCTGCCGAGTCGGCTCAGGTGCCCGCCATTTCCCCTGACCAAGGGTGGGTGCCAACGGCACCAAGGTGCTGCACAATATGCCGCATGCGTCACCTGCTTCGCGTCGTGCTCGGCCTTGTCATCCTGTCTTCGCTTCTGCAGGCCCCGCTCGCAGCACAGGGGCGCCAGGGGCGGAACCGGTCGCAGCCACCGCCCGACCTCGAGGTGTTCGACGTCTTCGAGGTTTCCATCGTCGAGCTGCAGGCCGCACAGGCCGACGGGCGGGTGAAGGCGCGAGGGCTGGTTGACGCGTACCTCGCACGCATCGCCGCCTACGACCAGGCTGGCCCGGGCCTGAACGCCATCGTCACGCTGAACCCCAGGGCGCGCGAAGAGGCCGACGCGCTCGATCAGGAGCGGACCACCAAGGGGCCGCGTGGGCCGCTGCACGGCATCCCCGTGCTGGTGAAGGACAACTACGACACCTTCGACATGCCTACGTCGGGCGGCGCGCTGGGCCTGGCCACCTTGCAGCCGGCCGCCGACGCGTTCCAGGTGAAGAAGCTGCGGGACGCCGGCGCCATCATCCTGGGCAAGACGACGATGCACGAGCTGGCGGCGGGCATCCTGACGGTGTCGTCGCTCACCGGCCAGACCCGCAATCCCTACGACCTGCAGCGCGTGCCCGGCGGATCGAGCGGCGGCACCGGCGCCGCCATCGGCGCCAGCTTCGCCGCCGCGGGCATGGGCAGCGACACGTGCGGATCCATCCGCATTCCGGCAGCCAACCAGAACCTGGTGGGCCTGCGCGCCACGCTGGGGCTGTCGAGCCGCGCCGGCGTAATGCCGCTCTCCTCCACCCAGGACATCGCGGGGCCGCTGGCCCGCACGGTGACCGACCTGGCCATCATGCTCGACGCCACGGTGGGCCCCGACCCGCGCGATGCCAGCACGGCCGGCGCCGCGGCCCACGTGCCGCGATCGTACCGCGACGCCCTCAAGGCGGAGGGGCTGAAGGGCGCGCGCATCGGCGTGCTGAAGGCGCTGTTCGGCAAGGCGCCCGAAGACGAGGAAGTCTCCGCCCTCGTCCGCAAGGCGCTCGACGCCATGAAGGCGCAGGGCGCCGAGGTGGTGGAGGTCACGGTGCCGGGCCTCGACGACCTGCTGCGCGACAGCGCCGTCATTGCCGACGAGTTCAAGTTCGACCTGGCGGCGTACCTGGAGGCGCAGCCCAATGCGCCGGTGAAGTCGCTCGGCGAGATCATCGAGCGGGGCCTGCATCACGGAGCCCTGGACCAGACCTTCCGTCTGCGCAACGCCACCGAAAAGAAAGAGAGCGAGCACTACCGCCAGGCGCTCGTGAAGCGGCGCGCCTTGAAGGCGGCGGTGCTGGCCGCCCTCGAGGCGCAGCGCGTGAGCGTGCTGGCCTACCCCACCCTGCGGCGCAAACCGGCCCTGATCGGTGAGGCCCAGGCCGGCAGCACCTGCCAGTTGAGCGCCACCACGGGCCTGCCGGCCATGACGATGCCCGCGGGGTTCACGGCCGACGGGCTGCCAATTGGCCTCGAGCTGCTCGGGGGCGAGTTCGCCGAGGCTCAACTGCTCACGCTGGCCTATGCCTGGGAACAAGCCGCGAAGCCGCGGCGTGCGCCGTTCAGCACGCCCGCGCTGGTGAAGGGCGTTGCGCCGCCCGCAGTCAGCGTCGAAACCGTGGTGCCGGCCAATGCGCCGGGCGCACCGTGGGCGCGTGTGGCCTTCACCTATCACCCCACGACGGGCGCGCTGCGCTACGAGGCCTCCGCGGCGGGCCTGGGCGCCGACCGCGTGCTGGCGCTCGCCCTGCAACGCAGCATCGAGGGCAAGCCCGGTCCGATCATCGCGCACCTGCTGGGTGCCGGCCAGGCGTCGGCGTCGTCCACGCTCGTGATGCGCGGGCGCGACCGCGACGATCTGGTAGCCGGCCGGCTGTTCGTGCACCTCTACACCCGCCAGTCGCCGCTCGGAACGGGGCGGGCCCGGGTGGAAGTGAAAAGTGAAAAGTGAAAAGTGAACACCCGCAGTATTCTCTATCGATGAAGACGCCATTCCTCCTTCTCGGGGTCCTGGCTGCCCTTGCCGTTGGCGGCCTGGCGGCCTCCACCCAAAGCGCCGTCGTGCCGTCCGCGGCCGCTGCCACCAGCGAGCTGGCCCCCCTTGTGGAACGCTACAACCTCGACCGTGCGGCGTTGCTCCGCCGTTACGACGTCGAGTACTCGCCCGAGCGCTACGCCCGGCTCAACACGTTCTACGCCGACTGGCAGCAGGAGCTGGCCCGCGTGAAGTTCGACGCGCTCGGCCCGGAAGGTCGCATCGACCACACGCTGCTCAGCACGCGCCTGGCCTACGAGCTGCGGCTGCTCGCGCGCGAGCAGCAATGGGTGGCCGAGGCGGCGCCGCTCATGGGCTTTGCGCCGGCGCTCACGGCCCTGCTCGAGGCGCGAGGGCGCCTGGAGACGCTCGATCAGGCCAAGGCGGCCAGCACGCTCGATCGACTCGCCAAGGACATCGAGGCCGCCGCCAAGGCCATCGACGCGGCGCCGAAGGTCGCCGCCACCGCGGTGGTCAACGATCCGGCACGCGCTCGCCAGATCAACGGGCTTCGCGCGGCCGGGGTGCTCTCCAGCCTGCGTGACGACCTCACCGCGTGGCATCGTTTCTACAGCGGCTACGATCCCCTGTACACGTGGTGGGCGGCCCGCCCCTACGCCCAGGCGGACAAGGCCCTCACGGGCTACATCAAGGCGCTTCGCGAGAAGATCGTCGGCTACCGCGAAGGCGAGGACGAGCCCATCATCGGCAATCCCGTCGGCAAGGCGGCGCTCGAGGCCGATCTCGCTTCGGAGTTCATCCCCTACTCGCCCGAGGAACTGCTGGCCGTGGCCGAGCGCGAGTTTGCCTGGGCCGACCGCGAGATGCTCAAGGCCTCGCGCGACCTGGGCTTTGGCGACGATTGGCGCGCCGCGCTCGAGAAGGTGAAGACGCTGCACGTGGAGCCGGGCAAGCAGACCGCCCTCGTGCGCGACCTGGCCCGCGAGGCCGTGGCCTATGTCCGTGACCGCGACCTCCTCACCGTGCCGCCCCTGGCTGACGAGACCTGGCGCATGACGATGATGTCGCCCGAGCGACAGAAGGTGGCGCCGTTCTTCCTGGGCGGCGAGGTGATCCAGGTGTCGTACCCCACCGACACGATGGACCAGGACGACAAGCTCATGAGCATGCGCGGCAACAACATCCACTTCTCGCGCTCCACCGTCTTCCACGAGCTCATCCCGGGCCACGGGCTGCAGCAGTTCATGACCGCGCGCTACAACCCGCACCGCCGCGCCTTCGGCACGCCGTTCTGGACTGAAGGATGGGCGCTCTACTGGGAGATGCTGCTCTGGGACGACGGGTTCCCGAAGACGCCCGAGAACCGCATTGGCATGCTCTTCTGGCGCATGCACCGCTGCGCGCGCATCATCTTCTCGCTGCGCTTCCACCTGGGCACCATGACGCCGCAGGAGTGCATCGACTTCCTCGTCGACCGCGTGGGCCACGAGCGCGCCAACGCCGAGGCCGAGGTGCGCCGCTCGTTCAACGGCACGTACCCGCCGCTCTATCAGTTGGCCTACATGATGGGCGGCCTGCAGTTCCGCGCATTGCATGCCGAGCTGGTGGGCAGCCCCTCGACTTCGCTCACGGCAGGCAAGATGACGAATCGCCAATTCCACGACACGGTGCTGCAACGCGGCAGCATGCCCGTAGAGATGGTGCGGGCGTCGCTGACGCAGCAGGTGCTGACGCCGGGCTACACGAGTAGCTGGCGATTCGCGGGCGCGCTCGGCGTGCAGTAGGGTCATCCACAGATGACGCCGATTACGCCGATTTCCAATGCGTGAGGCCCGCGGCGGGGCGTTGCCCCGCCCCCGGGAATGACGAGCGCCGGTTGAGAGAGCCCGGAGCGGTCCGGCGGCTCTCTCAACCGGCGCTCGTCATTCCCGGGGAGGCCGGTCGAAGACCGGCCACGCGGGCCAATCGTTCGCAGAGCGAATCTGTGGAACCTGTGAAATCTGTGGATAAACCCTACGGCACCCTAAATCACTGCCACGCAACCCTGGCCCCCACCCGGACGGTGCGTGGCCAGCCAACCTGCCGCTGCGGGGTGCGCGCCGTGTCGTACTCGGTGTCGAGGATGTTCTCGACGGCCAGAAACGCCGTGAGCCCGCGCGTGACCGATCGGCTCACCTGCGCGTCCCACACGCCGTAGGAGCCCAGCACCAGCGTGTTCAGGTCATCGTCGTACTGCTCGCCGCTGAAGCGCACCTGCGTGGCCGCGGTGAAGTAGCGCGGCTCGGCCCAGGTGAGGCCGAAGGCACCCTGCACCGCCGGCACCTGGGGCACGGTGTTGCCTTCGATGGCGGGCGTGGCCACCGAGCCGCGGAAGTGGCTCGACGTGAACACGACCTGGCCGTTCAGGCTGAAGGCGGGCGTCAGGCGGGCGTCGGCCTCGAATTCCACGCCCGTGGCGCGGATGGTGTCGGAGTTCCGCCGCTGCCGCGTGATCAGCGTGGGAGTGGAGGAGAGCGTGATATTGGCGATGGCGCCGTCGAGGTTGTTGTAAAAGGCGGTGGCGCGGGCCGACACCTTGTCCCACGTCGCGAGCACACCGCCCTCCACGCCCGTGAGCGTTTCGGGGTCAAGCAGCGGGTTGGGGTTGGTCACCACGTTGCCCACGCGGAAGCCACGGTGCAGCTCGTTGAGGCTCGGCGTGCGCGCGGCGCGGTACACGGCGCCCTGCACCGAATAGCGGCCCTGGCGGTACGCCACCGAGGCGCGCGGGCTGAAGAAGCTCACCGACTTGTTGGGGAGTGACGCGTTGGCCGGCTCCGATTCCCACCAGTCGCCGCGGCCGCCCAGCTCGATGGTCACCGCATCGCCGGCCTGCACCGTGGCGCGCGCGTAGGCCGCGCCCAGCGTCTCGGCGCCGCCGGCGAAGAACGGGCCGGTCTGAATGGTGCCCACCGGATAGCGGAACTCCTCCACCGTGGAGTCGGTATCGTGATAGTCGGCGCCGGCAACCAGGGTGACGCGCCCCATCGGCCGGGACCACTGGGCGCTCACCATCTGGTGCGAGGTGTCGGTGGTCTGCTCAGTGGTGAGCCGTTCGCCCGAACGGTTGGCGAACACCGCCGAGAACGTCTGGTAGTAGTCCTGGTTGCTGCCGGCCACCTGCACGTGCAACGCGCCGCCGCCCACGATGCCGCCGATGTCGGCTGACACCTGCGACCAGTCCGTGGTGTTCACCTGCCTCGGGGTGCCGTTGCCGCGGTCTTCGCCATACGCGGCCCCCTTCACGTACACGTGCCAGGCGTCGGCGCGCCGGCCGGCCGTGAAGTAGCCGGTGTGGTAGTCGCTGTCGGCCTTGGTGTCGACGACGCCGCGCGCCTCGGGCGCCACGACGTAGGCGCCGGCCGTGGTCACGCCCTCGTAGGACCCGGCGCCCGACCAGCCGTTCTTCTGCGCACCGGCAAAGAGCGATCCGCGGAACGTGTCGTGCGAGCCGCCGTCCAGCGCCGCGCGCACCCGCGTGCGATCGGGCTGCACGGTGAGCACCTGCACCACCCCGCCCAGGGCGCCGGCGCCGTAGAGGTCGCCCGTCGCGCCGCGCACCACTTCCACGCGATCCACGGCCGCCTGCGGCACGCGGTTCCAGTAGACCCAGCTGCCGAAGGGGTCGTTCAGCGGCACGCCGTCGGCCAGCACCAGCGTGCGGCTCGCGCCCGAACCCGACACGCCGCGCAGCGTCACGCCCTGCGTCGTGGGGTTCGCCACGCGCGACGAGGAGCGGCGGAACAGCGTGAACCCCGGCGTGTACCGCAGCGCATCGTCGAGCGCGCCGGACGCCATGTTGGTGAGCTCGGCCGAGGTGATCACGGTGGAGGCGGAGGCGCTTGGCAGGCGCTCGTCGGTGCGTGTGGCGGTGACCACCACCGAGTCGGCGAAGGTCGCCGGCCGCAGCACGACACGGACGGCCTCGCCGGCGGTGACCGCCGCCTCGATGGGCTCGAAGCCGTCGCTGGTCACGCGCACACGCGCCGCGGCGGCGGCCAGTTCAAAACGCCCGAGGCCGTCGGTGTAGACCTCGATCCTGGCGCCGCCCGATCCCTCGGCAGTGATCATTGCGCCGGGCACCGGGGCGCCCGACACGTCGAGCACGGTGCCGGTCACCGGGCCGGGTTGCGCGGCGGCCGGCATGGCGGCCACAAGGACCAGCGCCGCGATACTGCAGAGAAAACACGTCGCCTGTCGGAACATGAACTTAACTGTACACCAGCCCCCGGCCGATCGACCCGCCGGCCATCCATGCATCTGTGGAACACTAAGGATGTCCATGGCGCACGCATCCGCCCCGCCTCCCGACCTGGTCTTGCTCGAAGGCCCACAGTCGCGCCGCAAGGAACTGCTGCTGGTGCTGCGCGCCGGGCGCGACCTGCTGAGAGGCATTCGCGCGCTGCACTTCGTGGGGCCGTGCGTGACGGTGTTCGGGTCGGCCCGCTTCGGCGAGGACCATCGCTATTACGCGATGGCGCGCGAGGTGGGCTCGGCCTTGGCCGGCCTCGGCTTCACGGTGATGACCGGCGGGGGCCCCGGCGTGATGGAAGGGGCCAACCGCGGCGCGCACGAGGCGGGCGGCCGCTCGGTGGCCTGCAATATCGAGCTGCCGTTCGAGCAGGCTCCCAACCCGTACCTCGACCGCTCGGTGACCTGCCGGTACTTCTTCGTCCGCAAGGTGCTGCTGATGAAGTACTCGTATGGGTTCGTGGTGCTGCCGGGCGGGTTCGGCACCCTCGATGAACTCGCCGAGGCGCTCACGCTGATCCAGACCAAGAAGGTGAAGCAGTTTCCCGTGGTGTTGATGGGCACGGATTACTGGGCGCCGTTCCTGGCGCTCACCCGGTCGATGGTCGAGGCGGGCACGGTCTCGCCGCACGACCTCGACCTGATGCTGGTCACCGATTCGGTGGCCGAGGCGATGGCCCACCTCGAGCATCATGCGGTAAAGGGCTTCGGCCTCACGCGGCGGCGGCAGCCGCGTCCGTCGCGCCTGCTCGGCGAGCGGGCGCTCACGCCCTGACGACAGGCCTCGCGCCGGCGTCCCGGCCGGGCGCGCGGCCGGGACGGTTCACGGAAGTGCACTTCTAGTAAGCTGATCGCATGCGGCTTGCGAAGCTGGCGGTCGCCAGCGTCAGCCCCACGGTGGGCGCGGTGGTGTCCAACGTGTCGCGCATCGTGTCGGTGGCGCGCGAGATGGGTGCAGCCGACGTGACGATCGGCGCCTTTCCCGAGCAGGTGATCGGCGGGTATCCGCCCGAGGACCTGGTGCAGTGGCGCGGCTTCCTCGACGGGCAGCGGCGCGGCCTCGACCGCTTCGCGGCCGAGACGGCCGACCTCCCCACCGTCTTCGTGCTCGGCCTGGCCGTGGCCGTGAGCGGCCAGCTCTACAACGCGGCGGCCGTGGTGCACCGCGGGCGCATCCTGGGCCTCGTGCCCAAGGAGAAGCTGCCCACCTACAACGTCTTCTACGAGGGCCGCACCTTCTCGCGCGGCGGGCCGGGCCTGGCGCTCGACGCCGGCGGCATCCCGCTCGGCGACTACCTCTTCGCCTTCGACTTCGGCGTCGTGGCCGTGGAGGTGTGCGAAGACGCGTGGTCGCCCGATGGCCCCATGCGCCGGCGCTGCTACTCGGGCGCGGAGGTCGTGGTGAACGTCTCGTGTTCACCCTATCGCATGGGCATCGACGGCACGCGACGCGAGATGCTGGCCACGCGCGCGGCCGACAACCAGGCCGTGCTGCTCTACGCCAATGCGGTGGGCGGCCAGGACGGCCTCATCTATGACGGGGGCGGCTTCATCTTCCAGAACGGCCGGCTGGTGGCCGAAGCCCCCCGCTTTGCCGAAGGGTGGTGGACTGGCGTGGTCGACCTCGACCGCACGCGCCGCCTGCGCGTGGAGAACACGACGTGGCGCAGCGACTGCGAGGCGTTCGTGCGCCAGCGCGCCAGCGTGCCAAGCCTCGACAGCCCGGGGGCCACCGCCAATCGCACGGCCCTTCAGTACCCCGCTCCCGACGGGGGCAGCTTCTTCCTCCCCGCCGCCGGGGTGAAGGCGGTGGACGCGCGCGACCGCGCGCTCGACGACCTGTTCGAGGCGCTCGCCCTCGGCGTGAAGAGCTACTACGAGAAGACGGGCGCCTTTCGCTCCCTCGGCCTCGCCCTGTCGGGCGGACGCGACTCGATGCTCACGCTGCTCGTGGCCTGGCGGGCGTCGCAGATCATCACGGGCGGCACGCCGATCTCGGCGTTCTACATGCCGAGCCGGCACTCGCAGGCCGACACGAAGGGCGCCGCGCACGTGCTGGCCGGAGAACTCGGCGTCGCGCTGGCGACGATCCCCATCGATGAGGCCACCGACCGCGAGATGGAGGCGACCCGCGCGATGCTGGGCGGCGCCGAGCCCACCGAGATGACGCGGCAGAACGTGCAGGCCCGCCTGCGGGGCCAGCGCATGTGGAACTGGGCCAACTCGTCTGGCGCGCTGTTCCTCCAGACCGGCGACATGAGCGAAAAGGCCGTGGGCTACACCACCATCGGCGGCGACCTCGAGGGCGCGCTGTCGGTGATTGCCAACATCCCCAAGACGGTGGTGATGGCCCTGCTGGCGCGCCTGCACGCCCGCTTCGGGTTCGCCGGCATCGCCGCGACGCTCGCCACCGAACCCGGTCCCGAGCTGGCCGACGCGCAGGTGGCCGAGCGCGAGTTGATGCCCTTCCCCATCCTCGATGCCTGCCTGCACCTGTACGCCGGCGAGAAGATGTCGCCGGGCGAGGTGGCCGAGGCGCTGCGGGCGCTTTTCCCCGACGTGGCGTCCGACGCGCTCGACCGCCACGCGTGGCGCTTCGTGTCGCTCTTCTCGCAGTCCATCTACAAGTGGGTGCAGTCGCCCATCTCACTGCACGTGGGATCGCTCGACCTCGACCGCGAGCGCGCGCTGCAGATGCCGGTGGTCCAGAAGAACGAATGGACGTAAGTCCCGTCGCGTCGCTGGACGATCCGCGCGTCGACGCCTATCGCCACATCGCCGACCCGCAGTACCTCACCGCCCACGGCCTGTTCGTGGCTGAAGGGCGCCTGGTGTTGCGGCGCCTGGTGGCCTCGCCCGCCTGGGTGACGCGGTCGATCCTGGTGACGCAGGCGGCCCTCGACAGCCTGGGCGCATCCCTCGACGCGGCGACGGCGCCCGTGTACGTGGTGAACCAGGCGGTGATGAACGATATCGCGGGCTTCAACATCCATCGCGGCTGCCTCGCGCTGGCCGAGCGCCCGCCGGCGCGATCGCTGGACGCCGCAGGGCCCACCGGCGTGTCGCGAATGGTCGTGCTCGAGGGCGTGAACAATCCCGACAACGTCGGCGGCATCTTCCGCAGCGCCGCGGCTTTTGGCGTGGAGCTCGTCGTGCTCGGCCCCAACTGCGGCGATCCGCTGTATCGCAAGGCCGTGCGCACGTCGATGGCGGCCACGCTGGCCGTTCCCTTCGTGCAGGCCTCCGCGTGGCCCTCGGACCTCACGGCCATGCGATCGGCCGGCTTCGACGTGATCGCGCTCACTCCGGCGGGCGCCGCGGCGCCGCTGCACGAGCTGTCCGTCCGCGCCCCTCGCGTGGCGCTGTTGGTGGGCGCCGAAGGCGAGGGCCTCAGCCCCGCCGCGCTCGACGCCGCCACCTGCCGCGCGCGCATCCCGATGACGGGCGGCATCGACTCGCTCAACGTCACGACGGCGGCCTCCATCGCGATGTATCACTGCTTCGGCCTACACTAGGGGCAATGGCGCTCGTCGAAGAGGTGCTCCGGTTCCTCACGGCCCGGATGCAGATCGACGCGGAGTGGGCCGTGCAGGAGGCGACCTCGTTCACCTGGTGGCCCTCACGCCTGTCTCAACGCGTCTGGGCGTCGCCGCCCCGCGAGTTCCAAGGCGTGCCGCTCACCACCATCCACATCGAGACGGCTCTGCTGAAGGACGTGCCCGGCGATCTCGGAACCTGGCAGCGCCTCGCTTCGGTGAACCGCTTTGCGTCGCTCAGCGCGTACGTCGCCGACACGGCCACGCGCACCATCCGCCTGCACGCCTCGGTGTCGCTGACCGGGGACAACCGGTTGATGGGCCGCGCGCTGGCGTTGCACGCCATGGCCCTGCAGGTGTGCGACGCGAACGCCGAAGCGGGTCCGCTCGCCGAGGCGTTTGACGCCATGGTGGACGCCACCGAGCACCCCGCGAGCGGCGCCCGGACACGGCCCGACGAGATGCTGGGCGTTGCCGAGGTCTACCAGGAGCGCGGCGCGGGCGACTCGCCCTTTACGCCCGAGGAGCTGGCGCAACTGGTGCACCTCGATCCGCGGCCGTGGATGCTGGCGGCCAACGAATTGCACCGGCTGGAAGCCGACCTGGACTTTGCCACGAACCTGCCGTCGCGGCTGGAGTTCGACGCTGACGAGCCGCACCCCGCCCTCGGACACGGCCTGCAGTGCCGCCTGATCCTCCCGGTGGAGCCCGACCCCCTGGTCGCCCAGCGGCTGAATGCCGCCGAGTGCCTCGAGCCCGACGCGCACCAACTGGGCGCCTGGTGCGTGGACGAGGAGCGGGGGCTGCTCTTCAACGCCTTCGTCCCGGCGGCCGCCCACGCGCCCAACCTCTCCCGGGCCCTCGTGTACCACTTCTCCGCCCGCAACGACTGGGCACGGGCGCTGCTGTTTCCTGCAGGCTGATCCAGATCACGTACGGGCCACCGAGACACAGAGACACAGAGAAATGCCAAGTCCTTCTAAATGCCAGGGCTGCTTAGACGGCCTGCAGGCATTTTGAGGTGTTTGGATTTTCCTCTGTGTCTCTGTGTCTCTGTGGCCTGTACGTGATCAGTCTTCCCAGGCAAGCGATCGGGTGACGGCCTTCTTCCACCCGGCGTAGAGGCGCTCGCGTTCGGCGGCGCCCATGGCCGGGCGGAATTCCCTATCGAGCGCCCAGTTGCGCGACACGTCGTCCAGGCCCTGCCAGTAGCCCACGGCCAGGCCGGCCAGGTAGGCGGCGCCAAGGGCGGTGGTCTCGCTCACGACGGGCCGGCGGACGGGCACGTTCAGCAGGTCGGCCTGGAACTGCAGCAGCAGGGCGTTGGCCGCCGCGCCGCCATCCACCTTGAGCGTGGTCAGCGGCAGGCCCGATTCCACCTGCATCACTTCCAGCACGTCGCGGGTCTGGTAGGCCATGGCATCCACCGCCGCCCGCGCGATGTGCGCTATCCGCGTGTTGCGCGTGAGGCCGACGATCACGCCGCGGGCGCGCGGATCCCAGTAGGGCGCGCCGAGGCCCACGAACGCCGGCACGAGATACACGCCGTCGGTGTCGCGCACCTCGCTCATCAGAAGTTCCACGTCGGCCGACGACTGGATGGCCTTCAGGCCGTCGCGCAACCATTGCACCGTGGCGCCGGCCACGAACACCGCCCCTTCCAGCGCGTAGGTGGTCACGCCGCCCAGCTTCCACGCCACCGTGGTCAGCAGCCCCTTCTCGGACGGCACGGGGGTGTCGCCCGTGTTGAGCAGCATGAAGCACCCGGTGCCGTACGTGTTCTTCGCCGCGCCGGGCTCGAAGCAGGCCTGCCCGAAGAGCGCCGCCTGCTGGTCGCCGGCGTCGCCGGCCACGGGCACCGCGGCACCGAACAGCGCGGCGTCGGTGTGCCCGTACACCTCGCTCGACGATCGCACCTCGGGCAGCATGGCGCGCGGCACGTCCAGGATCGTCAGCAGCTCGTCGTCCCACTGCATCGTGTGGATGTTGAAGAGCAGCGTACGGCTGGCGTTGCTGACGTCGGTGACGTGCGCCCGGCCGCCCGTGAGGCGCCAGATGAGGAACGTGTCGACGGTGCCAAACAGGATCTCCCCACGCGCCGCGCGGGCCCTGAGGCCGTCAGAGGAATCCAGCAGGTGCTTGATTTTCGTTCCCGAGAAATACGCATCCACCACGAGCCCGGTCTTCTTCCGGAATGTGGGCTCGTGGCCGTCGGCCTTGAGCCGATCGCAAATGGGCGCGGTCACGCGGCTCTGCCACACGATGGCGTTGGCCACGGGCGTGCCGGTGGCCTTCTCCCACAGGATGGTGGTCTCGCGCTGGTTGGTGACGCCGATGGCGGCCAGGTCGGCGGCTGTGGCGCCCGCCTTCGCGATGGCGTCGCGCGCCGTCTGCAACTGCGTCGCCCAGATGGCCTCGGGATCGTGCTCCACGTGGCCCGGTCCGGGGAAGATCTGCGGGAACTCCTGCTGCGCGGCGGCCACGGCGCGCCCCGATCGATCGAAGACGATGGCACGGCTCGAGGTGGTGCCCTGGTCGAGGGCGAGGACGTAACGGCTCACAGTCCGGCTCCCGCGGGGTGGTGCCTGGCGATCAACGCGTCGTAGATCCACGTGCCGAGGATGGCGCCGACGATCGGGCCGGCGATGGGGACCCACCACCACCCGTTGCCGGCGGTGAAGACACCCGGCCCCCATCCGGCCACGGCGGTAAACAGCCTCGGCCCGAGGTCGCGCGCCGGGTTGATGGCGTACCCGGCGTTGAAGCCGAAGGCCACGCCGATGGCCAGGACGAGCCCCGCGACCAACGGCGGCACGAGGTAAGCCGGCGGCGCCGCGTTCTTCTGGTCGGTGACGGCCAGCACGCCCACCATCAATAGGAGGGTCCCCGCCACCTGGTCAACGAAGCCTCCGGCCAGGGAGAGGTACGGCTGCGGGTAGGTGGCGAAGATGCCCGCCGTGGCCGTGGCGCCCTCCACCGTGCGGGTGCCGCCATCAAACGCGGTGAAGGCCTCCCGATAGGTGGCAAACACCAGCGCCGACGCCGCAAAGGCGCCCGCCGTCTGGGCCAGCGCATAGGGCGCCACCTTGCTCCACGGAAACCCGCGGTGCACGGCCAGCGCCACCGTGACGGCGGGGTTGAGGTGTCCCCCCGAAACCCCCGCCGCGACGTAGACCCCCAGCATCACGCCGAGCGCCCACCCGATGTTGATGCCGAGATACGACCCGTTGGCCTGCGTGCTGAGCACGGTCTGTGCGACCACCCCGGCGCCAAAGCAGATAAGGATGAAGGTGCCGAGGAACTCGGCGGCGGCTTCCCGTGCGGTGCCCTTGAGCATGCGCGATTATAGACGGCGGCCGCGATCGCGGCGGCACTCCGCATAGAATATTGAGGCTTCCTACCTGTGATGACGCTGACTGCCCGCGCCGCGTCCCCGGACGACGCGCCTGTCTTGGCCCAGATCTACAACCAGGGCATCGAAGACCGTGTCGGCACGTTCGAGACGCGCCTGCGCACGCCCGACGAGGTGCGGGCATGGTTTGACGGCCGGCACCCCGTGGTGGCGGTGGAGGCCGAGGGCCAGGGCGTGATTGCGTTTGCCTCGACCTCGACCTATCGAAACCGCGAGTGCTACGCCGGCATCGCCGACTACTCGGTGTACGTCGCACGGCACGCCCGCGGCCAGGGCGCCGGTCGCGTGGCCATGGTGGCCCTCATCGACGCCGCGGCCAGGGCCGGCTACTGGAAGCTGGTGTCGCGCATCTTCCCCGAGAACACCGCGAGCCGCCGGTTGATGGCATCGTTGGGCTTTCGGGAAGTGGGCGTGTACCATAAGCACGGCAAGGTCGACGGGGTGTGGCGCGATGCCGTGATCGTGGAGCGGCTTCTGATTGACGAGAGCCGCTAGGACTACGTGGGACTTCGTGGGACTCTCGTGGGACACACCCTAAGCCCTAAGCCCTAGGCCCTAGGCCCTAAGCCCGTCTGATGCCCCGCACCGTCCCCCAAGTCATTTCGGCCCTCGCCATCACGGCGGGCGTGATCCTCTTCCTGGCCACGCTCTTCACGGTGGATCGCGCCGAGACGTTGCGCCAGGCGCGGGTGCTGGGGCTGGCCCTGCCGGTCGTCCTGCTCCCCAGCCTGGGATGGCACCTGCTGCGGGCAGCGGGCTGGTGGGTGTGCTTCCCACCGGAATCGCGGCCGTCCTACTGGCGCGTGTTCCGCGTGCGCCTGGCCGCCGACGGCGTGGCCTACTTCACCATCAGGGGCATGGCCAGTGAGCCGCTGCGCGTGGTGCTGCTGCTCGGACACGTGCCGGCCACGGTGTCGGCCGCCGCGTCGGTCCTCGAACGCACGGCCATGGGCATCATGAGCGTGGTGGGCGTGGGCGTCTTCGCGGCCTTTACCGTGTCGTCTGGCCTGCTGCCGCCGGGCTGGCAGCAGGGCTTTCTGAGCATCGCGTACGTGGCGCTGGTGGTGCTGGCGCTCTCGTTGGCCTTCCTGGCGCGCAGCGGCGGCTACTTCGGCCCGGCCGTGCAGGCCATCCACCGGCGTACGGGCTGGCGCTGGGCCGGCGGCCGCACCGTGCAGTTCGTGGCCAGGGTGGAAGAGCTGTTCCTCAAGCTGGCGCGCACCGACCAGGCACGGATTCTCTGGCTGGTGGCGTTCTCGGTGGCCTGCTACACGCTGATGGCCCTCGAAGTGGTGCTGGTGTTCTGGGCCATCGGCCAGCCCATCTCCCTCTGGGTGGGCACCATCGTCGAAACCTTCACGCGATCGATGAGCGTGATGAGCGGCGCCATCCCGGGCAACCTGGGCGCGCTGGAGGCATCGAACGTGGCCGTGGTGACGGCGCTGGGCCTGGCGGGGGGCGGTTCGCTGGCGCTGGCCCGACGCGTGCGCAGCCTGCTGTGGGCCACGCTGGGCCTGGTCCTGTATCCGCGCGACACGCTGCGCGCCACGGAGCCGGACTGATGCTGGCGCAGATGGTGGCCTCCATCCAGGGCTGGGCCGCGGAACTCGGGGGCGTGGGCCTGTTCGTTGTCGCCGCACTCGACTCGTCGTTCCTCTCGTTCCCCCAGGTGAACGACCTGCTCATCGTCGTGCTCAGCACGAAGTACCCGGAGCGGATGCCCTATTACGCCACCATGACCACGCTGGGGTCGCTCGTGGGGTGCTTCGCGCTCTATGCGGTGGCGCGGCGCGGCGGCGAGGCCGTGCTGCGCAAGCGGCTGAAGGGCCGCCATGTCGACCGCGCGCTGGCGATCTACCAGCGCTACGGATTGCTGGCCGTGCTGGTCCCATCGCTGCTGCCGCCGCCCATGCCGTTCAAGGTGTTCGTGCTGCTGGCCGGCGCCGCCTCGGTGTCGCCCGTGCGGTTCGGGCTGGCCGTCCTCATCGGCCGCAGCATCCGCTACTTCGGCCAGGGCTACCTGGCCGTGCTCTACGGCGAGCAGGCCTTCGAAATGGTGAAGCAGCACGGGGCCGAAGTGGGCGTGGCCCTCGCCATCCTCGCAGTGGTCATCGGTGTGAGCTTCTACTGGATCAGGAAGCGCCGACGCTAACCACGAAGATCACGAAGCGCACGAAGGCCTTTGATCAAATGGCTTCGTGTTCCTTCGTGTCCTTCGTGTCCTTCGTGGTTGCATTTCTATCGCCATCCCAATCGGTCGGGCAGCGGCCGGGCGGGCGGCGCCTGCGGGCGCCAGCGCCGCCAGCGTGGCAAGTGCCCGTCCGCGAGCGCAGCCCCACCGCATGGAATAATGATGCCGTAACTGGCCCCCGATGCTCGAACTGCTTCCCACCAACTCCGTCCACGTCGACCTGGTCTTTCCCGATAATCCGGAACTGGCGGATCGTGAGGCCGGCTACGACGGCCTGCTCACGCCCGACGAGCGCGAGCGCATGGCCCGGCTGGTGTTCCAGCGTGACCGTCGACGCTTCCTGCTGACGCGCGCGCTCGTGCGCACGATGCTCTCGCGCTACGGCCGCGTGGCGGCGGCCGACTGGCGCTTCGCGACAAACGTGCACGGGCATCCATCGATTGCCGGCCGCCCCGCCGGGGTGCCCGACCTGCGCTTCAACCTCTCCCACACCGAGGGGCTCGTCGCGTGCGCCGTCACCATCGGGCGCGAGGTGGGCGTGGATGTGGAGCACACGGGGCGGCGCCTGACGCACGACGTGCCCGGCCGTTTCTTCGCACCGCGCGAGGTGGAGGCGTTGCGCGCGCTGCCGCCCGCCGAACAGGCCACGGCGTTCTTCGACTACTGGACGCTGAAGGAGGCCTACATCAAGGCCCGCGGCATGGGCCTGGCCCTGCCGCTCGGCGACTTCGCGTTTGCCCTGGCCCCGCCGGCCCCGCCCACCATCACCTTCGCGCCCGCGCTCCACGATGACGCCGGCGCCTGGCAGTTCGTGCAGGCGTGGCCCTCCCCCACCCATCGGCTGGCGGTGGCGGTGCGACGCACGGGGCCGGATCTCCCGGTGCGTATCCGCGAGGTCGTGCCATTGAACCTGACAAAGTAGTGTGAAGGAGTGCCCTACACCTTGAGGAGCCGCTCGGCCGCGGTGCGCAGCGTCTCTTCCTTCTTCGCGAAGCAGAAACGCAGCACCGGGCCGCCCGGGTCCCGGTGGTTGAAGGCCGACACCGGGATCGACGCCACGCCATGCTCCTGAATGAGGCGCATCGCGATGTCGGCGTCCTTCTCCGCCGAGAAGCCCGAGTAGTCCATCAACTGGAAGTAGGTGCCGGCGCAGGGCAGCGGCGTGAAGCGTGAGCCCGCGGTCAGGCTCAGGAACAAATCGCGCTTGGCCTGGTAGAACCCCGCCAGATCCCTGGCCGCGGGGTCGCGGCGCACGAACTCGGCAAACGCCACCTGCGACGGCGTGTGCACGGTGAAGGTCATGAACTGGTGCACCTTGGTGACCTCGGCCAGGATGGCCTGCGGCGCCACGCAGTAGCCCACCTTCCATCCCGTGGTGTGGAAAGTCTTGCCGAAAGAGCTGATCACCACGGCACGCTCGCGCAAGGCCGGGTAGCGCAGCAGGCTCTCGTGCCGGCGGCCGTCGAAGATGATGTGCTCGTACACCTCGTCGCCGATGAGGACGATGCCGGTGCCGTCGACGAGCGCTGCCAGGCGGCCCATGTCGTCGGCGGACCACATGGTGCCGGTGGGATTGTGCGGGGTGTTCACCAGGATGGCGCGCGTGCGCGGCGTGATGGCCCGGCGCACCTCGTCCCAGTCCACCGCGTAGCCGGGATAGCGGACGCCCACCAACACGGGCGTGCCGCCCGCCAGGCGGATCACCGGCACGTACGAGTCGTAGCACGGCTCGAAGAGCACCACCTCGTCGCCCGCCTTCACGAGCGCGGTGAGCGTGGCGAAGAGTCCGGCGGTGGCTCCCGAGGTGACGATCACCTCGGTGGCCGCGTCGACGCGCGCGCCGTAGCACTGCTCAACTTTGGCCGCGATGCCCTCGCGCAGCGCCAGCACCCCGGGCATGGGCGCGTACTGGTTGTGCCCCTCGCGCATGGCCCGCGCCACCGCGTCCACCAGCGCCGGATCGCAGTCGAAATCGGGAAAGCCCTGGGAGAGGTTGATGGCCTTGTGCTCGTTGGCCAGCCGGGTCATCACGGCGAAGATGCTGACGCCGACACCCGGAAGCTTCGAGGAGACGCGGACCGTGCCCGGCATGCTGCCGGCCACTATACCGTCAATGCCTTCACGGGGGACGAAGGTGCCTCAGGGTGCGTACGGTGCCTGGGTGCCTATGGGTAGGTGCCAACCCCGCACCCTTAGGCACACTAGGCACCCGTACGCACCATAGGCACTATAATCCCCAGCGGAGGCTCCAAGATGATTCGCCGCGCCGTGTTCGTGTTCGTTGCCCTCGTCGCCACCGCGTCGCTCACCCTGCAGGCCGGCTCCGCGCCTGCCCGGGCGAAGCTCGGGATGGTCATTACCCAGAGCGACATCGCCTCGCAGGTTGGGTTCAAGGTGATCGAGGGTGGCGGCAACGCCATCGACGCCGCCGTGGCCACCGCGCTGGCCATGGCCGTCACCCACCCCACCGCCGGCAACATCGGCGGCGGCGGGTTCATCGTCTATCGGCCCGCCACGGGCGAGCCGCTGTCGTACGACTTCCGCGAGATGGCGCCGGGGCGCGCCTCGCCGGAGATGTGGCTGAAGGACGGCAAGTACGACTTCGAGACGCACCACAACAGCCACCTCTCGGTGGGCGTGCCCGGCACGGTGGCGGGCCTGCACATGGCGTGGAAGGAACAGGGCTCGAAGCCCTGGAAGGACCTGGTGGCGCCGGCCATCGCGCTGGCTCGCGACGGCTTCGAGATTTCGCACGGGCTGGCCCGCTCGCTCGAACAGATGATTCCCGAGTTCAAGAAGTACCCCGCGTCGCTCGCGCAGTTCTCCAAGAACGGGCAGCCCTACCAGGCCGGCGAGATCCTGAAGCAGCCCGACCTGGCGCGCTCGCTGCAGCGCATCGCCGACCAGGGGCCGGCCGGCTTCTACGAAGGCGAGACCGCGCAGCTCATCGAGAAGGAGATGAGGGCCAACGGCGGCCTCATCACGATGGGCGACCTCAAGGCCTACCAGGCCAAGAAGCGCGGCGTGGTGAAGGGCACCTACCGCGGCTACGAGATCATCGGGATGCCGCCGCCCAGTTCGGGCGGCATGGCCGTGGTGCAGATGCTGAACGTGCTCGAGGGCTACGACCTCAAGGCCAGCGGGTATGGCTCGGCCAGGAACATCCACCTGACGACCGAGGCCATGCGGCGGGCGTTTGCCGACCGCGCGCGCTACCTGGGCGACCCCGACTTCGTGAAGGACATCCCGCTCGGGATGCTCACGTCAAAGGACTACGCGGCCAACCTGCGGAAGACCATCAACCCGAACCGGGCCTCGAAGTCGGCGGTGGGCTCGTTCACGTGGCCCACCGAGTCGATGGAAACCACCCACCTCTCGATCGTCGACGCCCAGCGCAACGCCGTGTCGCTCACCTACACGCTGGAGTACGGCTACGGATCGCGCATCGTGGTGCCGGGCGCCGGGTTCCTGCTGAACAATGAGATGGGCGACTTCAACGGCGCGCCCAACCTGACCGACGAGCGGGGCCTCATCGGCACGCCGGCCAACGTCACGTTGCCGGGCAAGCGGATGCTGTCGAGCATGGCGCCCACCATCATCGCCAGGGACGGCCAGCTCTTCATGGTCACCGGCACGCCGGGCGGCCGCACCATCATCAACACGGTGCTCACCACGATTCTCAACGTGATCGACTACGGAATGAACGCCCAGGAGGCCGTGGACGCCGGCCGCATGCACCACCAGTGGCTGCCCGACCGCCTCAACGTGGAGCGCTACGGCTTCTCGGCCGACACGCTGAAGATGCTGCGCGACATGGGCCACACGGTGAACGAGGGCGGCGGCCAGGGCGCGGCCCAGGTGATTGTGTTCAACCAGAAAGAGAACATGCTCGAGGGCGGCGTCGATCGGCGCCCGCCGGACGGGGGCGCCGCCGGCAAGTAGTCAGGCCCCCTGGGGCTTGTTCACATATTCGAACCCGAAGCGCCCCTTCACGCACAGGTTGCCCCTGGTCACGTCGTTGTCCAGGGGCGACGTCACCTTGATAATGCGCTCGTCCTGCACGTGCACCGTGAGCGTGCAGCCCACGCCACAGTAGGGGCAGATGGTGTCGGTCACTGTCTGCGCCTCGGGCTTCCACTCCCCGGCCTGCCGCAGCGTGAACTCCGGCTTGGCCATCAGCGCGCCCGTCGGGCACACGGCGATGCAGTTGCCGCAGTACACGCACGCGGAGTCTGGCAACGGCACGTCCAGTTCGGTGGAGATGTGCGCGTCGAAGCCGCGCCCGGCCACGGCGATGGCGAAGGTGAACTGCGCGTCGGTGCCGCAAGCTTCCACGCACTTGTAGCAGAGCACGCACTTTGCGTAGTCGCGGACGTAGAGGTCGTTGTCGTCCTTGACCGCTTGGGCCACGGATGACACGGGCGACGCAGATCCCATGACCTCGGCAAAGCGGCCCGGGGCCGCGCCGTACTCGTCCATCATTTCCCGCAGGCCGGGGGCCGTCGACAGGTCCACCGACGAGCCGAGCAGCTCGAGCACCACCTTGCGCGAGAGATCCACGCGCGGCGAGCGCGTCTTCACCACCATGCCCGCGTCCACCTTGCGCGAGCAGGCCGGGGCCAGCACGCGCGCGCCCTCCACTTCCACCACGCACACGCGGCACGCGTTCACCGGGGTCAGCGTCTCCAGGTAGCAGAGCGTCGGCACCTCGATGCCCAGCGTCTGGCACGCCTCCAGGATGGTGGCGCCCGAGGGCGCCTCGACCGCCCGGCCATCGATGGTGAGCCGCACCGGCGGGCGCGGCGCAGGCGCCGGCCGCGACGCCGGAACCTCGGTGCGCGGCGGCAGGTTGAAGTAGATGCCTTCGGGGGTCACTGGGCGCCTCCGCGACGGAACAGGTGCAGGTTGGCCACGGCCGATTCGATGGCCGAGGATGCCGTCTGCCCCAGGCCACAGATAGAAGCATCACGCATCGCTTGCGACAGTTCTTCAAAGACGGCCACAGATGAAACACGGATATTCTCGGCGGGCCGCTCACCTAACCGGCTCAGGATCTCCTGCTGCCTCATCGTCCCCACGCGGCACGGCACGCACTGGCCGCACGATTCGTGGCGGAAGAACGCCGCGATGCGCGCCAGCGTGTCGATGAGGTCGGCCGTCTCGTCGAACACCATGATCACGCCGGAGCCCAGCGTGGCCTTGGCCGCGCGCGCGCCCTCGAATGACAGCGGCATGTCGAGCGCCTCGGGACCCACGAAGGTGCCCGCGGCGCCGCCCAGCAGGACGGCCCGGATCGTGTGGCCGGGACCGACGCCGCCGGCAAGGTCGATCACCGACCGCAACGACTGGCCGCTCGGCACCTCGTAGAGCCCCGGCGCCGACACGTGGCCCGACACGCAGAACAGGCGGGTGCCGGTGGATTCGGGGGTGCCCGTCGTGGCCCACACCGCCGCGCCTTCAATCAGGATGTGCGGCACGTTGGCCAGGGTCTCGACGTTGTTCACCACCGTGGGCTTGCCAAACACGCCCACCTGCGCCGGGAAGGGCGGCTTCGACCGCGGCTCGCCCCGCTTGCCCTCGATGGAGTTGAAGAGCGCGGTCTCCTCTCCGCAGATGTAGGCGCCCCCGCCCCGGCGAGTCTCGATGTCGAAGGCAAACCCCGCCCCGGCCACGTTGGCCCCGAGCAGGCCGGCCGCCCGGGCCTGGGCGATGGCGCCGGCCATGCGGGCCTCGGCCTGCGGGTACTCCCCCCGGATGTACAGGAACCCGCGCTCCCCGCCCGTGGCGAAGGCGCAGATGGTCATGGCCTCGACAATCGCGAAGGGATCGCCTTCCATCAGCACCCGGTCCTTGAAGGTGCCCGGCTCCGATTCGTCGGCGTTGCACACCACGTAGTGCGGACGCGCCGCCTCGCGCGACACCGACTCCCACTTGCGGCCCGTGGGGAACGCCGCGCCGCCTCGCCCCATCAATTTCGACGCCGTCACTTCGGCGATGACGCCCGCGGGCCCGAGCGCGATCGCGCGCGTCAGGGCGGTGTAGCCGCCACTGGCGCGATAGCTCTCAAGGCTCGTGGGATCGACGCGGCCGATCCGCTTCAGGAGCTTGGGGCCGATCACGGTGCCGTGGCCGGG
>CAYJPQ010000008.1:44048-51278 GCA_964372085.1 uncultured Bifidobacteriaceae bacterium | reverse complement strand
GTCCCGGCCCTCCATCCGCGCACCTTCGAGGGCGTGCGCAACCTGATCGGCGTCGACCGGCGACAGGACGAAGCGCTCGGGAGACGGGCCGGCCTTCGTCACCAGGGCCGCCGATCCGCGATCGCACAGGCCCAGGCACGGCGTGCGGTGCACGGCCTCACCCAGGCGCGACTCGAGGGTGCGGCACAACTCGTCGGCGCCGTGCAGGCGGCACGCGATGTCGTCGCAGACGTGCGCCACCGTTGTGGGCCGCTCCTGGGTGGCCAGCAGGTCGTAGAACGTGACCACGCCCCAGGCCTCGGCCGGCGGCACCGACAGGCGCGCGCAGATGTAGTTGAGGGCGCCGTGGCTGATCCAGCCGATGCGGTCTTGCACGGCATGCAAGGCCGGCAGCAACTGGTCTCGCCGATCCTGCGCGGCGCGCCCGCCCGTGCCCGATCGCCCGTCGCGCGCGATGTCGCGACGCGCGCCGTGCCACCCTGACGTCGGCGGCCCCAGCAGATCGTCGACAGCGGCCCGCTCGGGCTCCGTCGCTTCCGCACCGGTAATGCGCAGGTCCATGGTTAGGGCTCCGCCTCAATCCGTATCGCCGTCGCCTTGAACTCGGCGGTCCCGGCTCTCGGATCGGTGGCGTCGTTCGTCAGCATGTTGGTGGCCACGTCCCCGGGGAAATGGAAGGTCATGAACGTGAGGCCCGGCCGCAAGCGCCGGTCCACGCGCACGGGCGCCACCACCGATCCGCGCCGCGAGCTCACGCGCACGCGCTGGCCCTCGCTGAGGCCCAGCCGCGCCACATCCTCGGGCGACAAGTCGATGGTCTCGCCCCGGCGCGTGGGCGATCGGTAGGCCCCCGACTGCACGCCGGTGTTGTACTCCGCCAGGCGTCGCCCGGTGGTGAGCCGCAGCGGGTACTCGTCGGTGAGCGTGTCGAGCGGCAGGCTGTGCGTCACCAGGCTGAACGGCGCCC
This sequence comes from uncultured Bifidobacteriaceae bacterium, assembly GCA_964372085.1. Lineage (GTDB taxonomy): Bacteria > Acidobacteriota > Vicinamibacteria > Vicinamibacterales > UBA2999 > 12-FULL-67-14b. The sequence continues at coordinate 50,311 of CAYJPQ010000008.1, read as the reverse complement.
GCGGGCCGCGCACCGGGCGCTCCCAGAGCCGCGCGTGCAGGAAGGCCTCGCCCGGGTGCTGCTCGTCGTAGCACGGCCACCGCAAACCGTCGTGCTCTTCCAGGCGCGTGTACGACATACCCCCATGAATGGGGGACAGAGCGCGCATCTCGTCCCACATGCCCTCGGCGTCGCCGCGGCCCCAGTCGTGCCCCATCCGGCGCGCCAGTTCGACGATGATCCACAGGTCGTCGCGGGCCTCTCCGGGGGGCGGGAGGGTACCGCGCACGCGCTGCACGCGGCGCTCGCTGTTGGTGACGGTGCCCTCCGACTCGTACGCGCCGGCCGCCGCTGGAAACACCACATCGGCGCGCTCGGCCGTCTCGGTCATCGCCACGTCCTGCACCACCAGGAACTCCAGGCCCTCGATGAGGCGCGTCGTCCGATGCTGGTCGGCCTCCGACTGGATGGGGTTCTCGCCGATGCAGTACACCGCCTTCAAGTCGCCGCGGTCCATCGCGTCGAACATCTGCGACAGGTTCCAGCCCCGCTTGGGCGGGATCGTGACGCCCCAGGCGCGGTCGTACTTCGCGCGGACGTCGTCGTTCTCCACGTGCTGGATGCCGGGCAACCGGTCGGGCAGCGCGCCCATGTCGCCGCCGCCCTGCACGTTGTTCTGGCCGCGCAGCGGGTTCACGCCGCTCCCCCACCGCCCCACGTGCCCGGTGAGCAGCGACAGGTTGATGAGCGACAGCACGTTGTCGACCGCCGTATGGTGCTCGGTGATGCCCAGCGTCCAGCAGAGCATCGCGCGCCTGGCCGACCCGTAGGCGTGCGCCATCTCGCGAATGACCTGCGCGGGCACCCCCGTCTCGGCCTCGGCACGCTCCAGCGTCCACGGCTCCACCATCTCGCGGTAGGCCTCGAAGCCGGTGGTGGCGTGCTCCACGAACTCGCGGTTCACCAGCCCGGCGGCGATGATCTCGCGACCCACCGCGTTGGCCAGCGGGATGTCGGTGCCGATGTCGAGGCCGGCCCACACGTCGGCCCACTCGGCCGACGTCGTCCGCCGCGGATCGATGGCAAACAGCCGGGCCCCGTTCTTCACGCCCTTGAGCAGGTGGTGGAAGTAGATCGGGTGCGTTTCGCGGGCGTTCGATCCCCACAGGAGGATCACGTCCGTCTCCTCAACTTCCCGGTACGAGCTTGTCGACCCCCCCAACCCGAATACCGTCGTCAGACCGACGACGCTAGGGGCGTGTCACGTGCGGTTGCAGCTGTCGATATTGTTCGAGCCCATCACCACGCGCGCGAACTTGCCCGCCGCGTAGTTCATCTCGTTGGTGCTCTTCGAGCAGCTGAAGAGGCCGAAGCCGTTGCCACCACGCGCCGCGCGCACGGCGCCCAGCCCCTCGGCCGCCCTGGACAACGCCTCGTCCCACGTGGCCTGCCGAAGCGGGCCGCCGCGGGTGTCGCGCACGAACGGATGGACGATGCGTGCTGTTCTAGTCATACCTGCGGCTAGCGTAGCACCGGGAGCCGTGGATCGGGGAGCGGGGAGCGTACCCGGCCCGAGATTCAGCCCATGCCGCGCGGCCACCACTCACCACTTGCCGCTCGCGCCACCGCCGCCCGAGGAGCCGCCGCCGAAGCTGCCGCCCGATGAACTGCCGCCGCCGGAACTCCAGCCCCCGCCCGAACTCGACCCGCTCGAGCTGCTCCCGCCCATCACCCAGCCCTTGCTCGACTTGCCCCTGGGGCCGCGCGCGCTCTTCTGCCATTCGGCCTTGCCCCCCAACCGGTAACCCAGCCCGATCATGATGAGCACGAGCGGCAGCAGCACTGAGATGGTCGGCCAGAAGGCGAAGAGCATACTCATGAGGAGCGGCATCCCAGAGAACATGCCGCCAAACAGCAAGCCGAAGAAGGTCTTCGTCCGGAGGCCGATGCCGATGGAGAAGCCGCCGATGCCGACGAAGATGGCGAAGAACGGAATGATGATCCAGAGCGGCACGTCGTCGCTGCCCGACGACTCGAGCGCCGCCCGCTCTTCTGGCGTGAGCACGTGCCTGGCCTCGACGATGCTCACCACCCGGCCGACGCCGGCCTTGATACCGCCGGGATAGTCGTCGTCGCGGAACCGCGGGACCATGTCGGTGCGGATGATCTCGCCGGCGAGGCCGTCAGGCAGGATGCCCTCGAGGCCATAGCCCACCTCGATGCGCATCTCGCGCTCGTTGGGCGCCACCAGCACCAGCACGCCGTTGTCCTGCCGCTTCTTCCCCACCCCCCACTCGGCAAACATGCGGTTGGCGTACTCCTCCACCGACATACCGTCGAGCGAGGGCACGGTGGTCAGCACGATTTCGGCCGATGTCCGCGCCTCGGCCGCGCGCAACACGGCGTCGAGCGATTCCCGCGCCTGCGCGTCGAGGATGTTGGCAAAGTCGTTGACGTAGCCGGTGGGCGGCGGGAATTTCGCCTGGGCCCAGGCTGGCGCCACGCTGAGGGAGGCAAGGACGAGGCACGCAAGGGCGCGAAACATGTGGGTAGTGTAGCCGGTCGCCAGCCGAATTTGGAGGGGCGGCCCGGGCCCGGGAGGCGGCTAGCGCCGCACTCCCGAATACTCCAGCATCTGCGCGGCCCGGCCCCGCGCAACCGATAGCGGGACGGCGGTCACCGCCCCAGCGCCGCCGCCCACGGCCGTCAGCTTCGGCATCACGAAGCCCGTGTACGAGGGCAGTTGCAGCTGGTCGACGCGCGCCACGACCTCGTCGCGCAGTGCCGCGTCGAAGTGCACGCCGTAGGTCTCGAAGAGCGCCTTGGCCGCCGCATAGTCACCCTCCGACTTGATGCGCTGCACCTCGGCCAGCAGCCGCCCCACGCCCTCGCGGAACGCCTTGGGGTCGACCATTACCAAGTAGGTCTTGCCGTCGCGCGACCGCTGCTCGATGGCCTTGGTGTTGGCCATCAGCCAGCGCACCACCATCTGGCGGTTGCGCATGTGGTCTTCCTCGATCTGCGTGCCCTCGCGCACCCGGCGCAGCTGCACGATCGCGTTGCGCGTGTAGGCCTCGTACTCGGCCCGCATCACGGCGTCGTGATCGGCGGCGGCGATGATGCCCAGCTCCACCAGCCTGGGATCGGCGATGAAATAGAGGCCCACCAGGTCGGCGCGGCCCTCTTCGAGCGCGGAGAAGTGCTCCTTGATGGCCTGCTGCGGCGTGCCCTTAAGCGCGGGCGACACCTGGCCCGACGCGTGGCCAATCACCTCGTGCATGTCGGTGGTGAGCGAGCCGGCGAACGCTCCGAACTTCGTCGCGCGCTCAACCTCCTCGGGCGACCACGAGAACTCGCCGCGCATCGAGGTGGGCGTGGACTTGTCGTACGACTCGTTGACGTTCGACAGCGCCACCGACTTGCTGCCGTAGCGCGCCCGGATGGCGTCGTCGTTGGGCAGGTTGATCCCGATGGGCGTCACCGGGCCCGAGTCGCCCGCCTCCACCACCACGTCGATGGCGTTGGCCACGATGCCCGTCACGCTGGCCTTGCGGTACTTCGCGTCCCAGGGCATGTGGTCCTCGAACCACTGCGCGTCGGCGGCCAGCGTGTGGATGCGCTCGGTCTTCTCCTTGTTCACGTAGAACACCAGCGCTTCCCAGCCGCCCTTGATGCCGCGCGGGTCGAGGTACACCTCGATGAAGCCGTTAATGGTGTCGATGGGCGATGCCTTATCTTGCACCCACGCGATGTCGTACGCCTCGCGGGCGGCCTTCTCACCCGTCCGATAGAACTTCGCGAGCGCGGCCAGGGCCTTGCCCATCGGCTCGGTGGCAAACGGGATGGCGGCCTCGAGGTGCTTCACGATGTCGGTGATCTGCTTCCCGTACATCCCGTCGATCCGGTACACCTCTTCCACCAGCCTGCCGTCCTTCTTCACCAGGCGCGAATTCAACCCGTACTTCTCGGTGAAGCCCTTGAGGTCGGCCATGCCGACGCCCTGGTACAGGTTGTTGGCGCTCGCCTGCAGGATGTCCTTGCCCGGGCCGGGGTTCTTGTTGGTGACGCTGGGGTCGACGGCGGGGTCGAAGAACATGGGCCGCAGCCGCGCCAGTTGCTGGTCGAGCGTCTCTCCGGCCGGCGGGGCAAACGTGGCGCCCGCGGAGGCGGCCGCCTTCACGGCCGCGGCAAACGCCTCGGGCGTGCAGCCGAGCACGAACTTGCGGGCCGTCAGGTTGTTGTACGGACCGTTGTTGAGCCAGAACAGTTTCGTGTAGCGCTCGATGGCGCCCAGCGTTGCGGCGTCCACGCCCGTGGGGTGCGCCACCACCTGCTCGAGGATGCTCCGCATCTCGAGCGCGGAGGGGTGCTTCTGATCGATGAAGATGTCGCGGCCGGCCAGCGCCGCCTGGTAGAGGTGCCACACCAGGGTCTTTTCCTTGAGCGGCAGCGCCTCGAAGCCGTCGGCATAGAGCTGGACGACGGCCGCGTCGTCGACGCGCTCGAGCAGGTACTTGCGCTCGGCCGGGGCGGCCGGCGCGGTGGTGGCGGCGGGGGCCGCCGGCTCCGACGAGCACGCGGCCGCCAGGGCGGCGACAACAGAAAGGGCGGAGAGCCGGGCCAGGGAGATTCGCATCTCTCTAGCTTAATCCGGCCCCCGCCCTGTGAACCCTGAACTCTGAACTGGTAACTACAAGTCAGTACCGATAGTGGGCTGACTTGTACGGCCCTTCCACGGGCACGCCGATGTAATCGGCCTGGTCCTTGGTGAGGGTGGTCAGCTTCACGCCGAGCTTGCCCAGGTGCAGGCGGGCCACCTCTTCGTCCAGCTTCTTGGGCAGGATGTAGACGCGCTTGGTGTCGTAGATGGTGCCCGACAGCGTCTTCTGGCCCGTGGTGGCCAGGTGCAGGTCGAGCTGCGCGAGCACCTGGTTGGTGAACGACGACGACATCACGAACGACGGGTGGCCGGTGGCGCAGCCCAGGTTCAGCAGGCGGCCCTCGGCGAGCACCAGGATGCTGTGCCCGGGGCGCGCGCCCTCGGCCGGGAACACCCATTCGTCGTACTGGGGCTTGATCTGCACGCGCGTCGCGCCGCTCCTGGCGAGGCCCGCCATGTCGATCTCGTTGTCGAAGTGGCCGATGTTGCCGATGATGGCCTTGTCCTTCATCCGCTTCATCATGTCGACGGTGATGATGTTCTTGTTGCCCGTCGCGGTGATGAAGACATCGGCCGTCTCCAGCACGTCGTCGGCCGTCGTCACCTGGTAGCCCTCCATCGCGGCCTGCAGCGCGCAGATGGGATCGATCTCGGTGATGATCACGCGGCAGCCCTGACCCTTGAGCGACTGGGCGCAGCCCTTGCCCACGTCGCCGTAGCCGAACACCACGGCCACCTTGGCCGAAAGCATCACGTCGCTGGCGCGGTTGAGGCCGTCGATGAGCGAGTGGCGGCAGCCGTAGAGATTGTCGAACTTGCTCTTGGTGGCCGAGTCGTTCACGTTGATGGCCGGGAAGAGCAGCGTGTTGGCCGCGGTCATCTCGTAGAGGCGGTGGACGCCGGTGGTGGTCTCCTCGCTCACGCCCGTGATGCCGAGGGCGAGCTTCGACCACGCGCCGGGACGCGCCGCCAGTTCCTTGCGCAGGGTGTCGAGGATGACACCCCACTCCTCGGGGTCCTTGTCGGGGTTGAACGCGGGCACCTGGCCGGCCTTCTCGAACTCGAGCGCCTTGTGCACGAACAGGGTCGCGTCGCCGCCGTCGTCCAGGATCATCGTGGGGCCGCTGCCGTCGGGCCATCTGAGGGCCTCCACGGTGCACCACCAGTATTCGGCCAGTGTCTCGCCCTTCCAGGCGAACACGGGCGTGCCCTTGGGGGCCTGCGGCGTGCCGCCGGTTTCGGGCCGGCCCACGGCGATGGCCGCGGCCGCGTGATCCTGCGTGGAGAAGATGTTGCAGCTGACCCAGCGCACGTCGGCGCCGAGCGCGGTGAGCGTCTCGATGAGCACGGCCGTCTGCACGGTCATGTGCAGCGAGCCCATGATCTTCGCGCCCGCCAGGGGCCGCTGGCCCGCATACCGCGCACGGAGCGCCATCAGGCCGGGCATCTCGTGCTCGGCGAGCCGAATCTCGTTGCGGCCGAACTCGGCCAATCCGAGGTCCTTCACCTTGAACGGCTCGCGGCCGGCCTTCTTGGCCAAGTCGAATGCGTGTTCACTCACTGCAGTTGCCATGGTCTTCTCTCCTTGTTTACGGACTCTGAAATCTGTCTTAGGGCTTAGGGC
>CAYJPQ010000008.1:11916-43948 GCA_964372085.1 uncultured Bifidobacteriaceae bacterium | reverse complement strand
CCATGGTCTTCTCTCCTTGTTTACGGACTCTGAAATCTGTCTTAGGGCTTAGGGCTTGGGGCTTGAGACCTGGGGCTTGGTTCTCGCGATAGCGGCAAATAGCCCGGGGCCTTTTGCGTCGTCGTCCACTGGCAGCGCATGCACATGGGGCCGCTCGAACCCGGCGCCCTCCAGGAACTTCCTGATGGCGCGATCCGAGAACCCCAGCCACACGTGCCCCATCTGCTGCTGGTACTCGGCGCGATCGTGCGGCAGCATGTCGACAATCAGCACGCGGCCCCCGGGCTTGAGCACGCGGGCCACCTCGGCCAGCGCCCGCGCCGGCTCGGGCACGTGGTGCAGCACCAGGGCCACCACGGCCACGTCGAGCTGCTGGTCATCGATCGGCAGCGCCTCGATGTCGCCGCGGCGGATGTCCACCTGGTGGGCGCCCTTCAGCCTGCGTCGCGCGGCCTGCAGCATGTCGCTGGACCCGTCCACGGCAATCACGCGCGCAACGTGGGGGGCCAGCAGCTCGCTGACCTGCCCGGTGCCGCAGCCGAGGTCGCCCGCGACGAGCGTGGGGTCGAGCAGCGACAGCAGCGCGTGCAGGTGGAAGCGGTCGCCGAACAGCTCGCCGCGCAGGTGGTCCCACTGGCCCGACGCCGATGCGAAGAACTCCTCCGACTTCGACTTGCGGCGCGACAGGATGCTCTTCAGGCGGCGCTCGTCCTGCTCCGCACCGGTGGCGCCCGCCACCTGCTCGCGAATCAGGGGCCACAGCCGCTGCGCGGCCTGGTCGAGGTCGGCCAGCACCATGCCGTAGTAGCGGCTGGTACCGTCCCGGCGCGACACCACCCACCCATCGTCGGCCAGCGTCTTGAGGTGGCGGCTCACCGTGGACTGGGGCAACTGCAGCACCGAGCAGATCTCCGACACCGTGAGCTCGTGGCGCTCGAGGGACAGCAGCAGCCGACACCGGATGGGGTCGGCCAGGGCGGCCATGTGGTCGAGGATGGGGGCGGCAGCCATATTCATCCGTATATCCGGATGGAAGGGATGATACCGGGTTCACCGTGCCATCGTCAATAGGTGCGGCGGGTGCGGCGGGTGCAGCAGGTGCAGCGAGTGCGGCGGGTTCCGGCTGTGGCCGTAGCGGTTTCTGCCACATCGGATCGCTCTGACGATGGCAGAAATCTAGACGTTCAGGGGGGCGGCGAGCGGAATTGCTCGGGAAATCCGCGATCGTGAGGCGGTGCTTCGTTTGCAGCTGACGCCGGCATGAAGGGTGTCTGGCGGTTTCAGGATCTCGTGGCATGGCAACTGGCGTTCCAGCTCAAAGCACTGGCGGATTCGCTGTGTGCCCGACCGGACGTTCGCCGGGATTTCAAGTTCCACTCGCAGTTGTCTGACGCCGCGGCCTCTGGACCCAGGAACATCGCCGAAGGATTTGGCCGGCACTATCACCCTGAATTCGCCCGATTCGCCCGGATCGCGAAGGCGTCCGAGTTGGAGGTGCTCAACCACTTCACCGACGCTCGGAGCAAGGGCTACCTAACCGCAGCGGACTTCGACCGCGCAGACCACGCCGTGCGGAAGGCACTCATCGCCCTGAATGGGTTGATCCGCCACCTCGAAGCCACACCCAACTACGGCCGCGACTAGCCCATGAGCACCTGATGCACCTGATGCACCCGATGCACCTGATGCACCCGATGCACCCGCCCTCCAACCTTTCTACCCCCTGAATCGTCTATGTGCGTTGAGCATACGAACCTGCCGGGAGACACGCGATGTACTGGGACAACCTGCGCACCGACATCCGGCACGCCCTCCGCCTCGCCGTCGGCGCGCCGGCCTTCACCGCGCTCACCATCCTGGCGCTCGCGCTCGGCATCGGTGCCAACAGCGCCATCTTCACCGTGGTGAACGGCGTGCTGCTGCAGCCGCTGCCCTACCGCGACCCGTCGCAACTGGTGATGGTGTGGAGCCACAACACCAGGGAGCAGAAGCCGCAGAACGTCGTCTCGCCCGCCAACTTCATCGACTTCCGCGATGGCGTGAAGGACGTGGCCGAGCTCGAGAGCTTCACCTCGTTCATCGCCAACAACCAGATGCGAGCGGAGGAGGGCCCCGAGAAGATCCTCACCTCCAGCATCGGCGTCCGCATGTTCAGCCTGCTCGGCCGCGAGGCCGTCATCGGCCGGATCTTTGCCCCGGGCGACACCAACGTGGCCGTGCTCGGGCACGGCTTCTGGCAACGCCGCTTCGGCGGTGACCCTTCGGTGGTGGGCCGCCAGCTCACCATCGGCGATACGGCCCGCACGGTGGTCGGCGTCATGCCCGATGACTTCGTGTTCCCCTACCAGACCATGCTCGGCCCCGACGGCTTCACGCGCCGCACGGGCGTGGACCTCTGGATGCCGTTCATCCCCGAAACCGACCCGTTCGCGAGCCGCAACGGCGTGATCGTCCGCAACGTCCACTTCCTCGCGGTGGTTGGCCGGCTGCAGCCCGGCGCCACGGTCGACGCACTCCGCGCGCGCCTGGCCACCATCGCGTCCCAACAGGAGCAGGCGTATCCGGCGACGAACACGGGATGGGCGACGCAGGTGGTGCCGCTCCACGAGCAGGCCGTGGGATCGGTTCGCCCGGCGTTGCTGGTGCTGCTCGCCGGGGTGGGCGTGGTGCTGCTGATGGCGTGCGTGAACGTGGCCAACCTGGCGCTGGCACGCAGCGTGAGCCGGCAGCGCGAGCTTGCCGTTCGCGCCGCCCTGGGCGCGGCGCGCAGCCGGCTGATTCGCCAATCGCTCACCGAAAGCATCCTGCTGGCCCTGGCAGGGTCGGTGGTGGCGCTGCTGGTGGTCGGATGGGGCGTCCAGGGCCTGCTGGCCCTCGCGCCCGCCTCGCTGCCGCGCGTAGGCGACATTCAACCCGACCTCACCGTGCTGGGCGTCACCTTGCTCGTCGGCGTGGCCGTGGGCATCATCGTCGGGATCGCGCCAGCGCACTCCGCATCGCGCGCCGACGTGCGCGACGCGCTGCACGACACCAGCCGGGCCGCGGGCGGCTCGTCGGCGAGCGGGCGCCGCATGCGGGCGGCGCTGGTGGTGGGCGAAGTGGCGCTGGCCGTGGTGCTCACCACGGGCGCCGGCCTGCTGCTGCGCAGCTTCACCACCTTGCTGTCGGTGGACCCGGGCTTTCAGCCCGAGCGCCTGCTGACGATGCAGATGGAGCTGCCGGCGCGCATCACCGGCAACGACGCGCGCAACGCGTATTACGACGAGTTGTTCGAGCGCCTCCGGGCGCTGCCCGGCGTGGTGGCGGCGGGCGGCACGACGCGGCTGCCCCTCGGCAGCACGTCGGTGTCGACCACCGTCGACGTGGAGGGCAGGCCGCTGCCCGATGCCGCACTGCCCGAGGTGCAGTTCCGGCGCGCGGTGGACGACTACTTTGGCGCGATGGGCATCCCGATCCGCCGTGGCCGCGGCTTCACGCCGGCCGACGGCCCCACCGCGCCGCCCGTGTGCGTGATCAACCAGACCATGGCCGCGCGGCTGTTCCCCGGAGAGGACCCGGTGGGCCGGCGCATCCGCACCGGCCCCAATCCGTCGCGCAACCCGTGGATCACCGTCATCGGCGTGATTGGTGACCTCCGCCATTCGGGACTCGAAGAAGCACCCGCGCCGGAGTTGTACATCTACCACCGCCAGGGGCCGCCGGTGGCGCCGTTCCTCGTGGTGCGGACCACCACCGACCCGGCCGCCATGGTCGACGCCGTGAGGGCCGACCTGAAGCAGTTCGATCGGGCGCTGGCGCTCTACGACATCCGCACCATGTCGGACGTGCGATCCGAGTCGGTGGCGCAGCGGCGCTTCATCCTGGTGCTGGTGGCGGCGTTCGGGGTTCTCGCCCTCACCCTGGCCGCCGTCGGCATCTACGGCGTGATGGCCCTCGTGGTTGGCGAACGCACGCGCGAGATGGGGCTGCGCCTGGCGCTCGGCGCCGAGCCGTCATCGGTGCTCCGCATGGTGGTGGCACAGGCGGCGCGATTGGCCGGGGCCGGCATTACGCTGGGATTGGGATTGGCGTGGCTGCTCACGCCCCTGCTCACCAGCCAGCTGTACGGCGTGCGCCCCGGCGATCCGCTGACCTTCGCCGGCGTGACGGCGCTGTTGATGCTGGTGGCCCTCGTCGCCGCCATGGTGCCCGCCCGCCGCGCGATGCGCCTCGATCCGATGACGGCGTTGCGGATTGAGTAAGGCTTGGGGCTTAGGGCTTGGGGCTTAGGGTTAATTCAGACTCAAGCCGGCTCACCAGCGTGTCGAACTGCGCGACGACGGCGCGGACGGTGTCGGGCTTGCTGAGATCGACGCCGGCGCGCTGCAACAGTGCCATCGGGTGATCGGACCCACCCGCCCGCAGCAGGTCGAGGTACCGCGCCACCGCCGCCTGCTTCGCTGCGCCATCCGCGCCGCCAATCTCCTCCATGAGCTTGGCCGTGGACGCAAAGCACGTCGCGTACTGGTACACGTAGTAGGGCGACCCGAAGAAGTGCGGGATCCGCGCCCAGGTGTGCTGCGCGCGCGCGTCGTCTGACAGCGCCTCGCCCCAGTACTCGCCGAGCAGCCGGCCGTAGATGCCGCTCAGCACATCCGAGGTCACGGGTTGGTCCTGCTCCACCAGGCGGTGGGCCTCCAGCTCGAAGTCGGCGAACAACACCTGGTTGTAGAACGTGCCGACGATGCCGTCGATGGCGTGCTGCAGCAGGACGATGCGCTCTTCGCGGGTGGTGGCACGGGCCAGCATCAGGTCGAGCAGCAGCGCCTCGCTCAGCGTCGAGGGCACTTCGGCCACGAAGATCGTGTAGCCCGAGTACACGAACGGCTGCGTCGCGTGCGACAGCAGCGTGTGCATCGAGTGGCCCATCTCGTGCGCCAGCGTGAAGACGGCGTCGAGGGTGTCGTTGTAATTGAGGAGCATGTACGGGTTGGCGCCGTACACCGGCGCCGAGTAGGCGCCGCTCCGCTTGCCCTGGTTCTCGTAGACGTCAATCCACCGGCCCGCAAAGGCCTGCCGCACGCGCTGCTGGTACTCGGCGCCGAGCGGGGCCACCGAGTGCACCACCCAGTCCTGCACCTGCTCGTACTGGTAGTGCGCCTGGTACTCGACCAGCGGCACGAACGCGTCGAACACGTGGTAGTCGGCGAGGCCCAGCGCGCGCTTGCGCAGCTGGTGATAGCGGCGAAAGGGCCCCACGCCGGCCTTGGTCTCGTGAATGAGATTCTCGACGACGCTCGGGGGAATGGCGTTGCCGAAGAGCGCCGCATCGAGCGTGGTGGCGTAGCCGCGCGAGCGCGCCTCAAACCAATCGCGCTGCATCACGCCGTTGTACATGGCGGCGTAGGTGTTGATGTTGGCGATGTACGTGTCGTAGAGCGCCTCGTACGCCGCGCGGCGGTCGGCCTGCGCGCGACACGTGGCCAGCAGCTTCCGGTACTGCCCGTAGCTCACCTGCGTGGATTCGCCGGTGGAGAGCGTGATGGTGGGAAACCTGGCGTCGGCCGTGGAGAGCGCGGCGTACGCATCGTGCGGCACGCTGCCCAGGCGCCCCGAGAACGAGAGCAGGCGCTCGCCCTGCTCGTCGAGCACGTGCGCCTGCTGCCGGAACACGTCCTCGACCGCGAACCGGTAGAGGGCCAGGTCGGGCGACTGCTCCATCCACTGGCGCACGGTGGCCAGCGGCAGGCGCAGCAACTCGGGATTGAACCACGAGGTGGCCTGCCGCCACCGGGCAATCAACAACTGCACGCGCTGGCGCCGCGCGTTCATGGCGTTGTTGCGCTGATCTTCGTCGTATTGCAGCGACGGGTAGTACCACACGCGGAAGGCGAGCTGGCCCAGCGTGTCGCTGTCACGGAATGCAGCCAGCAGGCGCTCGGGCCCCTGCGCCAGCGTCCCCTCGTAGACCTTGTAGGACTCGATGCCGCGCTCGAGATCGCCGAAGCCGGCTTCCCACGCTTCCCAGCCGGGGAAGATGGAGCCCAGGTCCCAGGTGTACTTGGGGTCGATCGACTCACGAGCGGGAACGGTGGTCGACGGCGCGGGCACGGCTGCGGGGGACATCAGGCGATCATAGCAAGGCTGCCAGCCCGCCAAGCATGGGATGGGCCAGCCGCTGCACGATTCTCGGCCGGGCCAGCGCCTCGGCCAGCGCGGGGGGCAGCGGCACGGGGCGGCCGATCACGGGTTCCACGACCTCCCGGAACTTCGCCGGGTGGGCGGTTGCTAGAAAAAGTGAGAAGTGAGAAGTGAGAAGTGAAAAAGGCGAACACCGCGCACCCAGATACGCGATCGCCGTGTGGGGGTCCGCGACGTAGCCGTACTTCTGGTCCAACTCACGAATCGCTCCGCGCACATCGTCGTCCGTGTGCACGCTGGCGCTGATGAGTTGGCGCATCGCGGCCACGTCGCCGCCAAACAGCCACTGCAGGCGCTCGAGGTTGCTGGGGTTGCCGACGTCCATTGCGTTGGCCAGCGTCGACACCGACGGCCGGGGTTCCACGCGGCCCGTCTGCAGGTACCGCGGCACGGTGTCGTTCACCGTCGTGGCGGCCACGAACCGGTGGATGGGCGCCCCCATGCGCCATGCCATCACCCCCGCGGCCAGGTTGCCGAAGTTGCCGCTCGGCACCGACACCACCAACGGCGCCCCCGCAGGCGCCTGCATCGCGGCATAGGCGTAGTAGGACATCTGCGGCAGCAGGCGCCCCAGGCTGATGGAGTTGGCCGAGGTGAGGCGCACGCGCGCCGACAGCGCCGGGTCGGCAAACGCCTCCTTGGCCAGGCGCTGGCAATCATCAAACGTCCCGTGCACCGCGACCGCTGTCACGTTGCCGCCGAGCGTGGTGAACTGCGCCTCCTGCACGGCGCTCACCTGCCCCTCCGGGTACAGCACCACCACCCGCGTGCCGGGCACGCCGTGGAACGCCTGGGCCACGGCGCTACCCGTGTCGCCGGAGGTGGCCACAAGCACGGTCAACGGCCCGGCATCCGGCGCGTTGAGGTGCGACATGAGCCGTGCCAGCATGCGCGCGCCCACGTCCTTGAACGCGAAGGTGGGGCCGTGAAACAGCTCCAACACGCTCAGCCGCTCGTCGAGCGTGCGGATGGGCATGGGAAAGTCGAGCGCGTCGCGGACAATCCGATCCAGCGCGGGCGGCGGGATGTCGTCGCCCACGAGCGCCGTCATCAGCGCCACCGCCACGTCCGGGTACGACCGGCCCCTGAGCGCCTGCCACCAGTCCGCCGGCATCACCGGCAGATGGTCGGGCACGTAGAGGCCTCCGTCGGGCGCCAATCCCGTCATGACAGCGGCTGAGAAGGACACAGACGGGGCCTTGCCGCGGGTGCTGGCGCAGATCATTGAGGTTCCTCACAATGGTGCCACACGAAGGTTCTCCACGGGGGTGCCACACGGCTCACATCGTGAGGAACCATCGTGAAGAACCTCCGTGAGGAACGCCCGTGAGGAACCTCATGAGACAACGCGTGCTCCCCTCGTCCCCACCAACGATACCCACAGGTCTGAGCCCACACCGGTCGACTCGAAAGCGTGCTGCATCGCGCGGCCCACGCGCGCGGCATCGGTCATCGAGCGCGCGAGCGCGAACATCGATGGCCCCGAGCCCGACAGGCTGCAGCCGAGCGCCCCGGCCTCGATCGCCGCGGCCTTCACCGCGAAGAACCCCGGCACCAGCACGGCGCGCCTGGGTTCGGCCACCACGTCCTCGAGCGACCGCGACAGCAGCGCCGTGTCACCGGTGAACAGCGCTGCCACCAGCCCGCCCAGGTTGCCCCACTGGCGCACGGCATCCTTGAGCGGCACCGTGTCGCCCAGCAGCGCCCGCGCCGCGCCGGTTTGCACCTCGATCTGCGGATGCAGCACCGCGCACGCCAACCCCTCGGGCACCGGCAGCCGGACGATGTCGGGAGGGGTGGCGCTGCGGGCGAGCACGAACCCGCCATAGAGGGAGGGCGCCACGTTGTCGGGGTGCATCGCGCCGCAGCCGGCCTGCTCCCCTGCCATGGCGCAGGCCAGCAGCATCTCCATGGGCGCCGGCCGGCCAAGCAGCTCGTTGGCGGCCACCACCGCCGCCACGGCGCTGGCGCCGCTGCTGCCCACGCCGCTGGCGAGCGGAAGCCCCTTGTGCACGGTGAGCGACACCCCGCGCGTCGTCTGGAGCCGGTCGAGCAGCGCCTGCACCGCGGCGCCGGCCGTGTTCCGCTGCGGATCGAGCGGCAGCCGCCCGCCGTCGCCGTGAATGGCGGCGATGGTCACGCCGGGGCCGTCCTGGGCCGCGGCAGCCACCACGTCGCCGGGCTCATCCAGGGCAAACCCCAGCACGTCGAAGCCGCATGCCACGTTCGACACCGTGGCGGGCGCGTAGGCGGCAATCATCAGGCCACCACCGGGATGGGCGCGCCGTCGGCGCCAACGGCCACGAGCACCACTTCGGCCTCGGTCACCTTCACGCGCTCACCCCGTCCGGCGCCCCAGCGCTCGGCCTCCACCAGCACCTTGACGGTGATGGAGGTGCGCCCCACCCGGACGGTCTCCGTGAAGAAACTCACCAGGTCGCCCACGAACACCGGGGCGTGGAACTCCACCTCGCGCATGGCCTTGGTGACGTAGCGGTGAAAGGCCGTCTTGCGCGCCTCCACGGCCGACGCCAGGTCGATGTGAGAGAGGATGACGCCGCCGAAGATGGTGCCCAGGGCGTTGGTGTCCTTGGGCAGGAGCAACACCTTGATGGCAGGTACCCGATCGGTCATCGTCACAGCTTAGTCAACCCGGGTGCATTTTTTTCGGTGACAACCCGAAAAAATCGGCAAGGTTCGTTTATTCTGTTGATCCGAAAGATGAGCACACTTGCAGGCGGACGCCTGAGCGCGGGCACCAGCCCCGGGTCCACTCCCTGGTCGGCCACCGAGGCCTCCGAGTTGTACGACGTGCCCCGGTGGGGGCAAGGTTACTTCTCGGTCAGCGACCAGGGCCACCTGCAGGTCCACCCCACCAAGGATCCCAACCGCGGCGTCGACCTCAAGCGCCTCGTCGATCGGCTGCAGGTGCGGGGACTCGCGGTGCCGATCCTCATCCGCTTCACCGACATCCTGAAGCACCGCCTCGGCGAAATCCACTCGGCCTTCCAGCAGTCCATCACCCAGAACCAGTACCAGGGCAAGTACTGCTGCGTCTATCCGATCAAGGTGAACCAGCAGCGCCAGGTGGTGGAAGAAGTGCTGAATTTTGGCGCCGAGTACGGCTTCGGCCTCGAGGCGGGCAGCAAGCCCGAGCTGCTGGCCGTGGCGGCGCTGGCCACCAACGACACGCCCATCATCTGCAACGGCTTCAAGGACTTCGAGTTCATCGAGATGGCGATGCTGGCCCAGAAGATGGGCCGCCAGATCATCCCGGTGGTGGAGAAGTACACCGAGCTCGAACTGGTGCTCGAGTACGCCGAGAAGGTGGGCGTGCGCCCCAACATCGGGATGCGCGTGAAGCTGGCCGCCCGCGGTTCGGGCCGCTGGCAGTCGTCGGGCGGCTACCGCTCGAAGTTCGGCCTCACGGTCACCGAGCTCCTGCGCGGGCTCGACGAGCTCAAGAAGCGCGGGATGGGCGACTGCCTGAAGCTGCTGCACTTCCACCTGGGCAGCCAGATCACGCACATCCGCATCATCAAGGCGGCGCTCAACGAGGCGGCCCGCGTGTACTGCGAGCTGTCGAAGCAGGGCGCGGGGCTCGAGTTCCTGGATGTGGGCGGCGGCCTCGGCGTGGACTACGACGGCTCGCAGACCAACTTCGAGTCGTCCATGAACTACACGCTGCAGGAATACGCCAACGACGTCGTGTACCACATCCAGTCGGTGTGCGACGAGGCCGGCGTGAAGCACCCGACCATCGTGTCGGAGAGCGGCCGGGCAATCTCGGCGTACCACAGCATGCTGATTTTCAACGTGCTAGGCAGCCTCGGGTTCGGCGAGGAGAAGATTCCCACCGAGGTGAAGGACGAGTTCGAGCAGCCGGTGGTGGACCTCATCGAGGCGTACCACGGGGTGACCCAGCGCAACGCCCTCGAGACCTACCACGACGCGCAGCAGGCGCTCGACATGGCGATGAACCTGTTCAGCGGCGGCTACCTGTCGCTCGAGCAGCGCGCGCACGCCGAGAACCTGTTCTGGGCCATCTGCGAGAAGATCCACAAGCTCGTCCAGGGCCAGCCCGACGTGCCCGAAGACCTGCAGGCGCTGGAAGAACTGCTCTCCGACACCTACTTCTGCAATTTCTCGCTGTTCCAGTCGATTCCCGACAGTTGGGCCATCAAGCAGCTGTTCCCGGTGATGCCCATCCACCGCCTGCTGGAGCGGCCCGAGAACCACGCGGTGATCAGCGACATCACCTGCGATTCGGACGGCAAGATCGATCAGTTCATCGATCGCCGCGACGTGAAGAAGACCATCCGGCTCCACCGCTTCAACGGCGAGCCCTACTACCTGGGCGTGTTCCTCGTGGGCGCCTACCAGGAAATCCTCGGCGACCTCCACAACCTGTTCGGCGACACGCACGCCGTGCACGTGTCGCTGGGCGACAACGGCGTGGACCACACCGACGGCGCGCGCGTGGAGCACATCATCAAGGGCGACACGGTGCGCGAAGTGTTGAAGTACGTGGAGTTCGACCCCGAGGCGCTGCTCGCCAAGCTGCGGCGCGACGTCGAGGCCGCCGTCAACGCCGGCCGCATGGAAGACCCGCAGGCCGGGCGCCTGGTGAAGTTCTACGAAGAGGCGCTCATGGGGTACACCTACCTGGAAGATCCCAACGCCGAGTGAGCCCCCTACGGCGCCTTGGCGTCGAGCGCGAAGGCAAAGATGCGGCCCTTGGCCGAGCCCGACATCACGGCGATGTACTGCCTGCCGTCGAGCTCGTACGAGATGGGCGTGGCCACGCCGGGCATCATCTTGTACTCCCACAGCGCCTTGCCCGTCTCGGGATCCATGGCGAACAACACGCCGGCGGCGTTGCCCACGAAGACCAACTGGCCGGAGGTGGAGAGCGCGCCGCCGCTTGGCTGGAAGTCGATGCGCCAGCGGGGCTTTTGCGCCACCGGATCCCACGCCACGAAGAAGCCGCGCATGGGCGGCGCCTTCGGATCGGGAGGCGGCGGTGTTGGCGCCTTTGCGCCGGGCGTGCCCAGCGGAATGCCGGTGTTCCAGCGCCCTTCCTCGAACTCGAACTTCTCCACCATCGAGAACGCCATGCTTGTTTCCTGCCCTGGGTAGAAGACCAGCCCCGAGCCGGGGTTGTAGGCCATCGGCGGCCAGTGGTGCGCGCCCACCGGCGAGGGCGACAGCCGCACCGGCGTGAAGCGGTAGCGCGCGGCCTCGGTTTCCTTCGGGCGGCCCGTCTCCCTGTCGATGCCGGTCGTCCAGCTCTGGAACGCGTAGGGCTCGCCCGAGATCAGCTTGCCGGTGGCGCGGTCCAGCACGTAGAAGTAGCCGTTCTTGGGCGCCTGCATGATCACCTTGCGCGCCTCACCACCAACGGTAAGGTCGGCCAGGATCATCGGCTGCGCCGCGTTGTAGTCCCAGTTGTCCCCGGGCGTCGTCTGGTAGTGCCACACGTGCGTGCCCGTATCGGCGTTGAGCGCGACGATGGACGAGAGGTAAAGGTTGTCGCCGCCGCTGGGACTGCGGTGGTTCTGGTTCCAGGGCGAGCCGTTGCCGGTGCCGACGTAGACGAGGTTCAACTGGGGGTCGTAGGCGATGCCGTCCCAGGGATTGCCGCCGCCGCCGTACTTCCACCTCTGGCCCGTCCACGTCTTCGCCGCGCGCGCCAGGGCCTCGTCTTCGAAGGGTTTCGACGGGTCGCCGGGCACCACGTAGAAGCGCCACTTCATCTCGCCCGACGCCGCGTCGTAGGCGCTCAGGTACCCGCGCGTGCCGTACTCGCCGCCGCCGTTGCCGATGATCACCATGCCCTTCACGACGCGCGGGGCGCCGGTGATGCTGTAGTCGCTGTTGGGCGGCGTGGTCTGGGTGGCCCACACCGGCGTGCCGGTCTCGGCATCGAGCGCCATCAGGCGGCCGTCGCCCAGGCCGCCGTACCCCTTGCCCTCGTAGAGGGCCGCGCCGCGGTTCACCGCACCGCAACAGAAGCGCGGGCCCGAGCCCGCGTAGCCGGTGCGCACCAGGCCCGGATCCCAACGCCACTTCAGCGTGCCGGTGCGCAGGTCCACGGCATAGACAACGCTCCACGTGGAGGTGCCGTAGAGCACGCCGTTCCACACCAGTGGCGTCGTCTCGACTTTCCCTTCGGAGCCGACCTCCACCGACCAGGCCAGGCCCAGCCGGCTCACCGTGCCCTGGATAATCTGCGTGAGGGGACTGTGATGCTCCTCGGCATAGGTGCGGCCGTAGGTGACCCACTCGCCCGGCGGCGGATTCAGCAGCACCGCATCGTCCACCACCCGCGCCAGCTGCTCTCCCTGCGGCGAGGCCACCAGCGCCAGGACGCCCGCCGCTGCCGAGCCGAACCACCCGAACCGACGCCCGTGTGCTGTCATCGCATGTCTCCGCGGGGATTCTGCCACGGACGAACGGGAACGCGAACGGCTTACGGCTTGGGGCTTGGGGCTTGGGGATATCACCGGTAGCCGAATACCGGTGGGAACACGATCACCACCAGAGCGGCCCAGGCGGAGTACACGGGCAGGTAGGCGACCTGCCATCGCTCCAGGGCGGCAAACGGGCCCCGGTGACGCAGGAAGCTTGCATAGAGCCACGCCGACCACGCGAGGTTGACGAGCAGGATGAGATTCTCACCAAGCGCCGCCACCCGGTTTGGCGTGAAGCCGAACTCGGAGATGCGGGCGGCGATCGCCCAGAGCGCCACAGCGTCCACCACGAGCGCGCTGACGACGAGCAACAGTTGCAGGCGGTCGAACAAATCTGGCGGCGCCTGAGGGTCGCGCGCGGAGGCGGCGTAGAGCACCAGCCCGACGATCAGCGCCAGCAGCAGGTCGAAGGCGATGAGCACCTCCCGCTCCACGTTGATGGGGTTGCCGGTCCACGCCATGGTGGCCAGGAACGCCAGCAGCAGCACGGTGAACAGCGGCGTGAACACCCGGGTCAGCACGGGCGCCATGTTCTCGATGACGCTCTGCTTCGCCTCCACGAGCCACGCTGCGATGATGACGGCCCCCGCCGCCCCGCACGGGATCAGCCAGCCCGCGACGAACCAGTCGGCCTTCATGTCGATGGCGGCGAACATCATGAACGTGAAGGCGGTGAGGACGCCTCCGCCGAGCGCGATGAGCACGTAGTAGATGGCCAGCTCACCCGAGAACCGCACGAAGTTCATGCGCCCGCCGTCGGCACACCAGCGGCCCCGGACGTACGCGACACCGACGGCCAACCACAGGGCGATCGGCAAGTGCAGAATCGAGAGCGCCTGCGTGTCAGCGTCCTCGTGAAAAGGGAAGACGTTGGCGAACACCGCGGCGGCCGCGAAGGGCAGCGCCAGCCAGAGGCCGCCCGCGTTCCAGCCGCGCTTCCACAAGAAGTAGACGGCCAGCAAGGGAAAGACGAACAGGCTGGCGTTCCGGGCATAGAAGAGCGGCAGCTCTTCATCGGGGCTGAGCCGAACGCCGAACAGCGCCGGCACCTTGACGGCCACCGCCGCAGCCAGGGCAAGGCCGAGGACGACGAGCGTCTCGGCGGTTGAGGTGGCCGCCGACACATCGCCGGCGTCGGGAGCCACCACCAACTGCTTCCACAGCCGCTCGGAGTGCGCGCGCGCAAACTCGCGGGACAGCGCATCGAGGCTGCCCATGCGCTTCACCGCGACCAGGAACGCTTCATCCCCCGACAGGCCGGCCGCGGTGAGCGCCGCCACCTGGTCGCGCAGATGGCCTTCGAGCTCTTCGACGTCGGGACCATGCAGGGCCTGCCGGCGCCGGACGTACGCCCGCCACTGGGTGATCTGCTCTTCCAGCGATCGATCGACATCGGTCGTCATATGGTGCACGCCTCCATCCAGATGCCCCGCAGGGTCTCGTCCACGGCCTTCCACTGCTGCCGATGGGCTGCGAGCTGCGCCCGGCCTTCCCGGGTGATCCGGTAGTACTTGCGCCGGCGGCCGCTCTCGGGCGCGGACCACTTCGCCGCAACGTGACCCTGGCGTTCGAGGCGGTGCAGCACGGGATAGAGCATGCCGTCGGTCCACTGCAGGTGCCCGCCCGACAGCTCGGCCACCCGCTTGATGATGGCGTAGCCGTAGCTATCGCCTTCGGCCAGGATGGCGAGTACGAGGGGTGTGGCGGAAGCGGCGACCAGGTCCTTGCTCAGGTCCATACGTAGAGGTTTTATACATTGTTGCTCTATGTATGTCAACGATGGATCCGGAACCTGCGGATGGACCAACGGCAGTTCGACTGGCCTTGCTCCAGCTCAAGGGGCTCTGCCTTCACACGGATGCCGGCGCCTTGCGTCCGCTCCTGGCAGCGGCCTCCCAGGCCGCCGATCCCTCTCGGCAGGCCGTGCCGAATCCAACCGCCTCCGCCAAGGCTACGGCGGGTCTCGCCGAAGGCGGGACGAAGGCGGACAAGTGCCCCGCAGGCTGCCCGCGGCGTTGCCTGAGCGCCAAGGATCTGGCGCGAGTTCGCCCAAGTGATCGTGAACGCCGGAGGGGTACTTGACCGGCCTGACGAGCGGAATTGGCGAAGTGGGAGGACGCTGACAGGAGCGTCGGGAGAGGCCGGCTGATTACGACACGCAGGGCGGGACTGAAGTCCCGCCCCTCCGTGCACGTCCGTCGGTAACTGGCTAGGCGCGCTGGTGGCGGCGGCGCATCTCGCCGAATTTGCGCACCGCGCGGTCGAAGCGCTCCTGCAAGGGCTTGCGCTGGTCTGGCGCGAGCGGGCCGAGGCGGGCCCACGCGGCCTGGGCGCTGCGCACTTCCTGCTCCAGCGCGCGCTGGCGCGCGTCTTCGGCCTGGCGCGCCGCGCCGGCGCCCATCGTGTTGGCCGCGAGCGCCTCGCGCCACTGCCGCGCCAGCAGCTCGGCCGGCGACAGGTTCTTGGCCGGCTCCACCTGCTCGGTGGGCAGCAGCTTCTCCACCTTGGCCACCAGCTTCTCCATGCGCGCCGCGGTCTGCACGGGATCGAGGTCGGTGCCGGCGAAGCCATCGGGCCAGCGCGTGACGAGCGCGTAGAGCGCGGCGTTCACGCGGTCGGCGAGCGGCGTCAGCGTGTGGCGTGGCAGCTCGGGGCCCTGCACCCAGCGCGCGCGGGCGGCCTGCACCTTGTTGTAGAGATCCTCCGGCGGCGGCACCTCGCCGGCGTCCGCCGCGGGCACGAGGGCCTCGAGCTCGGCGACGGCCGTCTCGCGGTCGGCCACCTTGCCCTGGATCGCCACCTGGTCCCGGTTCTTGAAGCGATCGAAGAACAGGTCGCACGCCGCGCGGAACTGGTTCCAGATCGCGTCGGACTTGCTCTTCTTCACCGGGCCGATGGCCTTCCATTCCACCTGCAGCTTCTTGATGCGCGAGGCCGCCTGCTCCCACTCGGTGGACTGCGCGAGCGCCTCGGCTTCCTTCACCAGCGCTTCCTTGCGCTTGAGGTTCTCGGTCCAGTCCTGCTTGCGCTGCTTCAGGTCTTCCTGCCGGCGCGTGAAGAACCTGTCGCACGCGGCGCGGAAGCGCTCCCACACGGCCTTCTCGTTGCCGCGGGTGACGGCGCCGATGCTCTTCCACTCGGCCTGCAGCGCCTTGATGGTGTCGGCCGTGCGCACCCAGTCGGTGGAGTCGGCCATCGACTCGGCCTTCTCGCAGAGCGCCTCCTTCTTCTTGAGGTTCTCGGTGCGCTCCACGATCTGCTGCGCGAAGAAGTCCTTGCACTTGTCGTACACCTGATCCTGCGCGGCCTTGAAGCGCGTCCACAGCGTCTCGGCCTGCGAGCGCGGCGCGGCGGCCACGCTCTTCCAGCGCTCCTGCAGCAGCCGCATCTCGTTGGAGGCCTTCTCGGGCTCGGCCTCGGCGATGGGAATGAGCGCCTCCATCCTCGTGCAGAGCTCCTCCTGCACCTGGACGTTGGCCCAGCGCTTCCACTCCTCGGCCTCGCGCAATTCCTGGATGCGCGGGGTGAGCGAGGTGCGCACGGCCTGCAGGCGCACCATCAGGTCCTCGCGATCCTGCTTGGTCGGCAGCGGCCCCATGGTGCCCACGGCCAGCTTCACGTCCTTCAGCAGCTGATCGGTCTGCTTCAGCGTGAGGCTCTCGGCGCCGGCGCGGGTCTCGAGCCTCTGCACCAGCGCCTGAAGGCGGTGGAGGTTCTCCACCTGCTGCTGGCCCTTGCCCTCGCGGTGCGCTTGCTCGCGGACCTCGAGCGCCTGCGAGGCCTGCTCGAAGCGGGCGGCCAGCTCGGGGGCAATCTCGATGTCGCGCGCCACGGCCTGCCACTGGCGGCGCAGCGAGAACCACTGGCTGCGGATGTCAGCGTAGTTCTCGTTGGCAGCGAGCGCCTCGATCTCGGGGACGAGCGACGGCAGGCGCTCGGCGGCCTGGCGCGCCAGCAGGCGGCGCTCGTGGCGCTTCTCGGCGGCCCGGCACGCCTCCTGGAACCGGTGATCCAGCTGCGAGGCCCACACCTCGGGCATGGGCGGCATGCCTTCCCACGCGGCCCGCGACTCGGCCAGCCGGTCGGGGATGTCGTCGCCGGCCAGCGCTTCCACCGTGCCGCACACCGCGGCGCGGTCGGCCTGCTCGCGCTCGAGCACCAGGCGCTGGCGCTCGGCCTCGTCCCGCGCGGCCTCGTCGGCCGCCAACCGCCGGCGCACCACGTCCGAGGCCTCTTCGAACTTCGTCACCAGCTCGGGCTGCACGTCGGCATCGGCCAGCAGTTCCACCCAGGCCACGCGGCCCGCGGCGTAGGCGGCGCGCAGCGCCTCGAAGTCGGCCACGCTCGAGAGGCCCGTCATCTGGGCCACCATCTCGCCGGCGGCGTGCTGGTCGGCCTCCTTGTACACGGGGCCCTCGGCCGCGGGCTCAGCGGGGCGCTCCTGCGCCTTGAGCAGGGTGCGCGCCTTCTTCTGCGCGCCCTTGGTGCGGGCCTTCTGGCTGATGGCGGTCAGCGTGTCGGCCGAGGGGCTCGACAGGCGGTCCACCGCGGCCACGGCCGCGTCTGCGTGGTCGCCCCGCAGGGCGACGGCCTCAATCTCGTCGGCGTCGGCCAGCTTCTCGATGGCCAGCAGGCGCGCGCTCGCATCGGCGGCGTGCCGCGCGATGCCGCCGAGAGCTTTCTGGTCGCGGACCGCCGACACCGCGGCGCGGCGGACGGCTTCGGGGCCCGACGCCCGCGCCACCGTGGCCAGGTCGCGCTCGCGCCCAAGGGCGGCCAGCGCCTGCACCGCGGGCATGGCCACGGCCTCGTCATGCCGCGAGGCCTGATCCACCAGCTGGCTCACCGCGTGGTCGCGCACCTGCGCATCCGACTCGTTGCGCGCGATGTCGGCCAGGACGGCCGCCTCGCTGATGCGCGCCACCGCGGCGCGCCGCACGCGCGCGTCGGGGTCGTCCTTGGCGATGGACACCACGACGTCGGGTTCCGCGGCCAGGTCAATCTCGTGCACGCCTTCGATGCGCACGTTCGGGTCGCCGTGCTTGTACTTGGGTTGGGGACGGAGCTTGTCGAGGATTCCCATGGTGTTTCAGACCCCGGCGGCCCCCGATGGGCCAACCGGCGCCTCCCTTTCAACGCGGCCGCATCGCAGCCGGAGTTAGTTGTTCTCGCCGTGGCCTTCAGCCTTCAGCCTTCAGCCTTCTCACTTCTCACTTCTCGCTTCTCACTTCTCACTTCCCACGTCTGATGTCCAGGGGAGAAGAGGGGCATTATCCCTCTGGGGGAGGCCCCGGGGCAATCCTCGCCGGCCGAGGGCCGGATCGAACGGGTTGCGTAACTCAATCAATTCATCTACATTTATGTATGTGATTGAGCCCTCCGCGCTCTACCGGCTCCTGGGAGACGACGCCCGCCTGCGCCTGCTGCGGGTGCTCGACACCGACCGGTTCAACGTCAAGGAGCTCACCGGCGTCCTGGGCCTGGCCCAGTCGGGCGTATCGCGCCACCTCGGCCTGCTCAAAGACGCCGGCCTGGTGGAGGAAGAGCGCGATGGCGCCTACTCGTTCTACCGCCTCGCGCCCGGGCTGCGCGCCGGCGCGCTGGGCCCGCTCTGGCCGCTGCTCGAGGCCCAGTTCGCGGCCTCGGCCACCTCCCCGCTCGTGAAGGCCGACGAGGCCCGCCTGCAGGAGGTGCGGCGGCTGCGGCGCGAGAACTTCGAGCACATCGGACCCGACACCCGCGACGGCCGCCAGCTGGTGCCCGGCCGCAGCTGGGCGGCGTGGTCGCGCGCCCTCGGCCTGCTGCTGCCGGCGCTCGACGTGGCCGACCTGGGATGCGGCGAAGGCTACCTCACCGTGGAAGCCGCCCGCTGGGCCCGCCACGTCGTGGCCGTGGATCGCTCCCCCGGCGTGCTGGCGCGGGCCAAGGCCCTCGCCGGCCGCAAGCGCCTCACCAACATCACCTGGAAGCGCGGCGAGCTCGAGCGGCTCCCGCTGGACGACGACGCCATCGACGTGGCGCTGCTCTCGCAGGCGCTGCACCACGCGGCCGACCCCTCGGGCGCCCTGGCCGAGGCCGTCCGCATCCTCAAGCCCGGCGGGCGCCTGCTGATCCTCGACCTGCGCTCACACGACGAGGCATGGGTGCGCGACAAGCTGGGCGATCAGTGGCTCGGCTTCTCGGAAGACCGCCTGGCGGGCCTCCTCACGCGGGCGGGCCTCACCGACGTGCGCGTCACGCTGGGCGCGCGGCACACCAACGATCCCTTTGTCGTGCTCCTCGCGGTGGGAACCAAGGCAGACGGCGCCAGGCAGAGGGCCGAAGGCAAACGGCCGAAGGCAAGACGCGGATGACGACACCAGACACGGCCTTGTTCGAACGATTGCTCGCGGAACGCATCCTCGTGCTCGACGGCGCGATGGGGACGATGATCCAGCGGCTGAAGTTGACCGAGGCCGACTTTCGCGGCGAGCGGTTCAGGGCGCACACGCACGACCTGAAGGGCAACAACGACGTGCTGGTGCTGACGCGGCCCGACGCGGTGGCCGCCGTGCACGCCGAGTACCTCGCCGCGGGCGCCGACATCCTCGAGACCAACACGTTCAGCGCCCAGGCCGTGTCGCAGGCCGACTACGGCCTCGAGCCGGTGTGCTACGAGATGAACGTCGAGGCGGCGCGCATCGCCCGGCGGGTGGCCGACGAGTGGACGGCGAAGACGCCCGACCGCCCGCGCTTCGTGGCCGGGTCCATCGGGCCCACCACCAAGACGCTGTCCATCTCGCCCGACGTCAACAACCCGGCGTTCCGCGCCATCACCTTCGACGAGATGCGCGCCGCGTTCGGCGAGCAGGCCCGCGGCCTGCTCGATGGCGGGGTCCACGTCCTACTGGTGGAGACCCAGATCGACACGGCCAACGCCAAGGCGGCCCTGGTAGCCATCGACGAGGAGTTCCTCGCCCGGGGCTCGCGCGTGCCGGTGATGGTGTCGGCGACGCTCACCGACAAGAGCGGCCGCACGCTCTCGGGCCAGACGCTCGACGCGTTCTACATCTCGATTGCGCACAGCCACCCGTTCAGCGTGGGCCTCAACTGCGCGCTGGGTGCCCGCGAGATGCGCCCCTACCTGGCGGAGCTCTCCCGCGCCGTCACGGGCTACGTGAGCTGCTACCCCAACGCGGGCCTGCCCAACGCCTTCGGCCAGTACGACGAGACGCCCGAACAGACCGCGGCCCTGGTGAAGGACTTCGCCGAGAGCGGCTTCGTCAACATCATCGGCGGCTGCTGCGGCACGACGCCGGATCACATTCGTGCCATCGCGCGGGCGGTGGAAGGGGTGCGGCCGCGCGTTGTCACGGATGCATCGGGTGCGTCGGGGGCGTCGGGTGCGTCGGGTGCATCGGGTGCATCGGGTGCATCAGGTGCGTTACGCCTGTCGGGGTTGGAGCCGCTCGTCGTGCGGGCCGACAGCAACTTCCAGATGATTGGCGAGCGCACGAATGTCACCGGGTCGAAGAAGTTCGAGCGGCTGGTGAAGGCGCGCGACTGGGCCGGCGCGGCCACCGTGGCGCTGGACCAGGTGCGGGGCGGCGCCAATATCCTCGACGTGAACATGGACGAGGGCATGCTCGACTCGGAAGCCTGCATGACCGAGTTCCTCAACTACATCGCCACCGAACCCGAGATTGCGCGGCTGCCGATCATGATCGACAGCTCCAAGTGGTCGGTGATCGAGGCCGGCCTCAAGTGCGTGCAGGGCAAGGGCATCGTCAACTCCATCAGCCTGAAGGAGGGCGAGGCCGACTTCCTGCAGAAGGCGCGCGTCATCCAGCGCTACGGCGCCGCCATGATCGTGATGGCCTTCGACGAGCGCGGCCAGGCCGACACGGTGGAGCGCAAGGTGGAGATCTGCAGCCGCGCCTACCGGCTGCTCACCGGGCAGGCGGGCGTCGACCCCTCCGACATCATCTTCGACCCCAACGTGCTGGCCATCGCCACCGGGCTCGAGGAGCACAACGACTACGCCCGCCACTTCATCGAGGCCACGCGCCAGATCAAGGCGTCGTGCCCGGGCGTCCGCGTGAGCGGCGGCATCAGCAACCTGTCGTTCTCGTTCCGCGGCAACGACGTGGTGCGCGAGGCCATCCACTCGGCCTTCCTCTTCCACGCCATCAAGGCGGGGCTCGACATGGGCATCGTCAACGCCGGCCAACTGGTGGTGTACGAGGACATCCCGCCGGCGCTGCTGGAGCACGTGGAAGACATCATCTTCAACCGCCGGCCCGACGCCACCGAGCGCATGGTGGCCTACGCCGAGCAGGTGAAGGGCGCGGGCAGCAAGCGCGAAACCGACCTGAAGTGGCGAGAGGCGCCGGTGGAGGCGCGGCTGTCGCACGCGCTGGTGCACGGCATGGTGGACTTCATCGAGGTGGACGCCGAGGAGGCGCGCGCCAAGTATGGCCGCCCGCTGCTGGTGATCGAAGGCCCGCTGATGGACGGCATGAAGGTGGTGGGCGAGCTGTTCGGCGCCGGCAAGATGTTCCTGCCCCAGGTGGTGAAGAGCGCCCGCGCTATGAAGCGCGCGGTGGCCTACCTCGAGCCGTTCATGGAGGCCGAGAAGGCCGCCGCCCTCAAGGCCGGCGGCGTCGCCCGCGCGCAGGGGCGCGTGCTGATGGCCACCGTGAAGGGCGCCGTCCACGCCATCGGCAAGCCCATCGTCGGCGTGGTGCTGGGCTGCAACAACTACGAGGTGATCGACCTCGGCGTGATGGTGAGCTGCGACCGGATCCTGCAGGAGGCCGTGGACCGCAAGGCCGACATCATCGGGCTGAGCGGCCTCATCACGCCCTCGCTCGACGAGATGGTGTTCGTGGCATCCGAGATGGAGCGGCGGCACATGACGACGCCGCTGCTGATTGGCGGCGCCACCACCTCGCGCCAGCACACGGCGGTGAAGGTGGCGCCGGCCTACGCACAGCCCACCGTGCACGTGCCCGACGCCTCGCGGGTGGTCGACGTGGTGGCCAGCCTGCTCAGCGCCGACCAGAAGCCGGCGTTCGACGCGGCCAACCGGCGCGAACAGGACGCGCTGCGCACGCAGCACGCCAACCGCGCCGAACGCCCGCTGGTGCCCTACGCCCAGGCCAGGGCCAACCGGCTGACGCCCGACTTCGCCTCGGCGCCGCCGCCGGCGCCGGCCTTCACCGGCAGCCGCCAGGTGGACGTGGACCTGTCGGCGATCGTCCCGTTCATCGACTGGACGTTCTTCTTCTCGGCCTGGGAGCTGAAGGGCCGCTTCCCCGCCATCCTGGCCGATCCGCGCCACGGCGCGGCGGCGCGGGACCTCCACGATCACGCCCAGAAGCTGCTGACGCGCATCGTCGAGGGCAAGCTGCTGCGTGCGCGGGGGGTGTCCGGCTTCTGGCTGGCCAACAGCGCCGGTGACGACATCGTGATCTTCGACCGCAGGAGGGCCGGGACTGACGACGCCCGGAGGGCCGGGACCGACGACGCACGGAGGGCCGGGACCGACGACGCACGGAGGGCCGGGACTTCAGTCCCGGCCGAGATCGCCCGCTTCCCGATGCTCCGCCAGCAGGAAGTGATCGCCGACGGCAAGCCCAACCGATCGCTGGCCGACTTCGTGGCGCCGGTTGAGAGCGGCGTCACCGATTACGTGGGCGCCTTTGCGGTGACGGCGGGCCTGGGCTGCGACGCGCTCGTGAAGAAGTTTGAGGCGCAGCACGACGACTACACCGCCATCATGGTGAAGGCCCTGGCCGACCGGCTGGCCGAGGCGTTTGCGGAGTACCTGCACGCGCAGGCACGGCGCGACTGGGGCTACGGCGCCGGCGAGCAGCTCTCGACCGAGGATCTCGCCGCCGAGCGCTACCGCGGCATCCGGCCGGCGTTCGGCTACCCGGCGTGCCCTGACCACACCGAGAAGGGGCGGCTGTTCAACCTGCTCGGCGCGCGTGCCATCGGCATGGACCTCACCGAGTCGTACGCCATGACACCGGCCGCCAGCGTGTCGGGGCTCTACTTCGCGCACCCGCAGGCGAAGTACTTCGTCATCCAGCGCATCGGCCTCGACCAGGTGGAAGACTACGCCCGCCGCAAGGGCATCACGGTGGCCGAAGCCGAGAAGTGGCTGCGGCCGGTTCTGGCCTACGAACCGGCGCTCGTCACGGCCTGATCACGTACGGGCCACGAAGAACACGAAGGACACGAAGGCGTTGATCCAAATGCTTCGTGCGCTTCGTGACCGTCGTGGCTCATTCATGCTGCGCATTGCGGACGCGGCGCCAATTGCCGTCAGGCCGGTCGGGCCGAGACGGACGCGGTCCACTGTCGCTTCTCCATGTAGAGGAAGTATGGGATCGACAGCGCCGCCAGGGCCGCCGCCAGCGCATAGGCGCGCGGGAACCCGTAGTGCTCGCTCACCCACCCCAGCCCGATGGACCCGGTGCCGATGCCGGTGTCGAAGGCGCCGATGAGCGCGCCGAACGTCGCGCCGCGCCGGTGGTCGGCCACGTGGTGCATCAGGTGGGCCACGAAGATGGGATACGCCGAGCCGAAGCCCATCCCAAACAGGATGGCCGACGCAATGAACCCCGTGCGGGTGGCGGCCACGCTCAGCAGCGCCACGCCAATCACGATGAGCGCCAGGCACGGCACGATCACCCGCGCGTGGCCCACGCGATCGGCGTAGCGAGCGATGAACGGGCGGGTGACGATGATCGTGAGCGCGAACGCCGTGAAGTAGAGTGCCCGCGGCGTCACGCCCATCCGGTCCGCATACACCGCCACGAAGCTCGTGATGCCGCCGTAGCTCAGTGAGTACAGGAACAGCGTACCGGCCCCGACCATCACGCGCCACTCCACCAGGTCGCCGGGCCGCAGCGACACCGGGCCCCGGTCCCTGGGCGTGTCGGCCGGCAGCCACCACGCGATGGCGGCCATCATCACGTTGAGCGCCGCCGATTCCAGGCACAGCAGCGTCCAGCCGCCCCGGTCGAACACCCACAGCCCGATGCTGGGAGCCATCGACACGGCGAGGATGCTCGCGAAGCCGGCGTAGCCGAGGCCCTCGGCCCGGCGCGAGGCGGGGACGATGTCGGTCACGTACGCGCTGGACGAGGAGAGCAGGCCCGACCAGAAGATGCCGTGCACCAGCACCAGGGCCAGGATGATCTGGTAGCTCGGCGCCACCGCGTAGAGCAGGGAGAACACCGTGATGGCGAGGCTTGCCACCAGCAGGATCCGGCGCTTGCCCAGCCGATCGGCCACGGCGCCCGTGATGGGGGCCGAGACGGCCGAGGCGTAGGTGAGGAAGCCGAGGAAGAGCCCCGCCTCGCTGCCCGTGCCGCCGAGCGCCAGGATGTGGAACGGCGCGGTCGGCAGCAACTGGAAGGCCGACATGAACACGGTGAAGCTGAACGCGCACATCAGGAAGAAGCGCGCGGTGAACAGCCGGTCAGATTCGGGCATCGAGCACGATCTTGCCGATATGGGTGCCGGATTCGAGCAGCCGGTGCGCCTCGGCGGCCTGGGCGAGCGGGAACACGCGGTGAATGACGGGCCGCACCGTGCCCGCCTCGATCAGCGGCCACACCTCCGCGCGCAGGGCCCGGGCGATGTCGCCCTTCTCGGCCGGCGTCCGCGACCGCAAGGTCGATCCCGTGATCCAGGCGCGCTTGCGCATCAGCACCGAGAAGTCGACCTCGGCCTTCGGGCTGCGGACGAACGCAATCTGCACCAGCCGTCCCTCCACCGCCAACAGGTCGAGGTTGCGCGGCAGGTAGTCGCCGCCCACCATGTCGAGAATCACGTCCACGCCCCGGCCGCCGGTGGCTTCGTTGAGGGCCGCCACCCAGTCGGTGGTGCGGTAGTTCAGCGCAACGTCGGCGCCCAACTGGCGCGCGGCGTCGCACTTCTCGTCCGTCCCGGCGGTGGTGAACACCCGCGCGCCCCGCGCCTTGGCCAACTGGATGGCCGTGGTGCCGATGCCGCTCGTGCCACCGTGGATGAGGATCGACTCCCCGGCCTGCAGGCGCCCGCGGTCGAACACGTTGGTCCACACGGTGAAGAACGTCTCGGGGATGGCGGCGGCTTCGATCAACGACAGCCCCGCGGGAACCGGCAGGCACTGCTCCTGCGGCACGGCCACGCGCTCGGCATACCCGCCGCCGGCCACGAGCGCGCACACCGAGTCGCCCTCGCGCCACCCCGTCACCGCCGCGCCCACCGCGGCCACGGTGCCGGCCACTTCCAGGCCGGGGATGTCGGAGGCGCCCGGCGGCGGCGGGTACTTGCCCATGCGCTGGCGCAAGTCGGGCCGGTTGACGCCGGCCGCCGCGACGTCGATCAACACCTCGCCCGCCGCGGCCACCGGATCGGGCCGTTCCGCCACCCGCAGCACGTCGGGCGGCCCAAACGAGGAAATCTCAATGACGCGCATCACGTGTCACGGACGGGCCACAGAGACACCGAGACACCGAGGAATACCAGTTCTTTCAAAAAGACCCGTGTTGCTCACCGACGCCAGGCGTTTTGAGGCAGTTGGCATTTTCTCTGTGTCTCTGTGTCTCTGTGGCGCGTACGTGATCCCCTACTTGAGCCCCGACGGCAGCCGTGGCGACGACAGCAGCTCGGCGAACTCGCGCCACCGCCGCGACGGCTCGGCGCCGCGGCCGGCGCGCCTGCTGACGAAGGCGCGGACCAGGTCCTTGCCCAGGTTGTAGTTGATCACGTAGCTGCGGTACTGGTCGATGAACCTCACGCGCTGCTCGGCTCGGGCGCGGGGGTACATCGCGTAGCGCTCGAGCCAGGCGGCCGCGGCGGCGCGATCGATCGTGCCATTCAGGTAGCGGCGGGCGGCCTCGTTGCCGGCATAGGATAGCTGGTCCACCAGCGCCTGCACGTCGTAGTACTCCTGCACCCGCGTCGCGTCGAGGCCGGCCAGCGGAAACAACACGTCCCGCTCGTACCTGACGCGGTCGTCCGGCGGAAACGCCACCTCGATGCCGTAGTTGGCCGTGCCCTCGGCAATCAGCGACTGCGGCGAGAACAGCGGGTACACCGAGAACTCCACCCAGTCCCGGTCGCGCACCAAATGCTTCTCGAGCAGCACGTTGTACACGTGGTGGCCCGGATACCCCTCGTGGCAGGCCAGGTCGATGGCGCGATCGATGTAGATCGGGAGGTCGGTGTTGACCTGGATCACGCTGCGGTAGTTCCCCTGATACCAGTTGTAGCCGCTCCACGACTTGCCCGTGACGTACTCCACCGTGAACCGCTCCTCGGGGGGCAGGTCCACGTAGGCCGAGGTGCGCTCGCGACAGCCGCGAATGGCCTCCTTGAACACGCGATCCACGCGCGCGGGCGGGATGACAAACGCCTGCTTGAAGCGGTCGAGGCGATCGATGAGCGGGCCGTCGCCGGGCAGGCGCGCCTCGATCTGCGCCAGCACCGCCTCGAACTCGGCCTCGGCCTTGACGGGCGCGACGGCGTCGTAAAGGGCCTTCGACTCCTCGTCGAAGGTCAGCGTCCTGCCCTGCAGCATGCCCACGCGGGCCCGGAGCGCCGACAGCTGCGCGGCCAGGTACTGGCGGCGGAGCGCCCACAGCTCCCGATCGACTTTCGACGCGGACGCGGGCGCCGCGGCCAGCGCGGCCTCCGCGGCCGCCGCCTGCTGGTCGATGGCTTCCAGCGGCGCCTTGGCGGCCTCCGCCTGCGTGCGCCACTCGGGCGCCCCGTAATAGGCGTCCACGTAGTCGTCGTCGTGCTGCCCCACGGCCAGCACCAGTTTCACGTACTGCTCGGCCACGGGCCGCAGCGGATCCGGCGGCGGCGCTTGCGCCGCCATCACGGCGCCTCCCATAAGAACCGCAGCGACAACGAACCCGTAGAACCTGTAGAACCTGTAGAACCCGTAGAACCTGTAGAACCCGTAGAACCCGTAGAACCCGTAGAACCCGTAGAACCTGTAGAACCTGTCATTTGCCATATCGCGACTTGATCGTGGGAATGAGGTAATCCCGAAACGCGCGCGTGAAGTCGTACCTCGGCGCGAACGCCCAGTCGCGGCGCGCGGCCGTGTCGTCCACGTCCTCCGGCCAGGAATCGATGATGCCCTGCCGCTTCAGGTCGTTCTTCCAGGTGAGCGCCGCCCCTGGGAAGGCGCGCAGCACCTCGTCGCGCACCTCCTCGGCCGAGGGGTTGAAGGCCGACAGGTTGTAGGCCGTGCGCGTCAGCTGCTCCCGCGGCGCCGCCGCCAGCATGAGCAGCGCCTCCACGCCGTCGGGCATGGCCATGAAGGGGATGCGCGTATCGGGCCGCACGAAGCACGCATACGGCTCGCCCTTCGCGGCCGCGTGAATCATCTCGGGCGCGTAATCGGAGGTGCCGCCCGAGGGCACGGTGAGGGCCGAGATCAGGCCGGGGAACCGCACCGAGCGGAAGTCCACCCGTCCCGACTGCGTGTCGGCGGCCAGCTGCTTGTAGAACCGCGCGTAGTAGCGGCCCAATTGCTCGCAATACAGCTTGTTGCACCCGTACATCGTCGACGGCGTGTTGTAGTCGTCTTCCCGCACCCGGCCGGCGCGCCGCTTCGCCGCGAGGTCGGGCAGGCCATAGGCGGCGATCGACGACGGATACAGGAACAGCACGGGCCGCCCGTGCGATTCGGCCTCGCGCTGCGCGAACTCCAACAGGTTGAGCGTGCCCTCCACGTTCACCTGGTGCGCGGTGACCGGCGTGAACTCCGAGCGGGTGGAGAGCAGGGCCGCCAGGTGATAGATGGTGTCGACCTCGAACTCGGACAGGATGCGCTCGAGCAGCGCCTTGTCCATGATCGACCCCGTGAACTCACGCTGCACCTGCGAGGCCAGCACCGGCTCGAGCGGGTTGACGTCGAGCGTCACCACCGGCTTGGCGCCGGTCTGGGCCAGGTGCGCGATCAGGCCGTGGCCAATCTCGCCGCCCGCGCCCGTGATGAGAACCACCGGCTTGCGCATCACCAGGTTTCTCCCGAGAGGACCGGCAAGTACACGCGGAAGCTCGCGCCATGGTTGCGCTCGCTCGTCACGGTGATGGCGCCGCCCGTCTGGCGGATGGTGCCATACACCGTGGAGAGGCCCAGCCCGGTGCCGCGCCCGGTCTCCTTGGTCGTGAAGAAGGGCTCGAAGATGCGGGCCTGCGTGGCCTGGTCCATCCCGATGCCGTTGTCGGCGACCGTGAGCCGGACGTAGGTGCCCGGCGCCAATCCGGTCTCGGCCGCCTCCGCCCCGGCGTGGGCCAGCGTGATGGTGGCGGTCGACACCTGAATGCGGCCCCCGGTCGGCATCGCATCGCGCGCATTCACGATCAGGTTGAGCAACACCTGCTCGATCTGCGACGGGTCGGCCATCACCGGGGACACCGACGGCGCCAGGGCCAGCTCCAGCTGCACGTCCGTGCCGATCAGGCGGCGTGCCATGCGCGCCACGGCCCCCACGATCTCGTTGACGTCGATCGCCACCGGCTGCAGCACCTGCTTGCGGCTGAAGGCCAGCAGCTGGCGCGTGAGCGAGGCGGCACGGTCGGCGGCGTGGAGGATTTCGTCCACCTCCGCGGCCATCGCCGGGTCCTTCTTCACCCGGTGCGACATCAGCTCGGCGTTGCCACGAATGGCCGTGAGCAGGTTATTGAAGTCGTGGGCGATGCCGCCGGCCAGCCGGCCCACCGCCTCCATCTTCTGCGCCTGCCGCAACTGGTCTTCCAGCTTCACGCGGTCGCTGATGTCGATGGCGGTCACCAGCACGGCCGGCTGGTTCCCCATCTCGGTGAGCGATCCGAACACCTCGGCCTGCACGACGCCCCCGCCCTTGCGCAGCCCGCGCAAGGTCAGCTGCACGCTGGAGATGCCCTTGCCCGCCAGGCGCGACAGCTGGTCCAGGGCCAGGGCGCGGTCCTGCTCGTGCACCACATGGACGGGATTGGCCAGGTCGGTCAGCTCCTGCTGCGCGTAGCCCAGCATGTCGGCAGCCTTGGGGTTCACGTACACCAGGCGGTTGTGCTGCAGGATGAAGACGCCCACCAGCGACTGCTCCACCAGGGCCCGGTACTTCGCCTCGGCCGCGCGCAGCGCGTCCTCGGCGCGCTTCCGTTCGGTGATGTCGCGCGCCACGGCCTGCATGCCCGTGTGCCGGCCGTCGTCGTCGAACACCATCCACGCGTTCTGGCCCAGCCACACCTCGGCGCCGGCCTTGGTGAGGGCGGGAAACTCGATGTACGAGTTCTGGACACGCTTCGACGTCTGCTGCAGGTAGTGCTCGAACACGGCGGGCCGGTAGTCGGGCCGGATGAACTCGGTGAACCGGCGGCCCACCACCTCGTCCCGCGTGAAGCCGAACACCCGCAGCGTGACGGGGTTTACGTACCGGAAGTACCCCTCGGCGTCGGCCTCGAAGATGACGTCGGCCGCCGACTCGAACAGGTGTCCGTAGCGATCCTCGGTGGCGCGCAACGCCGCCTCGGTCTGCTTGCGCGACGTCACGTCGCGGTAATAGACGACGATGGCGCCGACGGTGGGCTCGTTCAGGAGGTTGCGCGCCAGCCCCTCGGTCCACCGGATGGTGCCGTCCTGGTGGCGGCACCGGAACGTGCCGGTATGCGGCCTCGATGGGTGCGCGATCAGCTCCTGCACCACGGCCTCCCAGGCCGGCAGGTCGTCGGGCGCCACCAGGTCGCGCACGCGCAGGCCCTGGAGGTCGGCGGGCCTGTAGCCCAGGACGTCGGCGGCGGATGGGCTGGCCCAGCGGACCACGCCATCCTCGCCCACCAGAATCACCGCGTCAGAGCTGAAGTTGATGAGCGCGGCGAGCTGCTTGAGACTGGGGGTCTCGCTCACCCGCCCCTCCGGTCGGCCAACCACATCGTCTCGCTATTCTACTCGGCCCGCGAGGGTCACGGGAGACGGGAGGCGGGAGGCGGGAAACCGAGCTACCAGAGGGCGGCCTTCATCTCCGCGATGGCGATCTCGATCTTGCCGATGTCGTCGAGCACGCGGTCCACCTCGGCCAGCGTGGCGGCCATGGCCTCGGCGGAGGGGATGCTGCCCCGTTTCACCTCCCAGACCAGGTTCCGGGTGGTCTCGGCGCAGGCCCGGCAGATGAGCAGCGTGCGCTCGTGTGCCTCGATGAGGCGCAGCACCTCTTCGGATTCTTCGGGCGTCACGTGCGGAGATGGTCGGGGCGCCACGTGGTGATCGCGGCCTTGATCTCGTTGGGGGACAGCTTCTCGCGGATGGTGCGGTCGAGCAGGCGCTCGAGCTCGCCATCCGAGGCGAAGCGCAGCGCCACCACCTGCTTGGTGGAGAGCTGATCGAGCTTGGCGTCATCGCCGGCCGGCAGCACCTCGGCGCACCGCACTTTCATCTCCAGCAGGATGATGCGGTCCTGCAGCTTGGTGGTGTAGAGGCGGTCGATGCTGACCGCGACGAACACCGTGAAGAGCAGCGCCACCAGCGCCACGTCGCGCGTATCCCAGCCGAAGATCAGCGCGCCCCCGAGGCTGACCGCAGCCACGAGCCAGAAGGCCGTGGCGATGTAGGTGGGCATCGGATGGTGCGCGTGATTGGTGGCGGATTGAGTCATACGGCTCACGGTTTAGGGCTTAGGGCCACAGATAACACAGCCACAGATAAAACACAGATACGGCGTGTCGGAGGCGTCACACACACTCGGCTATGGTACCAGAAACCGCCGCGGCTTCATGGCGCCGTGGCGCCGGCGCGAAGGCCGAAGTCCCGACCCTCCGTGTACCCCAAGCCCCAAGCCCCAAGCCTCAAGCCGTAAGCCGTCTACCGTCCGTCAATAATGTCCCCGAGGCCGCCGAGGCGGTCGAGCACCGAGCCTTCTTCCTTGCGCCAGCCACCGCTCTGCGGCGCGGCGGCGTAGATGCGGTCGGCCATGCGGCTGAGGGGCAGCGACTGCAGCCACACGCGGCCGGGGCCGGTGAGCGTGGCAAAGAAGATGCCCTCCCCTCCGAAGAGCGCCGTCTTCACCTTGCCGACGAACTGGATGTCGTAGTTCACGCTGGGCGTGAGCGCCACGAGGCAGCCCGTGTCGACCCTCATCGTCTCGCCGGGGCCCAGGTCGAAGTGGTGGATGGTGCCGCCGGCGTGCACGAAGCACAGGCCGTCGCCTTCGAGCTTCTGCATGATGAAGCCCTCGCCGCCGAAGATGCCCACGCCGAGCTTCTTCTGGAAGGCGATGCCCACCGACACGCCGCGGGCGGCGCACAGAAACGAGTCTTTCTGGCACACCAGGTGACCGCCCAGTGACTTGAGGTCCATGGGGATGATCTTGCCGGGGTACGGCGCGCCGAAGGCCACCTTGTGTTTGCCCTGCCCCTGGTTGGTGAACACCGTCATGAAGAGGCTTTCACCCGTCAGGATGCGCTTGCCGGCGCCGAGCAGGGCGTCCATCACGCCCTTCGACTGCCGCTGGCTGCCGTCACCGAAGATGGTCTCCATCTGGATGCCAGAGGTCATGTACATCATCGACCCGGCCTCGGCCACGGCCCCCTCGCCGGGGTCCAGCGCCACCTCGACGAACTGCATCTCGTTGCCGTGCAGCTCGAAGTCGATGTCGTGGGCCCGGCGGCCCGGCGCCGGCGGCGGCGCAAACCCGCCTTGGGCTTGTCCCGCCGAAGCAGCCGCGGGGTTCTTGGCGTAGGCTGCGAAGGCGGAGACCTCCTTCACCTTCTGCCACGCCGTCATGCCGGCCGTGAACACCAGCGTCTCGGCGTCGATGCTGCCGTTCTGCAGGTTGGAGATGATCTCGTCCTGGCTCACGGGTCCGACCTGGTGGCCGCCGATGGCCATGTACCACTGTGTCATTGCTGCTCCTTGAAGGCTTGCGGGCTTGGAGGCTTAGGGGCCTGGGGCTTACGGCCTGTCACAATTCCGGCTGCGCGTCGATGCGCACGGACGTCTCGGTCTCGAGCTGCGCCACCGCGGCCGCGTCGAGCCCCAACTGGTGGGCCAGCTGCGCCAGGTAGATGCGCTCGGCGCCCGACACGGTTTCGTCGGCGCGGACGATGGCGAAGGCCAGCACGTAGAGATCCCGCTTGCTGTCGGGGTCCGTGACGCCGGCCACGATCTCGACCAGCGGCCGCGCCGCCGTCAACTCGGCCTCCACCACCGCGTCGAGCCCGGCCTCTTTCGCGCGCGCGACGATCATCTCGCGCTCTTGGGGCGACAGCGCCCCATCCGCCCGCGCGGCCGACACCGCCAGCCGAATCACCCGCACCATCCCCTCGGGCAGCGCCTCTCCAGTAGGCAACAGCACCGGCACCGGCGGCACACCAGGAATCGGCGGGACAGCACCTGATGCACC
>CAYJPQ010000008.1:9462-11816 GCA_964372085.1 uncultured Bifidobacteriaceae bacterium | reverse complement strand
GCTGCACCCGCTGCACCCGCTGCACCCGCCTTGAGGCTGTCATAGATCCCCCACGCCACGCCGGCAGCCGCCATCAGCGTGCTGGCCGTGAGAAATCCACCGCGGCCGGTGATGAAGCGGGTGGCCCGCCGCGCGCGCTTGCGTCCGGAACGGCCCAGCGCGCCCCGCAGCACGATGCCCAGCATGTCCTCAGGATTGTTCAGCACGGCGATCGTCCCTCAAAGGACAGAATACTGTAGGAGGGCCGCGGAAGTTCCGCCGGCCCTGGGAGTCGGCGCTTCGCGCCTCCTTGGGCTCGCGGCTTCGCCGCTCGTGGGAGGCGCTCGCTACGCTCGCGCCTGGGATGGCCCCCACGAGCGAAGCGAGTCCCAGGCAACCCGCAGGGTTGCCTCCGACGCCCGTTCCTACAACTGCGTTGACGTTGGCTTCAACTCGACCGGCTTCGGCGCCTCGGGCGTCCAGTCCTCGCCGGGGTTGATGAAGCGGTTGGTCTCGATCTTGTACTGCTTGTCGTACAGCTGCTTGTAGCGGCCGTCGCGCGCCAGCAGCTCGCCGTGCGTGCCCCGCTCCACGATCTCGCCGCCTTCCAGCACCAGGATCTGGTCGGCGCTGCGGATGGTCGACAGCCGGTGGGCAATCACGAAGGTGGTGCGGCCCGACCGCAGCGTGTTGAGGCCGTCCTGGATCATCTCCTCGCTCTCGCTGTCGAGGCTCGACGTGGCCTCGTCCAGGATGAGCACCTTGGGCGAGGCCAGGATGGCGCGCGCAATCGACACGCGCTGGCGCTGGCCGCCGCTCAGCTTGATGCCCCGCTCGCCCACCACGGTGTCGTAGCCCTCGGGAAAGCGCAGGATGAACTCCTCGCAGTGCGCCACCTGGGCGGCGCGCTTGATGTCGTCGATGGTGGCGCCCGGCCTGGCATAGCCGATGTTCTCGGCAATCGTGCCGTCGAAGAGAAAGTTCTCCTGCAGCACCGACGCGAGTTGCTGGCGATAGTCGTGCAGGGGGATATCGGCCAGGTCCCTGCCATCCACGAAGATGGCGCCCTTCAGCGGCCGGTTGAAGGCCATCACCAGGCTGATCAGCGTGCTCTTGCCCGATCCGCTCGATCCCACGAGCGCGGTGGTGGTGCCGGGCGCGGCATGGAACGTGACGCCCTTCAGCACGGGCGCGTCGGGGTTGTACTCGAACCACACGCCCTCGAACCGGATGTCGCCGCGGATTTCGCCGAGCGAGGCCTTGCCCGCGTCGGCCTCGTCCTCGGTCTGCATGTCCATGATTTCGCGGATGCGATCGAGGCCGGCGAAGGCCTCGGTAATCTGCGTCCCGATGCTGGCGATGGAGATGAGCGGCGCGGCCAGCAGGCCGATGAAGAAGATGTACATCACGAAGTCGCCCAGCGTCATCTTGCCGGCCAGGATGTCGCTGCCGCCCAGCCAGATCATCACCACGCCCACCACGCCCACGATCACCGTGCTGCCCGAGGTGGTAGCCGACACCCCCGTCATCGACTGCGCGATGTTGCGGAACAGTTTGTGCGCGCCCTTGGTGAAGACGATCTCCTCCCGCTTCTCGGCGGTGTAGCTCTTGACGATGCGGATGCCGCCCAGGGCCTCGGTGAGCCGGCCGGTCACCTCGGCCTGGATCTTGCCCCGCTCTCGGAACAGCGGGCGGAGGCGGTTGAAGGCATAGGCCATGCCGCCGCCGAACAGCGCCAGCACCAGGGCGGTGACCAGGGTCAGCCGCCAGTTGAGGTACAGCAGCACGGCCAGGCTGATGGCCGCGGTCACCAGGCCGCCGACCAGCGACACGAGGCCGGTGCCCACGAGGTTGCGGATGCCTTCGGCGTCGCTCATGATGCGCGACAGCAGCACGCCACTCTGCGTGGAGTCGAAATAGCGCACGGGCAGCCGCATCACCTTGGCCTGCACCCGCTTGCGCATGTCGGTGATGGCCCGTTGCGCGGCCACGCCGAGGATCTGCGAGAGGCCGAAGCTGGTGATGGCCTGCACGATGGTGGCGGCGCCCGCCGCCAGGGCAATGGGCATCAGCAGGTCATGCCGCCCCTTGCCAATCACGTCGTCGATCACCACCTTGGAGAGCGCCGGCAGCACGACGCCCGCGAGGCGGCTCACCATCATCAGGCTGAGACCAATCGACAGGCGGCGGCGATGAAACCACAGCAGCTCGCGCGCCTCGCGCCACGCCGCCTTCGGGTCGACCTTCTTCCTGGGCGGCTGCCCGGACCGGCTGTCCGAGGGCGCCGGGGGCATGGATCGCCCGCTGGAGCGTTCGGCCCGCCGCATGCTGGGAGCGCCGGATCTGAGCAGTACCATGGGGACCCTAGTTGAGCG
>CAYJPQ010000008.1:0-9362 GCA_964372085.1 uncultured Bifidobacteriaceae bacterium | reverse complement strand
GCGCTCCGCTCCGGAAGATACTGGGTGCTCACCTGAACACGGATGCCGTTGGTGGTGGTATCGCTCACTGGGTGATCATATCCGGCTTAGGGCCTGGGGCTTGGGGCTGACGGCTAGTCCAGGTGTCCACGCTCGGCATCGCCCATCTCCACGCCGCCGGCCGGAAAGTATTCCTTCCACCGCGATGAGACGAGCGCCGCCGTGACCGGGTCGCACGACACTTCCTTTGGGTACCACGGCTTCATGCGGGCGTCGATCAGGACGGGCGGCTCGTACGCGATGTGGTTGCGCACCACGCGGTGCGAGGCGCCGTGGATGTCGGCGGCCGGCTCGAAGCGCGTGAAGGTGGTCCACAGGAAGTTCATGTCGCTGCGAGTCGCGCGCGCCGGCTCGTCGCTCAGCACCACCAGCGGCCATCCGGCAAAGGCCGGGTGCGAAGCCAGGCGCGCGGCGGCCTGCGGATCGGCCGCGTAGGCGGGTCCGCCCACCACCAGGCAGCCGCCGCAGAACACGCGCACGTCAGACACCTCCGGCGGAGGCGCCACGAGGGGCTGGAAGGCCCGCGGCAACTCGCGCACCGGGTCGCCCAGGCCCAGCCACACGCCCTTCGACCCCGAATTCACCGCGGGGCCGGTGTAGTCGAGCGTGTCCATCGACAGGTTCGAGAACACGTAAAGGTCGGTCTGGGGGTTGGTGCGGGCCAGCACGTGCTCCAGCGTGGCACGAAAATCCTTCAAGTCCACCAGGCGATCGGTCAGGAGCACGAACTTCGTGAGCGACAACTGCCCCTCGCCGAGGATGCGGAAGGCACTGGCCATGGCCTCGCGCGCGTAGCGCTGCTTCACGACGGCGGCCGCCAGCGAGTGGTAGCCGGTTTCCCCGTACGACCACAGGCGCTCCACCGACGGCATCACCAGCGGGAACAACGGCGACAGCAGCTCCTGCAACAGGTCGCCGATGAAGAAGTCCTCCTGGCGAGGCTTGCCCACCACCGTGGCGGGGTAGATAGCGTCGCGGCGGTGCGCCACTTGCGACACCGAGAACACCGGGTAGTCGTGGCGCAGCGAGTAGTAGCCGTAGTGATCGCCAAACGGCCCCTCGGGTTTGCGCGTGCCGGGTGCCACCTGTCCCATCAGGGCGAACTCCGCGGTGGCCACCAGGGGGTGCGGATGCCCGTTGGGGCCCGCCACCTGCGGCAGTTTGCGGCCGGCAATCAGCGACGCCAGCATCAGCTCGGGCAGGTTCTCGGGCAGCGGCGCGATGGCCGACAGGATCAGCGCCGGCGGACCGCCCAGGAACACCGTGACCGGCAGCGCCTCGCCGCGGGCCTCGGCCACCTGGTAGTGGAAGCCGCCACCCTTGCCAATCTGCCAGTGCATGCCGGTGGAGCGCCGGTCGTGCACGTGCAGGCGATACATGCCGAGGTTGTGCCCGGGCTTGTCGGGATGCGTCGTGTACACAAGCGGCAACGTGACAAACGGGCCGCCGTCCCCGGGCCAGCACGTGAGCGCGGGCAGCCGGTCGAGCCGCACATCGGAGGTGACCACGTCGAGCACGGGCCCCGCGCCCTTCCGCGTGGTGCCCACGCGCAGCAGCTCCAGGCCCACGTCGCGGGCGCCCCACAGCTTCGCCGGCGTCGGCGGCAGCAACGTCTCTGCCAAGTGGACGATGCGCTTGATCAGCTGCAGGGGACGCTGGCCAAACGCCAGCTCCGCGCGGCGCGGCGTGCCGAACAGGTTGGTCGCCAGCGGGAACGCGGCGCCCTTCACGTTGGTGAACAGCAGTGCGGGGCCGCCCGCGGCGATCACGCGCCGGTGAATCTCTGCCGCCTCGAGCACGGGATCCACGGGCGCGGCAATCT
Source organism: uncultured Bifidobacteriaceae bacterium (assembly GCA_964372085.1). Classification (GTDB taxonomy): domain Bacteria; phylum Acidobacteriota; class Vicinamibacteria; order Vicinamibacterales; family UBA2999; genus 12-FULL-67-14b. Next base: position 7,501 of record CAYJPQ010000008.1, on the reverse strand, counting down.
CCACCACGTCGCGGTCGCGCCGCAACCGATCGATGAACGATCGCAGGTCCAGGAACATCAGCGGAGCGCTTTCCCGTCGAACACCGTCACGCCGCCCACGAGCGTCAGTACGCTCTTCACACCCGGCAACTGGTCGGGCGGCACCGTGAACACATCGGCCGAGAGTACGGCCAGGTCGGCATAGGCCCCGGGCGACAGGTGGCCCTTCTCGCGATCCTGCCCTTCCGCGAACGCCGAGCCGCGCGTATAGGCCGCGACGGCCTCTTCGCGCGTCAGCGCCTCCGACGGTCGCACGGGATGCATCGTCGCAAACATGATATTGAGGAACGGGTTGAGCGGCCCGTCTGAACCCAGTGCCAGCGGAACGCCTGCGGCCAGCAGCGACTTGAGCGGCTGCACCTCGCGCGCGCGATCCGGACCCAGCCGCGCCGGGATCTCGGCCGCCAGCATGAGGTGCGCGGGGTTTTGCACCACCACCACGCCCAGCCTCTTGGCGCGCGCGATCAGATCGGGCGAGAGCATGTCGCCGTGCTCGATGCGCGGACGCTTGCGCTGCCACACCTGGGCCGGGCCCGACTGCTCGAGGGCGGTCAGGTACGCATCGATGGCGCCGTCGCCCACCGCGTGCCCCAGGATCTGGTCTTCAGACCCGTAGCCCCATCCCGCAAACTCACGCATCCGATCGGGGGTGAAGTTGAGGCGGCCGCGGTTCCCCGGTCGATCCGCATAGGGCGCGCGCAAGAACGCCAGGCGCTCGACGGGCGTGCCGTCGAAGATGAACTTCATGCCCCTGGCGTCGAGCCCGGGCCCGGGCTGCGGGGGCAGGTGGGGGCGGCCGTCGGCCGTGTCGGCGCCGGCCTCGCGCATGGGCACGCGGTACACCCGCCATCGGAGCCCCGTTTGCGCTGCGACCAGCGCCGGCATCGCGCGCGCCACCGGCAAGTCCACGTTCATCAACTGCAGCGACGTGATGCCGAAGCCGGCGGCCTCGCGAGCCACCGCGCCGAAGGCCGACGCCGCGGCGCCCGGCGACGCCTGGTCGGCCTTCTGCGCGAGCCGTCGCGCCACCAGATACACGGCGTACTCCTCGAGGCGTCCGTTCAGCCGCCCCGCCGCGTCCCGCAGGAAGTGTCCGCCCTCCGGATCGCCGATCGACTCGTCCACGCCGGCCAGGGCGAGGGCCGCGCTGTTGAGGATGGCGCCGTGGCCGTGCCAGGCGCCTAGCCGCACCGGGTGCCTGGGCGCCCGGGCATCCAGCCACGCGCGCGAGATGGCCGTGTCCTCCCACACCGCTTCGCCGAACGCCCCGTGAATCAGCTGACCCGGCGGCGCCGCGGCAGCAGCGGAGGCCAGGGCCGCCTCGAGTTCAGCCGTGGTGGGATTATCACCGGTGCCCAGCCTCGTCGTCGGCAGCTCCGGGCCCGCGTGCATGTGCGCATCGTTCAGGCCCGGCACCACGGTGCGGCCGCCGACATCGATGCGGCGCGTGGTGCTGCCCGCCTGCGCGGTGATCGCGGCGGTGTCGCCGACCGCGACGATGCGGGCGCCGCGGATGGCCAGGGCCTCGGCCCAGGGCTGCGCCGGGTTGGCCGTGAAGACCTTCCCGTTGACGAGGATGGCATCGGGGTCGGCCGCCGCGCACGCGCTGAGCGCCAACACCCACGCGGCAACCACGACCCGACTCATCGCCGCCCTAGCCTTCGTGCCCTTCGTCGAAGCTGCCGCCGTAGATGGCCGGCACCTTGCCGCCCATGGGCCGCAGGTAGGTGGCCAACTGGCCGCGGTGGTGAATCATGTGGTTGTTGCAGAAGATCAGCAGCGACACCGAGGGCATCTTCATGCCCCACGCATCGACGATCTGCGCCAGGTGGCCGCCGTCGAGGGCCAGGACCTTCTCGAGCCCCTTGGGGAACTCGTGCTTGTACCAACTGGCCAGCTCGGCCACGGTGGTGCCGACGGGCTGCGCCGGGAAGGCGGCCAGGCTGTTGGCGGCCACCGCCGCCAGGAAGCCGACGTCGGCCTCGGCGATGTGGCGGGCCAGTTCCCACGCGGTGCGCGAGTTCGTCTCGGGCTTCCAGTCCTTCTTGCCCTCGGGAATGGCGGCAATCACCTTGTAGGTGGTCATCCACTCCTGCTGCAACTGCTGCCCCAGCGCCGCCGCGAGAAACTTCGCCTGTTCTGGATTCATCGGTGCCCCCCTCAGTCTCAATTTTCAATTGTCAATTTTCAATTCTCAATTCAAGATCGCGTCAGCTTCTTGTACTTGATCCGGTGTGGTTGGTCCGCGGCGGCGCCGAGGCGCCGGTGGCGGTCGGCTTCGTAGTCCTGGAAGTTGCCCTCGAACCACTCCACCTGGCTGTCGCCCTCGAAGGCCAGAATATGGGTGGCGATGCGGTCGAGGAACCAGCGGTCGTGGCTGATCACCACGGCGCAGCCGGCAAACTGCAGCAGCGCCTCTTCGAGCGCCCGCAGCGTGTCGACGTCGAGGTCGTTGGTGGGCTCGTCGAGCAGCAGCAGGTTGCAGCCCTTCCGCAGCAGCTTGGCCAGGTGCACCCGGTTGCGCTCTCCGCCCGACAGCGCCCCCACCTTGCGCTGCTGCTGCGCGCCCCTGAAGTTGAACCACGACACGTAGGCGCGCGACGCCACGGTCCGCTTGCCCATCTCCAGCTCGTCGGCGCCGCCGGAAATCTCGTCGAACACGCTCTTGTTGGCGTCGAGCGAGTCGCGCGATTGGTCCACGTAGCCCACCTTCACCGTCTCGCCCAGGCGCAGCGTGCCTCCGTCGGGCTTCTCCTGGCCGGTGATGAGCCGGAACGTGGTGGTCTTGCCGGCGCCGTTGGGGCCAATCACGCCGACGATGCCGCCGCGCGGCAGGGTGAAGGTGAGATCGTCGAAGAGCACGTTGTCGCCGTAGGCCTTCTTGAGCCCGCGGGCCTCCACCACGATGTCGCCCAGGCGCGGGCCGGGCGGGATGTAGATCTCGATGGAGTCGACCTTCTGCGCCGTGTCCTCGGCCAGCAGCTGCTCGTAGGCATTGAGGCGCGCCTTGCCCTTGGCCTGTCGCGCGCGCGGCGACATGCGAATCCAGTCGAGCTCGCGCTGCAGCGACCGCTGCCGCTTGCTCTCGGCCTTCTCTTCCTGCTGCAGGCGGTTCTGCTTCTGTTCCAGCCAGCCGGTGTAGTTGCCTTCGTACGGGATGCCGCTGCCGCGATCGAGCTCCAGGATCCAGCCCGCCACGTTGTCGAGGAAGTAGCGATCGTGGGTGACCGCCACCACCGTGCCGGGATAGTCCTTGAGGAACCGCTCGAGCCAGGCCACCGACTCGGCGTCGAGGTGGTTGGTGGGCTCGTCAAGCAGCAGCAGGTCGGGCGACAGCAGCAGCAGGCGGCACAGCGCCACGCGGCGGCGCTCACCGCCCGACAGCGTGGTGACGTCGGCGTCGGGCGGCGGCAGCCGCAGGGCGTCCATGGCCAGGTCGAGGCGCGAATCGAGGTCCCAGGCGTTGGTGGCGTCGATGCGGTCCTGCAGGCGCGACTGCTCGTCGAGGGTCTTGTCCATCTCCTCGGGCGACAGGTCTTCGCCCAGCTTCGCGTTGACGGCATCGTAGCGGTCGAGCAACGCCTTGATTTCGGCGACACCTTCCTCCACGTTGCCCCGCACGTCCTTCGCGGGGTTCAGCTGCGGCTCCTGCGCCAGATAGCCCACCGTCACGCCCTGGCCGGGGAACGCCTCGCCGGTGAAGCTGGTTTCGACGCCGGCCATGATCTTGAGCAGCGTCGACTTGCCGGCGCCGTTCAGGCCCAGCACACCGATCTTGGCGCCGGGGAGAAACGAGAGCCAGATATCCTTGAGAACCTGGGCGTCGGGAGGATAGACCTTCCCGAGCCCCTTCATGGTGTAGACAAATTGAGGAGGCATGCAGACTGTCGAATATATCACCGCAGCGCTCCGCGCTGTGGGCCCTTCGGGTAGGCGGCCCTTCGGGCCGTAGGCCTGCGGTGGCAATTGCCCACGCCGCGGAGCGGCGCCCACCGATGGCCCACAGCGCGAAGCGCTGCCCACTGAAAGCCTATTCGGGCTTCAGCGTCACCAGGGTGTACCGGTCCATCGGGAAATATTTCTTGAAGACCCCGTGCAGAATTTCGGAGGTCAGCTTCTCCGTGCGCTCGGCGCGGCGGGTGATGCCCACCGGGTCCCACCCCAGCATGTGGACGGTCTGCATCGAGCCCATCCAGTAGGCGTTCTGCTTCACGCTGGTTTCGAGCTCGCGCCGCTCCATCTCCTTCACCGTGTTCACATCGTCCGCCGACGGCCCCTCGGCCTTGAGCCGCTCGATCTCGGCCATCGTTGCCGCCACCAGCGTGTCGACGTTGTCGGGCGAGCTGCCGAACTGGATCACCATGGCGCCGTAGCCCTTGAGCGGCAGCGGGTTGTCGAAACCCACCGACACGCCGTAGGTGCCGCCCAGTTCCTCGCGGAGGATGTCGCGCAGGCGGATGCCCAGCAATTGCGACGCGGCGCGGGCGCGGTGCATCTCCAGCTCGTCCTGCCCCGGGTCGGCGAAGAACGAGAGCACCGTCTGGCTGGCCGGCTCCTTGCCCTTCCGCACCTCGTCCCTGACCACGCCGGCCGGGAACTTCACGCCCATGTCCCTGAACGCGCCGGCGCGCTTGCCGGCGGACGGGAGCGTCGCCACCCACCGTTCCAGCAGCGGCGTGATCTCGTCCACGGTGAAGGCGCCCACGAAGAAATAGGTGAAGTCAGCGGCGTTGGCAAACCGTGAGGTGTAGAACGTCTTCATCGCGTCGAGGTTCAGCGTGGCCACATCGGCGGCCTTGATCGCCACGGCGCTGTAGTGGTTCGAGGTGTTGACCTGCTCCACCTTCTCGCCGAACACGGCCCGCGGACTTTCCTCGCGGTTGGCCAGCATGCCCGTCAGCCGCCGCTTCAGCAGGTCGAACGCCTCGGGCGTGAAGTTGGGCGCGGTGAGCGCCAGGTAGTTCAACTGGAGCGCGGTCTCAAGGTCCCGCGGCGTCGCCGATCCGCTGGCGCCGTTGGTGTACTCCCCGATCGAGGGCGATGCCTGCGCGATCTTGCCCGACAGCATCTTGCTGAGGTCCACCGGGTTGAAGCCGCCCAGCCCGCCCACGCCGACCATCGACGTCGCCAGGGCCGCGCTCTTGTAGTTCTCGGGGCTAGCGAGCGACGTGCCGCCCAGCGCATAGGCGGTGAACAGCACCTGGTCGTTCTTGAAGTCCGTGGGCTTGAGCCACACCTCCACGCCGTTCGAGAGCGTGAGCACCGTGACCCCAATCTCGGGCACGGCGCGGCGCGAAGCCACCGTGCCAGGCGCGGGTGCCTTCTCCACGAGGCTGCGGCCCTCGGTGGCGTCGGCCCACGGCTCCACCGTGGCGGCCGCGGCGCGGACCATCGACGCCCTCAGCATGTCGGCGGAGGGCGGCGGCGTCTCCTTCTTCTCGGGCGCCACGCCAAGGACGATGCGGTTGTCGTCGGTGATGAGGGCCTTCGCCACCTCCGACACTTCGGCCGGGGTGACAGTGGGCAGGTACGTGGCGGCGATTTTGTACTCGAGCTCGATGCCTGGAATGGGTTCCTGCTCCAGGAAGTGCCGCACGTACTCGTTGGCGTACCCGGGGCTCTCGGAAGTGCCGCGCTCGTTGTACGCGCGTTCGTAGCCGGCCAGCAGCGCGAGGCGGGCGCGGTCGAGCTCCGCGGCGCTGAAACCGAACTGTTGCATGCGACGCGCCTCGAGCATCAGCGCCGACAAGCCTTCGGTGATCTGCCCTTCGGGCACCGAGGCTTCAATTTCGAACAACTCGAGCTCGCGCCCGAGGCCGCTCTCGCCGGCCTGCGCGCCCAGGAACGGGGCATTCGGCCGGCGCGCGACGTCGCGCAGGCGCATGTTGAGCATCTGCGAGACCAACTGGCGCACCAGCGTCTTGCGGTAGCCGCCCACGGTGTTGTCGCGCTCCGGCGTCTTCTTGAAGGCCACCGACACCGTCCAGCCCTGGGCCTCGGGGTCGGTGTTCATCGACACGAGCGCGTCTTTCGTCGCAGGCACCGAGCGGTTCACCGCGAGCACCGCCCCGGTGGCGGCCGGAATCACGCCGAAGCGCTGGCGCACGAGGCGCTCGGCCTCGTCCACCGGCAGGTCGCCCACCACCGCGAGCGCCATCTGGTCGGGCCGGTACCACTTCTTGTAGAAGGCCAGCACGCGTTCGCGCGGCGCGCCCGTGATCACCTCGGGCAAGCCGATTGGCAGCCGGTCTGCGTAGAGGGAGCCCTGCATCAGCACGGGCAGTTGCTTGTCGGTGAGGCGTGAGCCGGCGCCCAGGCGCCCGCGCCACTCCTCGAGCACCACGCCGCGTTCCTTGTCGATCTCCCCGGGCAGCAGCGACAAACCGGCGGCGAAGTCGTGGAGCGCGAGCATGCCGCGGTCCACGTAGCCGGGCCGGTCTGTTGGCAGGTCGAGCATGTAGATGGTCTCGTCGAACGACGTCGACGCGTTTGCGTGGGGGCCGAACCGCGCGCCAATCGACTCCAGGAACGACACGAGCTCGCCCGGCTTGAAATTCTCGCTGCCGTTGAACGCCATGTGCTCCAGGAAGTGCGCCAGCCCGCGCTGGTCGGCCTCCTCGTGGATGGAGCCCACGTTGACCGCCAGGCGCATCGACACGCGCTGCTCTGGCCGGCCGTTCTGCCGGATGAAGTACGTGAGGCCGTTGGGCAGCGTGCCCGTGCGCACGGCGGGATCGATGGGCAGCACGCGGTCGAGCGCCAGCTCGGGAGGCACCGCCCGCGGCGCTGCAACTTGGGCCCGCGGCACGGCCACCCATCCGGCCAGAACCGCGCCAACCACGACCGCCACCCACTTCGCGAACCTCATGCATCCTCCCCCGAACCCGTCGAACCTGTAGAACCCGTAGAACCCGTAGAACCCGTAGAACCCGTAGAACCCGTAGAACCCGTCCCCATTACTATTGTCCAATGCGCCTGAAGATTTGCCGTTTGGACCCCTCAATTGGCCTGCCGGTGCCGGCCACCGGCGGCGCCGTTGGCTTCGACCTGGCCGCCTCGGCCGACATGGAGATTCCGCCGCGTGCCATCCGCCTGGTGGGGACCGGGCTGGTGATTGCCGTGCCCGACGGGTATTTCCTGGGGATATTCGCCCGTAGCAGCACTCCGCTCAAGAAGGGCCTGATGGTGGCCAACGGCGTGGGCGTGGTCGACGCCGACTATTGCGGGCCGGCCGACGAGATCAAGATCCAGGTACTGAACGTGACCGACGCGCCCGTGCAGGTGAAGCGCGGCGACCGCCTGGCCCAGGGCATCGTGCTCCAGGCGCCACGCGTGGAATGGCAGGAAGTCGAGGAAATGGTGGCGCCCACACGCGGAGGGTTTGGCTCCACGGGGACGTAGCGCACCCTGGCACCCTTGCACCCTTGCACCGCTGCACCCTTGCACCCCTGCACCCTTGCAC
>CAYJPQ010000007.1:71689-80314 GCA_964372085.1 uncultured Bifidobacteriaceae bacterium | reverse complement strand
GCTTGGGGCTTGGGGCTTGGGGCTTGGGGCTTAGCTTAGCTTGCCTCGCCGTAGCCTTGGCGAAGGCGGGGGCTCTCGGCTCTCCCGTCTCCCGTTAGAATCATTCCATGAACCTGAACGACCTCTTTGGCGGGGCCGCCGGCATTCCGCCCGAGCAGTTCCCCGAGCCTGCTGAAGACATTCCCGTCGGCGACGGCGCGCCGCAATCCGCGGTGCTCGGCGGCGGCTGCTTCTGGTGCACCGAAGCGGTGTTTGCCAAGCTCGAGGGCGTGCTGGGGGTCACGTCTGGCTACGCCGGCGGCACTGCCGACACGGCGGACTACAAGAGCGTGTGCAGCGGCACCACGGACCACGCCGAGGTGATCCGCGTGCGCTTCGACCCCGCTCGGATTTCCTATGGGCAGGTGCTGAAGGTGTTCTTCGCGGTGGCGCACGACCCCACGCACCTCAATCGCCAGGGCCATGACATCGGCCGGCAGTACCGGTCGGTCGTGTTCCACACGGACGAGGCCCAGCGGCGCGTGGCCGAGACCTACATCCGCCAGCTCACCGACGCCAAGGCCTACGCCGACCCCATCGTCACCACCCTGGAGCCGATCGAGGCGTTCCACGAGGCCGAGCTGTACCACCAGGACTTCGCGGCGCGCAATCCCGCGCAGCCCTACGTGGCGGCCGTGGCCATGCCGAAGGTGAAGAAGCTCGAAAAGAGCTTCGCGGGGAAGTTGAAGAAGTAGCGGCTGTCGGGAGCGGGAGGCTTGACGGGAGAAGGGGGCTTGACGGGAGCTCGACACTTGCCGGGAACGAGGTCCTCAACAACCAACGCTGGCGTTCACCAGCGACGGCCCATCGTTGCACCGGTCGCCGTCTGGTGCAACGCAAGTCAGGGCTCGCTTTCGGATGGGATCTCAACCCAGTCGGAGGCCAAGCCCTGGTCACCTACTCCCAGACCTAGATCGCGAGCCACAGCAGAACATAGCGATCAACAAGAACTATTCGGCGCTTTATTACTTCTCCGGATTCACTACCGGCGGTTGCTCGTAACCTCGCCGGAGTGAGTTCGGGCCAGCGCCGGCTCAGCCAGTACGCAGGTGACCCCTTACAGGTGAGCTTGAGAGCGGAAGCCAGACACGCTGTTATTGGGCCGGAATCACGGACATCGGTGTGTCGCGCTTGTTTCGTCATTGTTGACCATGTTCGTGCCGGTCAGTCGAGCATGGCCGCTCAGCCGTGAGCGACGGTCGCGGTCATGCGAAGGAGTCTAACCGACCTGCCGCTCGTCGGCTGCAGCGGCTGGTCAGGCCGCGATCACAAACCAAGTGCGGAGAAATCGCGCGACCCTCGAAATACCGTTGCGACTTCCACAGTGGTCGCACGCCGCCGGTACACGATACGAAAGTTACCGGAGATGACTTCTCGAAGTTCGGGCGATTGCCGTTCCGGCACCATGCGCCCCGAATCAGGGAACTGTTGCAGTCGCTCGACAGCCGCCACAAGACGACGGACGGTCAAGTCCGCCCACGCTGGCGCGTCGGCTTCAATGAAAGCGCGAATCTCTTCGAGATCGGCGACCGAGCGTGGAGACCAAGTGAGGTCGATCACAGGCTAAGACGGCGCTTAACCTCGTCGTGAGGAATGCCCTCGCCACGGTCGAGCTGCGCCAAGCCCTCCTCGATCTTCGCGAGAAACACGAGGCGCTCAATCGCGTCATCAACGGAGGCATCTTCGGGCAGTTCACGAATAGCCTCGATCATCCGCTCGCGCGTGATGCGGTGTGCCATGGGGCCGATTCTACTCCTGTTGGCCTTGGATGCAGAGTGGCCGCTGGCGGCCCGCTTGAGCGTTTCCTCGACCACTTTCCGTCTGTAACGCGGGAACAAGAGTGTGAGGCCGACAACCCTGATTCGCGTAGGCTCATGACGCCCGGGCGGCGCCCATCATGCACACGCGCCGCTCTCGGCTGCACGACGTGTCAGGCCGCACGCCTGGACGGCGGACACGACCGAATCATGTCAGCCAGCGGACCAAGCCAAGCATCAAGCCCGCCACGAAGATGGAGCCGAAGACTTCTTTGTTGTACCGGGCAAGCCAAGTGGGCAAGTAGATGTCGAAGTTGGGCTGGCGATCCGATGTATAACGAGCCGCCACTCCAGTCAGCGGACACCTGAACCGGTTGAGCACTAGAACAACGATCTCGACAAAGACGATGCCGGACAACCAGAACATGAGCTCGAACCGGCGCTGCCACGCTGCGACCGGAATCGCCAGAACGGCGCTGGCGAAGAACGCCCAAACGATGGTGTGGATCCAACGAACCGCACGAAGGGCAACAAGGGGCGTGATGCGCATTGACAGGCTGGCGTTCCGAAGCTCTGATGGCCATTGAATCGCCATGCGGGCCAGGAATTGACCTGCAGATACTAACCCCTGTCTCCTCATAGTTCAGCGGAATCCGGACAGTCTTTGCACCTATCCCGGCCGTGCCTCTCCCGTGACCGCCTCTCCCTCCCGTCCCGTATCCCTCTCCCGTCCCGCATCCTTCTCCCGTCCCGTATCCCCCTCCTGTCTCGTATCCTCCTCCCGTCTGAGCAATAATCACCCTACGCGCTCGTAGCTCAGTTGGATAGAGCACCAGGCTTCGAACCTGGGGGTCGCAGGTTCGAGCCCTGCCGAGCGCACCAGCCTTCGCCCGCCCCCGGCGGGCTTCGGCTGGGGCAGGCTCCCCTATATGCCACGCACCGCGATGCCGCCGAACTGGCCGGATCTGCCCGACGAGGAGCTCCTCAACCTTCGCCTGGCCGACCTGCCCCTGCGCCTTGAAGGCACGGTGGTGGAAACGCGCATCGCGCAGCTGCGCGGCGAACTCGAGGCCCGCGGCCTCAAGTTCCCGCTCCACTTCTACATCGCCGACGACTGGTTCACGCCCGACGGCACGGCGTCGATGGCGGTGCCCTTCTACCTGGCGCACCCGCGGCTCGAGCGCCTCGAGAAGGCGCAGATGCTGGCGGTGGAGGGCGGCGAGCACGAGTGGTGCATGCGCATCCTCCGCCACGAAGCGGGGCACGTGGTCGACAACGTCTACAAGCTGCGACTCCGGCGCCAGCGCCGCGAGCTCTTCGGCAAGTCGTCCGAGCCCTATCCCGAGTTCTACGCGCCGAAGCCCTACAGCAAGAGCTTCGTGATGCACCTGGACCCGTGGTACGCGCAAAGCCATCCCGACGAAGACTTCGCCGAGACCTTTGCGGTGTGGCTCACGCCCGGGTCCGACTGGACGTCACGCTTCGCGGGCTGGCCCGCGCTGAAGAAACTGGAGTACATGGACGGCCTCATGCAATCGCTGGTGGGCAAGCCACCGCTCGTGGAGAACACCGACGAGATGGACCCGCTGCGGCGCCTCGAGCGCACGCTGCGCTTCCACTACCGCCGCCGGCGGCGGCTGCACGGGCTGGATCACCCGGCCTTCTACGACCGCGACCTGCGGCGCCTCTTCTCCGACGCGCCCGAGGACGCCCACAAGCCCACGGCCGCGCAGTTCATCGGCCGCATCCGCCAGCCCGTGCGCAAGGTGGTGGCCGACTGGACGGGCATCTACCAGTACACGATCGACAAGGTGCTCGAAGACATCATCGTCCGCTGCCGCGAGCTGAAGCTGCGGCTGGCCGTGCCCGAGGACCAGGCGCGACAGGAGTTCATCGTGCTGCTCACCGTGCAGGTGATGAACTACCTGCACAGCGGCCGCCACCGGGTGGCGCTATGAAGCCGCAACGCGTGCTCACGCTGGTGCACAAGGGCCTGGTGCCGCCCGACGAGGCGCCGCCGCAGGACACGGCCACCGCCGAATGGCGGATGGAATACGACGTGGTGCAGACGCTGCGCGCGCTCGGCCACGAGCTGCGCGTCATCGGCGTGCACGACGACCTCACGCCCATCCGGAGCACCATCGAGGAGTTCAATCCGTCCATCGTGTTCAACCTGATGGAGGCGTTCAACGACGTGGTGGTGTTCGACCAGAACGTGGTGAGCTACCTCGAGCTGCTGAAGATGCCCTACACGGGCTGCAACCCGCGGGGCCTCACGCTGTCGCGCGACAAGGCGCTGGCCAAGAAGCTGATGGCCTATCACCGCATCCCGGTGCCCGACTTCCTGGTGGTGCCGCTCGGACGCAAGGTGAACCTCCCCAAGCGCCTGAAGTTCCCGCTGATCGTGAAATCGCTCACCTACGAGTCGTCCACGGGCATCTCGCAGGCGTCGGTCGTGGAGAACGACGACCAACTGGCCAGGCGCGTGCAGTTCATCCACGACGCCATCCAGACGCCGGCCATCGTGGAGCAGTTCATCGACGGGCGCGAGCTCTACGTGGGCGTGATGGGCAACGATCGCCTGCAGGTGTTCCCGGTGTGGGAGATGTCGTTCTCGAAGATGCCCGAGAACAACTGGCGCATCGCCACAGAGCGGGTGAAGTGGAGCGTCAAGTACCAGAAGAAGCACGGCATCGACACCGCCGAGGCCGGGCTGGAACAGGACGTGGCCGCCAAGGTGCAGCACGTGGCCAAGCGCGTGTACAAGGCGCTGGACCTCACCGGCTACGCCCGCGTGGACCTACGCATGACCCCGACGGGCGACCTGTTCGTGATCGAGGCCAACCCCAACCCGCAACTGGCGCAGGGCGAAGACTTCGCCGAGTCGGCCCGCCGCGCGGGCGTGTCGTACGCGCGCCTCATCGAGCGCATCATCGCGCTCGGGCTGCAGTGGCAGCCGTCGAGAATGGCGTAAGATGGGGCAGGAGAGATGATGACTCGTGCATTCGTGGCAGCGGTGGCGGTTGGGCTGGCATACGCGGTGAGTGGACCCTCGGCGCAGCAGGCGCGTCCCGAGCCGGGCGCCGCCGGCCAGCAGGTGGAATGGGCGGCCTGGGGCGGCGACGAGCGCAGCAGCCGGTACTCGCCGCTCACGCAGATCGATGCCTCCAACTTCAACCGGCTCGAGGTGGCCTGGCGCTGGAAGGCCGACAACTTTGGCCCGTCGCCCGACCTCATCTACCGGGCCACTCCTTTGTATGTCAACGGCAAGCTGTACACGGTGGCCGGCAAACGGAGGACGGTGGTCTGCATCGAGCCCGCGACCGGCGAAACGCTGTGGATGTTCCGCGAGAAGGACAACCCGCGGTGGGCCGCCTCCACACGGCAGGACTACGGCAAGGGCGTGGCGTTTGCGCGCGTCGACGGCCGCCCGGTGATCTATCTCGCCACGCCGGGCTCGTACCTGTACGCGCTCGACGCCGACACGGGGGTCCCGCTGCCCTTCTTCGGCAACAACGGCGTCGTCGATCTTCACCTGGGCCTTGGGCCGTACTCGGTGGATCCCGATCGCGGCATCCTCGACTGGGGCGACCTGACGACGTCCTCGGCGCCGCTGGTCGTGAACGGCGTCGTCGTCATGGGCCATTCACACGACCGGGGCTACTGGCCCGAGAACCGCGAGAACATTCCGGGCATCATCCGGGGCTACGACGCCAGGACCGGCCGGATGCTGTGGCGCTTCAATCCCGTGCCACGGGCCGGCGAGCCGGGCAACGAGACGTGGGAGAACGACTCGTGGAAGTACACCGGCAACGTGTCGCCGTGGGCGCCGCTGTCGGCCGACTCGACGCTCGGCCTGGTGTACGTGCCCACCGACACACCCACCAACGACTATTACGGCGGCAGCCGGCACGGCGACAACTTGTTTGGCACCTCGCTGCTCGCCCTCGACGTCCAGACCGGAAAGCTGCGGTGGCACTTCCAGTTCGTCCACCACGACGTGTGGAATCACGACCTCCCGGACGCACCGCACGTCATGGACATCACCGTGGACGGCGCCCGCATCCCGGTGGTGGCGCAGGCCACCAAGCAGGGTTGGATCTACGTCTTCAACCGCGAGACCGGGCGCCCGGTGTGGCCCATCGAGGAGCGGCCCGTAAAGGCATCCGACGTGCCGGGCGAGAAGTTGGCGCCGACGCAGCCGCACGTGACCAGGCCGCCGGCCTTCGAGCAGCAGGGCGTGACCGAGGACGATCTCATCGACTTCACCCCGGCCCTCAGGGAGGAGGCGGTCAAGATCGCGCGCCAGTTCCGGATGGGCGCGGGCATGTTCCAGCCGCCCTCGCTGGCGCGCTCGCCCGACGGCACGCGCGGAACCTTCCTCGCGCCCAGCTCCAACGGCGGCGCCAACATTCCCGGTGGCGCGGCGGTCGATCCCGAGACGGGTTGGATGTACGTCGCGTCCCAGCACGGGTACGAGGTGCTGTCGCTGATGCCCGCACAGGAGAAGTACCCCAAGGGCAAGCCGTGGCCCGGCTGGGGCAGCGCCGACGGGAAGATCACGTCCCTGTACGTCTCCACGCCGATGCCCGCCTCGGGGCCGTCGGGCGGCAAGGGCAACCCGCCCCTGCCGCTGCTCAAGCCGCCCTACGGCCGCATTGTCGCCTTCGACCTGAACAAGGGGGACCTCATGTGGAACATCCCCAACGGCGAGACGCCTGAGCGAATCAAGAACCACCCGGCGCTCAAGGGCGTCGACATTGGCAACACGGGCCAGAACTCGCACGCCAACCTGCTGGTCACCAAGACGCTGCTGATGTACGGCGAGGGCCGCGGCGGCGACCGCTACTTTCACGCGCTCGACAAGGCCACCGGCACGGAGATCGGCAAGGTGCAGCTGCCGGCCCAGACCAACACGGCGCCGATGACCTTCATGCACAACGGCCGTCAGTACATCGTGGCGGCGATCGCCGGGGCCGAGAACACGGCGGAACTGGTGGCGCTGAGGCTGCCGACGCGGTGACGCGCCGCTGATTCAGAAGGTTCACCTCGGCCTAGCGCAACGCCTCGAACTGATCGAGCGTGATGCCGAGTTGGCGCAGTATCTTGTAGAACAACGGTGGGCCGATCGACCGCCCGCCGTGGATGGGAATGGTCACCGCGCGACCATCGCTGTGGTGCCACCGTTCGTGGCTGCCGGTCTGACGCTGTTTGGCGAAACCGAGGCGACCCGCCACTCGCTGGAAGTCACGCGCCGTGGCGCTAGGCATCCACGAACTCGGTCGTGTCGGCGGGCAGGCTCTCCCCGCGCTCCCGGTACTCCTCGGCGATCATCCCAAACACGCGTTGGAGTTCATCCAGCGCCTCCGCCCGGGAAGGCATCAAGGCGTAGCAACCGGGCACCGACGGGATCTCGGCGACCCAACCTTCGTCCTGCCGATACAGCACGATCTTGTAGTCGTCCATCCCCATGACCGCCAGTATAGACCCCCTTCACGCCAGTGGAGCGAACATCGCCGTGAAGTGCCTGAGCGCCCTGGGCGCCGACACGATGCGGTAGCCCCGGAGCGTGTCCCTTGCGCGCGCCACTTCGAGCACGCCTTCCGCGACGTAGTCGATGTGCGACTGCGTGTAGACGCGCCGGGGAATGGCCAACCGCACCAGATCCATGGCGGCGGCCGACTCCGTCCCGTCGTGGTGCAGGCCGAACATCACCGTGCCGATCTCCACGCTCCGCACCCCCGCCTCGAGATAGAGGGCGTTGGCCAGGGCGATGCCGGGATACTCGAGCGGCGGAATCGAGGGCAGCAGCGCCCGGGCGTCGATGTAGATGGCGTGCCCGCCCGCGGGGCGGATGATGGGCACGCCGCCGGCGACGAGCTTGTCGGCCAGGTACTCGGTGGATCGGATGCGGTAGCGCAGGTACGGCTCCTCCACCACCTCTTCGAGCCCGCGCGCGATGGCTTCGAGGTCGTACCCCGCCAGACCCCCGTAGGTGGGAAACCCCTCGGTGAGGATCAACAGGTTCCGCGCCTTCTCGGCCCACCCATCGTCGTTCATCGCCAGGAAGCCGCCGATGTTGGCGAGGCCGTCCTTCTTGGCCGACATGGTGCAGCCGTCGGCCAGCGAGAACATCTCCTGCGCAATGGCCTTCGGCGTGCGCCCGTCCTGCCCTGCCTCGCGCGTCTTGATGAACCACGCGTTCTCGGCGAACCGGCACGCGTCCAGGAAGAACGGCTTCTTGTACCGATCGCACAGCGCCCGCACGCCGCGCAGGTTGGCCAGCGACACCGGCTGGCCGCCGCCCGAGTTGTTGGTGACGGTCACCATCACCAGCGGCACGCGGTCGCCACGCTCGTCGAGCAGCCGTTCGAGCGCGCCAAGGTCGATGTTTCCCTTGAACGGGTGAATCAGTGAGGGCACGCGGCCCTCGGCAATCACCAGGTCCAGCGCCTCGGCCTCCTCCACCTCGATGTTGGCCCTCGTGGTGTCGAAGTGGTTGTTGTTGGGGACGATGTGACCGGGCGAGAGTTGGGTGTGGAAGAGGATGCGCTCGGCGGCGCGGCCCTGGTGGGTGGGGATGATGTGTGTCATCCCGGTGAGGTCGCGCACCGCGCCCTCGAAGCGGTAGAACGAGCGGCTGCCCGCGTACGACTCGTCGCCCTGCATCAGCGCGCCCCACTGGGCCGACGACATGGCGCCGGTGCCCGAGTCGGTGAGCAAGTCGATCAGCACGTCGTCCGCACGCAGGCGGAACACGTTGTGGCCGGCGGCGGCGAGCGCCGCCGCCCGCGCCGGCCGGGGGGTGAAAATTTCCCCCACGCCCGCC
>CAYJPQ010000007.1:38008-71679 GCA_964372085.1 uncultured Bifidobacteriaceae bacterium | reverse complement strand
CAACAGATCCACCAGCACATCGTCCGCACGGAGCTTGAAGATGTTGTAGCCGGCGTTCTCGAGCGCCGACTGACGCTCGTCGCGCGTGGTGAACTTCAGCGCCTCGACGGACTTGATGCGAAACGGCTCGATGATGATCGTCGTGTTCATGGGGTGTGCCGGGCTACCACGTCGGCCTCACATCCAGCGCGCGCATCAGGAACGCGTAGATGTCGGCGGTGGATTCAATCTGCTTGGTGACGTTGCTGGCGCCGTGGCCCGACCTGGTCTCGATGCGGATAAGCACCGGGTTGTCGGGGCTGGCGGCCTTCTGCAGGGTGGCCGCGTACTTGAACGAGTGCGCCGGCACCACGCGGTCGTCGTGGTCGGCCGTGGTGATGAGCGTGGCCGGATACTTCACGCCGGCCTTGATGTTGTGCAGCGGCGAGTAGGCGTGGAGCGCCTTGAACTCTTCGGGGTTGTCGCTGGAGCCGTAGTCGGCAATCCAGTTCCAGCCGATGGTGAACTTGTGGAACCGGAGCATGTCCATCACGCCCACCTGGGGAACGGCCGCACGAAAGAGATCGGGACGCTGGTTGATGACGGCGCCCACCAGCAGGCCGCCGTTCGAGCCGCCCTGCGCCGCCAGCCTCGCCGGCGAGGTGTACTTGTTGGCAATCAGCCACTCGGCCGCCGCGATGAAGTCGTCGAACACGTTCTGCTTCTTCGTCTTGGTGCCGGCGTCGTGCCAGGCCTCGCCGTACTCGCTGCCACCGCGCATGTTCACGCTCGCGTACACGAAGCCCTGCTCCAGCAGCGCGATGCGCAGCGAGTTGAAGCTGGGCGTCGTGGCGATGTTGAAGCCGCCGTAACCGTACATCAGCGTGGGGTTGTTGCCGTCGAGCACCAGGCCCTTCTTGTGCACCAGGAACATCGGCACGCGGGCGCCGTCCTGGCTGGTGTAGAACACCTGCTTGGTCTCGTACTGCGTGGTGTCGAGGCCCGGAATCTCGGGGGCGCGGAACAACGCGCTCTTCCGCGCCGCCACCTCGTAGCGGAAGATCGACGTGGGGTAGGTGAACGACGTGAACGTGTAGAACAGCGACGTGTCGTCCATGTTGCCGCCAAAGCCTCCGGCGCTGCCGAGGCCAGGCAGCTCGATCTCGTTTTCGAACGCGCCCTCCAGGTTGTGCACGTAGGCCCTGGACGCCACGTCCTTCATGTAGGTGGCAATCACCTTGCCGCCGGCCACCTGCACGGTATCGATGGGCTCGGGTTTCTCGGCGACGATCACCTTCCAGTTGGCCGGGGCCGGGCGGGCGGGGTCGATGCGGACCACGCGCCCGTTGGGGGCGCCGTTGTCGGTGAACACCAGCAGCTCGCCGCGCACGTTCTCGAGCACGTTGTACGTGTCGTCACCGATGGCGGGAATCAGCGGCACGAACGTGGAGCCGGCCTGCGACAGGTCCTTCACGAACACCGCGTTCCCCTGCTTGCCGGTGCCGCGGTCCGACACGTCGAGGACGGCAAACCGCTCGTCCTCGGTGGTGCCGAGCGTGTGGAACCGCTGCGGGTTCTCGGGATCCTCGAACACCAGCTCGTCCTGCGACTGCGGCGTGCCGATGCGGTGGTAGTAGACCTGGTGGTTCTCGTTGATCGACGACCGCTCCGTGCCCTTCTTCGGCTCCGGATACCGGCTGTAGTAGAAGCCGCGGCCGCACCACGCGACGCCCGATACCTTCACCCACTGCACGCTGTCGGCGAGGGGCGTGCGCGTGGCGAGGTCGAGCACCCGGTATTCCTGCCAGTCGGACCCGGAGGTGGAGATGCCGTAGACGGCGAGCGTGCCGTCCTTTGACGGGGCAAACGCGCCGAGGCGCACCGTGCCGTCGGCCGACCAGGCATTGGGGTCGAGCAGCACCTCGGGCTTCCCGTCCAGGCCTTTCTGGATGTAGAGCACGCTCTGGTTCTGGAGGCCGGCGTTCTTGGAGAAGAAGTAGTGCTCACCGCGCCGCGACGGCGTGGAGTACTTCGCGTAGTCGTAGAGCGACTTGAGCCGGGCCAACAGCTTCGCGCGGTAAGGGATCTCCTCGAGGTACGCGAAGGTGACGGTGTTCTGCGCCTCCACCCACGCAGCGGTTTCAGGCGAGGTGTCGTCTTCGAGCCAGCGGTAGGGGTCGGCCACCTTCGTGCCGTGGTACGTGTCGACGTGATCGACCGTCCGGGTGTCGGGATACCTTAGCCCCTGGCCCGCCACCCCGACCGCCGCGAGCGCCGCCATCACCAACCCCCCGCGCATGCTCTTCGTCATGCGGGCATTATCCCTCAAGCCCCGGGCCCCTGGCGCTGAGCCCATCACGGGGCGAAGGCGTACGTGAGGGCCCATGCCCGCCGCGAGGCCACCGGCGCCGGCCCCTCGACGACGACCGCCATCGTCGCGATCGTGAGCGGGACCAGGCAGTCGTCCGACTGGTCGAAGACGATCGACACCTCGCGCACCTCGCCTCGCCCAAGGTCGAACGGTCCCGTTTCCGTCTGGAGGCAGGCCACGAGGTTTGTGGCATGGAGGAACGCGCGGACGCCGAGCACGCGCCCGGCATCTTGCGCGCGCAACTGGAAGCGCATGGCCACACGGTTCACGCATCCGCTGACGCGGTTGCCGCAGCCGGAGATGGTGGACCCTAGTGATGGCGTGGCGTCGAGCCACACGATCTCCACCGGCCCCGACTGCTCGATGAGCACCGGCTGAGGGACCGGTGGCGGAGATGGGGCCAGTGGGCTGGGCGTGTCGCGGCAACCAGCCAGCGCGAACACGATCGCCACGGCCGCCGCCCGCCTCGGCGTCATCGTGACGGCCCGGCCGCCGGGATTCTCTGCAGGTCGATGAACCCGCGCTCAACGTTGGTGGACAGGAGCGCCACCCGAATCTCGTCGCCGATGTCCAGGCCCTCGAATCCGCGCACCACCCGCCCTTCCACCGGGACGGTGAGTAACCGCGCCCACGTGCCCTTGTCGGAGGCGCCGGTGACGAGCGCGGCGAACTGTTCGCCGACCCTCGACTCCAGCAGCAGCGCCGCGGCCGACTTGCCGACCTGGCGCTCCACCTTGTTGGCGGCATCCTCTTCTTCGGTGAAGTGCTTCGCCATGGCGTCCAGGTCGGCGTGGCTGTACGGCGGCGCCTGGTCAGCGATGGCCGCCTTCAACAGGCGTTGCGTGATGAGGTCCGGATACCGGCGATTCGGGGCGGTGGAGTGGGTGTAGTCCTTCACCGCGAGACCGAAGTGTCCCGGGGCTACCACGCCCGGCTGCTCTGCCACGTATTCGCCGGCGCCCAGGAGCTTGATGATGGCCAGCGACAGGTCTGGGAAGCGGACCGGATCGGCCGATCGCCGCGCGACCAGGAAGGCGTCGAGCGCCACCGGGTCGGGGTCGGCCGGCAGTCGCGCGCCCAGGGTAAGGGCGAGGGCGACGATCCGATCCCACCGCTTCGGTGTCTGCACCACCCGCCGGATCGATGGGAAGCGCTTCGCCGCGAGGTACCGGGCCGTCACGCCGTTGGCGGCGATCATGAAGTCCTCGATGATCTCCGTGGCGCGGTTGCTCTGCGCCGCGTCGAGGCCGCGAATGTCGTCGCCGTCGAAGATCGGCCTCGCCTGGATGGTCTTCAGGCTGAGCGCCCCGTGGACGTGACGGAGGTTCTTGAGCCGCTGCGCAATCCGGTCCTGGACGCGTATGTTCTCCGCCATCCCTCTGACGGCGGCCATCACCGGCGGCTGGGGGCCGCTGCCGTCGAGCCAGGCCGCGACGCTGTTGTACGCGAGCTTGGCATGATTGCGAACACGCGCCCGGTAGATGTCGGAACTCTCCACGGAGCCGTCCGCAGCCACCACCATCTCCACCACGACGGCCAGGCGTTCCTGGCCAGGATTGAGGGAGGTGAGATCGGTGGACAGTTTCTCTGGCAGCATCGGAAAGACCTTGGCCGCCGTGTACACCGAGGTGGTGTTGTGCCGCGCGTGCGCGTCGACGGCCGACCCGTCCTTGACGAGCGCGTCCACGTCGGCGACTGCCACCCGAATCGCGACGGCATCCCCTGCGCGCGCTTCCGCGACCGTGAGCTGGTCGAGATCGCGGGAGTCGTCATTGTCGATCGACGCCCACGGGAGGCCGGTGAGGTCGCGAATCGCTCCCCCGCGGCTGCCGGGTGCCTGGCCATCGGCGGCGGGCGCCTGGAGACCTTGAAGCTCGGCCGACACCTCGGCCGAAAACGTGGGCAGCAATCCGCGCTCGATCATGGCCCGCTGGGCGATGTCCTGTAGAAGGGCGCGGTGCTCCTGGCGAGTGCGTGACGCATGCGGCATGTGTGGCTCCAGGCAGACGCCTGCCTGCCACCATCATGCCGGGGCCATGCCGGCGGGGGTGTACCGAACCGTACAGCCTCACGACAGGCGGTCGCGTATTGCTCAGGAGCGGCTCACGCCGGCGTCTTGTCCATCGCCTGCAGCGCTCGCACCCCGGTGCGCATCCCCAGCAGCCACGTGGCCACGCTCAGCCCCGCCGCCAGCACGAACGATGCGCCCATCATCCACCGCTGCGCCTCGGTGAGCGGCACCCGGCGCACCTGGTGGAACAGGTACACGCTCGACGGCCAGCCGATGAGCACGATCATCACCAGGATGTAGAACACGGCCATGATCATGAACGCCACGCCGCCGTACGACCCCGCCACCTGGCTCGGGTTGTCGGCTGCAAATCGCGGATAGCGCGCGCCCAGGCCCGCCGCCAGGCCCACCATCGCAAACGACATGAAGACGATGGCCGCCGCCGACACCCGCTTCAGGAACGGATCCACGCCCAGCAGCTCGTTGCCGGCGATGGTGAGTAGCTCCGTGAGCAGCAGGATGGGCACGAGGCCCGTCCAGAACTTCGACCAGAGAAAGTCGCGCAGCGAGATGGGGGCGGAACGAATGATCCAGAACGCCGCGCCCTCCGCCGACACGGCTGGAAACACGAAGCGCACGGTCACCGTGGCCATCACGAAGCCCGCCATGGCCAGGTTGAGGAACGCGTAGGCGTTCTTCAGCACGCCGCTCATGTAAGGAATGCGGTCGAGATCCAGCACGCGGAAGTTGTAGAGATACACCAGCATCAACGCCATCAGCAGCAGCAGCTGCGACCACTGGCTCACGTCGCGCAGGAACACCTTCAGGTCCTTCACCAGCAGGTGCCGCCGCACCGCCGACAACGGCAGCACGCCCACCACGCGGTCGAGCACGCGCCACTGCGAGAAGCGGGCCTTGCGCGCCTCCTGCGACTTGCTGAACCCCGCGAAGTGCCACCGGTCGAACGCCGCCGCCACCCCAATCACCACCGCCGCCGCCGTCGTCCACAGCGCCGCGATGTGCAGCCAGTCGGCGCCGCCCTGCAGGCCGGCAAACAGCGCCTCGCCCGCCCAGAACGACGGGAGGAGCGGCGTAATGGGCGATTGCAGCGTGGCGAAGAAGTCGGTGACCTCGGGCATCGACTCCACGCGCAGCAGCCGCTCGGGCTGGATGAAGCGCAGCAGCATGACGATGCTGATGGCGAAGACGAGGCCCATCAGCATGAGGATGTCGCGGGCGCGGCGGGCCGGGAACACGTTGACGAGGCCCAGCGTGACGACCGACCCCAGACCCACGGGAATCACCACGAACGGCACCACCGTGAGCGGGGCCAGCAGCACGAACCAGGGCGGCGCGCACTTGGCGGCGGCCACGCCGGCCAGCACCGGCACCAGGAACACCACCACCATCCACCCCGACTGGGCCACCGTGCGCGCAAACCGCGCAAGGAACACGCGCCGCCGCGACACGGGCGCGGCCAGGATCAGCCGCAGGTCGTCGGAGAGGAAGAACGTGGAGAGCGACGCCACCACGCCGCTGAAGGCCAGGAACGAGAGGAACGTGAGAAACAGCCACGACAGCCCGATGCGAATGAGGTAGTCGCCCAGCTCCGCGTAGTCCGCGGCCTGCCAGGTGACCCAGAACGCGCCGAAGAACAGGGCGCCCATCACCCCCAGGCCGATGCCGCCGAAGATCACCGCCCGCAGCGCATCGCCCTTCTCGCGCCTGCGCGCGCGATTCCGCGACGCCCACAGGGATGGGAGCAGCAAATACGGAAAGGGCCGGGTGGTTGAGAGGTCCATTCGGGCTCTGGGCTCTGGGCTTTGGGCTTTGGGCTCTAGATCTCGTCGATTTCCTGCAACCCACTGCCGCCGGTGAGCTTGAGGAACACCGGCGTCAGCTCCTCGTCGGGGTTGCCGGCCATGGCGCGCAGCTCGTCCACCGTGCCGTGCGCGATGATCGTCCCCTTCAGGATGATGCTGATGCGGTCGCACATCTCTTCCGCCACTTCGAGCGTGTGCGTGCTCATGAGGATGGCCACGCCCTTCTCGCTCATGCGGCGGAACACGTCCTTGATCAGGCGCGCGCCCCGCGGGTCGAGGCCCACCATGGGCTCGTCCACCAGCACGGCCCGCGGCCGGTGCAGAAAGGCCGCGCTCATCACCAGCCGCTGCTTCATGCCGTGCGAGAAGCTCTCCACCAGCTCGTGCTGCCACCGCCCCAGCTCGAAGATCTCCAGCATCTCGGTGATGCGCGCGTCGATATCCCCGTCGGCCATCCCGTAGAGCCCGGCGTGGAACCGGAGGAACTCGCCGGCCGTGAGCTTTTCGTAGATGAAGGGCCGGTCGGGGATGAAGCCGAGCGCCGCCTTCGCGGCCTCGGGCTGCAGCGCCAGGTCGTGACCGTTCACCAGGACGCGGCCCGACGTGGGCTTGAGCAGCCCCGCGATGATCCGGATGGTGGTGGTCTTGCCGGCGCCGTTGGGGCCGAGAAAGCCATGGATCTGTCCGGGCTGGACGGCCAGCGAGACGCCGTCCACCGCCGTGAAGCTGCCGAACTGCTTCACCAGGTTCTGCACTTCGATCACGGACGGCCTCCGGCACAGGGCCACCACCAGCAGCTCCGCGACTGGCGCTGGGGCACGGGAAGGGACAGCGGCCGCGTGTCGGCGGCCTGGCGGCCCACCAGGATGGGCGTGGAACCCGGCGTGACGTCCACCTCCTCCACCACCATCCGCACGCGGCCGATGAGCGGCAGGATGGCGGTCTGCTTGTCGAGGCCGCCCCGCGCCAGCCTCACGTGCGTGGCGTCGGCCGGAAACTGGTTGAAGGTGGGGTCCACGGGCAGCCACAACCCCCGGCCGCCGCCCTCGTCCAGGTACACCTCGGGCCACGCGTGGTAGTAGAACGCGCCGTGCACGAACACCAGGCCCACGTTGATGCGCGAGGGAATGCCCAGCGAGCGCGACATCGCCACAAACAGCGCCGTGTGCTCGTTGCAGTCGCCCACCTTTGTCCGCAGCACTTCCTTCGCCGAGGGCAGGCTCAGCGTGGGCTTCTTCTCCAGCAACGAGTTCACCTCGCGCGTGAGGCGCTCGGCCCGTGCGCGCGATCCGGTCACCCCCTGCACCAGGCGCTCAGCCTCGGCCCGAATCTCCGCATCGTCGCTCTCGATGAACGGCTCGGGCAGCAGGTAGCGGGCCGTGTCGGGGTCCGCGGGGCCGGCCTCGAGCGTCCGCGCGTCCACGATCTCGATGAACTCGCCGTCCACACTCTGGCCAATCCCCTGCAGATCCGGGCTCGAGAGGTCCGCGTTGCTCACGCGCAGCCGCAGGCGCTCCACGTCCCTGGGCTCGACGATGCGCGTGCGCATCACGGGGACGACGGCCGAGGCCTCGAGCATGTCGGCCTGCATGCGTCCCGACACGGCGAGGGCCTGCGCCTGCTCCTGCGTCTCGCGCACGGTGATGAGGCCCATCGGGCTTTCCTCGCGCACCACCTCGCCCGTGTCCGTGACCCAGGCCGTGGTGTTGAGGCCCGAGAAGGTCATGTCCACCTTGAAGGCCGGGATGGGCCGGCCGCCGCCGGTCACCATCTCGCGGTTCCCCACCGTCACCGTGACCGGGGCATTCTGCAGCGTGGCCGGATCGAACACGATCCACTGGTGCGTGGTCCCCGCCTTGAGGCCCGCGTTGGCGAGCCGGCGCGACAGGCTCTGCATCAGCGCAGGCGGCTCGGAGAGCGTGCGCCGCTCGGTGCGCGTGCCGGCGGCCGTCGTGATGTCGAGCACCAGCGTCAGGCCCTCGAGCCGGCCCGAGATGGTGAGCGGCCCGGTGCCGGGGTCGAGCGAGAAGTCGAACGACTGCAGTTGGAACGCCGTGTCGACGCGGGCCGTGGTCTTGATGATGGCGGCCGTGGTGGCGCCGAGCAGCGACATCTGCAGGCGGCCGTCCTCCTGCAGCTCGAAGCCCGCGTCGGTCGGTACCACCTGGCTCACCGTGAAGCCGATCTTCTCGCCGCGGTAGTACACGCCGCGCCATTGCGACTGCGTACCGTAGCGGGCCAGGTCGGTGGCCAGGTTGGCGGAGGCCTGGAGGTAGGTGCGGTTGATCACCACGCCCATGCACACCACCCACGCGGCGAGGGCCACGTAAGAGAGTGGGCGGGTAAAGGACCGCGGAAGGGGACGAACGAGCGGCACTGCGGTTGATTATTCCACAGCGCGCGACAGGGCTCTTGCTCGCCCCCAAGGGTCGGCGAACCGGATCGAGTAGTCGACGGGCCGACACCTGGCGACGACGGGCCGACACGGTCCGGTCGAGTTTCCGCCACTTCCGCGCAGTTGCAGGTGGGTACACGCCTTGCTGGAACCATCGGCCATGAGGCGCCTCGGCCCGTTCGCTGCAATCGTGATGGGATGGACGCTCGCGGCGGGGCCGGCCGACGCGGCTGGGCCCCAGGCGAAGGCCCGCGCCACAATGGATCGGCAAGTCCAGGCCGACCACGATGCCGATCGGCCTCAGCGGGTGATCGTCAGGCATCGTCCCGGCACGGGCGATACCCTTCGCGCGCGCCTCGAGGCCCGCGGCAACCGCGTGAAGGGTCACCAGCGAGGGTCGGGCGCCCTGGTGGTGTCGCTCGGGGCCGGCCAGCTACGAGCGTGGGCGGGCGACGCCGATGTGCTGGGCCTCTCGGTCGACGCCCGGGTGAGGCCCACCGACTCGACAGACGTGTGGCGCTTGGTCGGATCCTCCGATCCGCCCTTCGACGCCCAGCACTTGCGGCGCACGCTCGGCCTGTCCGCGGCCCCCTCGGGCGGGACAGGCGTGGGCGTGGCGATCATCGATTCGGGCATTGCGCCGGTGCTCGATCTCGCCAGCCGCATCATCGCGTTCCGCGACTTCACGCGGGGCGGCGTGGCGGCGTGGCCCTCGGACGCCTATGGCCACGGCACGCATGTGGCGGGCCTCATCGCCGGGTCGGGGCTCCTGTCGGGCGGCCGATACGCGGGCATTGCGCCCAGGGTGCGGCTCATTGGCCTCAAGGTGCTCGACGCCGAGGGCAGCGGCTATGCCAGCGATGTGGTGGCAGCCCTCGACTTCGCCGTCGCCAACCGCAAGAGGCTGGGCATCGACGTCATCAACCTCTCGCTGGGCCACCCCGTGTTGGAGCCCGCCGCCACCGACCCGCTGGTGCAGGCCGTGGAACGCGCCTCCGCGGCCGGCATCGTCGTCGTGGCCTCCGCCGGCAACTTCGGCAGGAACGACGCGACCGGCATCGTGGGATTCGGGGGAATCGCCTCCCCCGGCAACGCTCCGTCGGCGTTGACGGTGGGCGCCCTCCAGACCAACGGCACCGAGGATCGCCGCGACGACACGGTGGCCGCGTTCAGCTCCCGCGGGCCCACGTGGTACGACGCCGCTCTCAAGCCAGACATCCTGGCGCCTGGCTGCGACCTGATCGCCGTGTCCAATCCCCGCTCAGCGCTCGCCAAACGGCGGGCGTTCAATGCCGGGGTCTTCTCGCACCTCAAGCTGAGCGGCACCAGCATGGCGGCAGCCGTGGCCACCGGCGTGGTCGCCCTCGTGATCGAGACCAGCCGCGAGCACGCCGAGACGGCGGGGGCGCGACTCACCCCCAACGCGGTGAAAGCCCTGCTGCAGTACTCGGCCCTCGAGGTGACGCCCCACGACGCGGCGGCGACGGGTCCGCTCGAACACGGGGCCGGCGGATTGAACGCGGCGGGCGCCCTGGCGTTGGCGGCATCCGTGGAGCCCACCGTGCCGACGGGCCGCCACTGGCTCGACGTCGGCGTCTCGCCAGTCTCGACGATTGGTGAGGCCGAGTGGCCGTGGGGCCGGCGCATCTCGTGGGGCGATCGCCTGATCTGGGGCGAATCGATCGCGCGCCACGAACCCGCGTGGGATGCGATCACGTGGGGCAGTCCCGTTACCTGGGCCGGCGACCTGCTGGTGGAGCCCAGCCTGGTGATGGACAGCGTGAGCCTGTGGAGCGCGCAGGTCGTCTGGGGCCCCGGCCGCGTCGCGATCCTGGATGACGACCACATCGTGTGGGGAGATTCGGACGACGGGTTCGATCACATCGTCTGGGGTAATGCTCCCGACGAGGCTCCCGCGGCCGTCGTGCCGTCGATCCCCGGGCGCTGAATCGTGTGCACCCCTGCCCTCCCCTTGTCGCGGCGTGTGACCTCCGCCATGAGCCGTGCCTCGTGCGCCGGCGACCCGCCGGCAGCCCGCGTGTATGTGGCTGGCGTGATCGTGGTGGGCGCGGCCCTCCTGGCCTTCGCGTGGCCGCCCTACCCCGTGGATCCCGTGACGCCAGGCGTCCTGCTGGCGGCGTCGTGCATGCTGTCGTTCTTCAAGCTGCGGCTGCCGCTCGCCTGCGGCGAGGCGTCGATGTCGCTCGCCTACGTCGTCGACTTCGCCGCGCTTCTGCTGTGCGGCCCCGACGTGGCGATGCTCGTCGGCTCTGGCGGCGTTCTCGTGCAGTGCCGGTTCCGCACGAGGACACGCCAGCCGATCGTCCGGACCGCCTTCAGCATGGCCGGCGTGGTCGTCTCGGTACAGGCGGCCGGGCTCGCCTGGTCGCTCCTCGGGGGCAACCTCGACGCGATGAATCTGGCCACGACGATCGGGCCGATGTCGGCCGCGGCCACCGTGTACTTCTTCGCCAACAGCGGACTGGTCGCCGCCGCCGTGGCCCTCACCTGCCGGCGCTCCCCCTCAGACTCCTGGCGCACGGAGTTTCTCTGGAGCGCGCCCAGCACCTTTCTTTCCGCCGCAATCGGCACGATGGTGGCCATCATTGTGACCAAGGGCGTCTACGCGTTGCTCCTGCTGGCCCTGGCGCCGTTGTACATCTCGTACCTCGCCTACCGTGTGTCGGTGGATCGCATCGAAGCCGAGCGCCTGCACGCCCGCGAGCTGGCAGGCATGGTGGCCACCACCCAACAGGCACTGGCGCGCGCCACCGATTCTGAGACGGCCCTCGTCGCCGAGAAGGAACACCTGGCGCTCGAGAGCGCGCGGCTGCTGGCGACGCTCGGAGCGATTACCGACGGCGTGGTCACGATCGACCGGTCGGGAGTGGTGTTGCTGATGAACCAGGGCGCCGCGGACCTGTCGGGCTTGTCGAGAACCACGGCCGGCGACCGGCCGATTCGGCAGGTATTCTCGGCCCTCGGCGTCGACCGTGCCGACTACGAACACGCCATCGACCGAGTGCTCGTGGACGGCACGCCCACGCGCTTCCGTAGTGAGACAGCGGCAGCTTCGCCGCGCGTGGTTGATGTGACAGGCACGCCGATGCGGTGCAGCGAGCGGGGCGCCGTCGCGGGCGCCGTCTGGGTGCTGTGCGACGTGACCGATGCCACCCGCGCGGAACACGAGCGCTCGCGCCTCGCGCGCCTCGAATCGCTCGGCGTGCTGGCCGGGGGGCTGGCGCACGACTTCAACAACATCCTGATGGGCGTCGTCGGCAACCTGTCGCTGGCGCAGGCGCTGGTGCGGCCGACAGACCGACGCCTGGCTGACCGGCTGCGCGAGGCCGAGGCTGCGTGCGTGCGCGCCCGCGGCGTCACCAGCCAGTTGCTAACGTTCGCCAAGGGCGGCGCGCCCGTGAAGACCGCGGTCTCGATGCGCGAGCTCGTGTCGGAGTGCGCGCGCTTTGCGCTCTCGGGGTCGCCGGTCGCGTCCCGCTTCGTCGTGGACCCCAATCTGTGGACAGCCAGCGTCGATACGGTACAGGTGGGCCAGGTGGTGCACAACCTCGTGCTCAACGCCATGCAGGCCATGCCGCGCGGCGGCACGGTGGAGGTGACGCTGACGAACGTGTTCGTCACCGGCGGCGCCGTCGACGTGCCGAGCGAGCTCGCTCCGGGCCGCTACGTGCGTCTGTCGGTGGCCGACACCGGTCCCGGAATCCCGCCCGATCACGTGGCGCGAATCTTCGAGCCCTACTTCACGACCAAAGAGAAGGGATCTGGTCTCGGCCTGGCGATCTCGTTCTCGATCGCGCGCGCCCACGGCGGCACGATCCGCGTGGCATCGACGCCGGGAGGCTCCGGCTCGCGCTTCGACGTGTTTCTGCCAGCGGCGTTTGGCAAGGTGCCCGCGATGCCCGAGCGTGCGGTCGAAGCCACCGGCGACCACAGCGGCCGCGTCCTGCTGATGGACGACGAGCCGATGGTCGCCGAGGTGGCGCGGGACATGCTCGCCAACCTGGGCTACGTGGCCGAGACCGCCGACTCGGGCGAGGCTGCCATCGCGAAGTTCCGCTCGGCCGAACAGCGAGGCGAGCCGTTTGACGCGGTGATTCTCGATCTCACCGTGCCCGGCGGCATGGGCGGACGCGAAACCGTGCCCGGCATCCGCAGCCTGCGCGGCAACGTGCCCGTGCTCGTCACCAGCGGCTATGCGGACAACTCGGTGCTGGCCGAGTTCAGGCTGCACGGCTTCGACGGCGTGCTGCCCAAGCCCTTCTCGATTCCAGACCTGCGCGTGGCCCTTGACGAGGCGCGGGCGCGCCAGTCGGCGAGACCCCGCGTGATCCCGCTGCGCAACCTGGCCGTGTAGACGGCCGGCGCGCCGGCGGTCAGGGGGCCAGGTCGTCGAGCGCCAGGCTCACGTTCCCGAGGCCCTCGTCCAGACGCTCGGGCGCCATGCCGAAGCTGAGACGCACGAAGCCGGGCATCTCGAAGAACCGGCCCGGCACCACCAGCGTCGAGTGCTTCCGCCGCAGGTAATGGGCGAAGCGGTCGCCATCCAGGCCGCCCGGCAAGCGCACGAAGCACACGCTGCCCCCGTGTGGCAGGTGTCCGCGCACGCGCGTCTCCTCCGCCAGGAAACGCCACATCCTCGCGAGGTTGGGGCCCAGGATGGCCTGGGCGCGCGCGCGGATGGCCGGCAGGTGCTCGAACGCGGCCAGCGCCATCTGCTCGCCCGGCGCCACGCCGTTGTTGGCCATCAGGTCCTGGATGCGGGCGGCGCGCGCGACGATGGCCGGCGGCCCCAGCAGCCACCCGGCCCGCAGCCCGTCCAGTCCGTACGCCTTGGTGAGGCTGTTGGTGGTGATGACGTTTGGTCCCGCGTGCACGCACGACGCGGTGCGCTCACCCCAGAGGCACTCCAGGTACACCTCGTCCACCAGCAGGTGGGCCCCCACGCGCGCCAGCAGGCGGGCCATCGCGCGCAGCACGCGCCTGTCGGTGGCGATGCCGCTTGGGTTGTGGAGGTTGCTGACGATGGCAAGGCGCGTGCGGGGGGTGACCATCGCCGCGAAGCGATCCAGGTCGATGGCGAAGCCATCGGCAAACCTTCGGCGGAAACGGCGCACGCGGAACCCCAACGCCTCGGGCACGCGCACCAGCGGTTCGTAGGCCGGATGCTCGACGATGACCTCGCTGCCACGGGGCGCGTCGTTCAGCACCGCGGCGCAAGCCATGAAGTTGGCGAGGCTCGTGCCCCCTGGCACGGTGAAGACGCGCGAGGGCGTCACCCGGTACCGCGTGGCGATGGCCTCCACCAGCGGGCGGTAGCCATCGTGCACGGGCAGTGACGTCACGAGGTCCGCGGCGCGAAGGCCGAGCAGCGCTGCCGGGCACGCGTCGAGCCCGCTGCGGGCGAGGTTGACGTCGGCGGGCGGCAGGGCCTTGGCCCACCGCAGGTAGTGCACCTCGGGAAACGTCATGCGGCGTTGCGGGTCCTTCGTGTCGCCACGTATCCGCCGGACGCGGCGGCCAGGATGGCCGACCCGATGAGCGACTGCACCGGGTAGACCACAAAGGTGTTCACCACCACGCCGAACGCCACCAACACGAAGGCGCCGGTGGTCCAGGGATGGCCGGGGGCCGGAAACACGTCGGGGCCGTCACCCGCGCCGCGTGCCCGCGCGATGAAGAGCGCGGCGGCCGTGAGGCCGAAGAACAGCCAGTCGGCAAACACGACGTACGAGAGCAGCTGGTCGTAGGTGTTGGTGGTCATCAGCACCAGCGACACGCCCGCCTGGAACCACAGCGCGAAGACGGGCGTCCGGAAGCGCGGGCTCAACCGCGCGGCGCGCGCGAAGAACAGGCCGTCGGCGGCCATGGCGTAGTAGAGCCGCGCCCCCGTCATGATGACCACCGCCAGGAAACCCAGGCTGGAAAAGAGGATGAGCACCGACACGAAGCGCGCGCCCACGTCGCCCGCCACGGCCCGCGCCATGTCGGCGGCCAGCGCCGGCGACGCCGCCATCTCGGAGGGCGTCAGCACCCACAGGTACGCCACGTTGAGCGACAGATAGAGAGCAATCACCAGCAGCACGCCCAGCACGTTGGCGCGCGACAGGTTGCGCGACGGATCGCGAATCTCCCCCGCCAGCGACGCGCAGCTCTGCCACCCGCCGTACGCAAACAGGATGGGCACCAGCGCCGTGAGCAGCAGGCCCAGCCAACTTCCGCCGGCGGCGCTCCCCACGTCGGCCAGGTCGCTCGCCGGCGACGGCCGGCCGCCAAACGCCAGCGCCACGAGCACGGCGATGCCCAGCACCTTGGCCGCCATCAGCGTGTTGTTGGTCCACTTGCCGGCGCGCACGCCCAGCACGTTGATCCCCGTCAGGGTGATCAGCGTGAGCGCCGCCACCGCCCGCACGCCGCCTGGCCCCAGCGGGATGAAGGCGCGGTCCAGGTACGACGCGAAGATCATCGACACGGCCGCGAGGCTGCCGCCGTTGATGATGAAGAGCAGCGCCACCCCGTAGAGAAAGCCGATGAGGGGCGGATAGTTGCGGGCAAGGTACACGTATTGCCCGCCTACGTTGGGGAACCGGGAGCCGAGTTCAGCCCACACGAAGCCGCCGAAGAGCGCCACGATGCCGCCCACCGTCCACGCCGCCAGGATGAGCGCGGGGGCCTCGAGCACGCGCGCCACGTTGGAGGGGTTGGCGAAGATGCCGACGCCGACGATGCCGCCGGCCACGATGACCACGGCGTCGAACAAGCCAAGCTCGCGGCGGAACCCGGTGGGGTGTTCGGCAGCCATGGCCCGCGATGCTAGCATGGCGGCCCGGTCAGCTTGGCCAGGCGCTTGGCAGGCAGCCACCCGGGTGCTAGAGTGCCCTTGTGATCTTCAAGATTGAACTCGAACGCGAGTTGGATGGCCGGTGGATCGCAGAGATTCCCGACCTCGCGGGGGTGCTCTGCTATGGCGCCGACCAGCCCGAGGCGGTCGCCAAGGTGCAGGCACTGGCCTTGCGCGTCTTGGCCGAGCGTCTCGAACACCAGGAAGCGCCTGGCGAGTTGCTCAACGTGACCTTCCAAGCCGCGTGAGCAATTGGCCTTCCGCCAAGGCCCGGCGGGTTCTCGCAGCGCTGCTGCGAACCGGTTGGCGGATCAAACGACAGTCAGGGTCGCATCGGACACTCGCCCGCGCGGGATGGCCAGACGTCGTCTTCGCATTTCATGATGACGAAGAGATCGGGCCCGCGATGCTTGCGCGGATTGCGAAGCGAACGGGGCTCCAACCCACCGACCTGTAGCCAACCCAACTCGATGTGGCCTGCCAACGACCTACCGCTCAGCCGCGAGCGGCGGTCGCGACTTCGCGGAGGAGTCAACGCCTCGGCTGCAGCCGCCGCGCGCGCCGAGTTGGCGGTGAGTTACTCGCCAGCCTGGATGGCCCCGCCGATTCGGACGCGGACCTCGCATGGACCAGGGATTGACACGAGAGGCCTCCCCTGACAGGATGCGCTCGACTTGAGATCTCACCACGCACAGAGGCCCGCACGATGAAGATCAGTGTTCTTGGAACCGGCAACGGCGGCTGCGCCGTGGCCTTCGATTGCGCGCAGCATGGTCACGACGTGGCCCTGTGGGACTTCGACCAGTTCGACACCCAGGTCGCGGCCATTGCGAAGGCGGGCGGCATCACGGCCGACGGGGATCTCACCGGGTTCGCCCCCGTGGCGTACGCCGGCCACGACCTGGCGCGGGCCCTCAAGGACGCCGGCCTGGTGTACCTGG
Organism: uncultured Bifidobacteriaceae bacterium; assembly: GCA_964372085.1. Taxonomy (GTDB): domain Bacteria; phylum Acidobacteriota; class Vicinamibacteria; order Vicinamibacterales; family UBA2999; genus 12-FULL-67-14b. Next base: position 55,300 of record CAYJPQ010000007.1, on the reverse strand, counting down.
TGGGCCCGGCGTATGCCACCGAGAGCTTCGCCCACGCGGTCAAGCCGTTCGTGGCCGCCGGTCAGACCTACATCGTCTGTCCCGGCTCGTGCGGCGGCGCGCTGCTCTTCAAGAAGTTGCTCGGGTTGGGCATGGACGATACCTCGGTGACCGTCGCCGAGACCTCGACCCTGCCCTACGCCGTGCGCGTCGACGGTCCCGGCAAGCTGCACGTTCACCTCAAGCTCAAAGGAGGGCTGTACCTGGCCACGGTGCCCGGCAGGCTGGTTGGTGACGTGCTGCCCAAGGTGCGGGACGTGTATCCGGGAATGGAGGCCGCCAAGAACTGCATGATGACGATTCTGCAGAACGGCAACCCAACCATCCACCCTGCCGTGAGCCTGTGCAGCGCGGCACGCATCGACAACACCGGGGGGAACTTCTTCTTCTACGAGGATGGCTGCAGCGAGCACGTGGGCTACCTGATGAAGGCCGTGGACGACGAACGGCTGGCGTTGGGTCGCGCGCTTGGCGTGGCGGTGCTGCGCGACCCGGAGCTGGGCGTGATGCAGGGCTACCAGACGATGGCCGACTACAACCAGGGCTACCGCACCGCCCCGGGCTTCAAGGGCATCAAGGCGCAGTCGAACCTCGACTACCGCTACTTCAACGAGGATGTCGGCTACGGCCTGAACTTTATGTCCGACATGGGCCGCAAGATGAAGGTGCCCACCCCGGTGATCGACGCCCTGATCACCGTGATCTCGGCGGTGATGCAGAGAGACTACCGCCGACAGAACAAGCGCAGCCTGGCCGACCTCGGGCTGGCCGACTACTCGCCCGAGGAACTGCTGAAGGTGCTATGACGCCGACCGCTCCCACGCCCCAACTGAAGCGCAACATCACGCTTCCCGATGGGATCATCTTTGTGATCTCGCTCATGATCGGCTCGGGCATCTTCCTCAAGCCCCAGGCCGTGCTGGCCAACAGCGGCTCGGCGGGCCTGGCCCTGCTGGTGTGGATCGCCGGCGGTGGCATCACCATCTGCTGCGGGCTGACCATCGCTGAGATCGCGGCGTATATTCCGAAGCTGGGCGGCCTCTACGCCTACCTGGGCGAATTGTACGGAGCAGTTGTCGGCTTCCTGTACGGCTGGGTAGAGGCCGTCATCTCTTCCCCGGCGTCGTGCGGGGCCATGGCGATTGCCGTCGCCACCTTCGCGTCGTTCTTTGTGCCGCTGAGCGGCTGGCAGCAAAAACTGTTTGCCGTGTTGATGATCGCGGTCATTGTCATCGCCAACGCGATTGCCACACGGGCCGGCGTGTGGCTGCAGAACATCGCCACCTTCCTCAAGCTGATCCCCATCGCTGCCATCGTCGGCGCCGGGCTGGCGCAGGGCACCTTCGGACAGATGAACTTCGCCAACGTGGGCTCGACCCAACTGAGCCTGGGCGTGGCGCTGCTTGGCGTGTTGTGGGCCTATGACGGCTGGGTCAACACGGCCACCCTGGGCGCCGAGATGATCAGCCCCGAGAAGAACCTGCCGCGCGCCATCGTCACCGGCATTGCCGTGGTGATCGTGGTATATGCGCTGTTCAACCTGGCGGTGTTTACAGTGCTGCCGTTGGGCCAGGTGGCCGTGTCCGACGCGGTGGGCCGCGACGTGTCGGTGGCGCTCTTCGGCCGCTGGGGCGGCGCCTTCATCACGGCCGGCATGCTGGTGTCGGTGTTCGGGGCGCTCAACGCACAGATGATGTCGGGAACGCGCGTGGCGCTTGCGGTGGGGCAGCGCCGCGAACTGCCCGGCTGGCACGTGCTGGGCGCCATCCACCCCCGGCTGCAGACCCCCATCAACGCGCTGATCTTCCAGGGCTTGCTCGCAACCGTGTTCGCCCTGTTCGGCAGCTTCAACTCGCTGTCGGACCTGGTGATCTTCGTGGTGTGGATCTTCTTCACACTGGGCGTGTTCGGCGTCTTCATCCTGCGCCGCCGGACCGCGCGCGTGCCGGGGCGCTACAGCGTGCCGCTCTACCCGGTGGTGCCCCTGCTCGGTCTTGCCGGTGGGGTGTTCCTGATGGTGGCCACCGTCACCGAGGCCCCGCGGAATGCGCTGCTCGGCATTGGGCTGACGCTCGCGGGCCTGCCGTTCTACTACTGGTCCAGGCGCAACCGTACCGCCGGGTAGGCGGCGGCCGAGGTCGATGCCTGGATGACCGTCCGCCTGCCCGCTATTGACGTTCGACAAGGCAGTGCAGCTCGGCGCACTCGATCAGCCACAGGCCGCACCCTTCAAGCCTCCGAGCGACCACGACCCCGAAATCACGGAACGTCCAGACTGACCGGACGCCACGTTTTCGGATCGTTGCGTATACCACGCCGGACACTGACAACCTCCAGGCGCGACGGCTTCACGCGGAGGAGTTGGTAATCCTCGCCCCGATTCTGATCCTGGTAAAGCGCCGCCCACTCGGGTTTCCAGTGCTCGGCCTTGTGACGTGAATCCGTATCCAGCACGACCGTGCCGACGACTGTGACGTACTCGAATGTGGCGGGGTTGAAATACAACAGGGTGACCCTCGGATCACGGCGAATGTCGGCCACCTTTCGCGTCAGGGGGTTGGTCGCAATCCAGATCGTGAGATCGGGGTCGGGTGGGAACGGATCAACGATCCTGGCCTGGGGCTGGCCGCCTGGCCCAATCGTGACCAACGTGCAGTACCTGGCCGCCTGCATGATCTCGTTGGCCGCCGCCAGGACCTCCGATCGCGGCGGCGCATCGGGCGTGACTTGCGCGAACGACTGGGCGTGGGTGCCCAGCACGAGCACGAGCACGAGCACGAGCGCGAGACCGCCGAGGGACGCTCTCATGATTGCCTCCTCCGTGCATGCAGGGTGTTGTCAACGCCGTGCGACTTCACCCGCCGAGGCCGCAGGCTGGCGATTCTACATGGGATCCGGGCGCCGCGGGCTCGGATGCGAGCGTCTCGAACACCTGGCGCATCGGAAGGATGTCGGTGCCGCGAAACACGGGTTGGCCCGCCAGGGCGGCGGGCAGGCCGCACAGCAGGACGATGCAGAGGGCGCGCGCGGGCATGCGGCAGGTTACCGCAGCCAAGCAGGCGGGCGGAACTGAAGTTCCGCCCCTCCGTGAACCAGTTTGAATGCTGGCGTTTGGCGGTGGGTTGCCGGATAATGGCCGTCGCATGCCCGGCGCCGCGTCCCCGCCCTGGACAACGATCGTCTCCACCATCGTCGCCTGCGGATTGCTCGCGGTAGCCGGTGCGACGTTCTACGCCCGCGAGGCGCGGAGCATCCGCCTCCAGCGGCATGAGGATCTCCGGTCGATCGCCGAGAGGACGTCAGAGACGATCGTCGAGTGGCGCGAGGATCGCCTCGCCGAAATTCGCGCGGCGACCGCGGGGCCGCTCATCCGGACCGCCCTCGCCGAGTCACTGGCGCGCCCGCAGGATCTTGCGCTCAGGGCGCGCGTCATCGAACAACTGCAGTCGGCGCACCGCGGCGCCCGCCGCTGCGCGGTGGCCGCGCCGGATGGCCGCCTGCTGTTCTGGCTCGACCCCAGCGAGGCCGATCTCGACGCCGCGGAACGGGACCAACTGGGCCAGGCGGTGCTCGCCCGCCAGACGAGTCTCGGCGACCTGGCGCGGCGAGTGTCTGGTCAGGTCGACTTCGTCCTGGCGGCGCCGATGCTCGACGCGGCGGGCCAGCCCTTCGCCGTGCTGATCGAGAGCTTCAGTGCCGACGAATCGCTGTACCCGCTGCTTGGGAAGTGGCCCACGCCGAGCCCGAGCGCCGAGGTGATGCTGGCGCGCCGCGAAGGCGAAGAGGTCGTGTACCTGAACGCGCTGCGCCAACGCCCCGATCCGCCGCTGACCGTGCGCGTGCCCATTACTGCCGTCAACGTCCAGGCGGTGCGGGTGGTGCTCACCGGGATCGAGAGCGTCGCCGAGGGCCTCGACTATCGCGGCGTGGACGTGCTGGCGGCCGTCCGGCCGCTGCCGGGCTCGAACTGGGTGCTGGTGGCCAAGGTCGACTCGGCGGAGATCCTCGGCGAGATCCGCTTTCGCGCGTGGGCCACGCTGCTGCTCGTGCTGGCCGGCGTCGCGGCCGCCGGGAGCGTGTCGGCCGCGCTCCATTTCGACCGGCATCGAACCGCCCAGGGCAAGCTCCTGGCCGCCGAGCGAGCGCGACGCGAGGCCCTCGAGGAGACGCGCGCGACGCTCTACGGCATCGGCGACGGCGTGATCGCCACCGACCATGAGGGGCGGGTCACCCGCGTGAACCCGGTGGCCGAGAAACTGACCGGCTGGCGCGAGTCCGACGCCCACGGCCGCGCCCTGACCGAGGTGTTCCACATCGTCAACGAAGACACGCGCGCCGAGGTGGAGAACCCGGTGTGGCGCGTGCTGCGCGACGGGAAAGTGGTGGGCCTGGCCAACCACACGCTGCTCATCTCACGCGACGGCGTCGAGCGGCCCATCGCCGACAGCGGCGCGCCCATCCATTCGGCGGAGGCCAGGGTCATCGGCGCGGTGCTCGTCTTTCGCGATCAGACTTACGAGCGCGCGAGCACGAGCGCCCTGCGGGCCTCGATAGAATCGTGGCAGACCACCTTCGATGCCATGCTCGACCCGGTGATGCTCCTGGGCCCCGACGGCACCATCCGGCAGTGCAACCGGACCTTCAGCGCCGTCTTCGCCGGCGATGGGCCGTCGCCGGTGGGCCAGCCGTGTCAAGACGTCATCTTCGGAGAGGGTGAGGCTGCGGGGGGCTGTCCGATCCATCAGGCGAGGGATTCCGGCGCCCGCGCGGCAAGGGAGGTGCGGGTCGACGGGAAGACCTACTACGTGGTGACCGACCCCATCGTCGACGACCCTGGCGGCGCAATCCGCGGGTTCGTGTGCACGATGCGCGATATCACCGAGGGCAAGGCGGCCGAGGAGGAGCACGAGCGGCTGCAGGCGCAACTGAACGAGAAGTGGAAGATGGACTCGGTGGGCCGACTGGCCGGGGGCGTGGCGCACGATTTCAACAACATGCTCGGCGTGATTCTCGGCCACGCAGAGCTGGCGATGACGCACCTGGATGCCTCCCACCCGCTGTCTGCCGACCTGCAGGAAATCAGCCGCGCCGCCAAGCACTCTGCGGACCTGACCAGCCAGTTGCTGGCCTTCGCGCGCCGGCAACCCATCCGCCCGAGGCCGCTCGACCTGAACCAGGCCGTGGCCGCGCTGCTGAATGTGCTGCGCCGCCTGGTGGGTGAGAACATCGAGGTGATCTGGAATCCCGGGGCGGAGCCGTGGACGGTCAAGGCGGACTCGGCCCAGATCGACCGGATCCTGATCAACCTGGCGGCCAACGCCCGCGACGCCATCGCCGGCGTGGGCGTCCTGTGCATCGAGACCCAGAACGTGACCATCGACCACGAGTCACCAGCGGTCGATGCCGTTCCTCCGGGCGAGTACGTCATGCTGCTGGTGAGCGACACGGGCGTGGGGATGAGCGCCGAGGTCTTGCAGCACCTCTTCGAGCCGTTCTACACCACCAAGGACGTGGGCCACGGCACGGGCCTCGGGCTCGCCACGGTCTACGGCGCCGTCAAGCAGCACGGTGGCTTCATCGGCGTCGAGAGCCAACCGGGGCGCGGCACCACCTTCAGGCTCTACCTGCCGCGGGAGGTGGGCGAAGCGGCGGCCGCGCCGGCGGAGGGCGCGGACGTCCCGCCCCGCGGCACCGAGACCGTGCTCCTGGTGGAGGACGAACTCGCGATGCTCAGCCTGGGCCGGCAGATCCTGGAGAGGCACGGGTACACGGTGCTGGCGGCGGCCAAGCCCAGCGAGGCGCTGGCGATCGCCCGGCAACACGCCGGTCCCATTCACCTGCTGCTGACCGACCTCGTGATGCCCGAGATGAACGGCCGGCAGTTGAAGGAACAGATCGATGCCCTTCGCCCCGGGATCAAGGCGGTGTTCATGTCGGGCTACACCGCCGACATCATCGCCCGCCAGGGCGTGATCGAAGAAGGGATCCAGTTCCTGCAGAAGCCGCTGTCGGTGGCCGCGATGGCCCGCGCGGTGCGCGACGCGCTGGATCGCTCCTAGCCCGCGGCCCGGGCTTCCACCTAACGAGAACGGGGCTGCCCGCCACGACAGGGTGTCGCGGCGAGCAGCCCCTCCAAGGCGATGAGGCTACCTTACCAGATCAAGCGGAAGCCGACGCGCGCCGTGCGCGGCGCCAGAATCGCCGCCGGGCGCAGGTAGTTGGCGCCGGTGGCGCGCGTGATGGTTTCGGACGCGGCGCTGTTGGTGAGGTTGAACAGGTCGATGAAGGTGCGCAGCCGCACGCGCGCGCCCACCTCGATGGTCTTCTCCGCGCGGACGTCGAACACCCAGATGTTGTCCTCGCGGTTGCTGTCGGCTGGCTCGGCGTAGATCGTGCCGCTGTAGACCAGACCGAAGGCCGACGCCGCCGACGCGGGCACCGAGATCGTGCGAGCGAAGTTCGTGCCCGACTGGTGGCGCAGCACCGGCGAGAGGCGGATGCCGTAGGGCGCGTCGTACGACCCGGTGGCCTTGATGTTCCAGGTTGTCCGGTCCTCGGCGAAAGGCTCGTTCGGCGTGTTCGGGTAGCTGCCCTCCGGGAAGTCGTTCAGCAGGGTGTACGAGCCGCCGATAGACGCCGACCACTTGTCGCCGTAGCGCTTGTTCATCGCCGCTTCGATCGTCTTGTAGCGCGACGTGCGCGGCACCGTCATCACCACCGCGCTCACCGGGAAGCTGGCGGCCTGGCTCGAGGGCATCCCGTAGAGCGTCAGCACCTTGTCGTCGGAGGTGCCCCTGACAGCATCGGCCCCGATGTCGGTGAACGGGAACGCCACCGAGTAGGCCGACGGCGGCCGGCCCGGCCGGTAGGTCTGCCATAGGTCGTCCTCGGTCTTGTAGACGAAGCCCGCGCGGACGCCGATCGTGTCGGTCAACTGCCGCTCCAGCCAGAAGCTCGCCTCGTGCGTGTAGGGCTGCTTGATGTTGGGGTCGTGCGACACCGCCCCCGCCAGCGCCGTCGACAGCAGCGTCCGCTCCTCGCCCAGCTGGTAGCGGCGGTCGCCGTTGGTGTCGCTCCACGCATAGGTCGCCGTCTTCGAGGCCTGGTTCGGGTTGGCGCTGCTGGCCACGTTCACGCCCGGGTTGTGCCAGTAGAGGCCGTAGTTGGCCTTCAGCACCGTCTTGCCGTCGCCCGACAGGTCGTAGATGAAGCCGAGCCGCGGCGCAAACGACGTCCACGTGAGGTAGTCCTTCTCGGGGAAGGTCGCGTCCTGGATGGTCACCGGGCCCACGGTGCCGCCGAGCTGTGTCTGCTCGGGCGTCGAGTTCTTGTAGCGGTCGAACCGCACGCCCAGGTTCATGGTGGCGCGGCCGAACGTCCACGTGTCATTGGCGAAGAGCCCCAGCACGCCGAGCTTGGAGGTCGACAGGAGGTCGGCGCGCGCGCCCTTGCTGCCCACCGCGCCGGTCGAGGTCGGGAAGCCGAAGCTCACCTGGTTCGACACGCCGTTGGTGTAGACGTGCTCGATGTTGCCGCCCCACCGCTGCTCGTAGCCCTCGAAGCCCGACTCGATCAGCATCTCGCCGCCCGCCTTGATCGTGTGGCTGCCCTTGCCGGTATCGACGAAGTAGGTTGCCGCACTCGTGAACTGCTTGCGGTCGCGGTCGATCTGCCACTTCTGGTGGGAGCCGGTCAGGACTTCAAGGCCGGTGTCACGCCAGAAGTACGAGTCGTCCGAATTGGAGAGCAGCGGAAAGTAGTAGCCGAAGTCGCCGAAGCGCGCCTCGACGTACATCCGGTCGCTCAGCGTGCCATTCCACTCGCCCTTCCACACCCAGCTGCCCGAGTCCTGCCCCCAGGTCTGGCTGGGGTCGGTGTAGGAGTACGAGGCAAACGGCAGGCGGTTGGGCTGCGCCTTCTGGCCCCACTGGTAATAGCCGATGAACTTGTGGTTGGTCGACGCCTTGTAGGTGAGCTTGCCCACCGGGTTCCACAGCTTCGTGTCGAAGGTCTGGTCGAACAGGAAGTTGGGCTGCGCCACGGCGTTGAACTGCGTGCGGAAGCTGCCGAACCACCAGATCTTGTCCTTCTGGATCGGCCCGCCCACGTGCACCGCCGTATCGTAGTAGCGGTCGATCTCGTTGCTGTGCGGGCGGATGCCCCGCGCGATCACGTCCGCCGGGATGTTCACCCCCTGCAGCGAGTTGTTGTACCAGTCCAGGTAGTACTCGCCCGCCAACTGGTTGCCCCCCGACTTGGCGATGAACTGCGACTGCACGCCGGGGTTGGGCATCTCCGCCGTCTGGCCCGACGTGCCGAGGAACACCTCCTCGAGCGACGAGTAATCGAAGTAGAAGCCCGCGGCCCCGGTGCCCTCGGTGGAGTTGATGCCCTCCACGAGGACGCGCACCTGCCCGCTAAACCCGTAGGCGGTGTAGCCGGTCTGGGTGCCGGCCCGGTTGCCGCCCACGTCGATGCGCGTCATCTGCACCGAGGGCGTCACCGCCAGCAGCGACCACATGTCGCGGCCGTTCGGGATGGACTGGAGCTGATCCAGCTTGAAGTTCTGCACCACGCGCGTGGCGGTGGTGTCGATGACCGGCGAGTCACCGGTCACCGTCACCGTCTCCTGGAGCGTGGCCAGCGCCAGGTCCACGTTCACGTTGGCCGTGAACCCGAGGGTGATCTGGATGCCCTCGCGCCGCAGGGTGTTGAACCCGGCGAGCTCGTAGACGAGCGTGTAGGTGCCCGGGGGCACCGCCGGGAACCGGTAATTGCCATTCTCCGACGACACCGACGTCTGCACGCCTATCAGGGCGGGGCTCGACGCGGTGACGGTGACACCGGGCAGCACGGCGCCGCTCGTGTCGCTGATGCGTCCCTGAATCGTGCCCGTGGAGCTGGCGCCGCCGCCCTGCGCCCAGGCCGCGGACGACACCAGTGCCAACGCGGCCAGGGCAAGAACCCCCCTCAGCACGTAATTTCTCATCATCCTTCTCCTTGCCAACCTTCAGAGCAATGTGAAACGCGCAAGCCGGTCGCTTCCGGCCGTTACAACGCGTGACTTTTATCTCACTTCGGTGACATTTGGCAAGCAGCGGCCGGCGGCCTCCCGGGTCACGGCCGGGGTGGCGGGGGGGGCCAGCCGTCGGCCTTTCCGTCCTGCGTCACGGTGGTGGTGATGCGGAACAGCTCGCCCTCGGCGGCCGGAATCACGTACGAGAAGCCGACCGACGACGAGCTGGCGACCTTTGTCCAGACACCGGTCGCGCGGTTGAAGCGCTCGATGGCGTACTTGTACTGCTTGGGCTGGTACCACGGGGCGATCCCGAGCCACTTGGATTGCAGCTTCACCACGACGTCCTGCTCGTGGCGCCGGTCTCGGTTGGCGACCATCACGTAGTCGGCGCCCGCCCTGTCCTGGAAGAGCCCCATCACCACGCCCGCCCCACCCTCTTCGGGGATCGCCTGCACCCAGTGCTCCTTCGGGGCGCTGCGCGCGCCCAGCGGCACGGGCGCGGTGTGGTAGACGTCGACCGGCGACAGCGCGGCGAGCGTGCGGCCCAGCGCGAGGACCTCCTTGTTGATCGCCGCCACGTCACGGCCCGCCGGCGTCAACCCGCCGGCGCCGGCCGCGAAGACCATGTCGGTGTGGAACCACTCGATGCCCGTCACGCCGTAGGCCAGCGACGTGTAGACGCTCTGCCGCAGGCGGCGGAGGTTGTCGGCCAGGTAGGTGGCGTCGCCCCCCTCGATGTCGGGATTGGCCGACACCTCGAAACACGCGGCGAGCGGCACGCCGGCCCGGACGGCGGCCTCACGGAACTGCTCGAGCTTCTCGAAGTACCGGTCGCTGCCCCACCACCATTGGTAGTAATCGAAGCTGAGCAGCGGGGGCCGCGCCTGCGCCATGTAGCTTCTCAAAAACTCGCCGGTGGTCGACAGCATGTTCACAAACGGCACCTGGCCGGGGGCGGCGCGCTCAAACGCCCTGAACTTCTCGCCGATGGCCCCAAACACGGATTCGGGATACGGCTCGTCGCCCAGGTGGTAGCCCCAGACCGCCGGGTTCGACGAGAGCCTCTCGGCCACAGCCGGATCCTGCGTGTGGATCATGGCCTTGAGGCCATGCCGGGCGAGCGTCTCGACCTCGCCCGGCTCCGCGTTCACGACGGTAAAGCCCGCATCGGCCATGGCGCGGGCCCGCGCGTCGACGCCATCAATCCCGGGGGTGCGCCAACCATAGATCCAGAAGTCGCCGGCCGGGCCCCGCGCGGCGGGTTGCGCCAGGACCGAAAGAGACAATGCAGAGGCGGTCGCAACCAGCGTCACCAGGCACCGATAGGCACACATGAGGGCTCCTCGCGTTGTGGAGGCCCCATGATACCCGCCTTTGGAGTACAACTTCGGCATGGCATCGCTGCCGGCAGACACTCGATTCGTGATCGTCGGCTCCGGCTTCGCCGGCGCCGCCACCGCGTGGGCCCTCGGCCGTGCCGGGCAGGGGCCCGGCGTCATCCTGGAACAGGAGCCCTCGTGGGGCGTGCACGCCTCCGGCCGCAACGCCGCGATGGTGCGCCTGGCGGAGTCCGATCCCGTCGTGGGCGCGCTCGCCTGCCGCTCGCTGGCGGGCCTTCGCGATCTCGATCGGGCCGCCGGTGGCGGACTGCTCACGCCGGTGGGCGGCATCACGCTGGCCGGCGAGGAGGGCGCCCCGCTCCTTCCCGCGCGGCACGACGCGCTGCGGGTCCAGGGAGCCACCGTGGCGCTGCTCTCGCCATCGCAGGCGCGCGCCCGGTTTCCGTTTCTGGCTCACATGGAGTTCCACACAGCCCTCTGGTGCGCGGACGACGGGGTGGTCGACATCCATGCGCTGCTCGGCCTGTACCTGGCGCGGGCGCGCGAAGCGGGGTTTACGCTCCGCACCGGGTGCCGCGCCGAGGCGCTCATGATGGAGGGCGGGCGCGTCACCGGTGTGCACACGCCGCTCGGCGACGTGCGCGCCGAGGTCGTCATCGACGCCAGCGGGGCATGGGCCGGGCGGCTGGGCCGGGGCGCGGCGCCGCTGCCGCTGCAGCCGTTCCGGCGCCACTTGTTCGTGTCGGCCCCGACGCCGCGCGTGCCGCCGGACGCGCCGCTCGTCTGGGTGGAGGACCCCGCCTTCTACCTCAGGCCCGAGAGCGGCGGCCTGCTGCTGTCGCCGTGCGACGAGTCGCCCGCATCACCCGGCTTGCCCGACACCGATCCGTCGGCCGCCGAAAGCCTGGCCGCGAAGGTCGCGCAGCACGCGCCCGGCCTGGCGGACCTGGCGATCCGCCGATCGTGGGCGTGCCTGCGGACGTTTGCGCCCGATCGGCTCCCCGTGATCGGTCCCGACGGCCGCGTGCCGGGACTGTTCCACGTGTCGGGCCTCGGCGGCGCCGGCATGATGTGCAGCGCGTCGGTGGGCGAACTGGCGGCAGACCTGCTGGCCGGCCGCGTCCCCGACTGGATCGACCCGGCCGCCCTGGCGCCGGCGCGGCTCGTCGCTTACCTCTTCACGACGGTCACCGTGACACTCGACGGGTACGCCTTCGAGTGGTGGACGACGTTCTGCGCCACCACGCCCTTGCTCTCGTCGTAGTTCTTCCCCCCGGTGTTCAGGTTGCGGTCGAACCGCGGGAAGTTGCTGCTCGACACCTCGATGCGCAGGCGGTGGCCCGGCGCGAAGTAGTTGCTGGTGGTGAGCGGCTGCAGCGTCACCATGTAGACCGTGTCCCTCTCCATCCACGCCAGCGGCTTGTCGTACCCGTCGCGGTAGCGCATGCGCTGGATCGACTCGTCCAGGTTGTAGGCGCGCCCGTCCGGATAGACGTCGAGCACCTTCACGGTGAAGTCGGTGTCCTTCGCGTCCGACGATACATACAGCGTGGGCGTGATGGGGCCGCTGACCTCGGTGCCCTCCTTGAACGGCTCCGACGTGTACACCAGGATGTCGGCGCGCGCTTCCATCTTGCGCTGGTCGAAGCTCCCGGCCGTGATGGCGTTGCCCGTGCAGCATACGTTGCCGCCGTACGACATCACGGGGTTCATCGGGTCGTAGGTGAACCGGTCTGGCTGGTCGGCCTCCGGCGGCGCCGCGGTGAGCGCCCCGTCGCCGTTCAGCGAGTTGGCCCGGCCGCCGCTGGCCAGGTAGAAGGTCATCGGCTGCGCGCCGGCGGGCGGCCACGTGTCCGACTCCTGCCACGTGTTGCTGCCCATCGTGAAGTAGGTCACCCGGGGCAGCTTGTCGAGGCGGTTGCCGCTTGCCCCGAGCGAAGTCGAGGGGCCCTTTAGGAACTTGTCGAAGAAGCCGTAGACGATCTCGTTGTAGTCGAGCCGCGCGTCGCCCATGCTCCGCTCGCCGACGATGGTGTTCTCGGTGGCGCGGGTGAAGGCGCAGTGCGCCACGGGGGCGATGATGGCCCACTGCTGGTCGGCCACCGCGCCCTTGGCGGTGCGGCGCACGTGGTTGAACATCTCCAGGTTGGGCCCCACCGACACGTCGTACCACGACATGAACCACAGGCCCGGCACGTTCAGCGCCATGTCGTCGTGCCACAGCCCGCCCTTGCGCCACGCCTCGGAGCCGGGCTCGCGCTGCTGCATCATGCCGCCGGTTTCCACCGGCATCTTGTCGGCGAAGATTCCCCGGGGGCCGTTCACGTTCTTGATGATGTCCATCGTCGGCAGGTGCCACAGGGCCTTGTCCCAGTCCACCGGGGGCATGCGCGGCGCCAGATCGAACAGCCGCGAGGCGGCAATCAGGTCCTCGCGCGGCGTGTCCTTGGGGAACATCGGCCGCACCTGGTTCTGCTCGCCGTAGATCCAGGTAATGAAGAGCATCTGCATCGCCCCGCCGCGATACCAGTTGCCCTGCTCCCAGTAGGGGCCCACCTTGCCCACGCCGGCGCCGAAGCCCTGCACGTTCATGGCGGCGAAGCCCGGATGCCCGAGCGACGCCACGGCCGGCTGCCACTCCGCGGTGGACGAGCACCCCGTGGTGCCCAGCTTGCCGTTGGACCACGGCTGCTTCGTGAGGTAGTCAACAGTCTCGTAGCCGTCGGTGATGGGCGCGCCGAGGATGTCGTAGTTGCCCTCGGAGTAGAAGTGCCCGCGCTCGTTCTGCCCCACGTAGGCGTATCCGCGCTTCACCGCCGCCAGGATGTTGGACATGTCGGCGGGCACGCCGTTGCGCACGTCCCAGAAGTTGAAGTTGTAGGGGGTCTTCACGAAGACGATGGGGACTTTCCCTGCGGCAGCCTTGGGCCGGTAGATGTCGGTGGCCAGGCGCACCCCGTCCCGCATGGGGATCATCACGCGGCGCTCGACGATGGCGATGTCCTGGAGCTCCTGCTCGAGGGCGATGCGGCGCTGCCGATCGGCCGGGGTGAGGGTGCCCTGCTGGGCCGGCAGCAGGACCGAGGCCACGAGCACGGCCGTCGTCACCGCCACCAAGAACCGTTGCACACCGCGCATCGCGACCTCCCTTGTGGATCGTTCGAACCCTTCAGAACCTTTCGCCGTACGCTACCGAATGCGGACCCCGATGTCCAGACCCGGTAGAATGAGAGGGCATGGCCCTGATTGAAGCGATTGGACTCAAGCGCAAGATGTTCTTCGAATTCGAGCATGCCCCCTACCACTGCCTGGACGTGGACATCTCCACGCCCACGGCACGCGGCGGCCAGACGCTGGTGCGCGTCAAGATGCGCAACCTGCTGACCCAGGCGGTGTTCGACAAGACCTTCAAGGCCGGCGAGAAGTTCGCCGAGCCCGACCTGGTGATGGTGGACGCTGCCTTCAGCTACGCCGACGCCGACGGGTACCACTTCATGGACCAGGAGTCGTTCGAAACCCTCACGCTGCCCGCGAGCGTGCTGGGCGACGACCGGATGCTGCTGACCGACAACCTCGAGGTGCAGGTGCACCGCTACAACGGCCAGCCCATCGGCCTGCAGTTCCCGCCCCACGTGGTGCTCGCGGTGACCAGCACCGAGCCCGCCGTGCGCGGCGACACCGCCACCGGCGCCACCAAGGTGGCCACGCTCGAGACCGGCCTTGACGTGCGCGTCCCCCTGTTCATTAAGGAAGGCGAGCGCGTGAAGGTGCACACCGAGACGAAGGAGTTTGCCGGACGGGCTTAGGGCTTACGTTCTGCGCGCCAGGCTCGCCGTGTACTGCTGTGAGGCGAGCGAGAAGATGCAATAGCCGGTGAACCAGTAGAAGCCCGGGCCGAAGGTGGCGATAAACGCCACCAGCGGCGGCGCGGCGCCGGCCGCCGCCTGCTGCGTGGCCTCGGCGGCCAGGTAGGTGATAAACAGCGCCACCGCGAACACGTCGGCCATCGACCACTTGGCGATGGCCTCCACCAGGTCCAGCACGCGCTGGCGCGCCGCCACGTCCTTCATGAACACCGCCCCCGTCACCAGCGCGCTCTTGGTGACCGGCACCACCACGCTGAAGAGCAGGATGAGCGTGGCCGGGAGCCAGCTCCCCACGTCGTAGAGGTTGCGCACCGCGCCGATGATGCTGCGCGTCTGCGTGTAGACCTCCACCTCGCCCACCCCCGACTGCAGCGCCGCGGTGAGCTGCGGCCCCAGCTTATCGATCACCATCTTGCGGATGTCGCCGCCCGTCGCCGCCAGGAAGGCCACCAGCGTCGGGTTCATCATCGACTTGAGCGCCGCCACGGTGTCGTCGTTGAGGCCCTTCTCGAGCATCAGCGGCGCCACCTGCGTGAGCCCGTCCTTGGTGAGTACGCCGCGGATGGTGAGCACCGGCTGGAAGATACCGGGCAGCAGGAGGAGGATCGAGCCGGCGACGAGTCCGAGGACTGCGGCACGATTACCAGTGGTCGTCATAGGGCCATTCCAATGCCTGTTCCGTGCTTCCGTGCTTCCGTGGCGGAATCTAGAACCTGCGCATGATGCCAATGGTCCCGCGCCAATAGCTGATGCGCCGCCCGATGGCCACCAGTTGCTCGTCGTCCACGGACAGGCTGCGGAGGTAGCGCACGTCGAACCGCACGCCCGTGCGGTCGGTGAGGAAGCCCATGGCGCCGCCGCCCAGGACGAGGGCGGGCACCGAGCGGCGGATGCGGAACACGTCCAGGATGTCCGACGCCTCTGCGTGGATCACGCCGGCCCCCACCACTGCGTAGGGCCGCAGCCCCTCGCGCGTGACGCTGGGCGGCACGGTGATGATGAGGCTGCCGGTGAGGTCCACGACGTAGCTCGACGTCACCAGCTCTCGCTGTCCGCGCTCGAAGTAGCCGGGGATGTACGAGAACTCGGCCTCCACGCCGAAGATGCCCTGCGAGAGCAGCGACGTGGCCGCGCCCAGGTTGAAGGTGGTCTCGCCCGCGGCCAGCTCGAGATCGACGATGGAGGTGCTCCCGCCGAACTTGACGCCCATGAACGGGATGAGCAGCCAGTCGGCCTGCGCCCGCGCGAGGGCGGGCACGAAGCAAAGCAGCAGGACGGCGAGCGCGCCGGCGCGGCGAAGGGCGATGGTCATGGTCGGGACCGGCTCGCCCGGTCCGCGGCTACAAGAATAGCCGCAGGAAGGCCTTTACGAACGGAGAAGCGGTGACGTCGGCCTGTTCGAGGTTGGCGCCCACGGCCAGGCCGGGGCTGTTGGCCAGGAGAATCAGCGTGGCGCGCTTGCCGGGCACCTTGAGGATGAGCGCCGAGCCCGCGTCGGGCACGTGGCCGAAGGTCCACACCAGGCGCTCGAGCGACGACACCTGCACGAACCATCCCAGGCCCGTGGGCTGGGCCACGCCGCCCACCACCACCTGGCTCCACATCTGCTCGAGGGTGCTGGTGCTCATGGGCACGCCGGCATCGAGCGCGATGTCGAACTTCGCGAGGTCGCGCACCGTCGACACCATGCCCGTGCCCGCATCGATGCTCTTCGAGGTGTACGCGGTCTTGACGGCCTTGCCGTGGCGGTCCACCACGTAGGGCGTGGCCAGGCGGCGCATCGACTCGCTGAAGCGCGCCAGCCGCGCCTCGTCGAACTGGAGGCGCGACGGCGATCCCGGGGTGCCCAGGTCGAGGCCCGGCACCGACGCGTACATGCCGAGGCGCTCGAGGATCTCGATGTTGGCGTTCACCCGGTACGGCCTGCCGCTGCAGGCATCCACCACCGGGGTGAGCTGGGCGTAAAGTCCCGGGTCGTACTGGAACCGGCCCGTGGCCGAATGCGCCAGCACGTGGCGCACGGTGGCGCCGGCCTCGGGGAAGGTGGGCACCCACTGGCGAATGGCGGCATCGACGTCCACCTGCCGGCGGTCGGTGCAGATGCCGAGCAGCACCCCGGTCATGGCCTGGGTGGCGCCGCCGATGGGATAGAGGGTGTCTGGCGACGCGGCAATCGACTGCTCCACGTCCTGCAGCCCAAAGCCCTTTTCCCACTCGATCCGGCCATCGCGCACCACGGCGACCGACAGCCCCGGGATGCCCGATTGCAGGCGCAGGGGATCGATATACCGCTCGAAAATGAGGTACTGCAAGTCCTGGGCAGACCCCGTTCCGTTTGCCAGCACGGCAATGGCCACCACGGCTGCAACGGCAAACACTCGGCGGGTCATGGGGTTACGGGAGCCTTCCCAATCATATATCGGCCCCAGGAGCCCGGTTCCGTGTTACAGTTTCATCGGAATTTTTGTGAACCGCGGAATGGTGAGATCCGTACGAATGCTCGGGAAACGGCTGGTTGCCGTGCCGTGCCTGCTGGTGGCGCTTGCCGCGACACCGGCCTGGGCCGATTCGGTGCGCGTCAGGCCGCTCGTGCGCGACGGCAACGTCCTGGTGTCGTTCTCGCTCGACGGCGGCATGACCGACGAGATGCGCGAGGTGGTGCAAAGCGGCCTCCGCACGGTCTTCACGTACACCGTGGAATTGAAGGTGAAGGTGCCGGCCTGGGTCGATCGCACCATCGCCACCGCGGTGGTGTCCACCAGCGTGGAGTACGACAACCTCACGCGCCGCCACATCATCTCGCAGACGCTCGACGGCCGCATGGAAGAGTCGCGCGTCATCGATGACGCCGCGCTCGTGCAACAGCTGGTGACCACCTTCGAGCGGCTTCCGCTCTTCAAGACCGACGTGCTGCAGGCCAACCGCGAGTACTACGTGGTGGTGCACGCCGACGCCCGCCCGCGCAGCACCTCGCGCCTCTGGCCGTTCTCCGGCGGCGCCACCGGCTCGGCCAAGTTCACGTTTCTCA
>CAYJPQ010000007.1:3876-37908 GCA_964372085.1 uncultured Bifidobacteriaceae bacterium | reverse complement strand
ACCTTCCGCGGATGCTGTGCGTTGTGCTCGAGGAAGGTCTTCTTGTTGGCCAGGTCCGCTTCGGTGGGCTGCACCTGACCGGTGGCGTCGGTGACGCGCGACACCACGGTGTGCTCGCCGGGCGTGGCGCCGTGCCAGGTGTAGTGATAGAGCTTCCAGCCAAACTTGGCGGTAGTTGACGGGTCGGCCATTGCCGCCTGCCACGGGCCGTCGTTTACCTTCACCTCGACGCCCTTGATGGGCGTGCCGTCATTCAGCACCACCGCGGTCACGCGGTGGGTGTTTCCGGCCTGGATGATGCGCGCGATGAACGACTTGAGCTTCATGTGGGCGATGGAGGTCTCCACCCACTTCAGCTCGCCGTCGATCATCTCGCCCTTGAGCGTGCGGTACCAGCGCGCCTGGAACTTGCCCAGGTACTGTTGTTCCTGCGCGACGATTTCGGCGAGCCATTTCACGTTGGGTGCGCCGTACCAGCCCGGCACGATCAGCCGCAGGGGCGAGCCCTGGTGGCGCGTGAGCGGCTGGCCGTTGAGCGCGTAGGCCAGGAACGGCTCGGGCGTGAGCGCCTGGTCGCGCGCGAGGCTGCGGCCGTACTGCTGCTCGACGGTGAACTTCTGGCCGCGGAACTCCACTTCCTCCTGGCCCTTGTCGGCGCCGAAGAACACGAACTCGTGGGCGGTGGCCTTCACGCCGGCGCGGTCGAGCAGGGTCTTGAGCGGCACGCCGGTCCAGCGGCCGTTGCCCGCCAGGCCCTGCAGGGGCCGCCGGTTGCCCGAACACTCGAAGCCGGCCACCAGCTCGGCGCTGCCGAGCTGGCGGAGGTCGTCGAGCGACAACTCAAGCGGCTTGTCCACCAGCCCCGACACCTTCAGCCTGAACGCGGCCGGGTCGACCACCGGGTGGCCGTAGTGCTGCATGGTGAAGAACTGGTCGGCCGGCGTGATGGCGCCGGTGATGGTGCGCACGTCGAGTAGTCGCCGATCGGGAGCAGGGTTCGCGTTGAAGGTGGGGGGAAAATCCGCGAAGGGAATCACGGTTTCGCCCTGGGCGAGGGCCGGCAGCACCCACTCGGGAATGTTCAAGGCGCTCAGCCCTGCCAGGGCCAGGCTGCCCTTCAGCACGTCCCGACGGGTGGTCTCATTCGTCATAGCGGCTCCCTGCAGGAAATTGGTGGCTCATTCTAGCGCGGATCACGAGTCGTGAGTCCTGAGTCTTGGGGCTTGCGGTACCCCAAGCCCTGAGCCCTGAGCCCTAAGCCCTGAGCCCTGAGCCCTAAGCCCTAAGCCAAAGCCAGTATGATCAAGCTATGAAACCCTGGGTGGTGCTGGACGAGGCGGACACGCCGGGCGGCACCCACATCGCCCTCAAGCAGCGCGACCAGGAGTTTGCAATCTTCGCCGGGCGCTACAACCTGATGTCGAGCCGCACGCACGGCTCCGAAGAGGCGCTGGCCGCGCTCGGCTGCGCGCATGCGCGCATGCTGGCCCGGCCGCGTGTGCTGGTGGGTGGGCTCGGGTTGGGCTTCACGCTGCGCGCCGCGCTCGACCTGCTGCCGCCCACCACTACGGTCACGGTGGCCGAGCTTTTGCCCAAGGTGGTGGAGTGGAACCGCGGGCCGCTGGCGCATTTCGCCGGGCATCCGCTGGCCGACCCGCGCGTGCGCGTTGAAGTGGCCGACGTGGCGGCGGTGCTGCGCTCGGGACCGGGCCACTTCGACGCGATACTGCTCGACGTGGATAACGGCCCCGTGGCCATGACCGTGGCCGGCAACGCGGGCCTCTACTCGGAGCGCGGCGTGGCCGACGCGCGCTCCGCGCTGGCCGCGGGCGGGGTGCTGGCCGTGTGGTCCGCGGGCGACGACCGCGAGTACGAGCGGCGGCTCCGCCGCGCCGGCTTCTCCCTGAAAGTGGAACACGTGCGCGCCCGCGAGAAGAAGGGCGCGCGTCACACGATTTTTCTCGCCTCATCCCGTCACAGCTACCTGGAGTAATGCCATGACTCTTTCCCGCGCATCATTCGCCGTGCTCGTGCTCGCCGTCGCCGCCGCGTGCGGCACGCCGCCGACGCCGCCCGCGGAGGCCGCCGCGGCGGCCGCTCCCACGACGGCCGGCGCGCCCGCGTCCAGCGACCAGGTGCTCACCGGCACCGTCGCTGAGGCCGTGAACGCCGGTGAATACACCTACGTGCGCCTGCAAACGGCCACGGGCGACGTGTGGCTGGCCGCCACCACGTTCACCGTGGCCACGGGCGAGAAGATCACCGCGGCCATCGACATGCCGATGGAGAACTTCCACAGCAAGTCGCTCAACAAGGACTTCCCCGTCCTCTACTTCGTGTCGGCCGTGGCGCGCGAGGGCGAGAGCCTGCCGGCCGCATCGGCCGCCCCCGCCATGGCCAGCAGCCACGGCGCCGCTGGCGCCGCCGTGCCGGTGGCAGACCAGCAGCCGGTGGTGCCGGTGGATCCGCCGGCGGGCGGGATGTCGATTGCCGACGTGTGGGCCAGGCGCGCGTCGCTCTCGGGCAAGACGGTGTTGATTCGCGGCACGGTGGTGAAGGTGAACAACCAGATCATGGGCAAGAACTGGTTCCACCTGCAGGACGGCTCGGGCGCGGCCGACACGCGCACCAACGACCTCACCATCACCACGTCGGCCATGGTGAACGTGGGCGACGTGGTCACGGTGTCGGGCACGCTGGCCACCGACAAGGACTTCGGCGCCGGCTACGCCTACGACGCCATCGTCGAGAACGCGACGGTGACGGTGAAGTAGCCGGCGGTGATGAAGAACACGAAGCTGGTGTACTCCACCGCCACGGGCGGCACGTGCCCCGGGTGCGGATGGCCGCTCAAGAACTGCCAGTGCAGCACGCGGGTGGCGGCCGATCAGCCGATGCCCTCACGCATCGTCGCCACGCTGCGCATGGAGAAGAAGGGGCGCGGCGGCAAGACGGTCACGGTGGTGGACGGCCTGCCGCGCAACGCCGCGTTCCTCAAGGAACTGGGCAGCGAGCTGAAGCGCGCGTGCGGCGTGGGCGGCACGGTGCTGGAGGAGGGTGTCGAGTTGCAGGGCGACCTGCGCGACCGCATCCGCGAGGTGCTGGTGAAGAAGGGGATCGTCGTGAAGGGCTAGACCGCGAAAAAGGGGACTGTCCCCTTTTTACTCGTAGCGCATCGCGTCCACCGGCTCGAGCGCGGCGGCCTTCATCGCCGGATACAAGCCGAACACCAGCCCGACCAGCAGCGACACGGCCACGCCCAGCCCCACCGCCAGCAGCGACACGTGCGTCGGCCACCCCGCGTAGGTGGCAATCGCCACCGAGGCGAGGCCGCCCACCACGATGCCGGCGGCGCCGCCGCCAACCGTCATCAGCAGCGCCTCCACCAGGAACTGCAGCCGCACGTCGCGGCGCGTGGCCCCGGCCGTGCGCCGCACGCCAATCTCGCGCGTGCGCTCCACCACGGAGGTCAGCATGATGTTCATGATGCCGATGCCGCCCACCAGCAGCGCCAGCGCCGCCACGCTGCCCACGACGATGCTGAAGGTGCGCTGGGTGCGGTAGCGCTGCACCAGCAGTTCACGGGGCACCACGATCGAAAACGCGTCCGCGGAGCGGGCGGTCTCCAGCACCCGCTGGAACACGGCAGCGGTCTCCACGGCGCGCGACCCGTCCCGCAGCTTCAGCCACACTTCCTCCACTGGCTGCCCTGGCGCCAGGGCCAGCGTGCGCCCGGTGAGCGCGGGCAGCGGCACCAGCGCCGCCTGGTTCACGTCGTGCCAGGCCAGCGCGCCGCCGGCTGCTTGAGGCGTGCCGCCCCGCTCCTGCAGCACGCCCACCACCAGGTAGTAGTCCTCGAGGATGCGGATGTGCTCGCCCACCGGGTTGGCATAGCCGAAGAGTTGCCGCGCCATCTGCGCGCCAATCACGCACACGCGCGCCGACGTGGTTTCGTCGGGAACGGACAGGAAGCGCCCGCCGATCACCGACAAGCGGAGGATGGCCTCGTAGCCGGGCCGCACGCCCAGCACCGGCGCGTTCATCGACGCGGCCGACCGGCTCACCTTCACGTAGCGCAGCACCAGCGGCGAGGCGGCGGCCACGCCCGGCACCAGCGTCGCCGCACGCTCGGCGTCATCGGCCGTGAGCCCGCGCCTCAGGGCGCCCGTGGACGAGACGCCGCCGCTGCTGCGCGCCACGAGGTTGTCGAGCCCCAGCGCCTCCACCTGGGCAAGCGCCTCGCGCGCCGCGCCTTCGCCCACCGACATCACGGCGATCACGGCAGCCACGCCCAGCACCACGCCCAGCACGCTCAACGACGTGCGGAGGCGGTAGCGCCCAAGGGCCTCCACCGCCATGCGGAGGAACTCGCCGGCTTCAGCGCGGTTGAGGAACATGAGCAGCCACCGGCTCGGTGAGTGCCACGCGGTCACCCTCGCTGAGCCCACTCAGCACTTCGGTGGCCTGGCCGCTCGACTCGCCCAGCGTCACGGGCCGCGCCTCGGGCCCCGAGGCGCCCAGCACGTAGGCCACCGGAGCGCCCTGGCGCTGGAAGATGGCGGTGACCGGCACGAGCACGACGTCCGTGCGCGTGCCCACCACCACGTCGGCGCGAGCCGTCATCTCGGGCCGCAGGTCGGGATTGGTGGTGTCCAGCTCGATGAGGAGGTCGAAGCGCTTCTCCTCGAACGGACGGTTGATCGACGTCGTGGCCAGCGTGCCCACGCGGCTCACGGTGCCGCTCAGCCGCAGGTTCGGAAACGCCTCCACGCGCACCTCGGCGCGCTGCCCCGGGCGCACGCGGTGCACCTCGGCCTCGCCCACCGAGGCCTCCACCCGCATGCGGTCCACTTCGGGGATGGTCACCACGCCCTGGCTGGCAAAGACGCGATCGCCCACGCGCACCTTGCGGCGCGGGTTGGCCGTCAGCAACTCCTCGTGCACCACCAGGCCGGGGCCCCTGGCGGTGACGCGGCACTCGGCGATCAAGCGCGTGAGCAAGTCCACGCGGGCGCCGCCCTCCTGCACGCGCGTACGCGCCAGGCCCAGCTGCGAAGCCCTCTGCGCCAGCAGCAGCGATGCGCGCTTCTGCTCGCGCGGGTGCGTGAGGTCCACCATCACGCCCGTGCGCTTGCGGGCCAGCGCCAGGTCGTCTTCGGCCTGCTCCAACTGGTCGCCGCTCTTGGCCAGCTCGTCCCGGGTGATGAAGCCCTTGTCGAACAGCGGCTTCATGCTGCCGTACTCCTGCCGCAGCCGCTCCACCTTCTTCTCGGCCCGCTGCAGCGTGGTGCGCGCCTCGTCTACCGTCAGGGCGCCCTCGCCTTCGGACACCGACTTCACGTCGGCCGCGGCCTCTTCCCACTCGCCCTCTGCCACCTGCAAGTCCATCTGCGCCTGGCGCAGTTCCTGGCGGGCGCGATCGAGGTCGGCCTCGAGCTCGGTGGTGCCGAAACGCACCAGGAGATCTCCCGCGTTCACGCGCGTGCCTTCCGCGGCCAGTTCTCGAATCTCGGCGTCGCGTCCCGGCACCGGCGATCGATAGGTAATCGACTGGACGGGCCGCAGTGTGCCGCTCGTCGTGATGGTGGCGGTGAGATCGCCGCGCTGCACCAGGGCGGTGAGCGAGGCGTCATCAAACGGACGGCGCCAGAAGGCGGCGCCGGCCAGCACGGCCACGACGAGCACGCCAACCAGTAGTCCGCGCCGCGCGCTCATTCCGCGTCCTTGATGTCGATGCGGGGGTTCAGGATGCCGAGCAGGGCCCGCAGCCGCAACTGGGCCACCGCCGAATCGGCCAGCGCCTGGATGCGGCGGCTCTCCGCGGCCAGCAGGCCGCCCTCGGCGGTGACCACGTCGAGGTTGTTCGAGATGCCCGTCTGGTAGCGCATCTGGGCCACCTCCACCTCGCGGCGGCTCAGCTCCACGCTGGTCTCCGCCGCCACCACGTTGCGGGCCAGCCGGCTCTGCTCCCGGATGGCCTGCTTCACATCATCGGCAATCTGCCGCTCGAGCGTGGCCACGTCGCGGCGCCGGCGATCGCGATCGAGAATCGCCGACTGGTACTCCACCTGCTGCGTGGTGCGGTCCACGGGCATCGCGATGGTCACGAACGTGGCGTACTGGAAGCCGTCGAGGCCGAAGCTGCTGGAAAACGAGGGCGCGGTGCCGCGGCGCGTGAGCGAGAAGTTGACGTCCACCTGCGGCAGCAACTGGTTCTTCGAATAGCGCAGGCGATTATTGGCATCGTCTCGCGCGGCGGCGCGGGTCTTGAGGTCGGCGCGGTTGGCGAGCGCGGTGGTGGTGGCCAGGGCCATGTCCAGCGGCTCGGTGGGGGGGCGCGGGATCTGGTCCTTCACCTCGAACGGGGTGGATTCGGTACGGCCCATCAGGAAGGTCAGGCGGTCGCGGGCGTCCTCGATGGCCGACTGCGCGTCGAAGAGCTGCGTCTCCGACTGCGCCACGAGCTGCTGCGAGCGCAGCACGTCCAATTGCGACACGAGGCCGGCATCGAGCTTGGCCTCGGCGGCGTCGCGGAGGCGGCGCGCGCGATCCAGGCTCTGCCGCGCCACCTGCACAAAGGCCTGCTGTGCCACCACGCGGTAGTAGGCCGCCGCCACGTCAACGGCCACCTGCTGCTCGGCCATCACTTGCAGCCGCTGCGCCTCATCGCGCTGCAATTCCGCCGTGGTGAGCGACCGGCGGGTGACCGCCTTGCCGAACCCGCGCAGCAGCGGCTGGGTGACCGACAGCGTGGTGTCGGCGTCGTAGAACAGTACGTCGTTGCCGGTCACGCCGGGCGCCGCCGGAATCTGGTTGGAGGCCGTCCCCACGCTGAGCCGCATCCGGGTGCCCGTCTGCAGCTTCTGCGTGACGTCCACGCTGTAGGTCTGGCTGTTCAGGTCGGTGCGGCCGAACGACCCGAAGATGTTGGGCGTTACCTTGGGCCTGAAGTCGCTGCGCGCCAGCCGCAGGCCCAGGTCGGCCTGCGCGATCACGTCGTGCTGGTTGGCCACGCGGTCGTTCTTGACCAGCGCCTCGCCCACCGCCTGCTCCAGCGTCAGCACGGTCAGCACGGGCGGGGCCTGGGCGTTCACGCCCGCTGCCGCGACGGGAAGCAGGCCCGCAACGAGAATGGCCACCTGGCCGGCGCGTCGCACTGGGTGCACGGGGTCCTCCTATCGCAACGTGATGGGAAACGACGTGGAGCCGCTCGTCTGCGAGGGGAACGGGCGGTTCTGGATGGTGCCCTGCTCCTTGTAGGAGAGCGTGCCGGTGATCACGCCGCCGCTGAGCGAGCCGGTGAACACCACCGTGGTGGTGTTGGTGAAGGGTTCGCCCTGGGGCGTGGTGTTGGTGTTGGTCGACTCTCGCGTGAAGCCCAGCGACGCGGCCGTGCCGGTGACTTGCTCACGGCCAGAGAACGACGTGTTCACCGGATCTCCCGGGCACGTGCGCGCCACCACCACGTCGGTGCCCTCGATCTGAGCCGGCCCCGACAGCGAGCCGTCCGACTTGGTCTCGAGCGTGATCGTCATGGTGCCGCTGATGGCCCTGGTGATGGTGCACGTGGGCGCCCCGGAACTGGTGATGGTGCTGACGAACTGGCCGGAGAATGAGCCCGAGTACGTGGTGGGACCTGCGGGGGCATCCTCTCCCCGTGTGGCCACCACCGCCGCCGCCGTCCCCGCAGCCGCCGCCGCGCCCACCACCCCAATCATGGCGCCCGACATGCCTCCACCACCGGCAGCCGCCCCCCCGGCACCCGTTGCACCCGTTGCACCCGACGCACCCGATGCACCCGACGCACCCGACGCACCCGACGCACCCGACGCACCCGCGGCAGCCGCCGTCATAACGTTGGTCTGCGTAATAGCGGCCACGGCCGTCTGTCCCTGAAACGCCGCCGACACGTTGATCTGCACCGCCCCGCTCGTCAGCGGGCTGAAGCCCGCGGCCACGGCCTGCCCGGCTGCGTTGGTCGTCACCGTGAGGGTGGACGCGCCGCCGGCAAACGACGCGGCCTTGCCGCCCTCAACGGCGAACGTGACCACGGCGCCGGGCACCGGGAGGTTGTTGCGGTCGCGCACCTCCACCAGCGGCGCCACCGCCGTCTTCTGCTGGATGATGTTGACCGCGTCTTCGCCTTCGATGACCACGATCTTCAGGCCCGCCTGGGCTTGGCCGTCGTGTCCGGCGTCAGCCGGACCTGCCGGTCCGGTCACAAGCGTTGCTGCAATCAGGAGCGTCGTAATCATCCGCGTGTGCCACATCCCGATCGCGGCAGGATGCCGTCGATCTGGTCCAGGTAGTTGCGCGCGTTGCGCGATTCGTCGAGGTGAGGGTTGAGGGCAATCATCTTACGGTAGCTGTCGCGTGCGGCCGTCAGGTAGTCGCACGACTGGCGGGCATTGTAGAGGTCGCGATTCACGTTGCCCAGCAGAAAGTAGCCAATGGGGTCCTGTGGCGCGTGCTTCAGGGCGCGCTGGCAATACTCGCGCGCGCGCAGCGGGTTCCCCACCTTCTGCTCGGAGAGGCACAGCCCCAGGAAGCCGGCGCTGCGCAGGCTGTCGTAGGCGCCCTGCCGGTCGGCGTGGCTGCGGCGGCCCACGCCCAGGCCGATGAAGTGGAACGCCAACTTCGCGCCAAGGCCCGACGAGAAGTTGGTGAGGTCCAGGAACTCGCGGTAGCCCTCGCGGGCGGAGGCATAAAGGCCCAGTTGCCGCGCCGCATCCTTCTCCTCCACCGCCATGTGGCGCAGCGCATCGGCGCGCCACAGGTGGGCCTGCGCGTGCGAGCGCCGCAGCGCCAGCGCGCGGTCGGCCTGCTGCACGGCGCGCCCCCACGCGCCCTTGTCCCAGTAGGCGCGCGCCAGCATCGCGTGCGTATCGTCGCTGGTGTCGTCCAGCCGCAGCGCCTCGGTGAGCTCGCGGATGGCCTCGTCGGGGTCGCCCTGCTCGATGAGCACCGCGGCGCACTGGATGCGCGAGTCCACGTGCGTGGGATCGATGGCGATGGCGCGGCGGTAGGCCGCCACGGCCTTGTCGCCGTTCTGCAACAACTGCTCGGCCTGGCCGAGGTGGTACGCCGCCAGCGCGAACGACGGGTCTTCCACCAGCGCGCGCTCGAAGAGCGCCGCCGCCTTCCGCAGGTCGTCCTCGCTCTGCTTGCGTTCCACCGGCAGCAGGTTCAGCAGGCTGAGCGACGACCGCCGCGTGTACAGCAGCTTCTCGCCCTGCTCGTTCAGCGCCAGCCCCGGCTTCTTGATCTGCCGCACGTAGCGGATGCGCAGCGACACCGTCACTTCCTGCCCCGGCGCAATCATCACTTCCTTGCGCTCGGGCTCGTAGCCTTCCCTGGCCCCGCGGAACTCGTGCAGCCCGCTCGGCAGGCTCGGCACCACCAGCGGCTTGCTCTTCGACAACCGGCCAATCAACGCCCCGTCGATATACAGGTCCACGTCGTCCATGTTGGTCTCGACGACGGCGGTGCCCAGCATGGAGGGGGCCTGCGTGGGATTGCCGACGCAGCCCTGGCCCACGCCGAGCAGCATCTCGGGCTCGTAGTCGCCGCGCGCCGTGGGCGTTTGCGAGAGCTGCCGGTCGCGGGCGTAGCGGCGCACGTTGGAGCGGACGTACTCGATCAGCTCGTCGGCGGTGATGCGGCCGTCGCAGGGGTCGCTGTCGGCGTAGCCGCGGAAGGCCTGCACGACGTAGTAGGTGAAGAAGCCGAAGCCCGTGGAGAGGTTGGGGTCTTCGAAGCTCTGCTCGCGCTCGGTGGTGGCGGTGAGCGTGAGGAAGTTGGTGGGCAGCGCGCTGAACTGCGCCTCCATCCCTTCGTTGGTGGTTTCGGCGTTGATCTTGCCCGAGTGGCACGCGTCGGTGAGCAGCACCTTCCAGTTGGCATTCACGCGGTTGGCCAGCACCTCGCCCAGTTGCGTCATGGGATAAGCGGTGTCGGCCAGGCGGCCGGGGTCCACGTCCCAGGGCGCCAGGTAGCCGCGGCCGTCCTGCACGAAGCCGTGACCCGCGAAGTACACCACCACCCGATCGGCCGGTTGCGCCACCGAGGGCAGCCATTCCTCCAGCTCGCGGCGGATGTTGGCCAGCGTGGCGTCGGCGCCCTTCAGGAAGTGGACATTCTCGGCCGGGAACGCGCCGCCCTCGTGGTTGATGAGCACGCGGTACATCGCCTCCGCGTCGCTCTCGGAAAACAGCAACTGCTTGTCGGCGTCCAGGTTCTGGTAGCGCGCCACGCCCACGATCAGCGCGTAGCCGCGCGGCACGCCCTCGCGCGGGGGCGCGGGCTTCGAGCCGGCCAGCACCAGGTCGCGCGGCGCCTGCTGCTGGGCAGACGCCGGCGCGCCGGCGGCGAGGGCCAGCAGCAGCAAGGCGATGAGGCGTCGGCTATTGACCATGGGAGAGCGTCATGCTGGCGGCCACAGCCTTGCCCACTTCGCTGCGGTTCACCACGTAGGTGGCCTGCGACACCTTGCCTCCCGTGGACGCGGTGCGGTCCCTGGCGAGCACCAGGTCGCGGGGGCGGATGCTGTGCTGCAGCTCCTCCACCACCGACGCCCGCACGCTCTCGGGGCGGGTCACCGGACGATCGAACCCGGGCAGCTGCGCCATGGGGTCGCGGCTCAGGAACACGAAGATCTGCTCGACGCCGGGGTTGTGGTCGAACTCGAACCAGTCATCGGACGGCACATGGTACTGCTCTCCGCGCCGGATGCTGTTGCGGCCGCCGTTGATGGCGGGGTTCGGGAACAGCACGCTCCACTGCCCGCTGGACCCCTGCTGCACGACGTACAGGTACCCGTCCACGTTCGACTCGAACGCGAAGCGCACCTTGTCGCCCGAGTGGAAGGCGGTGCTCCACTCCACGTCCTGCTCCCCCGCCGTGGTCTGCTGGATGAGCCGATAGCGAAGGCCGGTGCCCGCGCTGGCGCCCGGCGCGGCGAACAGCTCTTTGGCGGTGCGCTCCACGGCCGGCGCGGCGGCCAGTGGCGGCGGCGCGGCATCCCTGGGCGCCGCGGAGATCTTCGCGGCGGCATCGGGGGCGGCCGTGCCCGCGGGTGGCGCCTCGTTTGCGGCCGGCGCGGATGTCGTGGGGCCGGCGGGCGGCGGGTCGGGCAGCGCCGCGGCCTGCTGAGCAACGGCCTCCGCGGGCGCGTTCGACGTGGCATCGCCGGACCATGGCGCCAACACCGCGACGCCAAGGGCCGCTGCGACCGCGGCGGCCACCCACCACGCCAGCCCGATGCGCCGGGGCTCGTTGACCACCGTGCCCGATCCCATCGAGATCACCGTGGGCGCGTTGGCCGTGGCATCTCCCACCAGCGTCTCCGGCGCGTTCTCGAGCGTCGCCAGCGCCTCGCGAGACGACGACATGAACCGCGCGAGCGCTTCGCGCATCTCGTCGGCCGTCTGGTAGCGGTCGGACGCCTGCTTGGCCATGGCCTTGCTGACGATCTTCTCCAGCTCGGGCAGCATGCGGCTGTGCGGCGTGTTCATGGGCGGCGGCGCGTCGGACATCACGCTCATGATGAGCGACGAGATCGACGAGTCCTTGCCCGCAAACGGCAGCCGGCCCGTGAACATCTCGTAGGCCAGCGCGCCGGCGGAGTAGATGTCGGCGCGGCCATCCAGCGTGTCGCCGCGGAACTGCTCGGGCGACGCGTAGTGCAAGGTCCCCACCACCATGCCCGACGCGGTCATGGTCTCCACCTTCGACATCCGCGCCAGGCCGAAGTCCACCAGCTTCACCGACCCGTCAGGCAGGCGCAGCACGTTGCTCGGCTTGATGTCGCGATGAATCACGCCTTGCGCGTGTGCGTGCTGCAGCGCCTCCAGCACCTGCATCAGCGCGCGCACCTTCTCGTCGAACCGCAGCGTCCCGCCCCGGATGGCGTCGGAGAGGCTCGTGCCTTGCAGGTACTCCATCACGATGAACACGAGGCCGTCGATTTCGCCGGCTTCGAACACCGTCACGATGTGGGGGTGCTGCAGGCGGGCGCAGGCCTGCGCCTCTCGATACAGGCGCTCCAGGTAGTCGGGCTGGTTCGCGTCGGGGCGCACCGTCTTGAGCGCGACGATGCGCTGGAGGGTGGGGTCGAAGGCCTTGTAGACCTCGCCCATCCCGCCACGGCCGAGCAGTTCATCTATCCGGAAGCGTCCGACGCTTTCGGGCATTCGACTAAGTGGTGAATCCATAGCGCCTCGTATTACACATGAGCAATCCCAATGCCGGGCCTGCCTAGGGTAGCCCAGTCTGGCGTATGACTCTAAGACCTAAGAAAGAACACTAAGGGAACGTACCGAATTCGTAATGGAAATCACGATATTGCCGACCTGAGTCCGCATCTGGGCGCATAATAGCGCCCTTGGTCCTTCCTGGTCCCCTGGTAGGCCCTTACCGCGTCCTCGATAGAATCGGGGCGGGCGGGATGGGTGAGGTGTTTCTTGCCGAGGATACCCGGCTGCGCCGCCAGGTGGCCCTCAAGCGCGTGGCCTCGGACGCCCTCGACGGCTCACGCCTCGGCATCCTGCGCGAGGCCCGGGCCGTCGCGCAACTGCATCACCCGGGCATCGCCTCTATCTTCGACGTCATCGAAGACGGCCAGACGGTCTGGATCGTCATGGAACACGTCGAGGGCGAGAGCCTGTCGGAGCGGCTGCGGCGGGGCCCGCTGCCCGTGGCCGAGGTCCTCGCGCTTGGCCTGCAGCTCACCGACGCCTTGGCCGAGGCGCACGGGCGCGGCATCGTGCACTGCGATCTCAAGCCGGCCAACATCCGGCTGACGTCCGCGGGCCGCGCGAAGATCCTCGACTTCGGCCTGGCGCAGCGGTCGCCCGAGGTTGCGGCCAGCGACGACACGCAGTTGGTTTCGCATGAGATCGGGCACCGGGGATCGGCCGGCGTCTCGGGCACGGCGGGCTACCTGGCGCCCGAGCGCCTGTCGGGCGCGGCCGCCGACGCGCGCGGCGATATCTACGCCATGGGCGTCATCCTGTTCGAGCTGCTCACGGGGCGCCGGCCCTTCGAGGGCACGAACCTGGTGTCGACCGCCGTCATGGCACTGACGACGCCCGCTCCGTCGCCCACGACCATCGACCCGGCCATCCCCGACGAGGTGAGCACCATCGTCCTCAAGGCGCTCGCGCGGGAGCCCGATGCCAGGTTCCAGAGCGCCATGGCGCTTGGCGACGCGCTCCGCGCGGCCGGGGGGCCGGCCACCGCGGGCACGCACGTCTCGGCGCCGACATCCGCCCGTGGCGCCCGGCGCACGCGACCCGCGCTGGTGGTGATGGCCGCGCTCGCGGCCGCCGTCGGCCTTGCCGGTGTGCTGCTCGTCCTTCCGGGCTGGCGCGCGCCGCTCTCGGCCGACACCCCGTCGATCGTGGTGAAGCCGTTCACCAACCTGAGCGGCGACGCCGCCAACGATCACCTGGGCTCGGGGATCACCGACGACCTCATCACCAAGCTGTCGCTGCTGCCCCGCGTAACCGTCGTGTCTCGCGAGACGACCGCGGCGTACCTGGCGGCCACGCCCTCATCCCCCACGCTGGCCAGGGACCTGGGCGCGTCGTATGTGGTGGGCGGCGGTGTGGAGCGCGCCGGCGATCGGCTGCACGTGACGGCGCAGCTCATGTCGTCCACTGGCGCGACGGTGTGGACGCGATCGTTCGACGGCACCACGGCCGGGCTCTTCACGCTGCAG
Organism: uncultured Bifidobacteriaceae bacterium; assembly: GCA_964372085.1. Classification (GTDB taxonomy): domain Bacteria; phylum Acidobacteriota; class Vicinamibacteria; order Vicinamibacterales; family UBA2999; genus 12-FULL-67-14b. Next base: position 24,188 of record CAYJPQ010000007.1, on the reverse strand, counting down.
CAGCAACTGGCGGAAGGCATTGCCGAGGGCCTGGACCTGCCCCTCTCGACGCCGGACCGGGAGCGCCTGACGGGGGTCCCGACCCGGAACGTGGAGGCCTTCGCCGACTACTCGCAGGGGCGGCTGTTTCTGGATCGGCGGGACGTGAAGGGCAATGTGCTCCACGCCGAAGACGCCTTCACTCGTGCCCTTGCCAAGGATCCGTCCTTTGCCCTCGCCCACGCCGGGCTGGGCATGGCCTACTGGCAACGGTTCATCGAGACGAACGAGACCGCGTGGACGCTGAGGGCCATCGACGCCAGCCTTGAAGCCCTGCGCCTGAGCCCGGCCCAGGCGGAGGTGCACCTCACGCTGGCCACCATCTACAAGGGCATCGGCCGCACGCCGGCGGCGGTGGACGAGATCCGCAAGGCCCTCGCCCTGCAGCCCAATGCCGACGAGGCCCACCGACTGCTGGGCGACATCCTGGCCGGCCAGGGGCAGATCGACGAGGCGGTGCAGGCGTATCACCAGGCGATCGCGATCCGGCCCAACTACTGGCAGAACCACAACCGCCTGGCCGTGGCGCTGCTGTCCGTGGGCCGGTACGCGGAAGCCGAGTCGTCTTGTCGACGGGTGACGGAGCTGCAGCCCGACAGCCACATCGGCTACAACAACCTGGGCGCTGTGGCCATGATGCAGGGCGACCTGACGCTGGCACTCGACAGCTTTTCACGCGCGGCGGAGATCAGGCCCGGCGCGAGCACCTTCTCGAACATCGGCACCATTCATTTCTGGAACGCCCGCTTCGAGGACGCCCGCGCGGCCTACACGCGGGCCATTGCGCTGAGGGCCGGCGATGCCTCCTTGCATCGCAACCTGGGCGACGCGCTCGCCGCGCTCGGCGACGCGGCCGGCGCCAGGAAGGCGTACCTGCAGGCCCTCGAGTTCGCCACCGAGCAACTGACGGTGAACCCGAAAGACCCGGCGCACCTGAGCCTCGTGGCGCTGGTGGAAGCCAAGCTCGGACGCAACGCCGAGGCGCGGCTCCACGTGGACCAGGCGTTGGCGCTGGCCCCCAGGGGGAACGACGTGTTCCATCGCAGCGCCGCGGTGGCGGCCCTGGCGGGCGATCGCGCGCGCGCCCTGGCCGACCTCACGACCGCGGTCGAGCTGGGCTTCAGCCCCGAGCAGGCGAGGCGGGATCTCGACCTGCGGCCGTTGCACGCTCTCCCGGAGTACCTATCACTCGTCGGCGCGCGGAAACCGTGACCTATTCGAAGGAGCTCGTATGACTGTTCGGACCACTGTGACCCTGGCCGGCGTGGGTGTGTTGTTGCTTGGGGCGTCCGTGTTGGTGCGGGCGCAAGCGCCTCCGCTTTCGGCCACGATTACCCTCGCCATGGCGAATGGCACGTGCGGGAAGACGCTGGTCGGCAACGACGGCGGAGATCGCATTCGCGCCAGGCGCAACGGCCCCATCCGGTGGGGCGTCATCAACAACTGCAGCGCCGCCGCAACCGTGGAGTTGACCAACTTCGTCCGCAAGTCTGATAACTCGCCGAACGATCCGTTTGCGCCGAACGGCAACGACGATTGCACGGCGGCGGGCGGTGGCGGCACCTGCACCATGACGCTGGTCGTCAGGGACGATGCCGAGGTGACCACCTACTCCTACACGACGATGATCAACGGCGTGGCGCACGACCCCGACATCATCATCGAGCAGTAACCCGGCGTGTGCTGAAACGCACAGACAGGGGCGCGCCTTGCCCACATGCTGAAGCTTGGAGGCCTCACATGTGGAACAAGGACAAGCAGCAGGGCAAGATCGACGAGACCAAGGGCAAGATCAAGCAGGCCGTTGGTGCGCTGACCGGCGACGAGAAGCTGAAGGCCGAGGGCCGCGTGGACGAGGCCGTCGGGAAGGCGCACACCGCCGTCGGTGACGCCAAGAAAAAGGTCGGCGAGGCCATCGAGAAGGTGGCCGAGTTCGTGAAGAAGTAAGCGACGGCCCTTGAGGGTCGACAGGAGCGGGGGGACCCTTGTGTCGAACGTCGATCAGACGGTTGGCCAAGGGAGGCCCCATGCGCGTCACTCGCTCGATCCACTGCCACATCGACCAGCAGGCCACGCAGGTGATTCTGGCCGCGCGCACGCTGGGCTTCAAGGCGCTGCTGTACGACGGCTTGTTCGAGGAGTGGTCGCGGAAGGATTGCCCGGTGCAGAAGTAGGCTTACGGCTTGGGGCTTGGGGCTTGGGGCTTGGGGCCATTCTGGGCCACCGCGGCCGTCCCGAAACGCCTTGGGCTTCTTGAGTGACGCCATGGATTGCCGCTGGGTTGTTCCGTGTTGATTCGCCGCGCTTCGTTCCGTCAATCGAGCAGCAATCCGCTCACTTCTGCGGACAGCGTCGGCACTTTGGTGGTGACGACATCCCAGACGAGCCTGTGGTCCACTTCGGTGTAGCCGTGAATCAGGATATTACGGAAAGCATGATCCGGCGGTAGTCGGTGATTCGTGCCGCGACTGGTTCATCTGCCTTCGCGAGCTTGGCCAGCGCTTCGCCAATAATCTCGCACTGCCGCTCGACCGCCGCCCGCAGCATGGCCGTCGTCTGGTAGTCCTGAAACGTCCGGCCCGCGACGAACTCGGAGGCCAGCGCAGCAGCTTCCTGAATATCGAGCAGGTATTTCTTCGTCTCAAGCCGCATACAGCAGCGTCTTGGTTTGATCGACGGATTCGCGGAAGTACCGATTCCTGATGGCGGAGTCGACGACGAGGTCAACCGGCCGTCGGAATAGCGACTCGAGGCCCTCGCGGACGCCGAAGTACGCGTCCGCGTAGTGCCCTTCTGGTACGGGCTCAAACTCCACGAGGAAGTCGAGGTCGCTGTGCGCGGGATCGTCCTGGCCACGTGCGGCGGAGCCGAACAACTCGAGGCGGAGTACACTGTGCCGCCGACACAGGTCGGCAAGAGCGGCGGCGTGCTCGGCGAATGCTGGACTCACGGTAGGCATCCTTCACACACGATAGCGCAGAATCAGACGGGTGAGCGGTCACAACCAGTGGGGCGCCACCGGCCGGATGCGGGCTAAGCGGACAGATGCCCGGTAATCTGTTACCCATGCCTCCGGAATGGATCTGGCAGAAATGGCGCGCCCGCCAGCCTTCGCGACCTGGTCGCTACGGCCGGCTCGATGAGCCATCCGCCATAGCTCGCCTGCGATCTTCGCGAGCGAATGGCGCGCCCGGAAGGATTCGAACCTTCGACCCCCGGCTTAGAAGGCCGGTGCTCTATCCACCTGAGCTACGGGCGCTCAGGGGATATGTTACAGCCGGGAGCGCGACACTTGACGGGGGACGGGACGCTTGCCGGGAGCTCCCGTCAAGAAGCCCGTTCCCGTCAAGAAGCCCGCTCCCGTCAAGAATCCCCTCCCCTGATTGGAACGCCCTTTGCTAACCTACCTGCCTAACCCGGCAACCGCCGGGCTTCCGGCACCCCTGAAGGGCGGTGAGCGTCATGGCGCCATTCGAGATCGTGGCACGCGAGGATTTCTCCGACGTCACCTACCTGCTCGAGGTGCGCCATCCCCTGATGGCCTCGGCCGCCAAACCCGGGCAATTCGTCATCGTCATGCTCAACCCGCAGAGCGAGCGCATCCCGCTCACCATCGCGGATTTCGATCGCGACAAGGGCACCATCACTCTGGTCATCCAGGCGGTGGGCAAGACCACAAAGCACATGCAGCAGGAGTGCCGGGTGGGCACCGCCCTGCACGGCATGGTGGGCCCCATGGGCATTCCGAGCCCCACCACCAAGGCCTCCAAGGTGGTGTGCGTGGGCGGCGGGCTTGGCGTGGCGCCCATCTTCCCCCAGGCCAAGGGCTTCAAGGAAGCGGGCGCGTACGTGATTGCGGTGCTCGGGTTCCGCACCAAGGGCCTGGTGTTCTGGGAAGATAAGTTCCGATCGTGGTGCGACGAGCTCATCCTGTGCACCAACGACGGCTCGGCGGGCATCAAGGGCTTTGTCACCGACGGCATCAAGGCCGCGCTGGCGGCGCACCCCGACGTGGGCGAGGTCGTGGCCATCGGACCGCCCGTGATGATGCAGGCGTGCGCCGAGGCGACGCGGCCGCACCATATCAAGACCATCGTCAGCGTGAACCCGATCATGGTGGACGGCACCGGGATGTGCGGCGGCTGCCGCGTGAAGGTGGGCGGCCAGGTGAAGTTCGCGTGCGTGGATGGGCCCGATTTCGACGGCCACCTGGTGGATTTCGACGACCTGATGATCCGCCTGCGGCGCTACACCACCGAGGAGCAGGCGGCCACCCAGCGCTGGACGGAAAGCTGCCGCATGACCCAGCAGGTGGGCCCGGGCGCCCTCGACGCCCTGGGGCGAGGCGTGGCCGAGCAGGGCGAGCTGATCGAGCTGCCCGAGCTGAACGACGCGTTGGGGGGATGAAGCGGGATGGCGACGAAGCGAACCATACGGAGCATCCCGCAAACGCGCACGCCGATGCGCGAGCAGGATCCCCAGGTGCGGGCGAAGAACTTCGAGGAAGTGGCGTGCGGCTACCGCTTCGAGGACGCGCTGCGCGAGTCGGATCGCTGCCTGTACTGCCCCGAAGAGCCCTGCCGCGCCGGGTGCCCGGTGGGCATCGACATTCCCGGCTTCATCAGGAAGATCGGCGAGCGCAACCTGCGCGGCGCCTACGACATCCTCACCGACACCAACCTGCTGCCCTCCATCTGCGGCCGCGTGTGCCCGCAAGAGAGCCAGTGCGAGGGCGTGTGCACCGTGGGCGAATCGTTGGAGCCGGTGGCCATCGGACGCCTCGAGCGCTTCGTGGGCGACTCGGCCATCGCCGAGGGCTGGGTCAACGTCCCCTTCATCGAACCCACCCGCTTCCGCGTGGGCATCGTCGGCTCGGGCCCGGCCGGCATGGCCTGCGCGGCCGACATGGCCAAGGCCGGGTGCGACGTCACGGTGTACGAAGCCTTTCATGAGCCCGGCGGCGTGCTGCGCTACGGCATCCCCGACTTCCGCCTCCCCGGCGAAGTGATCGACGCCGAAATCGAGAAGCTGAAGCAGCTCGGGGTGGTGTTCGAGTGCAACACGCTGGTGGGCCGCCTCTTCACCATCGAGCAGATGCTCGACGACATGGGCTTCCACGCCGTGTTCGTCGGCGTCGGCGCCGGCTACCCCACCATGCTCGGCATCCCGGGCGATTCGCTGAACGGCGTGCTGTCGGCCAACGAGCTGCTCACGCGCTGCAACCTGATGCGCGCGCGCGACCCCAACTACGACACGCCGCTGCCCATCGGCCGCCACGTGTGCGTGGTGGGCGCCGGCAACACCGCGATGGACGCCATGCGCGTCGCCATCCGCCTGGGCGCCGAGACGGTGCACTGCATCTACCGGCGCTCACGCACCGAGGCGCCGGCCCGGGCAGAAGAGCTGCACCACGCCGAACAGGAAGGCGTGCAGTTCCACTGGCTCACCGCCCCGGTGGCGATCCTGGACGATGGGCATGGGAGCGTGAGAGGGATGCAGTGCGTGCGCATGGACCTGGGCGAGCCCGACGAGTCGGGCCGCCGCCGGCCGGTGCCGGTGGCGGGCAGCGAGTTCGAGTTCGAGACCGACCTGGTGGTGTACGCAATCGGCACCAACGCCAATCCCATCATGGGCCAGACCTCGTCGATGGCGCTCAACACGCGCGGCTACATCGCCGCCGACGACAGCCTGGCTACCTCGGTGGCGGGCGTCTTTGCCGGCGGCGACATCGTCACCGGCGCCGCGACGGTGATCGAGGCCATGGGCGCGGGCCGCAAGGCCGCGCGCAGCATGAAGGCATACCTGGGCATACGCGACGCGGCGCGGCCCTATCGCGGAGCCGAGGACGGCCTGCTGTTTGGCGTTGACATGCGCGAGCGCAACTTCAGCCGTGTGCGCCTGAGCCCCCAAGCCTTAAGCCCCAAGCCCTAAGCCCTAAGCCCTATGACCACCCTCAAAGAACACATCGTCGAGATCATCAGCGACTCTGGCGAGGGCGCGCAGAAGTGCGGGCAGTCGCTGGGCGCCATCGCGGCACAGATGGGCAACGGTGTGTGGACCACCGAGATCATCCCGGCCGAGATCCGCCCGCCGGCGCGCAGCGTGGCCGGCGCCAGCGGCAACCGCATCCGCATCGGGTCGGGCCCGGTTACCAACGGCGGCGACGAGACCGACCTGGTGGTGGCCTTCAACGAGCAGGTGCTGCTCGGCCGCGTGCGCGCCGGTGAGCTCAAGCCCGGCTGCACCATCCTGCTCGAGAACATGTGGCGCAGTCACGCCGACCCCAAGGTGGCCGCGGCCTACGCCGATACCTACGAGCGGCTGGTGGCCGCGGGATATGACGTGCGCGAGACGCCCATGGAGCACGAGTGCCGCGCGCTCGTGAGCGACCCGCGCCGCGGCAAAAACATGTTCGCGCTGGGGATGCTGTGCCACATCTACAGCTTCGACCTGGCGCTGGCCGCCGAGCAGGTGGCGGCCACCTTCGGCAAGAAGTCCCAGGCCATCGTCGACACCAACGTGGCGCTGCTCGAGGCGGGCCATCGGTGGGCGGCCGCCAACCTCGACTTCTGCTACCGCATCCCGGGGAAGCGCTCCACCGAGCCGCAGATTGTCGCCAACGGCAACACCGCGCTGGCACTGGGGATCGTCGCGTCGGGGATGGACATCTGTGCGATGTATCCCATCACGCCGGCCACGTCGGCGTCGCATTACCTGTCGGAGATCTTCGAGACGGTGGGCGGCATCGTGCACCAGGCCGAGGACGAGATCGCGGCGTGCGCGTTTGCCATTGGCGCCTCCTACGCCGGCAAGTGCGCGGTCACCATCACGTCGGGGCCGGGCTTCTCGCTCAAGCAGGAGGGCATCGGCCTGGCCGTCATGGGCGAGATCCCGCTGGTTGTGGTGAACGTGCAGCGCGGCGGGCCCAGCACGGGGCAGCCCACCAAGACGGAACAAGGCGACCTGATGACCGCCATCTTCGGCAGCCACGGCGACGCCCCCAAGGTGGTGATGGCCCCGTCGACCATCGAAGACTGCTTCCACGCCGTCATCGCGGCCCGCCGCATCGCCGAGACCTTCAACATGGTGGTGGTGATCCTGTCGGACGCCACCCTGGCCACGTCGCAGCAGCCGTTTCCGCGGCCGGTGTTCAGCGAGACCTGGATGGCGCCGCCGGTGGACCAGAGCGCGGCGCCCGAGGGGGCGCGGCCCTACGACTGGGACGCCGCCACGGGCCTGGCGCGCCGCTTCATCCCCGGCCAGCCCGGCGGCATGCACACGCTCACGGGCCTGGCGCACGACCGCGACAGCCACGTGGCCTACGACGCCGACAGCAACGAGCAGGCGCTGCGCGCCCGCAGCCTCAAGCTGGCCGCCCTGCAAAAGACGCTGGCGCCGCCGCCCGTGTTCGGCGAGCCCACGGGCGACCTGCTGGTGATTGGCTGGGGCAGCACGCGGGGCGCCATCGAGGAGGCCGTGGCCTCACTGCAGGCCGAGGGGCGCAAGGTGTCGTCGCTGCACCTCCGCTTCCTCAATCCCCTGCCCCCGGGCATCAACACGGTGATGCGCGGCTTCGGCCAGGTGATGACCATCGAGTCGAACTGGAGCGATCGCGCCGACGACCCGATCATCGACGAGAGCAACCGCCGGTATGCCGCGCTGGCCACGCTGCTGCGCGCGCGCTACCTGGTGGACGTGGACTGCTACACCGAGGTGCGGGGCCAGCCCATGCGGCCCAGCACCATCCGCCGGGTCCTCTCCGAGCGGCTGGCCCTGGCCTCCAACCGCTCACGCCCTCCGGCCTCCAAGAAAGTGGCGAAGTCATGAGTCTGACCGCAACCGAATGCCTGCTGCAGATGTGCGACGAGCGCTTCGAGCTCGAAGACTACCAGGGCGGCGTGCCCCGCTGGTGCACCGGGTGCGGCGACAACGCCATCCTGGCCGCCGTGCAGCGCCTGTGCCGCGACGAGGGCTTGCGGCCCGAGAAGACCGTGTTCGTGTCGGGCATCGGCTGCTCGAGCCGGTTCCCCCACTACATGAAGACCTACGGCTTCCACGGCATCCACGGGCGTGCGCTGCCCATCGCCGAGGGTGTGAAGATGGCGCGGCCCGACCTCACCGTGTTCGTCAACACCGGCGACGGGGATTGCTGCAGCATCGGCGCGGCGCACTGGATTCACGCCATCCGCTACAACATGAACCTCACCGTGTTCCTGCACGACAACCAGATCTACGGCCTCACCAAGAAGCAGGCGTCGCCCACCTCGCCGATCGGCACGAAGAGCAACACCACGCCGCGTGGCAGCCACCTCGAGGCCTTGAACCCGCTCACCGTGACGCTGGGCGTGCAGAACGTGTCGTTCGTGGCGCAGGCCGTAGACTGGGCGCCCGACCTGCTGTACGACATCGTGAAGGCGGCGTATCACCACACCGGCCTGTCGTTCGTGCGCATCGTCCAGCGCTGCCCCGAGTGGCTGCCGAAGGCGATGGATCCGTGGCTGCACGATCCCGGCCGCGTGCGGCTGCTGCACCACGCCAACGGCCTGCAGCCGAGCGCCGCGGCGGCTCGCGTCTACCGGAACCAGGTGGAGCACGACCCGGCCGACCTCAACCGGGCCCGCGAGGTTGCCTCGGACACCGACAACGTGCCGGTGGGCATCCTGTACCGCAATCCCGAAGTGCCCTGCTACGAAGACCTGCTGCGTCCCGTCGCGCTGCGGTCGGCCGAGGTCACCAGGGCGGGGCTCAACGCCGAGCTCGACAAGCTCACCGTGTGGCCACGGGAAGCCAGCACCCAGGCATAGCCATGGAAGCGTCCACCCACGCGCACGTCACGTTCTTCCTCACCGGCAGCCGCGACGGGCGGCACCTGCAGGCCGTGGAGGGGCTTGGCCTGCGCCCGGCCCTCCTGGCCCGGCATCACGATCTCGCCGCCCTGCGCTACGACTTCCCGCTGGTGCTCGTGGCCGGCCATCCCGATGGCGCGCCGGTGCACTCGCTGTCCGGCCTCATCGATAGCGCGCTGGCGGCCACCGCGTCGAACGAACAGGGCGACCGCATCCGCCACCACGCCCTGCGGCTGGAGCGCGAGATTCGCGCCCAGGTGGCCGCGGCTCCGGTGGAGGCAACCCTTCAGGGTTGCCTCTTGTCCACACTCTGGGACACAGCCGCCGCGACGCTCGACGTGGATGGTGAGCCGTCGCTGCGCGACAGCCTCCGGCGCGTGCGCGCCGCCATCCCCGTGGACGGCGAGGTCGTCGACTGCAACGCCGCCTTGCCCGCGCGCCTGGCGCGTCACGCCTGGGGCACGGTGCAGGCCACGAAGGTCGACGCCTTTCACCAGCGGCTCGATCGGCTCGTGCTGAAGCTGTCGGACATCCTCAAGGCCGACTACGAGCGGTCGGATGCCCGTCGCGATGCCTCGCAGCTGAAGGCGTCGGTGGGCACGGCGTTTGAGGACGCCTTCGACTTCACGGCCCTGTCGCAGGTGCTCGCCACGACCGGGCCCGGCGACACCCTCCCCGACAGCCGCCGCAAGCGCATCTATCACCTGCTGGCGGTGCTCACGTCGAGAGCCTTCCTGCCAGGGCCCGGCGCCCCCCTTCACCGCTCCGACAGCAACGAGCCCTACTCGTTCGTATTCAACAGCTGCCGCGAGGCGCTCGACGCCTTCCGCGAGCGGATGCCGGCGGTCGTCACCCTGGCCAAGGCCATCGCGATGGCCGAGCTCGAAATCGAGGGGCTGTACCGGGAGTTGCGGCACGACGCGCTGTTCGAGCAGTTCGGGGCCAACGGGCTCGATCCGCAAGACCTGGCGGCCTTCCCCGATTACCTGGTCTGCCTCAACGCCGGCCAGGCGCCGGCCGACGAGCACGCCCGCCTCCTGGAGATCCTCACGTCGGGCCTGCCCATCAAGGTGCTGTTGCAGATCGACGACATCCTCGAGGAGTCGCCCGACGGCCAGGGCGCGCTCACCGCGGGCATGCGCAACCGGCAGGTGGCCAGCATGGTCATCGGCCTCAACGACGTCTACGTGCTGCAGTCGGCGAGCTCGCACCTGTTCCAGTTCCGCGAGCACCTGATCCGCGGCCTTGCCTACCGGGGCCCCGCCCTGTTCAGCGTGTTCTCCGGCGCCGGCGGCGCGCAACAGGACCGGCCGCCATACCTGGTGGCGGCGGCGGCGATGGAGTCGCGCGCCTTCCCGGCGTTTGCCTACGATCCGTCGGCGGGCCCGAACTGGGCGGCCCGCTTCCACCTCGACGCCAACCCCCAGCGCGATCTCGACTGGCCGATTCACGCCTTCGACTACGAAGACCAGCGGCACCAGCGCGTGTCGGCCGACCTGGCCTTCACCGCGGCCGACTTCGTGGCCGGCGACCGGCGCTACGCGAAGCACCTGGCGCGCGTGCCCAACGACCAGCGCAACGGCCACCTCGTGCCGGTGGACGAGGCACTCTCGCGCGAGCGCACGGGCCTGCCCGACACGGTGCCGTCGCTGCTGATGGTGGACGAGCACGACACCCTGCACACGGTGATCGCGGACGATCGCCTGATCCGCGAGGCCCGCCGCTGCCGCGAGATGTGGCACAGCCTGCAGGAACTGGCCGGCATCCACAACTCCCACGCCGAAGCGCTGCTGGCGCGCGAACGCAAGGCCTGGGACGAGCAGAACGCGCAGGAGGCCACCGTCTACGCGCCGGCCGCACTGGTGGATGAGGCGCCCATCGCGATGGTGGTCGCGGCAGAGGTCGACACGGCGTCCGCGCGATCGCCCGATGAGGCCTACATCGAGACGACGCGCTGCTCCACTTGCAACGAGTGCACCACCATCAACAGTAGGATGTTCGCCTACAACGCCAACAAGCAGGCCTACATCGCCGACGTCACCGCCGGCACCTACGCGCAGCTGGTGGAAGCCGCGGAGAGCTGCCAGGTGTCGGTGATCCACCCCGGCAAGCCGCGCAACCCCAGCGAGCCCGGGCTCGACGAACTCCTGAAGCGCGCCGAGGCCTTCCGCTAGTGCTCGACGCCATCGTCCTCAGCAGCCCCGACCTGGGGCTGGTCGTCGACGAACGCGGGACGATCGTGTTCGCGAACGACCGCTGCAAGAACCTGCTGGGGTTCGAGGCGCATGAGCTGATCGGGAAGGACATCGAGATGCTGGTGCCGGCCCACTTCGGCGGCCACGCCGCGACTCGGACGGAATACCAGCGGAATCCGGTCCCCAGGGCGATGGGCAAGCGTCCGGTGCTGAGCGCCCAGCACAAGTCCGGGACCTCGTGCCGGTGGACATCGCCCTGAGCCCGCTGCCGCCAGTGCCCGGCTGGGGCCGCCTCGTGCAGGCGGTGGTGCGCGACACCCTGCCGCGCTGGAGCGTGCAGCAGGACCTGCTGGTGCAGAGCGTGGCGATGGACGCGGCCGCGAACGGCATCGTGATCTCCGGCGTCACCGGTGTCATCGAGTGGGTCAATCCCGCCGTGACGCGCATGACCGGCTACCAGAGCGGCGAGCTGATTGGCCGGCACACCCGCATCCTCAAGTCGGACCGGCACGACAGCGGCTTCTATCGCACGCTGTGGCAGACCGTCCTGGCCGGCCAGACGTGGTTCGGCGAGATCGCCAACCGGCGCAAGGACGGGACCATCTGCTACGAAGAGCAGCACATCGCCCCGGTGATGGACGACAACGGCCGGCTCGCGCATTTCATCGCCATCAAGCAGGACGTGACGGCGCGCAAGCAGGCCGAGACGGAACTGCACGAGGCCAACGAAGAGCTGACCCGGAGGCTGGCGGAGATTGGCGCGCTGCACCAGCAGCTCCGCGAGCAGTCCGTCCGCGATCCCCTGACGAACCTGTTCAACCGGCGGTACCTGGATGAGACGCTCAAGCGCGAAGTGATCCGGGGACAGCGCGACGCCCTGGACCTGGCCCTCATCGTCATCGATGTCGATGCCTTCAAGCGCGTCATCGACACCACCGGTCACGCGGCGCGCAACGCGCGGAGGCGCTGCGCCAGGCGTTCGCCACGGCCTCGGCCTGCACGTTGTCGCAGGGGGTCACGCGACTGCGGACCAGCGGCAACACGGCCGACTCACTGTTGCGCCGGGCGGACGAGGCGCTCTATCGGGCCAAGCAGGAGGGCCGCAACCGAATCGTGGCTATCCCCTAGGAATCGTGCCGCTCCAGCTGGGCAAAGTGCTGGTCGTCGTGCGCCAGTTCGAGGCCGTGTTCCCTGGCGCACGCATAGATCAGCAGGTCGGCCAGCGGCACCGTGAGGCCCGCCGCCCTGCCTCGGTCGGCCAGGCGAATGGCGCGCTCCCACACGGCCGCGGAGATCTCGTAGTCGGGAATCAGGGCTTCATAGTGCCGAAGCGCCTTCCGCTCGGCGTCGCTGGTCACGCCCCGCCACAGTTCAAGCCGGACGGGCGGACACCACCCGGCCTGGCCGCTTCGCAGCAGGGCGTTCACCTGGTCTCGCTTCTCCAGATCGCCGCTCCGGCGGAGCTGATGGACCCACAGCGAGCTATCGACGAGGACGGCCATACTCGCCACGGTCGCGCCCGGCGTCAACCGCTTCAATGTCGTCGTTCGTCGGGAACCGGTCGCTGAACGTGCCGGCGTACTTGACCAGCTCGGCCATGCGCTGGCGACGGTTGAATTCTTCCAGAATCCGCACCACCGCCTCGCGTTTGGTACGAGCCTTCGTGAAGCGCATGGCGTCCTTCAGCTCATTCTCGGGAATATCAACGGTGGTCTTCATGCTTCCATTATTAGCCAGGATGGAATCCTAATCAACAGGTTCAGGAATCCATCGTGGCGCGTGGCCGTGCCGGCTGGTTGATAAGATACGTCCCAGGTCCATGGCCGCCGATACCCCGGGCTTCTTACACAAGGTTCCGCTGTTCAGCGCGCTGGCGCCGGAGGCGTGCGTGCAGCTGGAAAGCCGCATGCGGCGCCGCGACTTCGTGCCGCAGGCGCTGATCGTCCGCGAGGGCAGCGCTGAGGACTCGGCCTTCTTCATCCTGTCGGGCCGCGTGGCGGTGCGCCGCCGCGACCCGGACACCGGCGTGGACTTCTCGCTGGCCGAACTCGGTGAGGGACAGATGTTCGGTGAGATGGCGCTGCTCACCGGCCAGCCCCGCGCGGCCTCGGTGCTGGCGCTCGAATCCACCACCTGCGCCGTGCTCGAGCAGGTCGAGTTCGAGCGGATGCTGGTGGCGCATCCGGCCCTGGCCACCGCGATGATGCGGGTGCTCGCCGGCCGGCTCGAGCAGGCCAACCGGCACGCCGGGGTCGACTTCGTCAACCTGGCGAAGATCAAGATCGACCCGCGGGTGCTGTCGCTGCTGCCCCAGGCGTTCATCAACGCCCACCACATCGTCCCCATCGCGTTCTGCAACAACCGGCTCACGCTGGCCATGACGAACCCGAACAACCTCGTAGCCTTCGATGACGTGCGCCGCGCCATCAAGGGCGTGATGATCGAGCCGGCCATCGTCTCCGAGGACGACTTCCGGCACTTCATGTCGGCGACGTACCCGCAGCTCGTGGCCCAGTCCGAGGTGACGCCGGCCCGGCCCGCGGGCGCGCCTGTCCGGCCGCCATCCGCCGCCAAGCCGACGCAGGCGGCCACCATCGACCTGCTGCAGTCGGACCTGATCCGGGAACTGCAGCTCGCCGCCGACGCGCAGGAGTCGGCGGATGAGACCAAGCAGGACCTGATGAGCGCCTCGGAGGACGCGCCGATCATCCGCCTGGTGAACTCGATCCTCGGGCTCGCCATCAAGCAGGGCGGCAGCGACATCCACATCGAGCCGATGGAAAGCGACGTCACGGTCCGCTTCCGCATCGACGGCGCCCTCCAGGTGGTGCAGAAGCTCCCCAAGCGCGTGCAGCTCGGCGTGATCTCCCGCTTCAAGATCCTGAGCAAGCTCGACATCGCCGAGAAGCGGCTGCCGCAGGACGGCCGCATCAGCGTGACGATGGAGGGCAAGCCCATCGACTTTCGCGTATCCACGGTGCCCGGCAAATGGGGCGAGAAGGTGTGCATGCGGCTGCTCGACAAGTCGAACACCGCGCTGGGCCTCGACACGCTCATCACGCACGCGCCCGCGCTGGCGCTCGTCCGCGAGATGATCCGGCAGCCGTACGGCATCATCTACGTCACGGGCCCCACCGGGTCGGGCAAGACCACGACGCTCTATTCAGCCCTGGCGGAGATCAACGATCCGGGCGTCAACATCTCCACGGCCGAGGACCCCATCGAGTACGACCTCCCGGGCGTGACGCAGATCCAGGTGTCGAGCGACATCGGCCTGACGTTTGCGGGCGTGCTGCGCGCCTTCCTGCGGCAAGACCCCGACGTGCTGCTCGTGGGTGAGACGCGCGACAAGGAAACGGCGCACACCGCCGTGGAGGCCGCGCTCACGGGGCACCTGGTCTTCACCACCCTCCACACCAACAGCGCCGCCGTCGCGTTCAGCCGCCTCCGCGAGATGGGCATCGAGCCGTTCCTGGTGTCGTCATCCACCATCGGCGTGATTGCCCAGCGGCTCGCGCGCCGCCTCTGCCAGCACTGCAAGGAACCCATCGAGGCCGACGCCAACGTGGCCCGGTTCTTCGGCGTGCCGGAGGGGACCGCCATCTACCGCGCCGGCGCGTGCGCCGCCTGCGGCGGCAAGGGCGTGAAGGGCCGCATCGGCATCTACGAGGTGCTGAAGATGAACGCGCGGCTGCGCGCCCTGGTGGGGGCGGGGGCGCGGGCCGAGGAGATCCACGCCGCGGCGCTCGAGAACGGGATGGTCGACCTGCGGCGCTATGCGGCGCTGCTGCTGACCGCGGGGCTGGCCACGGTGGAGGACGTGATGAGCGTCGTCAGCGTGGAAGAATAGGGAAGATCCCGTCAAGTTTCGCCTACTTCGCGGCGAAGCAGTAGAAGTAGCCGTTGCCGCCCGTCGCCACCAGGTTCTCCTGGCTGCAGCCGCGCGAGGCGTGGGCGGAGTTCCACGAGGTGGGGTTGGCGCCGCCACCCTGGCGGTCGTGATGGCCCACCGCCGCGGCGCCGTCGGTGGCGCTGCTCGTCCAGTTGCCGCAGTTGGTGGCGCCGGGCGTCGCCGTGCCGTCGAGCTGCGATCCCGTGAGGATGTCGTGCTGGTTCGGCGTGTCGCCGCGGCCATTCACCACAGTGCCCTTCTCGGTGAGAGAGTTCTCCTTCGACAGCGTGTTGTTGTCGCTGTGCAGGTCGGCGACGCTGGCGGCCACCTGCACGCCCTTGGCGTTGAACCACGGGCCCGAGCCGATGCGATCCCGGGCGTTCACGGCCGGCTTGCCGTCCATGGCCGCCGCGCTCAGGTACGCGCGCCACTCACGGTCGCCCGCGCCGGCCGCCTTGGCCAGGTTCTGGCAGTGCGCATCGGCGCCCGCCAGGCCGCCCAGGTCGGCGCCCTTGCCGGAGCCCACGCTGGTGATGAAGAAGCTCATGCGGTTGCCCTGCGCATCCGCCGTGGGCGCCCAGGGGGCCACCAACGCCAAGGCAAAACCAAGAACAGCGATCCGTTTCATGTCCGATCCTCCTGATCGGCGGAACTGAAGTTCCGCCCTACGTCCCATGTGGGCGGGACTGAAGTCCCGCCCCTCCACACACACCTGTTGCATTACCGGGCCGCGGGAAGCGGCCCGATCGGTTTCGGCGCCGCCGGCTTCACCCCGGCCGCCCCAAGCTTGTCGTACAGCGACGACACCGCGGCGATGGCTGCGTTCACCTCCTGCACCACCGTCTCCATGTCGGCGCGCAGCTCGCCGGCGATGCGCACCTGCTGCACCGTGGGCGCCGAGGTCGACCCCATGATCTGACCCTTGTTCTGGCCGATTTGGCCGCGGGTGTTCTGCTGCCCGCCGAAGCCGCCGCCGCCCGGGCCGCCCTGGCCCACGCCCAGCCGGCGCCGCAGGTCGGCCAGCGTCTTGCCGGCCTCGCCTAGCGCGCTCTTGCCCTCGGCCGGCACCGACGCGGCGCTCTTCACCAGCGCCTCGAGCGCGGTCACCTGCGTACCCAGCGCCGTCACCGCCTCGGCCGCGTCGTTGGCCACGCGCTGCAGCTCGTGCAGGCCCATCGCCGTGTCGTACCACGTCTTGCGCTCGGCATCAGTCATGGGCATGTCGGTGTCGCCCGACACGCGCACCGGCTTGGTGGCCACATCCTTGCCGTCCACCACCAGCGTGACGCGGTATTCGCCCGGCAGCACGTTGGGCCCGTTCAGGCCGCCGCCGCCGAACCCGCCGCCGCCGCCACCGGGCTGCTGTCCGGCCGGGGCCGGCAGCGGCTGGTGGCGCAGGTCCCAGTTCACGCGGTTGAAGCCCGCCCGGCGCTTGTCGCGCAGGTCGTCGCCCGAGATCTCCCGCACCTGGCTGCCCGCGGCATCGCGGATGCGAAGGGCTACGTTCGTGCTCTCCTTCGCCAGATAGTAGGTGAGCAGCGCGCCGTAGTCGGGGTTCTTGCCAAAGAACGGCTTGTCGGTGACGAAGCCTCGGTCGTTGGCCTGGTTGAACTGCCGGGCCGCCCGGATGTCGAACAGGTGAGCATCGGCCTTCATCGCCTCGGCCGCCTGCCGCACCGGCGTGGCGTCATCGAGAATCCAGATGCTGCGCCCGTGCGTGGCCACGATCATGTCGTGGTCGCGCGGATGGAACACGATCTCGTGGATCGGCACGGTCGGCAGGTTGGCCTTGATGCGCGCCCACTTGCCGCCGCGATCGGGGCTCACGAACAAGCCGAACTCGGTGCCCGTGTACAGCACGCTCGGGTTGGTGGGGTCCTCGGCCATCGTGGTCACCGAGTGGCCGCGGGGAATGCCCTCGCCGATGGAGCGGAAGTTGGCGCCGCCGTCCACGCTGGCATACACGTAGACGTTGAAGTCGTTGTTGTAGTGGTTGTCGAACGAGGCGTACACCACGTTCACCTCGTGGGCCGACGCCACCAGCTGCGACACGTAGGCGTTCTTCGGCGCGCCCGGAAACTTCGACGTGATGTTCGTCCACGTCTTCCCATCGTCCTTGGTCATGTGCACCGTGCCGTCGTCCGCGCCGGCGTAGAGCACGCCGGGCTGCCTGGGCGACTCGGCCAGCGACACGAGGTTGCCGTACGACTGCACACCGTCGTTCCTGGCAATCTTCACGTCCTTGGCCGCCACGCCCATCAGCGACAGGCCCTCGCGATCGGTGTTCTCGGTGAGGTCGCCGCTGATGGCCGTCCAGCTGTGGCCGCGGTCGGTGCTCTTGAACACCTTGTTGGCGCCCACGTAGATGGTGTCGGGCGCGTGCGCGGAGATCACGATGGGCGTGTTCCAGTTCCACCGCAGCGGCGGCTCGCCGCGCGCCGCCACGGGCCGGATCGACGTGCGCTCGTTGCTCACGCGGTCGACGCGAACGATGTTGCCGTCCTGCGACTCGGCGTACACCGTGCGCCAGTCGCGCGAGTCGATCACCGCCTCGAAGCCGTCGCCGCCCTGGATCTGCCGCCAGTCGTCGGCGCCAATGCCCGTGCGGCTGCGCACGGCGCTCGGGCCGCACCACGTGTAGTTGTCCTGCAGGCCGCCGCACACGTGGTAGGGCGTCTGCATGTCGACGCCCACGTGGTAGAACTGCCCGAGGTCCATGTTGTAGACCCCTTCCCACGTCTTGCCGCGATCGTAGCTGATCCCGACGCCGCCGTCGTTACCGTCGAGGATGTGGTTGGGGTTGGCCGGGTTGATCCACATCGCGTGGTGGTCGGAGTGCATCACCCCGTTCTGGATGAAGGTCTTGCCGCCGTCATCGGAGATGTGCAGCTGCACGCCCAGCACGTAGATGCGCGAGTCGGTCGTGGGGTCGACGCGAATCTGGCTGAAGTACATCGGCCGCGGGTTGACGCTCGACATCTTCCGCCACGACAGGCCGGCGTCGTCCGATCGGTAGACGCCGCTCTCGGTGTCATGCTCGATCCTGGCGTAGACGATGTTGGGGTTGGCGCGGTACACGTCCATGCCGATGCGGCCCAGGGGCCCGGCGGGAACGCCCTGCGTGAGCTTCGTCCACGTGCGGCCCGCATCGCTCGACTTCCAGATGGCGCTGCCCGGCCCGCCGCCGTTGAAGCCCCACGTGGCGCGGCGGCGCTGGTAGGTGGCGGCGTAGAGCACCTTGTTGTTGGCGGGGTCCATCACCAGCTCGGTGGCGCCGGTGTCCTCGTCCACGAAGAGCACGCGCTGCCAGGTAAGGCCGCCGTCCACCGTCTTGTAGACGCCGCGGTCCCCGCCGGGGCCGTACAGGCTGCCGAGCGCCGCGACGTACACCACGTCGTGGTCGACCGGGTCCACGATGATGCGCCCGATGTGCTTCGAGTTGGCCAGGCCCATGTTCTTGAAGGTCCGGCCGCCGTCGGTCGACTTGTAGACGCCGTCGCCCCATGACCCGCTCTGGCGGTTGTTGTTCTCACCACTGCCCACCCACACGGTGTTGGCGTCGTCGGCCGGAATCGCGATGTCGCCAATCGAGACGGCATTGTCCTGGTCGTCGAACAGCACCTCCCAGGTGGTGCCGTTGTTGGTGGTCTTCCACAGGCCGCCGGTGGCGGCGGCCACGAAGAAGACGGCCGGGTTCGATTCGAGCACGGCCACGTCATCGATGCGGCCGCCCATGGTGGAGGGGCCGATGTTGCGGAACGCGAGCCCCGCGAAGGGGTCGGCCGGCTGGGCTTGCGCGGCCGCCGGTGCGGCCTGAGCGGAGTCGAAGGCCGCCTGGCCGGTGGCCGTGTCCGAGGCCAGGAGGACGAGCGCCAGCAAGGACGCAGCTATCGCCAAAATACGTGTCGGCCGTGAATGCATGAGCTGGTCTCCCAAGTTCGCGGAGGGATTCTACTTCTGTTCGGGTGCGTGCTTCTTGATGACATTTTCCACCTCGTCCAGTGCGCGGACGATGGCGGCGTTAACCTGGTCGCGCTCGTCGGGATTGAGCGCGGTCAGCACGCTGTGGGCCTCGGTGGTGCGGCTGCGCAGGCCCATCGTGAGGTGAAGGGCCCGCGTGTCGTCGAGGAAGCGCTCTCGGGCGATTTCCATAGGCGATTTAGTCTACGTTAACCACGAAGGGCACGAAGAACACGAAGGCATTTGATCAAGGGGCATTCTTCGTGTCTTTCGTGTCCTTCGTGGTTAGTTTGATCGTTCCGTCAACTGAAGGTGGGGCGCGCCGTCCTTCAGGTCCACCGTGATGTGGGCGCCGTCCTGCACGCCGCCAAAGAGCAGCAACTCGGACAACGGCTTCTTGATGGACTTCTCCACCAGCCGCGCCATGGGCCGCGCGCCGAACGCCTTGTCGAAGCCCTTCTCGGCCAGCCAGGCCCGCGCGGCGGGCGCCAGGGTGATGGTGATGCGGCGCGACGCCACCAGCGCGCGCAGCTCGTCGATGTGCTTGTCGACCACGCGCTCGATTTCGGCGGTGCCGAGCGGCGCAAAGTGGATGGTGGCGTCGAGCCGGTTACGGAACTCGGGGGCGAACATCTTCTCGAGCACGCCGGCGGCCTTGCTGCCCTCGCCGGCGTCGCCGAAGCCCATCTTGCGGGCCGTGAGGTCGCGCGCGCCCGCATTGGTGGTCATGATCAGGATGACGTGACGGAAATCGGCCTGGCGCCCGTGCGTGTCGGTGAGCGTGGCGTGGTCCATCACCTGCAGCAGGATGGCAAACAGGTCGGGGTGCGCCTTCTCGATTTCGTCGAGCAGCAGCACGGCGTGCGGCGACCTGCGCACGGCGTCGATCAGCAGGCCGCCCTCTTCGTAGCCCACGTAGCCGGGCGGCGCGCCGATGAGGCGCGACACGGCGTGCTTCTCCATGTACTCGGACATGTCGAAGCGCAGGAACTCCACCTTGAGGGCCCTGGCCAGCTGGCGCGCCAGCTCGGTCTTGCCCACGCCAGTGGGGCCGGCAAACAGGAAGCTGCCCATGGGCTTGTCGGGCGCGCGCAGGCCCGAGCGCGCCAGCTTGATGGCGGATGACACCTCGTTGATGGCCGCGTCCTGGCCGAAGATGGCGGCCTTGAGCTCGGCGTCGAGGTTTCTGAGGGCCACCTTGTCGTCGCTCGACACGGCCTGCACGGGCACGCGGGCCATCTTGGCGACGACCCTCTCCACGTCGTCGACGGAGATCTCGCCCGGCCGGGGCGGGCGGACCCGGCCGCCCCGCGCCCCCGCGCGGCGCGCGCCGGGGGGGGGGGGGCGCGCGGGGGGGGCCCCCCGCCCCCCCCCCCCCCC
>CAYJPQ010000007.1:1302-3866 GCA_964372085.1 uncultured Bifidobacteriaceae bacterium | reverse complement strand
CCCTCTCCAGGGGGGCGAGGGAGAGAGCCCCCGGCCGGGACTGAAGTCCCGGCCCTCCAGGCGCCCCGTCGCGCGGCCCTCCTGGTGGCTGGAGCGCCGGGGCTTCAGCCCCGGCGGCCGCAAACAGCTTCGCCGCCGCCCCCGCTTCGTCCATCACGTCGATGGCCTTGTCGGGCAGGTGCAGGTCCTTCAGGTGGCGCACCGACAGCGTGACGGCGGCCTCGAGCGTGGCGTCGGGATAGGTGACACCGTGGTGCTCCTCGTAGGCGCTCCGCAACCCCTTGAGAATCTCCAGAGCCTCGGCTTCCGAGGGCTCGAGCACCTCGATCTTCTGGAAGCGCCGCGCGAGCGCGCGGTCCTTGTCGAACGACTGCTTCACGTCGGCGAACGTGGTGGAGCCGATGCACTTGAGCGTGCCAGACGCCAGTGCGGGCTTGAGCAGGTTGCCCGCGTCCAGGGTGCCGCCCGACGCCGACCCGGCGCCCACCACCGTGTGAATCTCGTCGATGAAGAGGATGGCGTGCGCCTGCTTCTCGAGGGCGTCGAGCACCTGCTTCACGCGCTCCTCGAAGTCGCCGCGGTAGCGCGTGCCGGCCACGAGCGCGCCCATGTCGAGCGCGAACACGCGCGACGCCTTCAGCGCCTCGGGCACCTCGCCCTTGTGGATGCGCAGCGCGAGGCCCTCGGCCAGGGCCGTCTTGCCCACGCCGGGCTCGCCCACCAGCAGCGGGTTGTTCTTGCGGCGCCGGCACAGCACCTGCACCATGCGCTCCAGCTCGAGCTGACGGCCGATCAGCGGATCGATGGCGCCCTTGGCGGCCTTGGCCACGAGGTCGGTGGCATAGGCCTCGAGCGGATCCTTCGGCCCCGGCTCCGAGCCGTCGGGCGCGCGCGGCGCCGTGGTCTCCGGATCGCCATGCGAAATCGTGCGGAGCAGCGTGAGCCGGTCCAGCCCCTGCTTGCGCAGGAAGTAGGCCGCGTGGCTGTCTTCCTCCTGCAGCAGGAACACCAGCAGCGCGCCGCTTTCCACCTGCTCGGCGCTGGACGAGGCGGCATGCACCACGGCCCGCTCCACGACGCGATCGAAGCCGACGGTGGATTCAGGCTTCACGGCGCGGCGGCCAGGCACGGGAGTGAACGCCTTGGTGAGCACCTCTTCGAGCTCGGCGCGCAGCAGCACCAGGTCCACCTTGGTGCGCGTGAGGATGTCGCGCGCCTGCGGATCTTCCGCCAGCGCGTACAACATGTGCTCGAGGCTCACCACGTCGTGGCGGCGGTCGCCCGCCACACGGAACGCGCGACGGATGCTCTCGAGCGTTTCCGGCGCAAACGGTACGGGCGTGCGGCTCATGCGCTCGCCTCCTCGGGTTCGGGCTCGAACGTGACGAGCAAAGGGAACTCGTGCTGCTCGGCCAGCGTGCGGGTGGCCTTGACCTTCGTCTCGGCCACGTCGCGGGTGAAGAGTCCAGCCACGCCGACACCAGCCTGGTGCACGTGCATCATCACGGCGTAGGCCTGGGCGGCGGGCATGTGAAACACCGTTTCGAGCACCCAGACGACGAATTCCTGGGTGGTGAAGTCATCGTTGTGCAGCAGGACCCGCCACAGGCGCGGTTGCTCCACCCGCTCCTCGGTTGTCGACTCGGTGAGGAGGCCCTCAAAGACCTTCGGATCCGCCACACTCTAATTGTAATCCCGCCAGCGGGCCGGCCGCGCTGATCAGGGATTCCACCGATTTCACAGATGGTCGGATTTCGGGCGTTCGCGAGCGGCGCACAGCGCCGCGGACCCGCGGGGGGGGGGGGGGGGGGGGGGCGGCCGCCGCCCCCCCCCCCCCGCCCCGGGACCACGATGGGCCGCGTCAGCGCGGCACGTGGACGGCGGCGACGTCGAAGTCCCGACCGTCGCCGTGGCAGACGGCGCAGGACTCGACCCCGCCCGCGGACATGGAGTCCATGTGGGCGGTCGCGGCGGTGGAGTCGTGGCAGGAGTTGCAGGTGGCCTTCCAGACGCGCGCGGGCGCGCCCTGCTGCGTCGGGTGGTCCCGCGAGGTCGGCGCCTTCCACGCGTCGTTGCCGTGACACCGCACGCACTGCTTCACCTTCCCCGGCATCGCCGGGAAGGCGATCTCCCCGAACGTGCTGGTGCCGTAGTTGTTCGGATAGGCGCTCGAGCCGAAGCCCACGATCGTGTAGGTCGCCGCGTTCGCCAGCTCCTCCCCCATGTGGATCCGGTGGAGCATCTGGCGGTAGTTGATCGTCGCGCCGGTGGTCGCCGGCGCGTTCGCGGCCGTGTAGCGCGCGCGGTCCTCGAACCCGGCGGTGCCGTGGCACAGGATGCACGTGTGGAACCCGCGGCGGCTGCCGCCGTGCAGTTCCAGGTCGTTGTGGCACGTGTTGCAGTTGTCCCCGGAGGAGATGAACGGGTACGGCACGATCGTCGTGGCCGAGCCCACCAGGAAGTCCCGGACCTCGGGCGGCGACGTGCCGCGGTAGGTCTGGGTCTCGCCCCAGAGGTTCACCACCGCGTTGCGGTAGCCCCAGATCCCCGCGCTGTAGGTGCCC
>CAYJPQ010000007.1:0-1292 GCA_964372085.1 uncultured Bifidobacteriaceae bacterium | reverse complement strand
ACGATGTCCTTGCCCTTCCACTCGGCCACCGTCTCGTCGAGGTCCGGCGAGTCGTTGATCGGCGGGGGGTACACGCCCGGCATCATGAAGTCGGTCGTGTACGACACCACGACCGCAGAACCGGTCCCGAACTCCGTGGCCTCGGTGACCTGGCCCGTGGCCGCGTTCAGGGTGTAGTCCGTTCCCGGCGTCTTGGTCGTGAGCGTCACCTCCTGCACCGTGGCGCCCGTGGAGTGCGCGTACCGCGTGCCGGCGTTGAACCAGATGCGGCTGCCCTCGGCAAGGCCCACGCGGATGTACTCCTCCTTCCCCACGACGCCGCTGTCGATGACTACGGTGTCGTTGTTCGCGAAGGACGCGATGCCCGCGACGTCCACGAACCTCTCGAGCGCGGGCGAGTCCGCCGTGAGCGCGGTGCTGCCGCCCGCCGTCGCGGTCCGGACGTAGACCGTCGTCGTGGCGCCCGTCATGTTCAGGTGCGGCGTGCGCGAGGTCGTGAAGGTCTCCGGCCCGCTCGGCGTCGAGTTCCCCACGAACTCGAGCACGACGGGCTCGGGGAGGCGGATCGTCCACGGCTGAGCCCCCGCCAGGAGGCCCGTCGGGATCGACGTCGAGACCAGCAGGTTGCGGTTCGTCGTCGGCCCGGAGAGCACCGTGCTCAGGGAGGCGATGCTCGCGGGCGCGACGTCGGCGCCCGCGTCGTCCCTCGCGGTGAACGTGACCGAGACCTTCTCCCCGGGGTCGATCGTCCCGTCGCCGTCGTTGGTCCCCGCCTCGGCGAGAGCCGAGATCGCGATGCGGAGCCCGCCGTTGAGCGTCGCGTTCGCCAGCGGGTGCGTGTGCGCGTCCCGCACGGAGATGTTCGTCCCGCTCTGGGTGTGGCACAGCGGGCAGGCCGAGTCGGTCCCCTGCGCCGGCATCGTCATGCCGTTCGAGGTGTACGGCTGGGCGAAGTTCACGTCGTCGTGGCAGGCCCCGCAGGACCGGCGAGAGGGCTGGACCTCGTGGAGGCCGCCGCCCGAGGGTGCCGGGAGGGGGCCCGCGCCGTCGGGGTCGCCGTGGCACTTCGCGCACAGGACCGGTCCCTTGCGGATCTGGTCCTCCGTCGCCTTGTCCGCGGTCGCGAGCGCCGTGTAGCCCTGGTCGCGCGGCATCGCGGTGTTGAGGCTCGGCATCACGGGGAATCCGACCTCGGAGAAGTCCTCCACGTCCTCGTCCCCGGCGTACCAGAGCGGCTTCGCCGTCGCCGCGTAGTTGCGGGACCCGTCCGGGTTCGTGGCGACGCCCAGCAC
>CAYJPQ010000006.1:51964-83563 GCA_964372085.1 uncultured Bifidobacteriaceae bacterium | reverse complement strand
TGCAGGAGATCATCGAGTTCCTCAAGGAGCCCCAGAAGTTCCAGAAGCTGGGCGGCCGCATTCCCAAGGGCGTGCTGCTGATGGGCCCCCCGGGCACGGGCAAGACGCTGCTGGCGCGCGCCGTGGCCGGCGAGGCCAACGTGCCGTTCTTCTCGATTAGCGGCTCCGACTTCGTCGAGATGTTCGTCGGCGTGGGCGCCTCGCGCGTGCGCGACCTGTTCGAGCAGGGCAAGAAGAACGCGCCCTGCATCATCTTCATCGACGAGATCGACGCCGTGGGCCGCCATCGCGGCGCGGGCCTGGGCGGCGGCCACGACGAGCGCGAGCAGACGCTCAATCAGTTGCTGGTGGAAATGGACGGCTTCGAGTCGAACGAGGGCGTCATCCTCATGGCCGCCACCAACCGGCCCGACGTGCTCGACCCGGCGCTGCTCCGCCCAGGGCGCTTCGACCGCCGCGTGATCGTGAACCGGCCCGACGTGCGCGGCCGCGAGGGCATCCTCGCCGTGCACACGCGCAAGATCCCGATGGCCGACGACGTGGACATCAAGGTGCTGGCGCGGGGCACGGTGGGGTTCACCGGCGCCGACCTGGCCAACCTCGTGAACGAGGCGGCGCTCAACGCCGCGCGCGAGAACCGGAAGCTCGTCTCGATGTACCACTTCGAGTACGCCAAGGACAAGGTGCTGATGGGCGCCGAGCGCCGCTCGATGATCGTCACCGAGGACGAGAAAAAGGTGACGGCGGTGCACGAGGCGGGCCACGCGCTGCTCGGCATCCTGCTGCCGCACGCCGACCCGGTGCACAAGGTCACGATCGTGCCGCGCGGCATGGCGCTCGGCCTCACGATGTCGCTGCCCACCGACGAGAAGCACAACTACTCGAAGAACTACCTCCTCGACCAGATCGGCATCCTGCTCGGCGGCCGCATCGCCGAGGAGCTGACGACCGGCAACATCACCACGGGCGCGGGCAACGACCTCGAGCGCGCCACCGACCTGGCGCGCCGCATGGTGTGCGAGTGGGGCATGAGCGAGGCGATGGGCCCCCTCACGTTCGGCAAGAAAGAAGAGCAGATCTTCCTCGGCCGCGAGATCGCGCAGCACACCGACTACAGCGAGGACACCGCGCTCAAGATCGACGGCGAGGTGAGGCGCATCGTCAGCGACCAGTACCAGCGCTGCACGGCGTTGCTGTCGGAGCACAAGCAGCGGCTCATGGACATCGCCGACGCGCTGCTCGCGCGCGAGGTGCTCGACGCCGAGCAGGTGCGGCGCCTGGCGTACGGCCACCCGCTCGACGAGGCGCCGGCCACCGACGTGGCCGCGGCCCCGGGCGAGGCCACGGCAGACCGGGCGCGCGAG
Source organism: uncultured Bifidobacteriaceae bacterium (assembly GCA_964372085.1). Taxonomy (GTDB): domain Bacteria; phylum Acidobacteriota; class Vicinamibacteria; order Vicinamibacterales; family UBA2999; genus 12-FULL-67-14b. Next base: position 82,199 of record CAYJPQ010000006.1, on the reverse strand, counting down.
AAAGAGCGGCCGGCCCTGGTGCCGCCGCCGATGCCCAAGCCGCTCGCGCAGGAGTGATCGCTCCGCGACCCCCGTTCACCATCCCCCTGCAGGGACGGGCCCCGCTCACGCTGGGTCCGCGCACCCTGATCATGGGCGTGATCAACGTCACGCCCGATTCCTTTTCAGACGGCGGCGCCTGGCAAGACCCGGCCCGCGCGCTCGAGGCCGCCCTGGCCATGGAGGCGGCGGGCGCCGACCTCATCGACGTGGGGGCCGAGTCCACTCGCCCGGGCGCGGCGCCGGTGGAGGCCGCCGACGAGATGGCCAGGCTCGGCCCCGTGCTCCGCGCGCTCGCGCCCCGGCTGCGCATTCCCCTCTCCATCGACACCACCAAGGCCGCCGTGGCGGGCTTTGCGCTGGACGCGGGGGCCGCGATGGTGAACGACGTGAGCGGCCTCACCTTCGACGCGGCACTGGGGCCCCTCGTGGCCGCGCGCGGGGTGCCGCTGGTGGCCATGCACACCCGTGGACGGCCCGCCGATATGCAGGCCCGCGCCGACTATGGCGACGTGGTGGCCGACGTCTCGCGCGAGCTGCAGCAGGCCCTGGATCGAGCGGTGGCGGCCGGCGTGCCGCGCGAGCACGTGATCCTGGACCCGGGCATCGGCTTCGCCAAGCGCGCCGAGCACAGCCTGGCCCTGCTGGCGGGCCTCCAGCGCCTGGCGGGCCTGGGCCAGCCCCTGCTGGTGGGGGTCTCCCGCAAGTCGTTCCTGACGGCCGCGACGGGCCCCCTGGAGGCCGCCGGGCGCGACTGGCCCACCTCCGCCGCGGTTACCGCGTCGATCCTGGCCGGCGCCCACCTGGTCCGCGTGCACCGGGTGGCCGAGATGGTGCTTGTAGCGCGCGTGGCCGACGCGATCCGGAACGCGGGGTAGAGAAGACAGAAGGCAAAAGCGCCCGCCTACGGTAGGATTCAAAGCGAAGGCCCGCGCCTCATGACCTTCTTCACCGAACTGCTGCAGCGTCCGCCCATCACCTGGTGGGACCTCCTCGACATCGCCATCGTGTCGGTGCTGGTGTACGAGCTGCTGAAGCTCATTCGCGGCACGCGCGCGGTGCAGATGGCCATCGGCATCGCCTTCATCGCGGGGCTGTTCTACGTCTCCCGCGGCTTCCAGCTCGAGACCCTCAACTGGTTGATCCGCAACGTCATCGGCTACGTCGTGTTCGCCGCCATCGTGCTGATGCAGGCCGACATCCGCCGGGCGCTGGTGCACCTGGGGCGCGCGCGCGTGTTCCGGCGCTTCGACCGCGGCCCGGCCGACGAAGAGGTGGTGGAGGAACTGGTGGTGGCGGCCGGCGCGCTGGCCTCGAAGCGCACCGGCGCCATCATCGTGGTTGAGCGGTCCATCGGCCTGCGCAACTTCATCGAGAGCGGCATCCCGCTCGACGCCAAGCTCACCTACGACCTGCTGGTGAGCGTCTTCCAGGAGACCGCCCCCCTGCACGACGGCGCCGTGATCGTCCAGGGTGACCGCGTCGCCGCGGCCGCGTGCTTCCTGCCGCTCACCACCAAGCCGCGGCTCAGCCGCGAGATGGGGTCCCGGCACCGCGCCGCCATCGGGGTCACCGAGGAGAACGACTCGATTGCGATCGTCGTGTCCGAGGAGACCGGGCGCATCTCGCTGGTGGAAGACGGCGAGATCGAGCATGGCATCTCCATCGACCGCCTCCGGGAGCGCCTGAAGGCGCTGGTGCGGATGCGGCGCGTGGACGGCAAACGCCGCGAGGCGGGGTACTCCTTCAGCTGATGGAGTCCACCTTCCTCCGCAAGCTCGGCCTCAAGGTCATCGCGATCTGCATCGCGGGGCTGCTGTGGCTTGCGGTGTCGGGCGAGCGCGTGGTGGAGCGGGTGGTGCGCGTGCCGCTGGAGTTCCAGAACCTGCCGGCGGGCCTCGAGTTGGTGGGCGACCCGCCCGACGCCGTGAACGTGCGCGTGCGCGGCTCGAGCGGTGCGCTCAGCCGCATGGGGCCCGGCGACATGGCCACGGTGCTGGACCTCCGCGCGGTCCGTCCCGGCCGGCGGATGTTCCAGCTCAACCCCGGGCAGGTGTCCGTGCCCTACGGCATCGAGGTGGTCCAGGTGGGACCGTCGACGATGACGATTGAGTTCGAGACGTCGGGTGTGCGCACGGTGCCCGTGGAACCCGCGGTGGATGGCCGGCCGGCGGCCGGCTTCGAGGTGACCAGGGTCACCGCCGAGCCGGCGACGGTGGAGGTGGAGGGCCCCGTGAGCGCGCTGAAGCGGCTCGAGGCGGCCATCACCGAGCCGGTGGTGATCGCCAACGAGCGCCAGTCGGTGCGCGAGGTGGTGACCATTGGCGTGCCCGATTCCACCCTGCGCCTGCGCACGCCGCAGACCGCGATCGTCACGGTGACGATCGGTCCCAGAAAAGACCCATGAAGCTGTTTGGCACAGACGGCATTCGCGGCAAGGCCGGCCAGGCGCCGCTCGACAGGACCACCGTGGCGCGCGTCGGCGCCGCCCTGGCCCGTTCGACTCGCTCCGCTCGCTCAGGGCAAGCCTGTTCAACCGCCCGCGTGGTGATTGGGCGCGACACCCGCGAGTCGGGCCCGTGGATTGAAGAGGAACTGGCGCGCGGCCTCGTGGCGGAGGGCGCCACCGTGGTGAGCGCGGGCGTGGTGCCCACGCCGGCCATCGCCTACCTGGCCCGCACCGAGGGCTTCGACGCGGGCGTCGTGATCTCGGCCTCGCACAACCCCTACGAAGACAACGGCATCAAGGTGTTCTCGGGATCGGGCGAGAAGCTCACCGGGTCGTTCGAGGCGGAGATCGAGCGCCTCGTGGCCGCCCCGTCGTGGCAGGTGCCCGCCGGGGCGCAGCCGGTGGTCGAGCGCCGCGACCTCAGCGGGCCCTACCTGGACCACCTGCGGCAGATCCTCGACACCGCAGGGCCGCTCGCCGGGTCACGGGTGGTGATCGACTGCGCCAACGGCGCGACGGCGTCGCTGGCGCCGGCGTTCTTCTCGTCGCTGGGCCTCGCGGTCACGGCCATTGGCGTGGAGCCCAACGGGCGCAACATCAACCTGGACTGCGGGTCGACGCACCTGCAGGGGCTGGCGGCCGCCGTCGTCTCGTCGGGTGCGCGGCTGGGCATTGCCTTCGACGGTGACGGCGATCGCGCGCTGCTGGTGGATCACGCCGGGCAGTTGGTGGACGGCGACGCCATCCTCCTGATGGCGGCCGCGCACCTCCAGCGCGAGGGCCGGCTGCCGGGTTCCGCCGTGGTGGCCACCGTCATGAGCAACCTGGGCCTCGAGCTGGCCCTGCGCGAGCGCGGCATCGAGATGGTGCGCTGTGCCGTGGGCGACAAGTACGTGATGGAAGAGATGGTGCGCCGCGGGCTCGCGCTGGGCGGCGAGCAGTCGGGCCACGTCATCTTCGCCAATCACCTGTTCACGGGCGACGGCATGGCCACCGCGCTCAACGTGCTGCGGATCATGGCGGCCACCGGGCAGGAGCTGGCCGCGCTGGCCGCGGCGATGGTGAACTACCCGCAGGTGCTGGTGAACGTGCGCGTGCGCGAGAAGGCCGATTACATGGCGGTGCCGGCCATTGCCGATGCCGTGCACCGCGCCGAATCGGGCCTGGCCGGCCACGGCCGCCTGCTGGTGCGCTATTCCGGCACCGAGCCGCTGCTGCGCATCATGCTCGAGGGCAAGGACGGGGGCGAGATTCGCGCGTGGGCCGACGAGATCGCCGGCGCCGTCCGCGAGCACCTGGCGTAACCTAGGCCCCAAGCCCCAAGCCCCATGATCAAACTATCGGTCAACGTGAACAAGGTGGCCACCGTGCGCAACTCGCGCGGGGGGTACGAGCCCTCGGTAGTGGAGGCGGTGCGCGTGTGCGTGGATGCCGGGGCGCCCGGCATCACCGTGCACCCGCGGGCCGACGCCCGGCACATCACGACGGCCGACGTGCACGACATCGCGGCGGAGCTGGCGCCCCTCAAGGGCCGCGTCGAGTTCAACATCGAGGGCGATCCGCGGCCGGGCTTTGCCGAGCTCGTGCTGGACGTGAAGCCGGACCAGTGCACGCTGGTGCCCGTGAAGCCGGGCGAGATCACCAGCGAGGCCGGCTGGCCCGCCGGCACGCCGCGCGGCGCGCTGGGCGGCATCATCGACCGGTTCAAGGCGGCCGGCGTGCGCGTGAGCCTGTTTGTGGACGCCGAGCAAGGCGCCCTGCGGTGGGCGCGCGATATGGGCGCCGATCGCGTCGAGCTCTACACCGAGCCCTTCGCGCGCGCGTTCGAGCGCGGGCCGGCCGCGGCCGAGGCGAGCTTCGCGCGCTACGTGGAGGCCGCGCGGCTGGCGCACGAGCTCGGCCTGGGCATCAACGCGGGCCACGATCTCGACCTGCGAAACCTCACGCTGTTCCGGACGCTGCCCCACCTCGACGAGGTGTCGATTGGGCACGCGCTCATCAGCCGGGCGATCTTCGCGGGTCTCGGCTGCACGGTGCGGGAGTACCTTGAGGTCCTGAGGTCTTGAGAACCTGGGCGAGACTCACCGTGATGCTGGCCGGCGTGCTGGCGGCGCCTGCGCCCGCCGCGGCGAGCGGACGGGCCGTCACCTTCGCGTCAGCCGACGGCACGTCGATCGCGGCGGAGTTGTTCGAGGCCTCGCCGAGGCCGGCGCCCGGCGTCGTGCTGGTGCACATGCTCTCGCGCAATAAGGGCGATTGGGGGAACCTGGGCGACCGGTTGCAGGACGCGGGGCTCACGGCCCTTTCCATCGATCTCAGGGGGCACGGCCACTCGTCGGGGTCGGCGCAGGGCCTGCCCGACATGGTGCAGGACGTGCGGTCCGCCGTGCTGTGGCTGTCGGCGCGGCAGGGCGTGAGGCCCGACGCCATTGGCATTGTCGGCGCGTCGCTTGGCGCCAACCTGGCAATGCTGGCGGCGGCCGAGCTGCCGGCCGTACGGGTGCTGGCGCTGCTGTCGCCGTCGCTCGACTACCGGGGGCTGCGGGCCGATGCCGCGGTGCTGAAGCAGATTGGCGACCGGGCCATCTGGCTGGCGGCGGCCACCGACGACCCCTACGCCCTCAGAACCGTCAAGAGCATCGCCGCGGAGGGGTCTGGGCCGCGGGAACAGCGTCTCGTGGAGGGCCGGGCGCACGGTACCCGGATGCTGGGTGCAGACGCCGAGCTGGGCCGCGCACTGGTAGACTGGCTTCGCCGGTCGTTGCTATCCTGAGGGTTCCCCCATGCGCGCAGAATCGATTGTCTTCGGGATTGCCGGCTCACTGTTCGGACTGATCATCGGGTGGGTGCTGGGCAGCCAGCAGCCGGCCGGCCCGGGGCGCCTGGCGGCGCCGGTGGCCCAGTCGGCGCCGGCCCAGACCCAGGGCTCGCAGGCCGTGCCGCTCGACGCCGAGCAGGTGAAGGCGCTCGAGTCGGTGGCGGGGCAGAACCCCAACGACGCCCAGCCACGGGTGCAGCTCGGCAACCTCTACTTCGACGCCGAGCAGTACAGCCAGGCCATCACGTGGTACGAGCAGGCCCTCAAGCTGAACACCAAGGATCCCAACGTCTCCACCGACCTGGGGGTGGCCTACTACTACACGAACCAGCCCGACCGCGCACTGTCGCAGTTTGACGCGTCGTTGGCGATCGATCCCGGGCACACCAAGACGCTGCTGAACGTGGGCATCGTCCGCGCGTTCGGCAAGCAGGACCTGGCCGGCGCCGCCAAGGCGTGGGAGCAGGTCGTGGCGCTCTCGCCCGACTCGCCCGAAGGCCAGGCGGCCAAGAAGGGGCTCGAAGGGCTCAAGAACGCGCATCCGGAAGCCGGCGCCGGAGGCAAGTAGCCGGTGTTGCTGCGGGGCCTGCTCCTCTTCATCCTGTTCTGGGTGATCGCGCGCGCGTTCTGGCGCTTGATCGACGGCGTGGTGAAGGGTGCGACGGGCCAGGCCGCGCCGGGCGGCGGGCGCGCCCGGCCGGGCGCGGTGGGCGTGAAGATGGCGCCATGCCCCGTGTGCGGCACCTACGTGGTGCCAGGGAAGGCCATCAGCATGACCAGCGGCGGAACCACGGTCTACTTCTGTAGCGACGCGTGCCGCGCCGCCTATCGCCCGTCATGAACGCCGAAGAGCAGGCCCGCGCGGACATCGTCGAGGTCGGCCGCCGGCTGTGGGAGCGCGGCTTCGTCGCGTCGAACGACGGCAATATCAGCGTGCGCCTCGGCGAGAACCGGCTGATCACCACGCCGACGGCGGTATCGAAGGGGTTTATGACCCCCGACATGATGGTGGTCACCGACCTCGACGGCACGAAGCTGTCGGGCGAGCGGTCGGCCTCGTCCGAGTTGAAGATGCACCTGGAGGTGTACCGCAACCGTCCCGACGCCCGGGCGGTGGTGCACGCGCATCCGCCCACGGCCACCGGCTTCGCCGTGGCGGGCATCGCGCTCGACCGCGCGGTGCTGGCCGAGGTGATCACCACGCTCGGCAGCATCCCCATTGCGGAATACGCGACACCCTCCACCGAGGAGCTGCCGGCCGCCGTGCGGAAGTACGTGAAGGCGCACGACGGGCTGCTGCTGGCCAACCACGGCGCGCTGGCGCTGGCCGGCGACGTGTTCGCGGCGTACTACCGAATGGAGACCATCGAGCACTTCGCCAAGATCAGCCTGGTGGCGCGCACCCTGGGCCGCGAGCACGTGCTCTCGCGCGGCGAGGTGGACCGGCTGCAGGGGCTGCGGGGGATGTACGGCATTGCCTCGCCGGCGCCCATCTGCACCGACGACACGCCGCAGGGCAGCGGCCAGCGCGATTGCCAGGTGGTGCAGGCGCCCGATTCGGCGGCCCGGCTGGTACCCAACACGCCGGACGCGGACGGGGAAATTCGGCTAACATACCGTGAACTCACCGCGTTGATCGAGGACGCGGTCAGGAATCTAAAGTAAGCCTGGAGGCACGAAATGGGTGAAGCACTCGGCATGGTCGAAACCAAGGGTCTGGTCGCGATGATCGAAGCGGCCGACGCCATGGTGAAGGCCGCCAAGGTGACGCTGGTGGGCTGGGAGAAGATCGGCGCGGGCTATGTGACGGCCGTCGTGCGCGGCGACGTGGCCGCGGTCAAGGCCGCCACAGACGCCGGCGCCGCCGCGGCCCGCCGCGTGGGCGAGCTGGTGTCGGTGCACGTGATCCCGAGGCCCCACGCCAACCTCGAAGACGTCCTGCCCATCGGCAAGGCCAACCCCAAGAGCTAGGCCGCAGATGACGCAGATGGCGCAGACAGGTGTGTAGCGCGTCATGCTGCTCGCGCGCATAGTCGGGACGGTCGTGGCGACGCGGAAAGACCCGCGCCTGGTCAGCACCAAGCTCCTGCTGGCTCGCCCGGTCGATCCGCGCGGCAAGGTCGAGGGCAACTACCTCGTCGCCGTCGACACGGTCGATGCCGGCGTCGGCGAGACCGTCCTGATTGTGAGCGGCAGTTCCGCCCGCATGGCTTCGGGCCTCAAAGACTGCCCGGTCGACGCGGCGGTGGTGGGCATCATCGACGCCGTCGACGTCGCCGAGTGACCCCATGCAGCTCGCACGCGTGATCGGCGACGTCGTGGCCACGCGCAAGGACCCCGCCTTCAGCGGGACGACGCTCCTGCTGCTGCAGCCCCTCAATGCCGATGGCACCGACGTGGGCCGCCCGCTCGTCGCCATCGACTCGGTGGGCGCCGGTGTGGGCGAGCGCGTGTTCTTCGTGCGCGGCAAGGAAGCCAGTTTCCCCTTCCATCCGGTTGAGGTCCCCGTCGATGCCGGCATCGTCGGCATCGTGGACCACTGGACCACGGGCACGCGATGATCCTGGCGCGCGTCGTGGGCCAGGTGGTGGCCACCCGGAAGCGGCCACAGTTCGAGGGGGCCAAGCTCTTGCTCGTGCAGCCCGAAACGCCGCAGGGCGAGGCCAGGGGCCACACCCTCCTGGCCATCGACTCGGTGGGCGCCGGCGTGTCGGAGCGGGTGCTCGTGGTGCTCGAAGGCCGCGCCGCCCAGGAGGCGCTCGGCCGCAAGCTCTCGCCCGTGGACGCGGCCATCGTGGGGATCGTGGATCACCTGGAGTGCGTGGAATGACCGACGATGAACTAAGGGCGTTGGTGCGGGCCACGGTGCAGAAGCATTTGGCTGGTTCTGCAGGTTCTACAGGTTCTACAGGTTCGACAGGTTCGGTCGGTGCGCCGCCCCTGCCGCCGCCGCTTCATCCCAGCTTCGTGAAGTACGTCCTCGTGCGGCCCGCGGGCGATTCCGGGTGCCTCATCGAGTCCGACGTGGGCTGCAACCACTGCGGGTACTGCCAGTCTCACGGGCACTGATGAAACCACGCGTCCTGGTCACCCGAAAACTCCCCGCATCGGTCATTGGGCGCCTCGAAGAGGCGTGTGACGTGGACCCGCATGCCGGCGGCACGGCCATTTCGCGCGACGACCTGTTGCGGCGGGTGGCCGGCACCGACGCGCTGGTGTGCCTGCTGACCGACACGGTCGACGCCGCGGTGCTCGACGCCGCCGGGCCGTCGCTGAAGGTCGTGGCCAACGTGGCCGTGGGCTACAACAACATCGATGTCGCGGCCTGCCGCGCCCGGCAGGTGGTGGTCACCAACACGCCCGACGTGCTCACCAACGCCTGCGCCGACTTCACCTGGGCGCTCATCCTCGCCGTGACGCGGCGGCTCGGGGAGGGCGAGCGCCAGCTGCGCGCCGGCCAGTGGACGGGGTGGGCGCTCGACCACATGCTCGGGATGGAATTGCGGGGCAAGCAGCTGGGCCTGGTGGGGCTCGGCCGCATCGGCCGCGCGGTGGCCGACAAGGCGCCGGCCTTTGGCATGAGGGTGGCCTACACGTCACGAACGGCCACGATCGAGGGCGCGGCGGCGATGCCGCTCGACCGGCTGCTGGCCACCTCGGACGTGGTGTCGCTGCACTGCCCCATGACACCGGAGACACGCCACCTGATCGATCAGAAGGCCCTGACCAAAATGAAGCGGTCTGCGTATCTCATCAACACCTCGCGCGGGCCGGTGGTGGACGAAGGCGCGCTGGCCTGGGCGCTCAAGGAGCGCCTGATTGCGGGCGCCGCCCTCGACGTCTACGAGAAGGAGCCCGAGGTGCACCCCGGGCTGCTCGCGCTCGAGAACGCGCTGCTCATCCCGCACCTGGCGAGCGCCACCACCGAGACGCGCACGGCGATGGCCGATCTGGCCGCGTCGAACGTGATCGCCGTGCTGGCCGGGCGCCCGGCGGTCACGCCGGTGCCATGAAGCCCCGCGACGCCGTTGTCGGGCGCGTCATGCGCACGCTCGCGCGCGAGATCGACGGGATGGAGCTGCCCGCGATCGAGAAGATCTCCGAGAGCCAGCAGGAAGACCCGTTCCAGGTTCTCATCGCCACGCTGCTCTCGGCGCGCACCCAGGACGCCACCACCCACGCCGCCTCCACGCGCCTGTTCCGCGCCGCGCGCACGCCCAGGACGCTGGCGAAGCTTACGGTGAAGCAGATCGAGACGCTGATCTACCCGGTGAGCTTCTACCGCAACAAGGCGCAGTTCGTGAAGGACACGTGCCAGGCGCTGGTGGAGCGCTACGGCGGCCGCGTGCCGGGCACCATCGAGGAACTGGTCACGCTGCCCGGCGTGGGCCGCAAGACCGCCACGCTGGTGCTGATCCTGGCGTTCCAGAGCCAGCGCCACGTCTGCGTCGACACGCACGTGCATCGCATCTCGAACCGCCTGGGGTGGGTGAAGACGCGCCAGCCCGAGGAGACCGAGCAGGCGCTGTACCGCGCCTCCGACCCGCGGTGGTGGCCCTATATCAACCTGTACCTGGTCACATGGGGCCAGAACGTGTGCCGCCCGGTGTATCCTCGGTGCGGCGGTTGCGCCATCGCCGCGGATTGCCCGCGCATTGGCGTCACCCGCACCGGCAAATGAGAGGAGCCCTTCGTATGTCCGTCCGGATCCTGACGAGCGTCGTGATGGTGGCGTGCCTGGCCCTGGCGGCGCCTGCGGGCGCGCAGACGGCGCCGGCGCAGCCGTCGGCCGGCGCCGGCCCCGTGATCGTGGTGGAAACCGAGAAGGGCACGTTCGAGTTCGAGACCTACCCGAATGAGGCGCCCAAGACCGTGGCGCACATTATCGGCCTCGTCAACAAGCGCTTCTACAACGGGCTGCGGTTTCATCGCGTGGTGAAGGACTTCGTCATCCAGGCGGGCGACCCGCTGACGCGCGACATGACCAAGCAGGCCGACTGGGGCCGCGGCAGCAGCGGCACGCCGGTGGGCGTGGGCGAGTTCTCGAAGCTGCGAACGCACGTGAAGGGCGCGGTGGCGCTGGCGCACGCCGGCGACGCCGGGAAGGGCGACAGCCAGTTCTACGTGTGCCTGAACAACACGCACCGGCTCGACGGCGCCTACACCGTGTTCGGCAAGGTGATCTCGGGCATGGACGTTGTCGGCAGGATTGCCGTCACCGACCGCATCATCAGAGTAACCGTGCGGGGGGCAAAGTAGCCACCAGCCCCTCCAACGCGGGGTAGCGCGCCACGAGCTCCACCGGCATGCGCGCGGTGACCGGATCGCCGAGCATGCGCTTCAACATGGTGGCGTTGGCCACCGCCGACGCGGAGAAGTGGTTATTCAGGAACAGGTAGGCCTTCTTCACCGCCGCGCCGCCGGCGCGCACCCGGGCGGCAATCGGCTCCAGCTCCGCCGCCGAATACAGGTAGTTGTAGCGATCCTCGGCCTGGTCGTGCACCCACCACTGGGCGGCGTTGCGCCCGTGCAGCCGCACGTAGAGCAAATCGCTGCGGTTGGGCGTGAGGTCCTGCTCGATGGACGACTCGAACTTCGGCTCGTCAATCTGCACCCAGGCGGCGCGGTGCGCGTCGAGCAGCGCGCGCGTGCCGGCGGCCTCGTCGCTCCACGTCCGGTGGCGCAGCTCGACGGCCATCGGGTAGCCCGAGAACGTCCGCAGCAGCCACTCCAGGTAGTCGCGCGCCTCGGGCGTGTGGCGGAAGCGGGGCGGGAACTGGGCCAGCAGCGCGCCCAGGCGGCCGGCGGCGGCCAGCGGTTCCACCCCGCCCTTGAACGTGTCGATGTCGGCCCGCGTGATCGCGGAGGGGTCGGCCGCCATCACGGGGTGCGTGAACTTCTGGTACAGCTTCACCGCGAACTCGAAGGCGGCTGGCGTCCGGCGCACCCAGCCCAGGGCCACGGCCGCGCGGGGCTGGCCATAGAAGGTGCTGTTCACCTCGACGGCGTTGAACCGCTCGGCGTAGAAGCGCAGCTCGTCGAAGCCCCGCTCGCGGTCTTCGGGTAGCGGGTAGAACACCCCGTTCCACGTGCCGCGGCCCGACGGGTAGCTCCAGCCCGAGGTGCCGATGCGCAGCTGCATCGCGCTACACTACCAAGATCGCGCATGCTCACGATCAACGAGATCTTCCACTCGATCCAGGGTGAGTCCACCTTTGCCGGTGAGCCCTGCGTGTTCGTCCGCCTCACGGCGTGCGACCTGCGGTGCCGCTGGTGCGACACGGCGTACGCGTTTCACGAGGGCCGCAGGATGTCGGTGGACGAGGTGGTGGCCGACGTCGTGGCGCGCGGCTGCCCCCTGGTGGAGGTGACCGGCGGCGAGCCGCTGCTGCAGCCCGACGTCTACCCGCTGATGCAGCGGCTGCTGGACGCGGGCAAGACCGTGCTCGTGGAGACCGGCGGCCATCGCGGCATCGCCCAGGTGCCGCCACAGGTGGTGCGGATCATCGACATCAAGTGCCCGGGGTCGGGCGAGTCGGCGAAGAACCTGTGGTCGAACCTGGAGTTGCTGACGCCGCGCGACCAGGTGAAGTTCGTGATTGCCGATCGCGGCGACTACGGGTTTGCGAAGGACGTGATCGTGCGCGAGCGCCTGGCGGACCGGTGCGGGGCGGTGCTGCTGTCGCCCGTCCACGGCGAGCTGGCGCCGAGGACCCTGGCCGAGTGGGTGCTGGCCGACCACCTGCCCGCGCGCGTGCAACTGCAGGTGCACAAGTACATCTGGAGCCCGGAGACCAGGGGTGTCTAGTTCGGGAGACGGGCACCGCCTCGCGGTCGTCCTGTTGAGCGGCGGGCTTGATTCCTACACGGCGGCGGCCGTGGCGCGGCACGACGGGTTCCACCTGGCGGCGCTCAGCGTCAACTACGGGCAGCGCCACGCGCACGAGCTCGAGGCGGCACGGGCGGTGGCCGCCTCGCTGTGCGTGCAACGCCACCTCGAGCTCGACGTCGATCTGTCGCGCATGGGGGGATCGGCGCTCACGTCGGCGGCCATCGAGGTGCCCAGGGACCGGCCCATCGACCCGGCGGAAATCCCCTCCACCTACGTGCCCGCGCGCAACACCATCTTCCTGTCGCTGGCGCTCGGCTGGGCCGAAGTGCTCGGCGCGGCCGACATCTTCATCGGGGTGAACGCGCTCGACTATTCGGGGTATCCTGACTGCCGGCCGGAGTTCATCCAGGCCTTCGAGCAACTGGCGCGGCTGGCCACCAAGGCGGGCGTCGAGGGGCGGCCGCTGACCGTGCACACGCCGCTCGTCGCGCTCTCGAAGGGGCAGATTATCCGCCTTGGGTTGTCGCTCGGCCTGGATTACGGGCTCACGCACAGCTGCTACGATCCCCTGGCCGGCGGCCGGCCGTGCGGACGGTGCGACAGTTGCCGGCTGCGGGCGGCGGGTTTCGAGGAGGCAGGGACACCCGATCCCCTGCTGGCGCGCACGCGCTGAATCGGGACGGAGCCTTTGCCGGTGGCCCAGCCGCTCAGACGCCAGACCGTCACCATCGCCGCCGTGCTGTTCGTCGCGGTCTACGCGGCGCTCTTCTACGCGTCCCGGCTCACGTACCGGGAGCACCTCCGGCAGTTGGAGGTCGAGACCAGCACCATGGCGGCGACGGTGGTGGTGTACCTTAACCAGTACCTGGAAACCGCCGATGTCGTGTCGTCCACCGCGTCGCGGCATCCGGCGGTCGCCGGCCTCGACTCCGCAGCGGCGCCCGAGCTGCTTCGGCCGTTGCTGGCCGGCCGCCGGAGGCTGGTGCACAACGTGGTGCTGGCCGACCCTTCGGGCGCTCCAGTGACCTGGGCCGAGCCGCCGGACCCGGCGCTTGAGAGCCTGATCGATCGCGCGTGGCTGGCGGGCGTGGCGCAGGCCGGCCAGCCGGCCATGGGCCCCATGATGGGCGGGCCCGGCGATCCGGCGCACATCGTCGTGCTCGCGTACCCCATCCCCGGCCCCAACGGCCGCGTGGCCGGCGTGTTCGGCCTGTCGGTGCACCTCGAGGCGCTGGAGCACGTGCTCTCGTCCATTCCGCTGCCGGCCGGATCGGTGGTGACGCTCACCGACGACAAGAGCGTGGTCGTGGCCCGCAGCCTCGACGCCCGCCGCTACGTGGGCCGGCCCATCGAGGCGCCAGGGCAGTTGCGTAAACCCGAGGACGTCCCGGTGTCGGTGGTTCGCACCGGCGTGGACGGAGTGGAGCGGGTCTTCGGCAACGCCGTGCTCGAGCGGGGCCCCTGGTTGGCGAGCGTCGGCATCCCGACGACGGTGGCGATGGCGCGGACGCGGCCCGTCTTCGTGCGCAACCTCGGGATCTCCGTCGCGACGACGCTGTTCGTGGTGGTGTTCACGCTGGTGCTCGTCCGGCGCTGGCTGGCGGCGTTCGGCCATCTCGAGGGCGTGGCGCTGCGGGTGGCGCGGGGCGACCTGTCGCCGCTCGACCAGCGGCCGATGCCCTCGGCCGAGATGGCGCACCTGCAGGGGACGATCCGCGGCATGATCACCAGCCTGTCGGCGGCCCGCGCGTCGATTGCCTCGCAGGTGGACGAGGAGCGCCGCATGCGCGAAGAGGTGCAGTCGCTGCAGCAGCAGGTCATCCGGCAGGAGCGCCTGGCCGCCATCGGCGTGCTCGTGTCGGGCGTGGCCCACGAGCTGAACAATCCGCTGCAGGCCATCCTGGGTTTTGCCGAGTTGCTGCAGATGCAACCCAACATGCCCGAGCAGGCCAAGGCCGACCTGGTACTGATCCAGAAGGAGAGCACGCGCGCCAGCGCCATCATCCGCAACCTGTCGCGCTTCGGCCGGCAGGTGCTGGAGCCCTCGCCCGTACGCTATCGCGACGTGGTGGCGTCGGTGATGGAGCTGCGCCAGCGCAAGCTCGAGGAACTCGGCATCGACGTGCGCATCGACGAGCGGTCCACCGGCACGGTGCTGGCCATCTTCACCGAGCTGCAGCAGGTGTTGCTGAACTTCGCCATCAATGCCGAGCAGGCCATCGTGCTGTCGGGCTCGCCGCGGAAGCAGATCACCATCCGCACGGGCGACCGCGACGGGTATGCGTGGGTCGAGATTGAAGACTCTGGGCCGGGCGTTCCGGCGGAAGACGAGGCGAAGCTGTTCCAGCCGTTCCACACCACCAAGCCGGTGGGCGAAGGCACCGGGCTGGGCCTCTCGGTGAGCTACGACATCATCCGCATGCACGGCGGCCGCATCGGCTACCGTCCGTCGCCGGCCGGCGGCGCCGTCTTCTACTTCGAACTGCCCATCGTTCCGGGTTCGACGGGTTCAACGGGTTCATGACCAGCCGCATCTATTACACCGAGCCGTACTGCACGACGTTCGAGGCCACCGTCACCGGGTGCGACGCGGTGGATGGCCGCCACCACGTCACGCTCGACCAGACGGCGTTCTACCCCACGTCGGGCGGCCAGCCCTTCGACACGGGGACGCTGGGCGGCGTGGCCGTGACCGACGTGATCGACCGCGAGGATGGCGAAATTGCGCACGTCGTGGCGGCGCCACTGGCGAAGGGCGCCGTCGCGAGCGGGGTCGTCGACTGGGCGCGTCGCTTCGAGCACATGCAGCAACACACGGGCCAGCACGTGCTGTCGGCGGCCTTCGACCGGCTGTTCCAGGCGCGCACCGAGAGCTTTCACATGGGCACGGCGGCGGCCACCATTGACCTGGGCAGGGAAGTGACGCCTCGCCAGATTGCCGAGGCGGAGGACGAGGCCAACCGCGTCGTGTGGGAAGACCGGCCGGTCGTCATCCGGTTCGCCTCGCCCGAGGAGGCCGCCGCCATGCCGCTCCGGAAGGAGCCGGCCCGCACCGGCCCGCTGCGGCTCGTCGACGTGGAGGGGTTCGACCTGTCGGCCTGCGGCGGCACTCACGTGGCCCGCACCGGCGGCGTCGGCATCATCGCGGTGGGCGGCTGGGAGAAGTTCCGGCAGGGCACGCGCGTAGAGTTTCTCTGCGGCGGGCGGGCCCTCGCGCGCTTCCGCCTGTGGCGCAACTCGCTCGCGGCGACGCAGAAGTTCCTGTCCGTGGCGCCAGACGAGATGGCGGCGGCTGTTGAGCGGATGCAGGCCGACAGCAAGGCGCAGCAGCGCAGCCTGCGCGGCCTGCAGGACCAGCTCGCCGCGCACGAGGCGAAGGCGCTGGTGGCCAGGGGCCGGCGCGTGGGAGACCGACTGGTGATCGCGGAAGCGATCGACGGGTGGGACGCCCAGGGCCTGAAGGCCATGGCCGTGGCCGCCACGGCGGCCGAGCCAGGCGCCGCGATTGCGCTGTTCACCACGTCCACGCCGGTGCTGGCCGTGATCGCGCGCGGCGCCGCCGGTGGCATCGATGCCGGCGCGGTGCTGAAGGCGCTCACGGCGCAGTTCGGGGGAAAGGGTGGAGGAAAGTCCGATCTCGCGCAGGGCGGGGGACTTAACGGGGCCGCGGCCGAACTCGTGACCGCCGCCAGTGACCTGCTCTCACGTCAGGCTGGACCGACGCCGTGTCAGGGTGGGTCACTCTGACTGGCTTTGGGGCCGAGGCGCGTGCGTAGAATGGCGGCCATAATCTACGCATGTGAAGCGTAAATTTATCTTGACGGTGCGTCGAATCAGGCCCATAATCTACGCATTTAGCGCGTCAAATGGCTCTCTATATACATCAGCTTCCGGACTGGCCGCGGTTCCACTGGGACCGGGAGGCCCTTGCCGCACCTGTCGCCGAAATCCGGCATCGGCAGGGGCGGTTGCTCGGCCGGATGGAGGGGTTGGGGTTCGCGCTCCAGAAGGAGGCCGAGCTCGAAACGCTGACGCTGGATGTACTCAAGTCCAGCGAGATCGAGGGCGAGCACCTCAATCCCGATCAGGTGCGCTCGTCTATTGCCCGACGGCTCGGCCTGGATGCTGGCGGAACGGAGCCGGCGGACCGCCATGTCGAAGGCGTGGTCGAGATGATGCTGGACGCGACGCAGAACTTCGCCGCGCCGCTCACCGCGGACCGGCTCTTCGGCTGGCACGCGGCCCTGTTCCCCACGGGCCGCAGCGGCATGCGCAAGATCACCGTCGGCGCGTGGCGCGACGATGCGACCGGACCGATGCAGGTGGTGTCGGGCCCGGTTGGCAAGGAGAAGGTGCACTACGAGGCGCCCGCGGCGCCGCTGCTTCCCAACGAGATGACGCAGTTCCTGGCGTGGGCGAATGAGAGCGACCGGAAGGATGCTGTGCTCAGGGCGGCGCTCGCCCACCTGTGGTTCGTGACCATTCACCCGTTCGATGACGGCAATGGCCGCATCGCGCGTGCGATCGCTGATTGGCAGCTCGCGCGCTCGGAGAACAGCGCGCAGCGCTTCTACAGCATGTCGGCGCAGATCCGGCACGAGCGCAACGACTACCACGACATCCTGGAGCGCACGCAGCAGGGCACGCTCGACATCACGCCCTGGCTGGAGTGGTTCCTTGGCTGTCTGGGCCGCGCGTTCGACGGCACCGAGGCGACGCTCGCCACGGTGATGCGTAAGGCGCGCTTCTGGGAGCGGGCGGCCCGTCTCTCCATCAATGACCGGCAGCGCGTCATTCTGAACCGGCTGCTCGATGGCTTCATCGGCAAGCTCACGACGCAGAAGTGGGCCACGCTGGCGAAGTGCTCGCACGATACGGCGCTGCGCGATATTCAGGGGCTGATCGACCAGGGCCTGCTGAAGAAGGACGAAGGCGGCGGGCGGAGCACGAGCTATTCGCTCAAAGAAGGCTGACGCCGCCCGCCGGCCCATCAGATCGTCACGATTGACTAACAAGGGCCGATGTCAGGAGCGTGATAGCCACGAAGAGCACGAAGGCACTTGATCAAACCCACTTCGTGTCCTTCGTGACCTTCGTGGTTGTGTTTTCTATTTCGGCGCCATCCTGAGCGCGCCGTCGAGGCGAATCACCTCGCCATTCAGCATCTCGTTCTCGAGGATGTGGCGGACCAGCGACGCGTATTCCGCGGGGCGGCCCAGGCGCGACGGGAACGGCACCTGCTGGCCCAGCGACACGCGCGCCGGCTCGGGCAGCCCTGCCAGCAGCGGCGTGTCGAAGATGCCCGGCGCCACCGTGACCACGCGAATGCCCAACTGCGCGAACTCTCGCGCAATGGGCAGCGTCATGCCGACGATGCCGCCCTTCGAGGCGGCGTAGGCGGGCTGGCCGATCTGGCCGTCGAAGGCGGCGATCGACGCCGTGTTGACCATCACGCCGCGCTCGCCGCTCGGGAGCGGCGCGTTCTGCGACACCACCGCGGCCGCGAGGCGGATCACGTTGAACGTGCCCACGAGGTTGACGCGAATCGTCTTCTCGAAGAGGTCGAGCGGGTGGGGGCCGTTCCTGCCCAGCACTTTGGCCGCCGGGCCGATGCCCGCCGCGTTGATGGCGCCGTGCAGCCCGCCGAAGGCCGACACCGCGAGATCCACCGCGGCCTTCACCTGTTCCTCGCTCGTCACGTCGGCCTGCACGAACCTGGCCTTCGCGCCCATGGCCTGCCCGGCCGCGCGTCCCGCCTCGGCGTTGACGTCGAGCAACACGGCGTTGCCGCCGGCGGCAAGGATGGCCTCGGCCGCGGCCCGGCCCAGGCCCGACGCGCCGCCCGTCACCACGAAGGTTTTGCCGGAGATGTCCATATGAATGCCTCCGATGGCGGAACTGAAGTTCCGCCCTACGCTCACTGAAGTTCCGCCCTACGCTCGTCCCGCCGCCCTTCGCATACCTGAACGACTGTTCAGCATAACGTAGAATGAGGGCTTCATGACTTCCTACGAATGCCACTACTACGACGGCGGCTGGCAGGCCTCGTCGGGTACCGAGTCGATCGCCGTCGTCTCGTCGGCCACCGAAGAGGCCGTGGCGCGTGTACCGCGCGGCACGGCCGCGGATGTCGACCGCGCCATGACGTCCGCACGGTTGGCGTTTGAATCGTGGAGCCGCCTCACCATTGAAGAGCGCGCGGAGTGGCTCGAGAAGCTCGCGGCCGCGATGAAGTCGCGCGTGCCGCAGGCCGCCGAGGCCATCGCCCACGAGGTGGGCACCTCGCTCGGCTACGCCACGCGGGTGCAGGTCGAGTTCCCCGTGATGATGATCGGGATGAACGCCAAGTTCGTCCGCGAGGCCAGGCTCGAGGAGGACCTCGGCCATTCGCTGGTCGTCAAGGAACCCATCGGCGTCATCGGCTGCGTGACGCCCTGGAACTACCCGCTGCACCAGGTGGTCTGCAAGGTGGCCCCGGCGCTGGCCGCCGGCTGCACCGTGGTGCTCAAGCCTGCCGAGATGGCGCCGCTCTCCGCGTTCATGCTGGCCGAGGCCGCGCACGAGATAGGCCTGCCCGAGGGCGTGCTCAACATCGTGTCTGGCTCGGGCCGCGTGGTGGGCGAGGCCATCGTGGCGCACCCCGAGGTCGACATGGTGAGCTTCACCGGCTCGCTCCAGGCCGGCCGCCGCATCGCCGCCGTCGCGGGCGACGGCATCAAGAAGGTGTGCCTCGAGCTGGGCGGCAAGTCGGCCTTCGTCATCCTGGACGACGCCCCGCTCGCCAAGGCCGTGGCGGCGGGCGTGAACAACTGCATGCAGAACTCCGGGCAGACCTGCTCGGCGTGGACGCGCATGCTGGTGCCGCGGGCGCAGCACGACGAGGTCGTGGCGCTGGCCACCGCCCAGCTGGCCAAGCTCACGCTCGGCGATCCCTTCGACGCGGCCACGCGGCTCGGGCCGCTCGCCTCGGCGGGGCAGCGCGACTCGGTGCTGGGCTACATCGAGCAGGGCAAGAAGGAAGGCGCCGCACTCGTGGCCGGCGGGGGCCGGCCGTCGCACCTGGCGAAGGGGTTCTACGTGGAGCCCACGATCTTCGCGAACGTGGACAACCGCATGACCATCGCGCAGGAGGAGATCTTCGGACCGGTGCTGTGTGTCATCCCCTACGACACCGAGGCCGACGCCGTGCGCATCGCCAACGACTCGCCGTACGGCCTGTCCGGCGGCGTGTGGGCCGGCACGCCGGAGCGCGCAATGCACGTGGCGCGGCAGCTGCGCACCGGGCAGGTCGACGTCAACGGCGGCCGCTTCAATGCCCTGGCCCCGTTCGGCGGCTACAAGAGGTCGGGCATCGGTCGGGAAATCGGTCCCCTGGCACTGGACGAGTTCTTCGTCTTGAAGTCGATCCAGCGGTGATGCTCGCCCTGCTGGCCGGCCTGACGGCGGGCCTCGTGCACGTGTTCTCCGGTCCCGACCACCTGGCGGCGGTGGCGCCGCTGGCGGCCGACACGCGCCAGGCGCAATGGAAGACCGGGCTGCAGTGGGGCTTCGGGCACACGGCGGGCGTGCTGCTGATTGGCGTGCTGCTGATGATCGTCCGCGAGCAGCTGCCGGTGGATACCATCTCGGCCAACAGCGAGCGCGTGGTCGGCGGCGTGCTCATCGCCGTGGGCGCGTGGGGGCTGTGGTGCGCCTTTCGGGCCGGTGCGCACCGCCACACCCATTCCCACACCCACGCCGGCGCCTCGTTCGTGATGGGCGCCGTCCACGGCCTGGCGGGAAGCTCGCACCTGTTCGGCGTGCTGCCCGCCCTGGCCCTGCCCACGCGCGAGGCCTCGGCGCTCTACCTCGCGGGCTTCGGCCTCGGCGCCGTGGCCGGCATGACGGCCTTCACGTCGGCCCTCGGCATGGTCTCAAACCACCTCGAACGCCGCGGGTCGGCGCCCGTGACAGCACTGCTCGCGATCTCATCGGCCGCGGCCGTCGTCGTCGGCGTCGTTTGGCTGGTGGGGTAGACGGGTTCTACGGGTTCTACGGGTTCTACGGGTTCTACGGGTTCTACGGGTTCTACGGGTTCCACAGGTTCTGCAGGTTCAACGGGTTCGAGGGGTGGTCAGCGTGAAGCAGTTGTCGATGGTGCCCGGCGTCGCGGCCGCGCTGGGCGTGATGCTGGCGGGTTTCTGGATGGCCGACCGGATTGGCCACGCGATCCTGTCGGCGCAGGGGTTGACGGGCAGCAGCCCGATCTCCGGCGTACCCGTGGCCATCGTGCTGGGGCTGCTGCTCCGGAACCTGCTGCCGCTGTCCGGCGCCCTCTCGCCCGGCTTGAAGTTTTCGACCACCACCATCCTGCGCCTGGGCATCGTGCTGGTCGGCATCCGCCTGAGCGTGTTCGACGTGCTGAAGCTCGGCATCGCCGGGCTGCCCGTGGTGCTGGCCGCCATCGCGACGGGCATGGTGTTCGTCACGTGGTTCAACCGGTGGCTTGGCCTGCCGCCGCGCCTCGGCACGCTCGTCGCCGCCGGCACCAGCATCTGCGGCGTCACCGC
Source organism: uncultured Bifidobacteriaceae bacterium (assembly GCA_964372085.1). GTDB lineage: Bacteria > Acidobacteriota > Vicinamibacteria > Vicinamibacterales > UBA2999 > 12-FULL-67-14b. Next base: position 61,512 of record CAYJPQ010000006.1, on the reverse strand, counting down.
CATCGTCTCCACGGCGCCGGCCATCGAGGCCGACGAGCGCGAGGTCGCCTACGCCGTGGCCAACGTCGTCGCGTTCGGGCTGTTCGGCATGATCGCGTATCCCTACCTCGCGCACGCGCTGCTGGGACACTCGGAAACCATCGGCCTGTTCCTGGGCACCGCCGTCCACGACACCTCGCAGGTGGTGGGCGCGGCCCTCACCTACAAGCAGATCTATGGCGACGACGTGGTGCTGCGCGTGGCGACGGTGACCAAGCTCACGCGCAACATCTTCCTGGCGGCGGTGATCCCGATCCTCACCTGGATGCACGTGCGCTCGACGCACGATCCCCGGCGCGGCGCGAGGAAGGCGATGCCCTGGACCTCGTACGTGCCCGGTTTCGTGGTGGGTTTCCTGGCGATGGCCGTGGTGCGGTCGCTCGGCGATTACACCCTCGGCGCCAATGGGGCGGCGCTGGGCGTGTGGGATGCCGCGGGCTGGTCCGCGCTCACGAACACCGTGGGCGACTTCTGGGCGTCGCGCGTGCTGCTGGGCACGGCGATGGCGGCGGTGGGCCTCAACACCAGCTTCTCGGTGTTCCGGGGCATGGGCCTCAAGCCCTTTGCGGTGGGCCTGGCGGGCGCCGCCGTGGTGGGCCTGGTCGGGATGACGATGGCGATCATCTTCGGGCGGTTTGTGGAACTGTAGAGGTCTTGAGGTCCTGAGGTCTTGGGGGTTATGGCGCGTCAACCGCGTAGACGCGGTCGCCGTCCTCTTCGTGCAAGAGCCTGAGGCCGCGGGCCGCCGCGAGCCGGGCCTCGACGTCGCGCCAGTGGTCGGGTTCGTACAACGCCGGGTGCACCACCACGTAGTCCACCTTCCGCGCCTGCAGGGCCGCAATCGACGCCTCGTCCGGGAATGCACCGAGCGTGATGTAGAGCTGCTCGAGGTCTGGCGGACGGATGCCGCTGTAGCCGTGCACCGTCTTCTGCCAGTGTGCCATCGAGTGCAGCATGGCCATGGTCTCGAAGCGCTCGTAGCGCCCGAGGTTGCTGCGGCGCGGCACGGGCGCCTCGGCCACGAGAAACGGCTTCGGGCGCGTGTCGAGCCAGCGCTCGACGGCCGGCGCCGGCACGCGGTAGGGCACGCCGGGGATCGGCGCCACGACCGACTCGGCGATCAGCAGGACGCCCACGATCGCGGCGGCCGCCAACCGGCGCGACGGCCGGGCCCGCGCCGTCAAGCGCTCGACGCCCACGGCCAGCAGGATGGCCAGCGCCAGCGTGGTGAGGATCACGAAGCGCGACGGCACGCGAACGAAGTTGAACCCGGGCAGCCAGTAGACCGCCGGCCAGATCGAGAACGGCGGCGGCAGGAACACGAGCAGCGACACCAACGCGAGCAGGCCGTAGGCCCTGGCGGGATTGGTGCGCAGCCGATCGCGAAGCGACCCGGCCGGCGAGGCCGGCAGGAACGCGGCGAGGCCCAGCAGCACCGGCAGGATGCCCGGGAACAGGAAGGCGCTGGCCACCTCGGTGAGTTCCACCTGCGTGAAGAGCGAGAGGACCCACTGGTGGATGTGCGCGGGTGACGCCACGTAGCTGATGGGCGTGACGGTCCAGTTCTCGAGCGTGCGCCGGAGGCCCATCTCGGCCTGGACGCTACGGTAAGGCGCCATCATCAGCACGGCAGGCGCCACCAGCGCCAGCCCGGGAAGGCCGAAGTCCCAGATGCGCCGCGCCACTGCCAGCGGCTCGCCCAGCGCCAGGCGGTAGCCGATGAGCACAACCAGCGACACGGCCAGGAACGCCGCGCCGTGGCCGCTCGACAGCACCTGCAGCGTGAAGAAGGCCGTCGCCAGCCACAGGTCGCGCCGTCGGCCGCGATCCAGGTACAGGTGCACGAAGGCCAGGCAGAACGGCACCCACTGCACGGCGGCGAGGTGCAGTTGCCCGAGCCGAAAGAACCGCGACGGCGCAAAGGCGAACACCAGCCCGGCCAGCACACTGCTGGCGCGCCCCAGGTGGTTGGCGCGCGCGAGCAGGTAGGCGCCGACGCCGCACAGGACGGTGATGGTCAGCACCACGACGTTCAGCGCCAGCACGATGTTGCCGGTGAGCCAGATGACCGGGGCCGCGATCAGCGAGACGCCGATCAGGTTCTCCGAGTAGGCCAGAGTGTTCTGGTAGGGCGCGTAGATGTTGGTGTCGAAGATCGACAGCGGAGCGGCGACGAAGGCATGGGTGTTCCAGGCGAGCGTCCACAGGAACAGGTGGGTGTCCGGCGTGTCGTTCACCACACGCGTGGCCGGGTGCAGCGAGAGCGGCGCGGTGAGGGCAACGGCGAGCAGGGTGTAGAGCAGCGTGACCCAGGCGAGGTCTCTCTTCCCCTCTCCCGTCATCGCCCCGTCCGGCTGAACCCGGCGAGGCGCACCAGGGCCCGGTCCATCACCGCGTCCACCTCGCGCCCGGGGATGCGCGCGCCGTTGACGATGATCGCAAACACCACGGGCTCGTTGTCGGCGGTGACAAGGTATCCCGCGAGCGACCGCACCTGCGACATCGATCCGGTCTTGGCCCACACGCGGCCCGCGGCGGGCGTGCCCTTCAGGCGATCCTCGATCGTGCCGCTCACGCCGGCCACCGGCAGGGCGTTTCGGAAATTGGCGGCATGCGCGGGGTCGAGGTACAGGTAGGTGAGCAGCCACGCCGCCGCGTCGGCGGTGAGGTAGTCGTACCGCGACAGGCCCGACCCGTCGCGCGCCAGGTAATGCCCGGGCGGGATGCCGAAGTAACCCAGGGTCTGCCTGAGGGCCACGAGGCCCGTGTCGGAGGTGGCCGACGGCTCGGGGCGCGCCAGCGCGCGCAGCAGCGTCTCGGCGTAGCCGTTGCGGCTCCACTTGAGCATCACGTCGATGATCTCGGCGAGCGGCGGCGACCGGTCCTCCAGCAGCAAGGTGGCCTTCGACAGGTCGGGCGGCGTGCGGAGGTCGTCGATATCGGTGGCGTTGCCGCCCACGAAGACGCCGTTGCGGGCGAGTGCCTCGCGCAACGCGTTCACGTACATCTGCGTGGGGTTGGACACGCCCACGAACTCGGAGCGCGGCCTGGCGTCGGCCGCCACCTGGCCGCGGATGGAGAGCAGGTTCGAGCCGGGGATGCGCTCGAGGCTGACGCGCGTCTCGCCGCCCGCGGCGACCGTGGTGACACCATGGTCCACCACCAGGCCGCTGCCGATCGGCGACAGGCTGATGATGGCGCGGTCACCGTCGCCCTGGCCCGGGCCGATCATCACCTCGACCTGGTTCTCGTGGTACTGCAGCGCGCCAACGGGCGCGCCGTACCCATGGGAGAGGTCGTCCCACGCCCAGCCCAGGCCCCAGCCGGGCTCCGCAAACCGGCTGTCGTCGCCCACCAGCTCGCCCGCCACCTGCCGCAGTCCCTTGGCCGCCAGATGCTTGGCCCAGTCGTCGAGCGCACCCCATCGCTGGGGATGGCGCGGGTTGATGGTGGGGTCGCCGTCCGACGTCACGACCAGGTGGCCGTCGAGCACGCCGTCGGCGTCGATGGGCCCCGTGGCGTAAATGCAAGTCGTGAACTGGAAGCCCCAACCCAGGCGCTCGGCCGCCGCTCCGGCCACCAGCAGCTTCTGGACGGAGGCCGGCACCTGCAGGCGGTGCGCGTTCAGGCTGTAGAGGGTGTCGCCTTCATCCAGCGACTGGAACGTGGCCGACCACTGCGCGTGGTCCACGCCCGGCGCGGTGAAGATGGCCGCCAGGTCGGCGCGGAGGCCGTTGACGGCCGCCGCCACCGACGCGGGCGGCCGCGGCCACACCTCGGGGGCGCCGAGGGGCTCGAGGGACGGCGCGCAGGCGGCGAGCGTGACGGCGGCCAGGGCCACGGCGGCCACCGACGCGCGGCCCGCCCGGCCGCTCACGGCTTCTCGCCGGCCTTGTCAGGGGCGGCGGCGGGTTTGGGAGGCATCACCACGGTGTCGATGGCAAGCATAGCCGCTTCCATGGCACTTCGCGCGATGGGGCCGGCGCCTTCGCCGTCGCGGGCGCCAAACGCCTCCTCCCCCGCCTGGCCAAACCGCACGCGCTCGAACTTGCCGCCGTCGAAGCTGGCGCTGACGACCAGGGCGGGTTTCTCGATGCCCGTCCTCGTCCCGGCCTTGGCGAACGACTCCACCCTGAGCGCCGACACCTTGGCGATGAGGTCTTCCATCGCGGCCGCGTCCACGTCTCGCGGCGCGGCGCCCGCCACGGTGAGGCGCCAGACCCGGGGGTCGGTGTCCTTGGCGGGCGCGACCTTCTCGAAGTCGTACGCCTTCGGCCCGCCCGGCGCGTCGAGCACCGCGCGGATCCGGTCGACACTGAACGCACGGAAGTCGAAGAGATCCTTCCGCTTGTAGTCGTCGAAGCCCTTGTCCAGGTCGCCCTGCAGCGTGGTGTCGAGCGTGAACACGAGCGGCCGAGCCTGGTCGCGGGCGTAGGTCTTGTCGCCGTCGGTCTTGCCCACCTCCAGCACCGTCTTGGCGCTGCCGGCGCCCACCGTGACCACCAGCGACGGCTTGTCGAGCCCGTACTGGGCCAGGTCCTCCGCGCCGTCCTCGACGAGCGTCGACATGTTTGAGGTCGCCAGCTTGGTGAGCAGGCCCTCCACCACGGTGGCGTCGCTGCGCGCGGCCGTGGGCTTCACGACCTTCCAGTCGGCGCCGTCGCGGGTGAGCTCCAGCGTTTCGCCGCCTCGGGCGAGCGCCAGATGGTCCGCCTTGTCGCGCTCGAACTTGAGGATTTTCTTGTCGCGCAGATCGAATGGCGTGCGGTTGAAGTTGGTCTCCTGGAACGACGACACCAGGAACACCCGCTTCTCTCCGCCCTTCTGCGCGTACATGTCTCCGGCGGTGGCGGTCATGCCGCCCAGCTTCAGGGAGCCGGAGACGTTGCCCTCGGCCTTGAACTCCACGCTGATGGCCGGTGGGTCGAGGCCGAACTCCTTGAGGTCGGCGGGATTGTCGTCCACAGGCCGCGTCATCTCGATGTTGGCCAGCGCCTGGGCCAGGCTCGCCGCCTCGGCGGGGTCGGCGTCGGTCTGCACCGGCTCCACCATCTTCCACCCGGCGGCGTCCTTCTTGAGCAGGCTGGAGTCACCCAGGTAGGTGACCCGCACCTCGTTCACCTTCTCGGTCTCGAGCGAGAAGACCTTCTCCCGCGTCTCGCCGTCGATGCCAGGCGCGGGCCGCTTCGAATCGACGAAATAGATGTACCCGCCGAGGCCGGCGAGCAGCACCACCAGTACCAGTGTCGACGTCAGCCCGCGCATGCTAGCGCCTCCGCCACCAGTTGTAGATGCCCGAGGCGAACACCAGCCCGGGGATGACGAAGATCGACAGCAGCATGATGTTCTGCTGCTGGGCGGAGGTCAGCGTGAGGCGCCGGTCCTGCGGCTCGCGCGGCCGGATGGCGATCAGGTTCTCGCTCTGCGCCAGCCAGCTGACGGCGTTCATGAAGAAGTCGCGGTTGCCCCCGATGCCCAAGCCCGAGTTGGCCGCGAAATCGGAATCGCCGATGGCGACGAAGCGCGACTCGGGCTTCGGGGCGTCGTCGGGCGCGCCTGGCGTGGCGTTACCGGCGGGTGGCGGCGTTACCGTGGCCGGCTGTGATGCGGCCACGCCCAGGGTGATGGGGCCGCGGCGGTCGCCCTTGTCTTCGTTGTAGGCCACCTGCCCGCCGCCCGAGAGGGACGCGAGGTCGGCCTCGGCCCAGCTCTGCCCGCTCGTCTGCATCAGCGGCTGCGCCGCGGGACCGCCCGCGGCGCCCTCCACCGGTTGCATCGAGCGCGCGTACGGGTAGGCGGTCATCAACTGGAAGCGATCGGTGATGGGGTGCGGGGGATACTGCGCCGCCACCGGCACCGAGGCGTCGGTGCCCAGCATCTGGCCGATGCCGCTGGCGTCGAGCACCACGTCGTTGCCCGCCTCGATGTTCCACTCGCGCAGCAGGCCCGTGAGCAGCGGCTGCGCCGGGTCGCCCGGCTTGTCGGGCGGGTCGAGGAGCGCCAGCACCTTGCCGCCGCGCGCCAGGTACGCCTTGAGCGCGTCGATCTCGGGCGGGAAAAAGTCCGTGCGCGGGCCGGCAATCACCACCACCGTGGCGTCGGCCGGCACCTCGCGCTGCTGCACGAGGACGAGCGACTCGACGCCGTAGTTGTCGCTCGCCAGGCCCTGCGCCAGCGCGCTGTAGCCGAGCCGGTCGGTGGCGGCCGTGTCCTTCTCGCCGTGCCCCTGCGTGAAGTAGATCTTGCGCTGCTCGCCGGTGACGGCCTTGATGAGCGCGTTGGTGAGCGCCTGCTCGTCGAGCGTGGTCACGCGCTCGGTGCGGCCCTTGTACTCGATGAGCACCGTGCCGTACGACTGGATGGCCGCGGCCTTGGCCCGGGTGGGCTGGCGGTCGGCGTCCACGTACTCGGCGGAGAACTGCTTCGAGTGGTAGGCGAACTCGTCGAGCCGGTCGCGGAAGCGGTCGAAGTTCACTTCCTGGTCGAACACCGTGAACTTCACCGGCGCGTCCAGGTTCTGCAGCACCTTCACCGTCTGGTCGGAGAGGCTGTACAGCTGGTTGGCCGTGAAGTCCCACCGCTTGTTCTGGCGGACGGCCAGGTAGTTCACCGCGACCAGGATACCCAGGAACACGGCGATGCTGGCGACCGAGAGCGTGCCGTAGCGGGCGCCGCGGCCCTTGTAGAAGTCGGCCACGTCACGCCACTGGCCGGCCATGTAGACGAGGACCGAGGCCAGGCCCGCCCACGCCGCCCAGGTGGCGTACTGGTTCCACTCGGGCCTGAAGAAGCGCACGGCCACGGCGCCGAACACCAGCGCCGTGCCGATCCAACCGATGATGCCCGTAATCTGTTTCATGATGCTCAGCCCCGCCACCGTTCGCTGTCCACCGACTTCATCGTGAGGAACAGCCCGAACGCCATGAAGCTTGCGTAATAGACCAGGTGCTTGGTGTCGATGATGCCCTTCGCGAAGTCGTCGAAGTGCTCGGTGATCGAGAGGTGCGCCAGCGCGGCCTGCGCGGTGGGGCCCACGAAGCTGCCGATCCAGTTGATCACCCACAGCATCAGGAACACCGCGAAGGTGATCATCCCGGCCACGATCTGGTTCTTCGTGAGGCTCGAGATGAGCAGGCCCACCGACAGGAAGCAGCCGCCCATCAGCAGCAGCCCGAGGTAGCCGGTCACGATGGGCTTCCATTCGGGATCGCCGTAGAGGAACAGCAGACCCACGTGGATCAGCGTGACGGCCAGCATCGCCGCGTAGAGCAGCATCGCGCCGATGAACTTGCCGAGGATGATCTGCAGGTCGGTGAGCGGCGAGGTGAGCAGCAGCTCGATGGTGCCCGACCGCTTCTCCTCGGCGTAGGTGCGCATCGTGATCAACGGGAACACGAACAGCAGGATCACGGTGGCGTTCATCAGCACCGGGCCGATGAGCATCTGGTTGATGTTCATCGACTGGCCGGGCTGGCCCATGCCCATCTGCATGCTCTGCTGCTCGAAGAACGACAACAGCGCGTAGAAGAAGTAGCCGTAGAGCAGGGCGAAGAAGCCGATCACCACGTAGGCGATGGGCGAGGCAAAGTAGGACTTGAGCTCGCGCTCGGCGATGGCCAGCAGGTTACGCATTGGCCACCTCCCCGGCGGCGGCCGGCGCCTCCGCCGGTTTCTCTTCCGTCATCAGGCTCACGAAGACGTCCTCCAGGCTCACGCGCATGGGCCGCATCTCGAGCAGGCCGAAGCCGGCGCCCACGACGGCGGCGGCCAGCTCGCGGCGCACGTCGGCGCCCTTCTCGCTGTCCACCTCGAACACCGACGTGCCGTCCTTGGCGTCGGCCACGTGCACGCGGATCACCCCGCGCACGCCCTGCAGCGACCGCTGCACGTCCCCGGCCGGGCCCTGCGCCTGCACGTACACCGTGACCACGCCGTGCATCCGCTCGGTGAGCGCCTGCGGCGTGTCGACGGCCACCACCTTGCCCTTGTTGATGATCACCACCTTCTGGCACGTCTGCGCCACCTCGGGCAGGATGTGCGTGCTGAGGACGATGGTGTGCGAGCCGGCGAGCTCGCGAATGAGCTGCCGCGTCTCGATGATTTGCTTGGGGTCGAGGCCCGCCGTGGGCTCGTCGAGCACCAGCACCTCGGGGTTGTGGATGATGGCCTGCGCGAGGCCCACGCGCTGCCTGTAGCCCTTCGAGAGGCGGCCGCACTGCCGGTCGGCCATGTCGGCCACCCAGGTGCGCTTCATCACCTCGTCCACGCGACCGCGGATGTCCTGGCGCACGCCCTTGATCTTGGCGACAAACGTCAGGTACTCGCGAACCGTCATGTCGGGGTAGAGCGGCGGCGTCTCGGGCAGGTAGCCCGTGCGCCGCTTGGCCTCGATGGGCTGCTCGAACACGTCGTAGCCGGCCACGGTGGCGGTGCCGGACGAGGCGGGCATGTAGCCCGTGATGATGCGCATCGTCGTGGTCTTGCCGGCGCCGTTGGGGCCCAGGAGCCCAAGGATCTCGCCCGACTCGGCGCGGAAGCTCACGTCATCGACGGCCGTGAAGGGGCCGTAGCGTTTCGATAGGTGTTGAACCTCGATCACGAGAGATGTCTCCGGGTAAGGAAAACGGTGTAAGCTCTAGACCAAGCGCCAATTAGGCGCGCCCAGCCCCCCATCCTAGTCGAACCGCCCATGGGCAGCAAGATCGGCCGCCGATTGGGCCGCCCTTTGGGCCACAGATGACGCAGATGACGCAGATCAACCTGACGTTGGGGGCGTTGTGAAGCGGCTTGCCCTCGCCGCAGTCGTCCTCCTTCTTCTGGCCGGCTCCACCACCTGGTGGTGGGCACGCGGCTCGCTGCCTCCTTTGGACGGCCAGGTGGCCCTTCCCGGCCTGCAGGCGCCCGTCGAGGTGATCTTCGACGCCTATGGGGTGCCCTCCGCCTATGCCGCCGGCATCGGCGACGCCTGGTTCGCCGCCGGCGCGCTGCACGCCCGCGACCGCCTGTGGCAGATGGAATTGTACCGGCGCGTCACGCTGGGCCGCCTGTCCGAGGTGATGGGGGAGCCGACCATTCCCATCGACCAGCGGTTCCTCACCTTGGGCCTGCGCCCGGCGGCCGAGGCCGAGTGGGAACGGGCCTCACCGGTGGTGAAGGCCGCCCTCGAGCGGTATGCCGCCGGCGTGAACGCCGTGATGTCGGCGCAGGCCGGCCGGCAGCGGCCACTCGAGATGCAGTTGCTGGGGATCACGCCGGCGCCGTGGACGCCGGTGGACTCGCTGGCCATCGGCCGGCTGCTGGCCTGGCGGCTGGCCGAGAACCACCAGGCCGAGCTCGTGCGGGCGGCCGTGGCCGCGCGGCTCGGACCCGAGGCGGCACAGGAGCTCACGGGGCGCTACCCCTCGGACGCCCCGACGATTCTCGGGGCCTCCGGCGGCTCGTCGGGGGGGGGGGGGGGGGGGGGGCCGGGGGGGGGGGGGGGGGCCGCCCGCCCCCGGGGGGGGGGGGAA
>CAYJPQ010000006.1:40679-51954 GCA_964372085.1 uncultured Bifidobacteriaceae bacterium | reverse complement strand
CCTGAGGGGCCTTTCCCACGAGGCGCCGAAGGCGCCGAGCCCACATCGGGCCACAGGCCCGATGCCGACGCGGGATCGACAGCCTTCGCGTCCCACCCGAAGGGCCTTGAGTGGCCCGCAGGCCTCGAGTGGCTGCATCCCGGCGCCAAGCGCGGCAACAGCAATAACTGGGTGGTGGCCGGGGGCAAGACGAAGAGCGGGCGGCCCCTGCTGGCCAACGACCCGCACCTGCAGATCGAGTTCCCCTCGGTGTGGTACGAGCTGCACCTGGTGGCGGCGGGCCTCGACGTGTCCGGGGTCACCATCCCCGGCCTGCCCTTCGTGGCGCTGGGGCACAACACGCGCATCGCCTGGGGCATGACCAACACCGGCGCCGACGTGCAAGACCTGTTTCTCGAGCGCATCGACGTGGGCCGCAAGCGCGCGATGTGGCGCGGCGACTGGGTGCCCGTGGAGGTGACGCCGGTGCAGATCCCGGTACGCGGCCGCGCCATGCCGCTCGCCTTCGAGGTGTGGAAGACCCGGCACGGGCCCGTCTTTGCCGGCGCCGGACTTGATTGGGAGGCGCCGCCCGCGTGGCTCTCGCCCGAGGGCCGCGCCGATGGCGAACAGCGCGCCTACGCCTTGAGGTGGGACGCCGACGGCGACTTCGCCGCCTCGTTCGAGGCCCTTAACCGGGCCACCGACTGGACCACCTTCATCGACGCCGTGAACGCCTTCGCACTGCCGTCGCAGAACATCGTCTATGCCGACGTGGACGGCAACATCGGTTACGCGATGTCGGGCCGGGTGCCCGTGCGAACGGCCGGCGACGGCACGCGGCCGCTCGACGGGGGCGCCGAGGGCGGCTGGGTGCGCACGCTCGATCCCGCGATCCTGCCACGCGTGTTCAACCCGGCGTCTGGCTACATCACCTCGTCGAACAACGAGGTGGATCGGGGGTTCGCCGGCCTCATCACGCGCGATTGGTCGGCGCCGTTCCGCGCGATGCGCCTGCAGAGCCACCTGGCAAAGGCCGAGGGGCTCGATGCCGATCGGATGGCCGAGTGGCAGAACGACCGCCGGAGCCTGGCGGCCGACCGCGTGCTCGACGGCATCGAGGGGCTCGTCGCCGCCGCGCGCGAGCGCAAGGCCGACGCGGCCGTGGTGTCGGTGATCGAGCGGCTGGCGGGCTGGGACCGGGTGGTCGACGCCCGGCCCGTGGTGTCGCTCTACGAGGCCTTCGAGGACGCGCTGTGGCGCCGCACCTTCATGGACGACATGGACGAGGCGCTCTTCCTGAAGTTTTATGAATGGGCGGGCGGCGAGCGGCCTGCCGGGCTCTACGTGGTGCTGGGCGACCGGCAGTCGCGGTGGTTCGACGACATCGCCACGGTCGACCGCCGCGAGACGGGCGACGACATCTTCCTGCTGGCGGCCGCCGACGCCGAAGAGCGGCTGCAGGCCGAGTTTGGCCGCGAGGCGAACCGCGGCTGGGACACCGTGCACGGGGCCACCTTCGCGCACCCGCTGGGCAGCGTGGCCCCGCCGTTCCGTTGGCTGTTCAGCCGGGGCCCCGTGCCGGTGACGGGCGACGGCACCACGGTGATGCGCGTGAGCTGGAACCGCCTGCGGCCGTTTGCGGCGTGGGAACACCCGTCGTGGCGGCAGATTCTCGAGGCGGGGCAGTGGGACCAGTCGCGCGTGGTGCTGCCGGCCGGCCAGTCGGGCCACCCGTTGAGCCCCCACTACTTCGACCAGAACGCGCTGTGGCGCGAGGGCCGGTACCGGCCCCACGCCTTCTCGCGCGCCGCGGTGATCGCCGCCTCGGCTCACCGACTGCTCTTCACGCCGTAGTTTCGGTGCCTTGGTGCGTACGGTGCCTGGGGGTGCGTTGGGTGCCTGGGGTGCCAAGGGGTGCCAAGGGGTGCCTATGGGGTGCCAAGGTGGGGACGGTGCCGATCGGCACCCAGGCACCCACCCCTTGGCACCTCAGGCACTGTACGCACCGTTAGGCACCTGCCAACTGCGGCCTTGAAAAGCCCCCTCAAATATATGAATATGTGTTCATATGTTCAGTCCTGATGAGGTCTGCGATCTCGTCCATATCGACCCGGCCCGCGTGGCCAAGATCCGGGCCGCCCTAGTGCCTGGCGAGGCCGTCGAGGGGCTGGCCGACACCTTCCGCGCGCTCGGCGACCCCACGCGCGTCCGCATCCTGGATGCGCTGTCGCACGGCGAGCTCTGCGTCTGCGACCTGGCCGCGGTCCTGAAGCTGTCCCAGTCGGCGGTGTCGCACCAATTGCGGCTGCTGCGCGGCCTGCGCCTGGTGCGGCCCCGCCGCGACGGCCGCATGGTGTTCTACGCGCTCCACGACCGGCACATCATCTCGCTCTTCCGGCAGACCCTGCAGCACGTGGAAGAGGGCGTCGGGAACCCTTCGGCGGCGCTCAGGGCAGGCCGGGGGCCGGGAGTCGGTTCACGCCGCAAGGCGGGCGGAGCGCGGCGGTGAGCACTGTCACCGCAGGCAACTCTGAAGGGTTGCCGCAACCGGGGCACGTGTTGCCTCCGCCGGGACCCGCGGTCCCTCCACCGGCGCCAGCGATCGGCTGCACCCAGTGCGACGTGGAGGCGCCCAGGCCGACGCGCGCGTGGCTGCAGGGGGCGGCCACCGCCGCCGCCGCCGCCCTGGTGCTGGCGGCGGGCGCCATCGGCCTGCTGGCCGCCGCGCGGCCGTCGTGGACCGCGCCCCTGTTCGTGGCCGCGGCGCTCGTCGGCGGCCTGTATCCGGCTCGCCGGGCGGTGCGCTCGCTTCGGCGCGGCGCGCTCGACATCAACGCCCTCATGGTGATCGCCGTGGCCGGCGCCCTCCTGATCGAGCAATGGGAAGAGGCGGCCATCGTCGTCCTGCTGTTCTCGGCCGCGCAGTGGCTCGAGGCGCAGAGCCTCGACCGCGCCCGGCGGGCCATCAGCCGCCTGCTCGACCTTGCGCCCGCGGACGTGCTGGTGCGCGGCGCCGGGGGCGAGCGGCGCGTGGCCCTCGACCAGGTCGAGCCGGGCGCAGTGATGATCGTGCGCCCCGGCGACAAGTTCGCGCTCGACGGCGTCGTCCGCGAGGGTCGGTCCGACGTGAACCAGGCGCCCATCACCGGCGAGTCGCTGCCGGCCGAGAAGTCGGCGGGCGACGAGGTGTTTGCCGGCACCATCAACGGCCACGGCGCCCTTGTCGTCACGGTGACCCGACGCCGCGGCGACACCACGCTCGCCCGCATCATTCACCTGGTCGAGTCGGCGCAGGCCAAGCGCGCGCCCACGCAGCAGTTCATCGACCGCTTCGCGGCGTGGTACACGCCGGCGGTGGTGGTGCTGGCCGCCCTCGTGGCCGCGCTGCCGGCGCTGGCGGGTGAGCCCTTTGACGTGTGGCTGTATCGCGCGCTCGTGCTGCTGGTGGTCGCCTGCCCATGCGCGCTGGTCATCTCCACGCCCGTGTCGATCGTGTCGGCCCTGGCCGGCGCGGCGCGGCACGGCGTGCTGGTGAAGGGCGGCGTGCACCTCGAGCGCCTGGCCGGCGCCCGCGTGGTGGCGTTCGACAAGACGGGCACGGTCACGACCGGCGCGCTCCGCGTCGAGGACGTGCTGGCCGCGCCGGGCGCGACCGTGGACGACGTGATCGCGCTGGCGGCATCCATCGAATCGAGCTCGGAGCACCCGGTGGCGGCCGCCGTGGTGACCGACGCCCGCCGCCGGGGGGTGACGGTGCGCCCGCCGCGCGACGTGCGCGCCCTGCCCGGCCTGGGCGTCGACGGACACGTGGACGGGGTGGCCGTCGTGTGCGGCACGCCGCGGCTGTTCGCCGAGCGCGGATGGCTGAGCGGCCCCTGGGCCGCGGCGGCCGACGGGCTCCTGGACCGCGGACTTTCTCCGGTGCTCGTGGCCCGCGACGGCGCGGTGATCGGCGCCCTGGGCATTGCCGACACGCCGCGCGACGGCGCCGCCGGCGTGGTCCGCGCGCTGCGCGGCCAGGGCGTGCGCCACGTGACCTTGCTGACCGGCGACCACGAACGCGCCGGGCGCGCGGCGGGCGCGCAGGCCGGCATCACCGACGTGCGGGCGGGCCTGCTGCCGCACGACAAGGTGGCGGCGGTGGAGTCGTTACGCCGCGAGCACGGCGTCGTGGTGATGATCGGCGACGGGGTGAACGACGCGCCGGCGCTGGCGGCCGCCGACGTCGGCATCGTGATGGGCGCCATCGGCAGCGATGCGGCGCTCGAGACCGCGGACATCGCGCTGATGAACGACGACCTGGGCCGCGTGCCCTACGCGCTGCGCCTGAGCCGGGCGACGCTCGCCAACATCCGCGCCAACGTCATCATCGCGCTGGGCATCAAGGCGGCGTTCGTGGTGCTGGCGGCGTCGGGCGCGGCCACGCTGTGGATGGCCGTCCTCGCCGACACCGGCGCGTCGATGCTGGTCGTGGCCAACGCGCTGCGCCTGCGGCGCTTCGAGTAGGGCTAGGTCTTGACCGACCGGAAGAAGTGCGCGTCGACGAACTCGTCGATGGCCTTCTGGTCCACCGGCTTCACCTGCGTGAACCGCAGGCCCATGCCGGCCTTCGCGCTCCAGCACACGACGGCGGTCGTGCTGATCTGCTTCTTCGAGCCCGGCAGGTGAAAGCGGACCTGCACCTCGATCTCCGGCCCGAGGGGCGCGGTGGTGCGGATGCCGATCCCGCCCCGGCTGAGGTTCAGCGACAGGGCCGCGGCGATCGTGCCGTCGGCCCGATACGATACCGGGATTCCCATGACGACCCGGGGCCCTCCGCGCCGGTTGAAGTTGTCGGGGAACAGGTGCGGCGCGATGGACGGGAGGATGTGCTCGATGGCGCTGTACTCGTTCACGTAGCCGCCCACGCCCAGCGCGGCGAGCTCGTGCACCTCGTCGGCGCTGGCAATCGAGCCCGTGAACACGAGGATGGGCAGATGACCCTCGTCCAGCTTGCGGATGCGGCGCACCAGCTCCACGCCCGAGGCATTGGGCATGGCGAGGTCCAGCACGATCAGGTCGAGCTCTTCGCGATCGGCGCGCACGCGCCCGAGCAACTCGGCCACGCTCCGGACCACCACGGCCCGGTGGCCCGCCGCGTCAAGCGCCGCCTTGAACCGCTCGCGCACGAAGGGCGTGTCGGCGGCGACCAGCACGGTCTTTCGTGTCTGCGGAGATGAGTCCATCACACTCGCGCACTCGGGACGCGGTTCGTTGCAGACTGTATCAGGTTCTCGCTATAATTCCGACTGACCTTCCCCCGTTGACCCCGTTACGCCGCCAAGGAGCGCTGCGCATGTCCGCGATTTGTCCCGAGTGCGATTCGCCCATCGACGTCGATGAGCACGACGTCGACATCGGCGACGAGTTGACGTGCTCGGAGTGCGGCTCGTTGCTGCGGGTGGCCAGCGATGCGCCCCTGGAGTTGGAGCTGGCCGACGAAGACGACGACCTCGATGAGGAAGAAACCGAAGACGGCGAAGACGAGGATGACGACGACGACGACGAGGATGACGTCGACGACGACGAGTGACGCCCTGGCCGCCAAGGCCGAGCGCCTGCGCGCGATCCTTCACGACTGCGGGTCGGTGCTGGTCGCCTTCAGCGGCGGCGTCGACTCCGCCTACCTGGCGGTGACCTCCGCCGGCGCCCTGGGCCCGCGCGCGCTGGCGGTCACCGCCGACAGCCCCAGCTACCCCGACACGCATCGGCAGCTCGCCCTTGGCGTGGCGCGCGCCTTCGGACTGGCGCACGAGATCATCCACACCGCCGAACTCGATCGGCCCGAGTACCGCGCCAACCTCGCCAACCGCTGCTATTTCTGCAAGGACGAGCTCTACGGGCGCCTCGCCGAGGTGGCGCGCGAGCGCGGCCTGGCCGTGGTGGTGGACGGCAACAACGCCGACGATCGCGGCGACTACCGTCCCGGCCGGCAGGCCGCGCGCGAGCACGGCGTGCGCAGCCCGCTCGACGAGGCGGATCTCGGCAAGGCCGAGATTCGCGAGCTGTCGCGCCAGGCCGGCATCGACACCTGGGACGAGCCCGCGTCGGCGTGCCTGTCGTCGCGCATCCCCTACGGCCACGAGGTGAGCGACGCCGTGCTGCGGCAGATCGAGCGGGCCGAGCAGGTGGTGCGCGAGGCGGGGTTCCGCGTGTTTCGCGTCCGCCACCACGACACCGTGGCCCGCCTCGAGATCGCGCGCGGGGAGATGGCCCGCGCGCTGGACCCGGCCGTGAGCGCCGCGCTCGTGCAGGGCCTTAAGGACGCGGGCTACCAGTTCGTCAGCCTCGACCTGCAGGGCTACCGCCTCGGCAGCCTGAACGAGGCGCTTCGCCTGCGCCCGGTGTCGTGACCGCCCGCCGCCTCGTCGCGGCGTTCGCGCTGGCGTTCGCCCTGGCGCACGCGCCCTTCCTGGCCAATTCGCTCGGGGACATCGACTCGGTGAACTTCGCGCTGGGGCTGCGCGACTTCAACGTTGCCGAACACCGGCCGCATCCGCCCGGCTATCCCGTCTACATCGCGCTCGGCAAGACCGCCGCGGCCGTGACCGGCCTCGTGAGCGGCGGATCGCCCTCGTCGGTGGAAGCGCGGGCGCTGGCGTGGCTGTCGCTCCTGTCGGGCATGGCCGCCATCGCGCTGCTGTACCTCGTGGCGGCCAACCTCGCCGGCCGGCGCGAGGCGGCGCCTGCCCTCGACGTCACCGCGCTGGCGGCCGCGGTGGTGACCGCCGCCTGCCCGCTCTTCTGGTATCTCGCCGCGCGCCCCATGAGCGACCTGCCAGGGCTGGCCGTCGCCCTGGCCGCGCAGGCCTGCCTGGTGCTGGCCTGGGCGCGGCAGGCCCCGGGCCCTGGCGGCGATCGCCGGCTCGCGCCGGCCGCCATGTCGGCGTCGGGCCGCATGATCGTGGCGGGGGCGCTGCTGGCCGCCCTCGGCATCGGCATGCGATCGCAGACCATGTGGTACACGGTGCCGCTGCTCGTGGTGGTGCTGGCCGACCGCATCGGCCGCGGTGTCGCCGGCGCCCTGATGGGCAGCGCCATGAGCTTCACCATCGGCGGGCTGGCCTGGGGGGTGCCCCTGGTCGTGACCAGTGGCGGCCTCGGCGCGTACCTGGCCGCGCTCGGCACCCAGGCCGGTGAAGACCTCGCCGCCGGCGAGATGCTGTACCTCAACCCCAACCCGAGGGCGGCGGTGGCAGCGCTGTTGCGCACGTTCGTCCTTCCCTGGGATTCACCAGGCCTTGGCGCCATCGTCCTGGCGCTCGCGGTCTTCGGCATCGTCCAGCTCGTGGTGCGCGACCGCCGGACGCTGATCGCGGTGGCGGCGATGAGCGGGCCGTACCTGGTGTTTCACTTGCTGTTCCACGACACCTCGTTTGTCCGCTACGCCCTTCCACTCGTGCCGGCGGTGGGGTTCCTGGCCGTGAAGGGCGTGGCACTGGCGGCCAGCCGTGCCGTGCCTGCCGCGGCGGGCGTCCTCGCCACGTGGGCCATCGTGGTGGCCACGCCGGTGCTCGTGGCCTACGGCGCCGGGTCCAGTCCAGCCGTGCGCGTGGTGGCCGCGATGCAGGCCGAGGCGGCGCGATCGAGGCCCGGCGCCCTGGCGATGCACCACACCTTCAAGCGTCCCCTCGAGGCCGAGGCGCTGGATATCGCGCCCCAGTTGCCCTCGCCTCCGCAGATGGAGTGGCTCGAGCTGGCGAAGTACTGGAGGGCCGGCAGCGTCGAGCCACTCTGGTTCCTCGCCGACCCCGTGCGGTCGGATCTGGCGCTGATCGATCCGCAGAGCCGGCTCGACATGACCGAGTTCACGTGGCCCCTGGTGGCCCGTCCGGCCTTTGGCGGCATGCGGCCGTCGAGCGTGCGGTGGTACCGCATGCCGGCGCCCGGGTGGTTTGTCGAGGAGGGGTGGGCGCTGACCCCCGAAACCTCCGGCATGGCGCGGTTGATGGGACGCGGGCCCGAGGTGGGGCCCATCGTCGCCCGGGTGCGGCGCCGGCGCGGCGGGGCGCGGCTGATGGTGGGCGGCCGCAACCTGGCCGGCGCGGGCGATCCCGCCGCCCGCTTCACGGTGGCCATCGACGGCACGCCGATCGAGAGCTGGGACACGGTACCTGGGTTTTTCCTGCGGGTGATCGACGTGCCGGAGGGGCGCCTGGTCGGCGAGGGCCCGTTGGCGCGCCTCACCATCGAGTCGGTGGCCGCCGCCGGCTCTGGCGTGGTGCGCACCGCCATCGAGCAGTTCGACGTGCAGGACCCCGGCATCACTATGTGGGCCTACGGTGACGGCTGGCACGAAGCCGAGTACACGCCCGCCCTCGGCGTATGGCGGTGGACGAGCGAGCGCGCCGAACTGCGCATCCTTGGTGCAGAGACGTCACGGCAGGTGACCTTGTCCATCGAGTCACCATTGCGGTATTTCGGCGAGGCGCCGCGCGTGCGCGTGCGCGCGGGCGGCCGCGAGTTGGCCACGGCCGTGCTGCCGGATGCCCGCCAGTGGACGATCGACGTGCCCGCCGACGCGCTGGCGGCCGCCTCGGGCGTGCTCACCATCGAGACCGACCGCACCTTCGTGCCTTCCGAGCAGGGCAGGCCTCCCGATCAACGGCGGCTTGGCCTCAGAATTTTCTCCGTTCGCGTGTCTAACGCGTTGACACCGCGGGAAGCGACCCGCTAATCTGCGCTCACCCCACTTTCGGTGACCGCTTAACTGTAGGGAGCGCGAATGACAATGAAGGTGCTTCAACGAACCGCTGGCCTCGTGGCTCTTGGCCTGGTGCTCTCCATCGGCGCTGCCGCCTGCGCCAAGAAGGCCCCGGCCCCGGCCCCCCCGCCGCCTCCGCCTCCGGCCGCGCCCGCGACTCCGCCCGCGCCGCCACCGCCACCGCCGCCGCCGCCTCCTGCGCCGGCGCCGCGCGCCCTCAGCGAAGACGAGCTGTTCGCGCAGAAGTCCGTGGCGCAGCTCAACTCGGAGCGTCCGCTCGGCGACGTGTACTTCGACCTCGACCAGTCGGTGATTCGCGACGACGGCAAGGCCGCCCTCACGCAGGACGCCACGTGGATGCGCCGCTGGACCGGAACGCGGATCAGCATCGAGGGCCACTGCGACGAGCGGGGCACCGCCGAATACAACCTGGGACTGGGTGAGCGCCGCGCCAACGCGGTGAAGGACTACCTGGTGAGCCTGGGCGTGACGGCCGACCGCATCACGGTGGTCAGCAAGGGGAAGGAATCACCCTTCTGCACCGAGTCGAACGAGGCCTGCTGGCAGCAGAACCGCCGCGGCCACTTCGTCATAACTGCGAAGTAATCTCCTCCGCTGCTTTCCTGGGATCGGGCGCCGCCGTGATGGGGCGCCCGATGACCAGGTAGGACGCGCCCGCGTCCATCGCCTCTTTCGGCGTCAGCGTTCGTGCCTGGTCGTCCCCCTTCACGGCCGCTTGCCCTGCGCTGGTCGAACGGGCGGGCCGGATACCCGGTGTCACGATCACAAAATCAGGTCCGCACGCCGCCCTGATTGCCGGTGTTTCCTGGGGCGATGCCACCACGCCGTCGAGCCCCGCGTCCTTCGCCAGCCGCGCCAGGTGCACCACCTGGTCCATCATCCCGCGCGCCACGCCCACCTCGGCCAGCGCTGCCTCGTCCATACTGGTGAGCACCGTGACGCCGATCACCAGCGGGCGGGGCGCGCGCAGCGCCTCGGCGGCCTGCGTGGCCGCGTCCGCGGCCGCGCGCATCATGGTGCGGCCGCCCGAGGCGTGCACGTTCACCATCCAGGCGCCGGTAGCCACCGCCGCGCGCACCGCGCCCGCCACGGTGTTGGGGATGTCGTGGTACTTCAGGTCGAGGAACACGCGGTCGCCGCGGCCGGCGAGCTCGCGCACCAGCGCGGGACCCTCGGCCGTGAAGAGCTGCTTGCCGATCTTGAAGCCGCCCACGGCGCCCCGCAGCGTGGTGGCCAGGTGCACGGCCTGCGCCGCCGAATCGACGTCGAGCGCGACGAGAATGGGATTGATCAATGGCCCGCCCTGGGCGGCGTCGGGTCGAACGTGCCGATGAGATCGCGAAGGCGCGCGACCTTGTGCCGCGTCATGTAGTCCTCGAGGCCGCTCGTCACTTTGCCCCACACGAAGGGGTCGACGAAGTTGGCCGTGCCGATCTGCACGGCCGTGGCGCCGGCCAGCATGAACTCGAGCGCGTCGCGGGCGTCGGTGATGCCGCCCATGCCGATGACGGGGATCTTCACCAGCTGGTAGCACTCCCACACCATGCGCACGGCGATGGGCCGGATGGCCGGACCGCTGAGGCCGCCGAACACGTTGCTGATCCTGGGCCGGCGTGTCTCGACGTCGATGGCCATGGCCAGGAACGTGTTGACCAGCGACACCGCATCGGCGCCGGCGTCCTCAGCCGCGTGCGCGAACGACGCCACGTCGGTGACGTTCGGCGTAAGCTTGGGGATGACGGGCAGGTGCGTGGCCTTGCGCACCGCGCTCACCACGTTGAAGGTGCCCGTGAGGCTGCAGCCGAACTGGATGCCGCCCTCCTTGATGTTGGGGCACGAGATGTTCAGCTCGATGGCATGCACGCCCTCGTGTTGCGACAGCACCCTGCTCACCTCGACGTACTCGTCGATGGTCGTGCCGCACACGTTCACGAAGGTGCGGGCGCCGAGTTCGCGCAGGCGCGGCAGCTTTTCCTTGACGAAGCGGTGCACGCCGATGCCCTGCAGGCCGATGGCGTTGATCATGCCCGAGGGGGTCTCGACGATGCGCGGCGGGGGATGGCCCTCGCGCTCGTTGAGGAAGAGTCCCTTCGAGACCACGCCGCCGAGCGTGGCCAGGTCGACCACCTGCTCGTACTCGAGGCCGTAGCCGAAGCAGCCGCTGGCCGCGATCAGCGGGTTGGGCAGGGTGAGGGAGCCGATCTGGACGGAGAGGTCCACGTCAGTCCCACACCAGTTCCGCGCCGTCGAAGACGGGGCCGCTGATGCACGAGCGCACCAGGCGCGCGCGCTCGTCGCCGTGCTTGACCGGCACCACGCAGCTGTAACAGCCACCGAGGCCGCAGCCCATCACGCGCTCCACCGAGACCTGCGAGGGTTGGCCGTACCTGGCCGCGAGTTTCGCCACCGCGGCCAGCATCGGCTCCGGGCCGCAGGCGTAGATCATCACGGGTTCTACAGGTTCTACAGGTTCTACAGGTTCGACAGGTTCGACAGGTTCGACAGGTTCGACAGGTTCGACAGGTTCGA
>CAYJPQ010000006.1:36980-40579 GCA_964372085.1 uncultured Bifidobacteriaceae bacterium | reverse complement strand
GACAGGTTCGACAGGTTCGACAGGTTCGACAGGTTCGACAGGTTCGACAGGTTCGACAGGTTCGGCAGGTTCTGCAGGTTCGACTGGGGCGAGGGCCTTCAGCGCGGATTCGAGGGGCACGGTCACGCGGCCCTTTACGCCGCGGCTGCCGTCTTCGGTGGCCAGCACCAGCGTGACGCCCAGGCGTTCGAAGAAATCGAGGTAGAACAGTTCATCGCCCGAGCGGGCGCCGTAGAAAAGGGTGGTGGGCGTGCCCTTGGCGGCCAGCGCCTCGGCGAGGGTCGCAAACGGGGCCAGGCCCACGCCGCCGGCCACCATGAAGGCCCGCGCGGGCGCCTCCACCGTCTTGAACGGCTGGCCGAGCGGGCCCAGGCACGACACGCGATCGCCGGGCTCGAGCTCGTACAACAGGCCGGTGCTGCGGCCGGCCCGCTTGTTGAGCACGCTGACGGCCGTCACCCGCCCGCCCTCGTCGCGGATGACCTCGAACACCGAGAAGGGCCGGCGCAACAGCGGGTCGCTGCTGCGGCTGGCCTTGAGCATCACGAACTGCCCGGGCTCGGTACGCGTGCCCACCTCTGGCGCCGCCAGCGTCAGCACCGAGTAGTCGCGCGACAGCCTGACGTTGGCGATCACGGTCGCGTCGACATCAACGGGCGGCATCATCGAAGTATAGTCAAATCGACATACGCGATGCGCTATCTCCGCATGCTCTCCAACTCGGTGATTGCCGGCGGCCTCGCCTCCGGGTACCTCACCGCGTTGGTGCTGCAGCTCAATCCCGCGGTGCCCCTCGAGCCCGCCACGCTGACGCCGCTGGCGATCACGTTGGGCGTGGCCTACGGCGCCAACCTCACGGTGGTGTTCTACGCCCTCATCGTGCTGCGGCAGATCCTCGCCGTGGAGGTGCTGTCGCCCGGCTGGCTCAGCGTGCGGCTGCTCTCGTGGCTGGGCACGATCGCCGCCGGCGGGGGCGCCGCCCTCATGTGGATGAACCTGCGCGGCTTCAGCCCGGTGCTGGATCCCGAGTCCAGCTCCCGCATGGCCGTGGGCGCCGCCACCGTGTCGGCCGCGGCCGTGGTGTTCCTCGGCCTCGGCCTGGCGCACCTGGGCCGCCGGGGCGGACGCGTGAGCGCGTCGATCCTCTCGGCCACGATGGTGCTGTCGGTGGCCGGGCCGCTGGCGGCCCGGGGAACCGGCCGGGTGGTGACGCCCCCTGAGCGCGCCGCCACCGCGGCGGCCGAAATGGTGACCGCGCGATCGGCTGCGCGGGTGACCATGCTGATGTTCGACGGCGCGTCGCTCGACGTGATCTCGCCGGCGGTGGCCGCCGGGCGCCTGCCCAACTTCGGCCGGCTCTTCGATCAGGGCGCCGTGCTGCACCTGGCCACGCTGCGGCCGACGCAGGCCGAGCCCGTGTGGAGCGCGATCGCCACCGGCCGCCTGCCCATGCAGAACGGCGTGCGGTCGGCCGTCCGCTACCGCATGCCGGGCGGCGCCCCCATCAGCCTGCTGCCCGACTACTGCTTCGCGCAGGCGCTGGTGCGCTTTGGCTTCGTCACCGAGCAGCCCCACACCGCCGCCGACCTGTCGGCGCGCCCCATCTGGGGCATCCTGGGCGACCACGGTGTGCGCACCGGCGTGATTGGCTGGCCGCTCACCCATCCGGCGCCCGAGGTGAACGGGTTCCTCGTGAGCGACGCCCTGCACGGGATGACCGAGAACCAGCTGGATCTCGAAGGGGCCACGGCCGTGTGGCCGCCCGACCTGCTGGCCGCGGTGCGGGCCGCGACGCTCGTGCCCGCCGACCCCGACCCGGTGGCGCTGGTGTCGACCCTCGGCGCGCCGCAGCCGGCCAACGACTACGACACAAGGCGCGACCCGGCGCCGGTCGTGGCCGACCGCGTGCACCTGCAGTTGCTGTCGGCCCTCGAACCGGAGGCGCCGCGCTTCCTGGCGGCGCGCTTTCCCGGCATCGACGCCGTGGGCCATCTCTTCCTCCGGTATGCCGACCCGGCGTCGTTTGGCGACGTGTCCGAAGACGAGCGCCGCCGGTTTGGCCGCGTGCTGGACGAGTACTACGGCTTCCTCGACACGCTGGTGGGCCGCCAGCTGGCCGCGCTCGGCCCCGACGACCTGTTGCTGGTGGTGTCGGGCTTCGGCATGGAGCCGCTCAGCCCCAGCAAGCGCGTGCTGGAGCTGCTGGTGGGCAACCCCGAGATCAGCGGCACCCACGAGCGGGCGCCCGACGGCTTCGTGATGGCGTTTGGCGCGCCGGTGGCCCCCGGCCGGCCGTCACGCGCGTCGGTGCTCGACATCACCCCCACCATCCTCTACTTCCTCGGGCTCCCGGTGGGCCGCGACATGGACGGGTTCGCGCGCACCGACATCTTCAAGCCGTCGTTCACCGGCGAGCGTCCGGTGACGTATATTCCCTCTTACGGGCGCTGACCCCGATCCCCGATCCCTGATGCTCCTCAACTGCGTCGCCTATCAACACGGAGAGAAGCTGGCGGACATCCCCGTCAGCGAGATTCGGACGCACCTTGCCCGGCCCGGCTGCTTCGTGTGGGTGGCGCTCAAGGACCCGGAGGCGGGTGAGCTCGAGGTGTTGCAGGATGAGTTCGGCCTTCACGAGCTGGCCGTCGAGGACGCGCAGAAGGGACACCAGCGGCCGAAGATCGAGGAGTACGGCTCATCGCTCTTCGTGGTGCTGCAGATGGTGGAGTGGCCCGGCGCCGAGATGCAGACCGGCGAAGCGGCCGTCTTCGTGGGCCCGCAGTACGTGATCTCGGTCAGGCGCGGGGCCCAGCAGGGATTCACCGAGGTGCGGCGCCGCTGCGAGCAGGAGCCCGAGCTGCTGCAGCACGGCCCTGCCTACGTGCTTTATGCCCTGATGGACACGGTGGTGGATCGCTACTTTCCCGTGCTCGACCGGCTCGCCGAGGAAATCGAGACCATCGAGGAGCGCATCTTCGCCGGCGAGACCACCCGCGCGCAGATCGAGGCGCTCTACTCGCTCAAGCGCAAGCTGATGATGCTCGACCACGCCGCGGTGCCGCTGCTCGAGGTGGCCGGCAAGCTCCACGGCGGCCGCGTGCCCCCCATCTGCAGCGGCCTGCACGATTACTTCCGGGACGTGTACGACCACTTGCTGCGGCTCAAGCAATCGATCGACAACCTGCGCGACATGGTGGCCACGGCCATCTCGGTGAACCTCTCGCTCATCACCATGCAGGAGAACGAGGTCACGAAGCGCCTGGCGGCGTACGCCGCGCTCGTGGCGGTGCCGACGATGGTGGCCGGCGTCTACGGGATGAACTTCCAAAACATGCCCGAGCTGTCGTGGGCGTACGGCTACCCGGTGGCCGTCGCGTCGATGGTGGCCATCGACGTGTACCTGGTGTACCGCTTCAGGAAGGCGAAGTGGATGTGAGCGGCGCGGCGTGCCTGGCCCTGGCAAACGCGGCCGCCCGGCGGCGTCTGTGCCCGCCGGCCGCGAGTTGTGTGATCCACAGATTTCACAGATTCCACAGATGTGACGCGGGCCCGGCGAGCGCCGCGCAGCCCCGCGCAGCCTGGGGGGCGCCCGGGCGGCC
>CAYJPQ010000006.1:21999-36970 GCA_964372085.1 uncultured Bifidobacteriaceae bacterium | reverse complement strand
CCCCCCCCCCCCCCCGCCCCCCCCCCCCCCCCCCCCCCCCCCCCCCCGCCGGACGGGCTGCCCCGCAGCCGGTCGCCGGGCCTCATCGTCTCGGCGGCCGGTATTTCATCTGTGTAATCTGCGTCATCTGTGGATGGCCAAAGTGATATGATTTCCGGTGAACTCTTTAAACGCGGACCCGCGAGTTCGCAAAGAGGTGAACCAATGCCAGTTGTCATGGATGCCGAGCGCATTTCCCGCGCGCTCACACGCATCGCCCACGAAATCCTCGAACACAACCGCGGCCTGTCCGACCTCGCGCTCGTCGGCGTGCGCAGCCGTGGCGTGCCCATCGCCGAGCGCCTGGCCCGCGACCTCCGCCAGATCTCCGGCGAAGACGTGGCCGTCGGCGCGCTCGACATCACGCTGTATCGCGACGACCTGATGGGCGCCGCCGTCGGCGTGCAGCCGCTGGTGCGCAAGACCGAGATTCCGTTCTCCATCGACGGCCGCACCATCATCCTGGTGGACGACGTGCTCTACACGGGGCGCACCACGCGGGCCGCCCTCGACGCGCTGGTGGACTTCGGCCGGCCCAGGGCCATCCAGCTCGCGGTGCTGGTGGATCGCGGGCACCGCGAGCTGCCCATCAAGGCTGACTACGTCGGCAAGAACGTGCCCACGTCCCGCCAGCAGAGCGTGCAGGTGCGCCTGACCGAGCTCGACGGCGCCGACGAAGTCGTGCTCCAGGAGAAGGGGTGAGCCATGGACGCCCCGCCCCTCACCGCGCTTCGTAACCGGCACCTGCTCGGCATCGCCGACCTGAGCCCCGAGGAGATTGTCCTCATCCTCGACACCGCCGAGGCCATGAAGGAAGTGGGGCAGCGCACCATCAAGAAGGTGCCCACCCTGCGCGGCCGCACGGTGATCAACCTGTTCTTCGAGCCCAGCACCCGCACGCGGACGTCGTTCGAGATCGCCGAGAAGCGCCTGAGCGCCGACACGCTCAACGTGGCCATCGCCTCGTCCAGCGTCGTGAAGGGCGAGACGCTCGTCGACACCGCGATGAACCTCGAGGCGATGTCGCCCAGCATCTTCGTGATGCGGCACGCCTCGTCGGGCGCCTGCCACCTGCTGTCGCGCATCTGCAAGGCGGCCATCGTCAACGCCGGCGACGGGATGCACGAGCACCCCACGCAGGCGCTGCTCGACGCCTTCACCATCCGCGAGCGCAAGGGCCGCCTCGCCGGCCTCAAGGTGGCCATCGTGGGCGACCTGCTGCACAGCCGCGTGCTGCGGTCCAACCTGCTGCTGCTCACCAAGCTTGGCGCCGAGGTGTGGGTGTGCGCGCCGGCCACGCTCATCCCGCCCGGGCTCCCGCGGATGGGCGTCCACGTGACGACGCGGGTGGACGAAGCGGTGGAAGGCGCCGACGTGATCATGATGCTGCGCATCCAGCTGGAGCGCATGCAGGGCGGGTACTTCCCGTCGTTGCGCGAGTACTTCACCACATTCGGCATGACCGAGGCGCGGGTGGCACGGGCCAGACCGGATGCCATCATCATGCATCCCGGCCCCATCAACCGGGGCGTGGAGATTGCCTCGGAAGTGGCCGACGGCTCGGCCTCGGTGATTCTCGACCAGGTGGCCAACGGGGTGGCGGTGCGGATGGCCGTGCTGTACCTGCTGGCCGGCGGGGCCACCGAAGAGGCGCAGATGGAACCGCGATAGAACACGGATTGACGCCAGCCACAGACGAAACACAGATGACCAAGACACTGCTGCTGAAGGGGGGTCGGGTGGTGGACCCGGCCAATGGGCGCGACGGGGCGTTCGATGTGTTGATCGAGGGCGACCGCATCGCCGAGGTGGCGCCCAACATCCCGGCATCGCGCGCCGAGGGTGGCGAGGTGGTGCAGGTGCCGGAGGGCCTTGTGGTGTGCCCGGGCCTCATCGACATGCACGTGCACCTGCGCGAGCCGGGGCAGGAGCACAAGGAAACGGTGGCCACCGGCACCGCGTCGGCGGTGGCCGGCGGCTTCACGGCCGTGGCCTGCATGCCCAACACGACGCCGGTGAACGACAATGCCGGCGTGACGCGCCTCATCCTGCAGAAGGCGGCGGAGGCGGGCCTGGCGCGCGTGTATCCCATCGGCGCCGTGTCGCGAGGGCAGAAGGGCGAGGAACTGGCCGACATCGCCGAACTGCGCGAGGCCGGATGCGTGGCGGTGACCGACGACGGGCTGCCGGTGGCCACGGCCATCCTGGCGAGGCGCGCCCTCGAGTACACGAGCATGTTCGACATGCCGGTGATCGAGCACTGCGAAGACCAGACGTTGAAGGGCGACGGCGTGGCGCACGAGGGCCCCGTGGCCTCGTCGCTGGGCCTGCGCGGCATCCCGGGCGTGGCCGAGGCCATCACGGCCGGCCGCGACATCCTGCTGGCCGAGATGACCGGCGGCCACGTGCACATCGCGCACATGAGCGCCTGGACCACCATCGAGGCGGTGCGGCAGGGCAAGAGCCGCGGCGTGAAGGTGACGTGCGAGGTGTGTCCGCACCACTTCACGCTGACCGATGACCTGCTCGCGGCCCCGGTGCCGTACGACACCAACACGAAGATGAACCCGCCGCTGCGTGAGGCCCGGGATCGCGACGCCATGATCGCGGGCATCGTGGACGGCACCGTGGACGTGATTGCCACCGACCACGCGCCGCACCACTACGACGAGAAGAACGTGGAGTTCGACCGCGCGCCCTTTGGCATCGTGGGCCTCGAGACGGCGGTGTCCATCACGCTCGATCGGCTGGTGCACACCGGCCTGATCTCCCTCTCGCGCATGGTGGAGCTGATGTCGGTGAACCCGGCGACGATCCTGCACGTGCCCGGGGGCTCGCTGAAGGCGGGCGCGCCGGCCGACCTCACGATCCTGGCGCCCGATCTGCCTGTGACCGTGGACCATGCCACGCTGCGGAGCAAGTCGAAGAACACGCCGTACCATGGCTGGTCGTTCCGCGGCGGCGTGGCCGCCACCATCGTCGGCGGGCGGGTGGTGTACAGGAACCCTGCCGTGGCCATGGCGCTGCGCGAAACGCCGTGATGAGCGCCCGGCACCACGACATCCGCGCGCGGGCGCTGGACGACCTGCGCCGCCTCGACGTGGGAGGCGATTACGGCGTTCTGATTACGCCGAGTGTTTCATCCACAGATTGCGCAGATTACACCGATGCCGGATTCCGCAGGCCCCGCGGCGCCCGGCTCCGCCGGGCGCTGGCCGAGACGATCAAGGCCGGGTCTGAGAGAGCGTGTGTCCGACCTGGCTCTTTCAGACCCAGCCTTGATCGTCTCGGCACGGCCGAAGGCCGTCCGCGGGGCCGCCGCCGGCGGGCTTTTTTCATCTGTGTAATCTGTGTCATCTGTGGATAACAACCAATCGGCGAAATCACGGCTCGACGGCCTCTACGCGCACTTCAACATCGACCAGTCGGTGTCCGATCCGATTTGGCGCGTGCGGCGATTCAGCCGGCCCGACGATCAGGAGATCGTCGCCTTCTGTTCGGCGGCGTTGGCGTTTGGGCGCGTGCAGAGCGTGCTCAACTCCATCGATGGCCTGCTGGAGGTGATGGGGCCGTCGCCGGCCGCCTTCGTGCGCACGTTCGACCCGCCCAGGGATCGGCGGCGCTTCGACCACATGGTGCACCGGTGGACACGGGGCGCCGACCTGGCCGCGCTCACCTGGTTGCTGCACCAGATGCTGGAGCAATCAGGATCGATCGAGGCGTTCTTTGCCGAGGGCCTCCACCCCAACGCGGTCCACGTCGGCGAGGCGATCGAGTCGTTCTCGACGCGAGCCCTGACGCTGGACGTGAAGGCCGTGTACGGCCGCACGCGGCCGAAGCCCGGCGTGGGGTACTTCTTCTCGCGGCCCTCGTCGGGCGGCGCCTGCAAGCGGCTCAACCTGTTCCTTCGCTGGATGGTGCGGCACGACCGGGTGGATCTCGGCATCTGGACCCGCGTGCGGCCCTCGCAACTGGTGGTGCCGCTCGACACGCACGTCATCCGGGTGGGCCGCTGCCTGCGCCTGACGCGGCGCAAGAGCCCGGGGTGGCGCATGGCTGCGGACATCACCCGGGGCCTGGCCGCGCTCGACCCGTCCGACCCCGTGAAGTACGACTTCTCGCTGTGCCACATCGGCATGATGAACGCCTGCGGCTTCGGCAAGGGCACCGGAGACGCGCAGTGCCCGCTGAAGGGCTCATGCCACCCCGGCCGACCCCGTCGAACCCGTTGAACCCGTTGAACCCGTGATCACCCCCCGCCGCATCGCCGGCCTCACCCTCGTTGCCGTGGCCTTCGCGTGGATCCAGGCGGCCGGCCGCTTCGAAGGGCAGCGCATCGACGCCCAGCGCGCCAGCCGGTCGGTGGCTGCCGGGGGTCTGGTCGCCTTGCGCGTCGACAGCGTCCGCCTGATGAGCACGGTCACCACGCTGGCCGAGGCCCGCTTCGAGGGGCGCCGCACCGGCACCCCTGGCAACCTGGCGGCGCGGGCGTGGATCGAAGAGCGCTTCAAGGCGCTCGGCCTCAGGCCCGTCTCGGGCGCCTACGTGTTCCCGTTCGACTTCACCCGCGTCTCCCTCAAGGGCATCGTCGATCCCGACAGGCCGTTCAAGTTGGAGATGAGCGGCGCCAACGTGGTGGGCCAGTGCCTGGGCACCGACACGCGCGCCCCCGTGTTCGTGGTGTCGGCGCACTACGACCACCTGGGGACACGCGACGGCGCCATCTACTTCGGCGCCGACGACAACGCGTCTGGTGTGGCCGTGATGCTGGAGCTGGCCGCGCAGTGCCAGCGCGAGCCCTTCACCCGCACGGTGCTGTTCGCGGCGTTCGACGCCGAGGAACAGGGTCTACAGGGGTCGCAGTCGTTCCTGCTGGCGCCGCCCGTGCCGAGGGGCCGCATCGCCCTCAACGTGAACCTCGACATGGTGAGCCGGAGCGCCACGCGCGAGCTGTTTGCGGCGGGGACGTACCACTGGCCGGCGCTGAAGCCGCCCCTCGAGGCGGTGGCGCGGCGCGCGCCCATCACGTTGCTGTTCGGGCACGACAAGCCGCTGGCGGTGGCGGGCGGGGTGGAGGACTGGACCGAGCAGTCGGATCACGGCCCGTTCCACAAGGCCGGCATTCCGTTCGTGTACTTCGGCGTGGAGGACCACGCCGACTACCACCAGCCCACCGACACCGCCGACAAGATCAACCGCGGGTTCTTCGTGGACGTGGCCGAGACGCTGCTCGACGCCGTCCGGGAGCTCGACCGCGCGCTGCCTAGGTAAGGGCGGCCGCCGGCCGCCCGGCGAAGCGCTGGTAGGCCGCCAGCGTGCCCTCGACGAGCCGATCCACGCCAAACCGCTCGCGCACGCGCTCGCGCCCGGCGGCGCCCAGCACCTCGCGCATCTCGTGGTCCTTGAGCAGCGTCACCATGGCGCGCGCCAGCGCCGCGGGATCACCGGGCTCCACCAGCAGGCCCGTCTTGCCGGGGACCACCGCCTCGGGGATGCCGCCGGCCCTCGTCCCCACCACCGCCAGCCCCATGGCCATCGCATCGAGCACCGCCGACCCCAGGCCCTCGGTGACCGAGCTCATCACGAAGAGGTCGGCCGACTTCACCAGGGCGAGCACGTCCTCGCGGAAGCCGGGGAGCAGCACGTGCTTCTCGAGCCCGAGCTGTTTCACTTGCTTCTCGAGCGGCGCCCGCAGGTCGCCCTCACCGAAGATCACCAGGTGCGCGTCGGGGACCTCGCGCCTCACGAGCGGCATCGCGTCCACCAGGTGGCGCTGGCCCTTGTGCCCCACAAGCGCGCCCACGTTGGTGATGACGGGCACGCCGTGCGGCAGCCAGTATTCGGTGTGGATGCTCACGGGGGCGATGTGCTCAATACGCTCCACGTCGATGCCGTCGTGCACCACCTCGATGCGCGCGGCATCGATGCCGTCGTGCACCAGGATGTCGCGAATGGCGCCCGAGGCCGCGATGAAGCCGTCCACCTGCCGGTACTTCCACTGCGAAAACGAATTGCCCTGCAGGTGGAAGTCGACGCGGCGCGACGCCAGCAGCTGCGGCCGCGGCGCAGGCGCGCCGAAGCCCAGCGCCAGGCCCGCCATGGCCACCGCGTGCGGGTCGTGGGCATGGACAACCTCCGGCCGCCACTGGCGGAGGATGCGCGAGAGCCTCCAGGCGGAGGCGAGGTCGACCTCGTTGCGCGGCGCGAGCGGCACCAGGTCGGGTCCCTCGGACGCGCGCCGGTACAGCTCGCCCTCGGGGTGCGCCACGAGCACGGCCCGGTGGCCCCGCGCCCGGAGGCCGAGGACGGTCAGGAGGACTTGTTGCTGTCCCCCGCGCCAGGTGCGCGCGGTGTCGATGTGGAGGGCGAACACAGCTCCCACAGTTTCGCAAACTTGAGGCCCACGTAACGGGCATTCATCGCCGAGATGATGAGGCCGGGCACGCCGTCGCGGAAGCCGCCGCGCAGCACGTAATTGCGCAGAAATGCCGCGGGCGGATGCAGCGCCAGGTCGAGCCAGCCCGCGCGGCGGCCTTCCTCGTGCATCTGGCGGGCCGCCAGCGTGGTGTAGCGATCCATCGTCTGCAGGTGGTGGGCGAGGTCGCGGTACGCGTAGTGGAGCAGCTCGCCGCGCAGGTCGGTCACGGGGCCGTCCACCGCCACCGACTCGTGCACGTGGCGTCCGGCCCAGCGCGCCAGCTGCCGGTCGTAGAACCGCAGCTGGTAATCGGGATACCAGTCGGTGGATCGAATCCAGCGGCCCAGGTGAAAGGTGACGCGGGGCAGCCGGTAGCCCGCGGCCGCCGGGCCCGCGGCCAGCAGGGCCCGCAGCTCGTCGCCGAGCGGCGGCGACACGCGCTCGTCGGCGTCGATCGAGAGAATCCAGTCGTGGGTGGCCTGCGCGGCGGCGAAGTTCTTCTGCGCCACGTAGCCGGGCCAGGGCCGGACGATCACCTTGGTGGCCAGCGGGCGGGCGAGGGCCACCGTGTCGTCGGTGCTCTCGCTGTCGACGACGATGATCTCGTCGGCCCAGGCGACCGATTCGAGCGCGGCCCGGATGTGGGCCGCTTCGTTGAAGGTGATGACCGTGACCGTGACGGGCACGGGAGACATTCTAGATGAAAGGTTCTGAAAGGTTCTGAAAGGTTCTGAAAGGTTCTGAAAGGTTCTGAAAGGTTCTGAAGGGTTCTGAACCCTTCAGAACCCCTCTGAACCCTTCTGAACCCTTCTTAAAACAGCGGCGACTGCTGGACGGCCGCGTAGTTGACCACCGACTTGGCGTACTCCATCAGGGCCAGCAGCTCGTTGTTGCGGGCCACGTTCAAGTCGCGCTGCGCCTGCAGCACGAAGAAGCTGCTGGTCATGCCGGCCTGGTACTTCTTTTCCTCGGCCTCGAGGCGCCGCTCGGCCAGCACGCGCGAGGCGCGGGTGGCTTCCACGCGCTTCCAGTTGGTGGTCACCTGGCGGGCGTACTCGCGCACCTGCGTGGAGACCTGCAGCTCGAGGCTCGTCAGCTGCTTGCGGGCCTGCGTGTCCTGCAGGCGGGCGCGCGCCAGCTGCGCCTCGGCCGAGGAGGTCCCGATGGGGTAGCTCAGGTTGAGCGAGAAGGTCCACGCCGGGAAGTCGCCGGCAAAGGTGTCGCCGATGGTGCTCCAGTAGCTCTTCTCCACTTCGCCGATAATCGGGCCTGGGAAACCCTCGCCGCGGATGAACGCCGTGCCGCCGATCGCCTGCGCGCCGTAGTTGAACGAGGCGTCGAGCGCCGGCATCATCTGGTTCTTGTAGTAGCGGATGTTGACGTCGTTGTTCTCGAGGTTCTTGCGCGCCACCGACACGTCGGTGCGCTCGGCGATCGCCTTCTTGATGGCGCCGTCGGTGTCGACCACGGTGGGCTGGAAGCTCACAGGCTCGGTGGGCTCGATGCGCACCTGCCAGAAGTCGGGCGCCGACGGGTTGTAGACGAGGGTGCGCAGCGTGTCCTGCGCGCGCTCGATGGCCGCCTCGGCGAGAATCACCGACTCTTCGCGCGTGGCCACCTCGGCCTCGGCCTGCACGATGTCGATGGGCGCCATGGTGCCGATTTCCACGCGCGCCTTGTTGTCCTTCAGCGACTGCTGCGCCAGCCCCAGCGACTGCCGCTGCACGTTGAGGTTGCCGATGGCGTACATCAGGTCGTAGTAGGCGTTCTTGACGTTGCGCACCGTGACGGCCACCGACTGCTGCAGCTGCACGTCCGAAATCTCGCGGTTCTTCTGGCTGATCAGCAACTGCTGGCGCGTGCCGTCAATCTTGAAGTTGCGCAGTAACGGCTGCGAGTAGGTGAGCGAGATGTTCGAGGTCAGCTGGGGATCGAAGTTCGTGAAGATGTTGTTGGTGGTCGACCGGCCGTTGTTCCACTGCGCCTGGTAGCTGCCGCCGTACCACGGCGTCGCCTGCGAGATGCCGAAGTCGAAGGCCGTCCGGCCGCTCGTGATCTGGTTGGTGTTGCCCGACAGGAAGCTGGAGGGCGGCTGCGTCTGGTCGGTGACGTTGAAGTTCGTGGTGAACGTGGGCGACCACGCCGTCTTCACCTGCGAGATGCTCAGGTCCTGCAACTCCGGGTTGATGCGCTGCACCTGCAGGTCGAGGTTCTGCTCGATGGCCGTGGCCACCGCATCGTCCATGCTGAGGCGCCGTACCGGGCCGGCCGGCGCGGGCTGAGAGGCGCCCGCTGTCTGGGCGTGAACAGGAGAAAGCCCAAAAACGGACACGGAGGTGGCCGCGAAACCAGCCACCATCACGATCCGGGCGTAAGAACGATAATCAGGACGCATCACACACCTACTCCTATCGCTGGGAAATGCAGGATCCCTGCCATCATAGACGTCTTCGGGGCGGCATGGGTTCTGTGAGAGGCTGGCTATACTACCGATCAATGACCGAATCCGACCTTTTATCCTTGTTCCGGCGCTCGGGCGCCCTGCTCGACGGCCATTTTCGCCTTTCCTCAGGATTGCACAGCCCCGGATACCTCCAGTGCGCCCTGGTGCTGCAGCACCCGGCCGACGCCGAGGCCCTGGGGGCCGCCCTGGGCAACCGTGTGAAGGCCCTGGGCGCTGTCACCGTCTTGTCACCGGCCCTCGGCGGCATCGTGATCGGCCAGGAAGTGGCGCGCGCGCTTGGCGTCCGCGCCATCTTCGCGGAGCGCCAGGACGGCACCCTCACGCTGCGCCGTGGCTTCAGCCTCGAGCCCGGTGAAAAGGTGCTGGTCGTGGAAGACGTGGTGACCACGGGCGGCTCCACGCGCGAGACCATGGACGTGGCCCGCGCGGCCGGCGCCGTGGTGGTGGGGACGTGCGCCGTGGTGGACCGGAGCGGCGGCAAGCAGGGGCTGGACGTCCCGTTCCACGCGCTGCTGCCCATGGTGGTGCCCACCTACCAGCCCGAGGCCTGCCCCTTGTGCGCGCAGGGCCTTCCCGTGGTCAAGCCCGGTTCACGCAGCAGGTAGGCCGCCGGCCATGGCGCGCACGCTGAAACTGACGCTCAGCTACGACGGCAGCAACTACTCGGGCTGGCAGCGCCAGATCAACGGGCCCAGCGTGCAGGCCGTCCTCGAAGACGAGCTGTCGGCCATCGTCGGCACGACAGTGACCATCATGGCCGCCGGCCGCACCGACGCGGGGGTGCACGCCGCCGGCCAGGTGGCCAGCGTGACCCTCGACCACGCCATCGGGTGCGACGACCTTGTCCGCGCGCTCAACGCGCGGTTGCCTGCGGACGTGCGCGTGCGCCACGCCGAGGAGATGTTCGCGCGCTTCGACGCCCGCATTTACGCCACGTCGAAGACCTACCGGTACGCCATCTGGAACGGCGGCGCGCCCAACCCCTTCTTCCGTCACGTGGTGTGGCACGTCCCGCAGCGCCTGGATGTGGACCTGATGTCGCGCGCCGCGGCGCTGCTCGTGGGCGAGCACGACTTCGTGGCGTTCCAGGCGGCGGGCAGCGACGTGAAGACCACCGTGCGGACGCTGTGGCATTCCGAGATGCGCGAGGTGGACATCCATACCGACCAGCCCATCGCCGTGCCCCCGGTGCCCGGCGAGTCGGCGCGTGTGGGTGGACGGCTGCTGCGCTACGAGGTGACCGGCACGGGCTTCCTGCGCCACATGGTGCGGACCATCGTGGGCACCCTGGCGGAGGTTGGCCGCGGCCGCATGCCCGTGGACGACCTGATGGCCGTCCTCGCCTCGCGCGACCGGGCCCAGGCCGGCCAGACCGCCCCGCCGCAGGGGCTCATGTTGTGGGAAGTGAAATACTGAAGTCAGAAGTGTGAAGTGCGAAGTCAGAAGGCTGTGGCCGCCTTCGCACCTCTCACTTCTCACTTCTCACTTCTCACTTCTCACCTGTCTCTGCCCGCCGAGGCCCGAGCCAGTTCGCGAGGGCCCAGACGAGGCCCGCGGCCACCATCACCACCATCGCCAGACGCATCAGGGCCGCGATGTCGCCGAGGCTGAACGTGGGCATCGAGAACAGCGCCAGCCGACCGCCGCGCTCCGTGGCCCAGTGCCAGGCCGTGTGCGCCACGAGCGCCGAGAGCAGGATGGCGCCCATCCGCTCCCTCACGCCGTAGCGGAAGAGCAGCGCGAGGGCCGGGATCGCCAGCGTGAGCACCACGAGCTGGCCCACCTCCACCCCCACGTTGAACGCCAGGAGCGAGGTGACCAGGTGCGACCCGGCGAACTGCAGCCGCTCGCGCAGGATGAACGAGAAGCCGAACCCGTGCACCAGCCCGAATCCGAAGGTGATGGCCCAGCGCCGCGACAACTTGGCGCCCACGATGTTCTCGAACGCCATGTAGACGATCGAGAGCGCAATCAGCGTCTCGATGAGCGGCGGGAACCACAGCGCGTCCGGCGCCATGCCGAACGCCGACGCGATGAGCGTCACCGAGTGCGCCACCGTGAAGGAGGTGATCACCACCACGAGCGGGCGAAACTGGCGGAAGGGGATCACCAGGCACACCAGGAACAGCAGGTGGTCGGTGCCGTCCAGGATGTGGAAGAAGCCCTCCCTCGCGAACAGGTAGAACGCCTGGTGCCAGCGCGGATCGAGGTGGACGATGCCGGTGTCGGCGTGGACATCGAAGGCGCGCTCGGTCTTCCCGGGCTGCTGGAAGCGCAGCACCACGTTGACCTGGAGGCCCAGCCGCGAGAGTCCCGGGCGCACGGCAAAGTCCGATTGGTCCGACGTGATGGCGTACTGGAGCGCCACGTCGAGCATGCCCTGTTCCCAGTAGATCTGCGTCTCCTGCCCAAGGCGCGGCCCGCTGATGATGTTGGCCAGGGCGGCCTCGTAGGAATCGAACGAACGGTCGGCGGGCAGCGACACCCGGACGCCGGTGGTGGCCGGGCTGGCCAGCCGCTCGCCGTTCTCGTACAGCTCGATGTAGTCCCGAATCCACAACGCGGTGGCATCGCGCAGGGTCTGGTCGACCCGCGAGAAGTCGAGAAAGCCCGTGGTGAACGTCGGGATGTCGACGTCCCTGAGCGACTTCATGGGTACCCGCAGCAGCAAGGTGAGGGTCTGGCCCTCCGGGTGGACGAACCCGGACACGGTCACCTCGTTCGGGACGTCGTGGGCGCCGGCGCGTGGGGCCAGGGCCACGATCAGGGCCGCGACGGCGGCCAACAGGGTGTAAGGTCTGCGGGATCTCACGATGCTCGACACGGTGACGGCCCCCAAGTATACTGGCCCCCGCAAGATGCGGGCACTTCTTGAGAGGGGAGCCACGATGGATCGGGTAATGAGGAATCGTAAGGTTTACGCAGGCGCGGCGTTTGTCGCGATCCTGCTCGCGCTGGGTGTCGGTCAGGCCATGCTCGACCGCGCCTCGGCGCAGGCAAAGCAGGCCCCGAGGTTCGAGGTCGATCCGTTCTGGCCCAAGCCGATGCCCAACAACTGGGTCATGGGCATGACCATCGGAATTGGCGTCTCGGCCGACGACCACGTGTGGGTGATTCACCGCGGCAACGATCCGGGCAACCTCGATCGCACCGAGCTGGCGGTCGTCAAGGAAGGCGCTCCCCGCGTTGGTGAGTGCTGCAACCCGGCGCCGCCGGTGCTGGAGTTCGACACGGCCGGCAACCTGGTGGGCAGCTGGGGCGGCCAGCCCAAGGACGGCAGCTACGACTGGCCGGAGAGCAATCACGGCATCGTCGTCGATCACAAGGGCTTCGTGTGGATCGGCGGCAACGGCGGCCCCGACGCCCACATCCTGAAGTTCACGCGCGACGGCAAGTTCGTGGCGCAGTACGGCAAGAAGAACGCCCGCCTGAAGGAAGACGCGCCTGGCGCCAAGCCGTCCTTTGTCGCCAACAGCACGGACATGAACAACTTCGGCCGCGTGGCCAAGATCTTCATCGATCCGAAGGCGAACGAAGGCTACGTGGCCGACGGCTACCTCAACCACCGCGTCGCGGTGATCGACCTCGACAGCGGCAAGATCAAGCGGTTCTGGGGCGCCTACGGCAAGCCGCCGACCGACGAACCCCTCGGCCCCTACGACCCGGCCGCGCCGGTGGCGCAGCAGTTCCGCACCCCCGTCCACTGCGCCGAGGCCTCGAACGACGGCTTCGTCTACGTGTGCGACCGTCCGAACGACCGCGTCCAGATCTTCACCCGCGAGGGCAAGTTCGTGAAGGAAGTCTTCGTGGCGAAGGAAACGCGCGCCGATGGCTCGGTGTGGGACATCGCCTTCTCGAAGGACCCGGCCCAGAAGTACCTCTACATGGCCGACGGCGTCAACGAGCACGTGCGCGTCTTCGACCGTCAGTCGATGGAAGAGCTCTACAACTTCGGCTACGGCGGCCGCCAGCCCGGCATGTTCCTGGGCGTGCACAGCATCGCCACCGACTCGAAGGGCAACATCTACACGACCGAGACCTACACGGGCAAGCGCCTGCAGAAGTTCACCCTCAAGGGTGAAGGCGCGGCGCCCAAGTCGGGCGTGCCGGCCTGGCCTGGGATGTAAAGAGTTCAGAGTTCAGAGTTAAGGGTTCGGAGTTAAGGGTTAGGAGGCCGGCCCGGGGACACCCGTGGCCGGCCTTTCGTTGTACTATCCAGTGAGATCTCCATGAGCCTCACCCAACTGCTGGAGTGGATCACCCCTGGAGGCCCCGAAGAGGCGCTGGCCCGGCAGGTGACCATGGACCGGCTGCCCCGGCACGTGGCCATCATCATGGATGGCAACGGGCGCTGGGCCGAGCAGCGGCACCTGCCGCGCGTGGAGGGCCACCGGGCCGGCATCGACGCGGTGCGCGACGTGGTGGAGACCTCGGCCCGCCTGGGCCTGGAGGTGCTCACGCTCTACGCGTTCTCGGTGGAGAACTGGAAGCGGCCGGCCGCCGAGGTGAGCACGCTGATGATGCTGCTCAAGCGCTACCTGCGCTCGGAACTGTCGACGCTGCTGAAGAACAACATCCGCTTCAAGGTGATCGGGCGCACCGACCAGCTGTGGCCCGACGTGCTGTCGGAGCTCACCGACGCCGAACGCAAGACCGCCGGCAACACCGGCATGCTCTTCAACATCGCGCTCAACTACGGCGGGCGCACCGAGATTGTCGACGCCGCGCGCCGTGCCATCGAGGCTGGTGTCAGCGCCGACGACCTGGACGAGGATCGGTTCGCGTCGTTCCTGTACACCGCCGGCCAGCCCGATCCCGATCTGCTGATCCGCACGAGCGGCGAGATGCGCGTGAGCAACTTCCTGCTGTGGCAGATTGCGTACGCCGAGATCTGGGTCACCGACACGCTGTGGCCCGACTTCCGGTGCCGCCACCTGCTCGAGGCCGTGTTGGCGTACCAGAAGCGCGACCGGCGCTTCGGCGGTGTGAGTGCGCCCGTGGCGGCCGGGGTGAAATGACGTACGGCTTGCGGCTTGTGGCTTGGGCCTTGGGGCGTGAGCGGTTCCCCAGGACCCAGGACCCAGGACCCAGGCCATGACACGTCTACTGAGCGGCGTCGTACTCGCCGCCGGGGCCCTCGCGCTCATCTGGTTCCTGAGCTCGCCGGCGCTGCTCGCGGTGGCGCTGGGCGTGGCCGCGCTCGCCTTCGCCGAGTACGCCCGCATCGTCGAGGCCATCGGCGCGCGGGTGCCGTGGTGGACCGCCGGCGCCGCCACGCTGATGGCATGCGGGATGGTGCCGTATCCGTGGCTGAGCGTGGAATCGGTGCTGGCGGGCACGCTACTGCTGGTGGCAGTGAACGTGCTGGCGTCCGACCGCACCGGCCCGCCGGTGCTGGGCGACACGGCAGCGGCCGTCATGGCGCCCGTCTACATTGGCCTGCCGATGGGGTCGCTGGTGGGCATCCACGCCATGGCCGGACGCGAGGCGGTGCTGCTGTTGATTGCCACCGTGGCCGTGAGCGACACGGCGCAGTACTACGCCGGCCGCACGTTCGGCCGCACGCCGCTGGCGCCGCGCCACAGCCCGAAGAAGACGCGGGAGGGCGCGGTGGGCGGCTTCGTGGCGGCGCCGCTGTTCCTGGCGGCAGCCGGCCACTACTGGATGCCCGGCGTGCCGGCGGGGTGGCTCGCGGGCCTCGGATTGGGCATCGTCGTGGCGGGCATTGCCGGCGACCTGTTCGAGTCGATGCTCAAGCGCGCCGCGGACATGAAGGACAGCGGCCACCTGATCCCCGGTCACGGCGGCGTGCTCGACCGCATCGACGCGTTGCTGTTCGCCGCGCCGATGTTCTACTTCTTCCTGCGCAGCCTTTAGGCCACAGATGAAACACAGATAATCTCAATCTCAATGCGTACTCAAACAAGCGATGCGCGCACGGCAGGCTGCGGCCCGACCCGCGCCGGCCGAAGGCCGGCGGGGGGGGGCCGCGCGGGCCCCCGCGCCACCGCGGGGGGGGGGGGGGGGGTGGGGGGGGCCCGCGGGGTGGG
>CAYJPQ010000006.1:15296-21989 GCA_964372085.1 uncultured Bifidobacteriaceae bacterium | reverse complement strand
GCGCGGCCCCGCCCCACGCGGGTCGGGCGTGCATCCGCCTTCATCTGTGTAGATCTGTGTCATCTGTGGCTCCCAAGCGCATCGCCATTCTCGGCTCCACCGGATCCATCGGCACGAGCGCGCTCGACGTCGCGCGGACGCATGCCGATCGCGTGCAGGTGGTGGCGCTGGCCGCCGGCGGCAATGTCGCCGCAATGGCCGCGCAGGTGGTGGAGTTCCGTCCGCGCACCGTGGCCATGGCCACCGGCGAAGCCATGGACCGGCTCAGGGCGGCGCTTGGCGGCTCGCCGGGCGAGGTCTGTGGCACGGGCCAGGAGGGCCTCGTGGCCGTGGCCACGCAGCCCGACGTGGACATCGTCCTGTGCGCCTCGTCTGGCACGGCGGCGCTCGAGGCGGTGCTGGCGGCCATCGAGGCGGGCAAGACCATCGCGCTCGCCAACAAGGAAGTGCTCGTGATGGCGGGCGGGCTGGTGATGGAGGCGGCGCGCCGGCACGGCGTGGCCGTGCTGCCCGTTGACAGCGAGCACAACGCCATTCACCAATGCCTGCACGGTCGCGGGCCGGGCGAGGTGAGGCGCCTGGTGCTCACCGCGTCGGGCGGCCCGTTCCGCGGCCGGTCGCACGCCGACCTCGCCCACGTCACCGCGGCCGACGCCCTCAAGCATCCCACCTGGCAGATGGGCCAGAAGATCACCATCGATTCGGCCACCTTGATGAACAAGGGCCTCGAGGTGATCGAGGCGCACTGGCTGTTTGGCGTCTCCTCGTCGCAGATTGCGGTGGTGGTGCACCCGCAGTCGATCGTCCACTCGATGGTGGAGCTGAAGGACAGCTCGATCATCGCCCAGATGGGACTGACCGACATGCGGCTGCCTATCCAGTACGCGTTCGCCTACCCCGACCGCTGGGACGCTCCGGTGCCGTTCGTGGACCTCACGCGGGTGGGGCCGCTCGAATTTCACGAGCCGGCCTGGGCCGACTTCCCGTGCCTCGGGCTGGCGTACCGGGCCCTGGAGGCCGAGCGAAGCCTCCCGATCGTGCTGAATGCGGCCAACGAGGTGGCCGTGGCGTCTTTCCTGGAGGGGCGCCTGCGATTCACCGACATTCCGCGGGTCATCGAGATGGCGATGGATGCCCACGCGCCCGCGCCCACCGGCACCCTGGCCGAGGTGCGGCGCGTCGATCAGTGGGCCCGGGAGCACGCGGCCGGGCTGGCCAGGGAGTTAGAATTGAAGTGAAAAGTGAAAAGTGAAAAGTAAAAGGGAATACACATCGTGACCACGCTATTGGCGTTCCTGTTCGTCCTCGGGGTGCTCGTGTTCGTCCACGAGCTGGGCCACTTCCTGCTGGCCCGGTGGAACGGCGTCCGCGTGCTGACGTTCTCGCTCGGCTTCGGGCCCAAGCTGCTCAAGGTGCAGCGTGGCGACACCGAGTACTGCATCAGCATCATCCCGCTTGGCGGCTACGTGAAGATGGCCGGCGAGAACCCGGACGATCCGCGGACGGGGGGCGACGACGAGTTCCTGGCCAAGGGCAAGTGGCAGCGCTTCCAGATCCTCATTGCCGGCCCCGCGATGAACCTCATGCTGGCCGTGGGCCTGCTCGCGCTGGTGCTGATGCAGGGCGCCGAGGTGCTGGCCTTCCTCGATCGGCCCGCCGTGGTGGGCGCCGTCGAGGCGGGTTCGCCGGCCGAGCGGTCGGGCGTGCAGCCCGGCGACGTGATCGTCCGCGTGGGCAGCGCCGACGTGGCCACGTGGGAGCAGCTCGACATGGCCGTGGCCGCGCGGCCCGAGCGCGACGTCGAGCTGGTGGTGATGCGCGGCGGCCGCGAAGAGCGGCTCTCGATCCGGCCCGACCTCACCGAGCTGCGCACCCGCGGCGACGCGCGGTTCGAGGTGGGCACCATCGGCGTGCTGCC
Organism: uncultured Bifidobacteriaceae bacterium; assembly: GCA_964372085.1. GTDB lineage: Bacteria > Acidobacteriota > Vicinamibacteria > Vicinamibacterales > UBA2999 > 12-FULL-67-14b. Next base: position 20,071 of record CAYJPQ010000006.1, on the reverse strand, counting down.
CGACGTGAATCCCAGCATCCGTTCGGTGCTGGGCGGGGAGCCGGCCGACAAGGCCGGCCTCAAGGCCGGCGACGTCATCGTGTCGGTGAACGGCCAGCGGATGGTGTTTGGATCGCAGGTGTCCGAGGCCATCTCGAAGCACCCCGAGCAGCCCATCCAGGTCACGGTGCGGCGCGAGGGTGTCGGGCGGACGGTCACGGTGACGCCCGCGCGCCAGGGCGACATCGGGCGCATTGGGATCAACATCAGCGACGCCACCACGTCGTACACGCCGGGCCCGCTCGAGGCCGTGGGCATGAGCGTGCAGCGCAACGTTGACATGTCGGTGGCCATCCTCCGCACGCTGAAGGACCTGGTGACCGGCGAGGCGTCGCCCAAGCAGCTGATGGGCCCCGTGGGCATCGCGCAGTTGTCGGGCGAGTCGGCGCAGGCCGGCTGGATTGCCCTCTTGAGCCTGATGGCGTCGATCAGCCTCAACCTGGGCCTGCTCAACCTGCTGCCCATCCCCGTGCTTGACGGCGGCCACATCTTCATCATGGGCATCGAGACCATCGCGCGGCGCGACTTCAGCCTTCAGTTGAAGGAGAAGATGCTGTTTGTGGGCTTCGTGCTGCTGATGACCCTGATGGTGACGGTGATCTACAACGACCTCACGCGCATCGCGTGGATTGAGAGGCTCATCCCATGGCGATAATTCGGGTGCCTGGGGTGCCGAAGGGCAGCAAGTTCAGAAAGGTTCTGAAAGGTTCTGAAAGGTTCTGAAAGGTTCTTCCGTGTGAACGAACTTCCCGCGTTGGGCACGCCGTGCCCACGACGCTCCGGTCGGCGATGACCACTCGGCCCATTTTGGGCCGATCCGCGTGGTCACACGATGTGGCATCCGGCATGCACCAGGGTGTCGAGTGGCCAGGCAGTTTCAGGAACTGGATACGTGGCAGCTTGCGGATGAGTTGCGGCGGAACGTGATCGCAGCGACAGGCGGCAGCTCGTTCTCCAGGGACTTCAGATTGCGAGATCAGTTGCGCGCGGCCGCCAATTCCGTGTCAAGTAACGTCGCGGAAGGCTTCAAGCGCTTCAATCCGGCGGAGTTCGCACAGTTCCTCAAGTACGCCCGAGCGTCACTGGCGGAAGTCCACGTCCACCTGAACGACGCCCGCGACAGGGGACACCTCGACGATCGCCAGCACGCCGCACTCTGTCGCCTGGCCGCGCGCACCGCGATCGCTGCAGCGCGGTTGCACGCGTACTTACGACGGGCAACTCCACCGAAGGAACCTCTCTGAACCTTTCTGAACCCTTCAGAACCTTTCAGAACCCTTCTGAACCCTTCCGCAGTGGGCGACGATGGCGCTCACCAGTTCCGGCGTGGTGCCGGCTGCGAGGTGCACCGCCGGCGTGACCTTGGCACGCGCGGCCGCATCCGCGGCGGCCGGGCCCATGGTGGCCACCACCGTGTGCGCCAGCAGGTCGGACGCCTGGTCGGCGCCGTACTTGGCGGCAAAGGCCAGGAAGGCCGACGCCGTCGTGAACGTCACCACGTCGAACTTGCCGTCGAGCAGCATGCGGTAGATGTCGTGGTGCGTGTCGTTTTCCACCACCACCGTGGCGCCCCGGTTCTCGAGCCGGTCGCGCAGGTCGTCGGGCTGCTCGATGGATCGCATCACGAGCACGCGGCGGCCAAACAGCGGGCGCGCGTCGAACCAGCGCAGGTGCTCGCGGAAGCCCACCACCTTGCCTACGATGAGGACGGACGGCCCGCCCACGGGGTGTTCCTTCACTTCCCGCGCCAGCTCGCCCAGCGTGCCGGCCATCGTGCGCTGCGACGGCAGCGTGCCGTTCACCACAACCGCCGCCGACTCGCCGCCGGCCCGGCCGTGCGCCAGCAGCGCGTCGAGCATCTTCGGAAGCTGCCTGGGCCCGGCGTAGCAGAGGATGGTGCCGTCGAGCCGCGCCAGGCTGTCCCAGTCGACGCGCGTCTTCTCGCGGCCCTCGTCCTCGTGGCCGCGGACGATGGTCACCGTGTCGCCGCCGCCGTGGTAGGTGATCGGGATGCCGGCGTAGGCGGGCACGCCGATGACGGCCGGAATGCCCGGCACGACCTCGAACGGGATGCCCTGCTCGTGGAGGAACAGCGCCTCTCCGCCGCCGTGGTCGAACACGAAGGGGTCGCCCCACTTGAGCCGCGCAATCACCTTGCCCTCGCGCGCCTTCTCGGCGAGCAGGTAGCAGATGGCCTCCTGGTCGCTGTGCTGGGGTGCGGCGCTGCCCACGTCGATGCGCTCGGCCGCCGGGTGCGCGGCCTCGAGCAGGCGCGCGTTCACCATGTGGTCGTAGATGACGACATCGGCCCGCTGCAGGCAGCGGTGGCCGCGAAGGCTGATGAGGTCGGGGGCGCCGGGCCCGGCGCCGATCAAGTAGACGATGCTCCGCACGGGGTGATCCTAGCAGGCTTAGGGCTTGGGGCTTAGCCGTCTAATGTGACGTCGGCCCGTAGTAGCCGCGCTTGGTGCGGGCCGTCACGCCGGGGCGGTTCACCTGCACCACCAGCCGCCGGAACGCGCCGTCGCGCCTGGGGTTCTTCGGCGCGTAGCCCATCGAGTACTGGCTCGACAGCTCCTCGGCAATCTGCCCGTAGATGTCGCGCAGCTCCTCGGCCCGTTGCACGAAATATGCGCGCCCGCCGGTCTCCTGCGCAAACTGCTTGAGTGTGAACTCGGCTTCGCGAAAGCCCTTGAGCGCGCCTTGCTCGCGGGGCTGCAGGCCGATGGTGTAGATGGCCGTTTCCGACCGCTTGGCGAGTTCCAGCACCTCCTCGAAGCTGACCAGGCTCGACGTGTCCTCGCCGTCGGACAGCACCACGATGGCCTGGCGGCGAATCTCCTCCTCGGCCTTCGCGCGCACCTTGGCCAGCTCCTTGAGCGAGATGTACACGGCGTTGAACAGCGCCGTGGAACCGCCCGACGATGTGGAGCGGATGGCCTTCTCGAGCGCCTCGGCGCTGCTGGTGAAACCCTGCAGGATCTCGACGCGGTTGTCGAAGTCGATCACCTGTCCCAGGTCCTGGGGACGAATGCGCTTGGCAAACCCGGCGGCCGCCTCCTGCGCAATCTGCATGCGCTGCTCCATGCTGGCGCTCGAATCGAGCAGCAGCGCGAGCGCGATCGGCAGGTTGCTGCGGTTGAAGAAGCTCAGCTCCTGCTTGGCGCCGTCTTCGAACACCGAGAAGTCGGCCGCGGCGAGGTCGGTCACGTAGCGGCCCTGGTTGTCGGTCACCGTGACGTTGAGCGAGACCAGCTCGACACCGGCGCGGAACACCTGCGTCTGGCCTGGCTGGCCGCCCTGCGCGAGCGTCAGCGCGCCGAAGAGCGCCACGAGCGCCGCCACCGAAGCGGGGCGCATGGCCTACCGAATCCCCTGGCCTCGTGCAGGGGCCCCGTGCGCCTCGTGCCCGGGCTTGGTGGCCGTCACCGTGGTGCGCTCCGGCGGAATCAGCGCCTGTGGCCGCGCGTAGGTGACCCGGTACTGGCCCTTGAGGATGGCGGCCAGCTCCTGGAGGCGTCCCTCGTAGGCGAGGCTCGTGAGCACGTCGAAGCGGACGCCGCCGCTGTTGCGGGGGCCGAGGTCGAGCACCGACGCGCGTTGGCGGGCCGGGTCGTCGAACACCGATCGCCCGGGGCTTGTGAGCACCACGGCGCTCATCATCGCGCCGCTCCTGGCGAACTCCCGGAGCACCTGCTGGTAGTGCAAGGTGCTGAACTCGACGTTCTCCGTGGTCACGATTACCATCGCGGCCCGGTCGCCCTCACGCTTTTCGAGGCCCTTGCTGACCTCGACGATGGCATCGAGGAGGGTGGCGCCGGAATTGGGCACGGCGAAGATGCGGCCCACGGCGTCCTGCAGCTTCTGCTGGTCGGTGGTGTAGTCGAGCAGGATGGTGGGCCGATCCGCCACGCTCACCAGCGCGACGGGCCCGAGGCCATCGAGATCGCGCACGAAGGTGGCGAGGCTCTTGCGCAGGTCGGCGATGGTGCGCGTGGCCGCTTCGGTGTTGTCGATCAGGATGGCCACCGGCATGGGCGAGGTGGCCGGCGCCACGTGGAGCACCTCGCGGGTGACTCCGTCTTCCTTCACGGACAGGCCGTCGGGACCGATGCCGGCAATGGGCGCGCGCGTCTTCTCGTCGAAGACGCTCACGTAGAGGTAGCGCTCGGGCGCCTGGGCTGCGAGCACAGCCGAAAGCGCAAGCGCAAGGGCGCCCGCAGCCACACCACTAAGGACGAATGGACGAGCCATGGAATCTTCCAGCTGAGGCCGAGGCGCATCGGGCAGCGATATCTGCAGTATAGGTCACAGATCAGCCACAGATAAAACACAGATAACCCTTCGGGGGCTACACTGGTCGGGATGGCGTCGCCCCCAACCGCAACCCAGCTGATTGGCCAGCTCAGCACCATCGGGATGTCGTTCGTCCTGGCGCTGGTGATGGGGTTTGGTGGCGGTTTCTGGCTGGACGGCCAGCTCGGCACCAAGCCGTGGCTGACGTTCCTGGGGTTTTTTGCGGGGCTGGCGGCGGGGGTGCTGAACGTCTACCGGATCATGAAGCTGGCCAACCGCGCGACGCGGGCCGGAGGGTCGTCTGCCGATTCCACCGATTCCGCGGATTCCGGCACAGCACGATAGCGGCCTCGTGGGAGGGCGCTGCGCGCCCGACCGGCGGGGGGGGGGGGGGGGGGGGGGGGCCCCCGGGGGTAGACGCCGGGGGTTGGACCCCCCCC
>CAYJPQ010000006.1:1767-15286 GCA_964372085.1 uncultured Bifidobacteriaceae bacterium | reverse complement strand
CTCCCCCCCGGGCTCCCCCCGGGGGGTTCCGCCCCCCGCCACCCACCACGCCGGTCACGGAGCCGGCGGAGCCGGCCCCCCCACGAGGCTCGCGCATTCTGAAATCTGTGTAATCTGCGTCATCTGTGGATGAAACCCTTCTGTGAAATCGCTTACGCGCATCGCTCGTGACACCGCGATCGTCTGCGGCCTGATGGCCGTGGCGGCGGCGTTGTGGCGTCCTGGGAGCTGGCAGGTGCCGTTGGGCGTGATCGGGGGTGGGCTGCTCATCGGCCTGTCGTTCTGGGCCATCTGGGGCGGGGTGGAGGCGTGGACGACACGGCGTGGCGAGGGGAGTCCGTGGGCCAGGTTCCGCTTAGTGAAGTTTTTCACAAGGTATGCTATTCTGGCGGTCGCGGCCTACGGTATGATGGTGCGTTTGCACCTCGACCCGGTGGGGATGCTGGTGGGGGTCACCTCGCTGGTGGTCGCCGCCGGCCTCGAAGCGGTCAGGGATTTGAGATGGAGGCGATTTCTGTGAGCACACGACGGTTTCTGCTGACTTTGATGTTCGGGTTCTTCGTCCTTGGGCTGGTGTCGCCGGTGTACGCGCAGGAGGCCGCTGGCGCGGCGGCGGACAACGGCCTGGTTCAGTGGTCGATCATCACCGCCGGTTTTGCGCTGGCCATTGCCGCCTTCGGCGGCGCGCTCAGCCAGGGCAAGGCCGTGGCGTCGGCGACCGAAGCGATTGCGCGCAATCCCGGTGCGTCGGGCGATATTCGCGGCGCGCTGATTCTGGGCCTCGTGCTCATCGAGTCGCTCGTCATCTACGTGCTGCTCATCTCGCTGATCCTGTTTTTCCTCAAGCCCTTCGGAGGGTAAGAGAGAGTTCAGAGTTCAGAGTTTCGATTGCTGCGGCGGGGGCAGGCCACATGGCCGAGCCCCCGCTTGCTGTGTACGGCCGCATCATCGACTACTTTTAACTCCTTAACTCCTTAACTCCTTAACTCCTTAACTCTGCACTCTTAACTCCTGATGACCCGCCTCGATCTGCTCCTCCTCCTGATGGTCCTTATCTGGGGCGCCAACTTCTCGCTGGTGAAGGTCGCCATGCGCGATTTTCCGGAGCTTGCGTTCAACGCGCTCCGTCTCGTCATCGCCTCGGGGGTCTTCCTCGTGGCCATCTGGTGGCGGCAGCGCCGCACCCCCCGCACCCCCCGAACCCTTCTGAACCTTTCTGAACCTTTCAGAACCTTTCAGAACCTTTCTCGATCAGACCTCGCCCATCTCGCCTTCCTCGGCGTCGTGGGGCACTTCCTCTACCAACTGTGTTTTCTCGGCGGCGTGAAGCGTACGAGCGTGGGCAACGGGTCGCTCATCATCGGCGCCTCGCCGGTCATCATCTCGTTGCTTTCCTCGATGGCTGGCCACGAGCGGATCCCGCGCCTGCGGTGGGCCGGTGTGCTCCTGGCGCTGGCGGGGCTGTACCTGGTGGTGGGCCATCACGTGGACTGGTCGCCCGAGTCGCGCCTCGGCGACGCGCTTGTCGTCGGCAGCATGCTCTGCTGGGCCATCTACTCGGTGGCCGCGCAGCCCATGCTCAAGCGGCACTCGCCGCTCATCGTCACCGGCGTGTCGATTAGTCTTGGCGCCGCGATCTACGTGGTGGTCACCGTGCCTTCGCTCGTGGCCGTGGACTGGGCCGCCATCTCGCTTGGCAGCTGGGTGCTGATGACGCTGTCAGCCGTGCTCGCACTGAGCGCGGCCTACCTGATCTGGTACACCGGCGTGCAGCGGCTCGGCAGTTCGCGCACGTCGATGTACAGCTACCTGACACCCATCGTGGCCATGCTGGTGGCGGCCGTATGGCTGGGCGAGCCTATCTCGGGCAACCAGGCAGCGGGCGCCGCTGCCATCCTGGCAGGTCTCCTCGTCACACGCCTGGCGCAGTAGCAGACATTCGAGGTCCAGAGGATGGTATCGAGCCTGTAATCCATTCGACCGGAGCCGTTGGTTTCAACGGATTGGATTTGTCAGGCATTTACGGTTAGGTCACAACGCCTATCTTGTTGATTTTAATGGCCTTTGATCCATGGGCCAACCCGGCACGTCGATTGCTTTAATAGAGGTCAGCAAGTTTGGCTTTGGCCATCCCCGCAAGGAGTCATCTGGTTTTTGAGCCAGGCTGACTAGGCCACTGGCTCAAGGGACCCTCATGAGGGTCCCTTTTTTTTGCCAGCGGGCGCGGCCTTCATCCCTTCTTTAACTGCTCGATCAGCGCCTTCGCCTGCGCGGCCTCGGCCGAGTTCGGGTCGACGGCAATCACCTTGTTCATGATCTCGATGGTACCGGCCGTGTCGGCCTTTTGCAGCTTGGCCAGGCCCATCTTGAAGAGCGGCTTGCCCCAGTTGCCGTCGATGTCGACCGCGCGCTGGTAGTAGGTGACCGCTTCGTCGGTCTCGCCCTTGGCGAACTTCACCTCGCCCAGGTTGTAGAACACCTCGCGGCTCGCGCTGGCGGACTCGGCCACTTCCAGCAACGCGGTCTCGGCCGCAGCGAAGTCGCCCTTCTCGAGGTGGGTCATGCCAACTTCGATCTTGGCTCGGTCGTTGGTGGGCTCGGCGGCCAGCAGGGTCGTGTACGAGGCGAGCGCGCCGTCGTAGTCCTTCTTCAGGCGCTGCGCGCGGCCAATCTGCATGTGCAGCATCGTGAGGGCCGGCGTCTTGGCGAGCATGGCTTGGTAGGCCGCGATGGCCTCGTCGTACTGCTGGCCGTTCATCATCTCCTCGGCCTTCGCCAGTTCGGCCTGGAGTTCCTTGGTGTTGACGCCGGCGAGGGCGCCGGCCGGGCCGGCGGCGCCGGGTGCCAGCACGAAGTTGACCGGCGGGAGGGGTGTGCCGACGGTGCGCACCGGGACGTTGCCGGACGAGGGCTGGAAGCCGGGGGCCGCCGCCGTGAGCATCCAGCTGCCCGACTTGAGGCCGATGATCGAGTACCGGCCGCGATCGTCGGTCGTCGCCGTGAACGACGAGGGGGAGGCCGACGGGTTCTCGGCCGTCACCGTGGCGCCCTTGATGGGCTGGCCGTTCTGATCCTTGATGGTGCCGCCGATCCGGCCCACTTGCGCGGACGCCGGGACGACCGACACGGCCAGCGCGGCCACGACAGCCAGCGCCGCCAGCAAAGTCTTCGAATCACTCATGACCTGAATCTCCCTGTGAAGAAATCACAATCAAGGAATTATATTGCAGGAATGAAACACGCTCTTCTCCTGCTGGCCTTGTCGGTGGCCACCCTGTCGGCCCAGGCGCCGCCAGCCCAGCCGTCGCCCACGCCGGCGTCGCCCGGCGTCGATTTGGCTGCATTTGGCCGCATCGACCAGCTCGTCAACGACGCCATCGCGGCCGGCCAGTTGCCCGGCGCCGTGGTGCTGGTGGGCCGTGGCAGCCAGGTGGTGTACGAGAAAGCCTACGGCCACCGCGCGGTGGCGCCGGCGCGCGAGGCCATGACGCTCGATACGGTGTTCGACCTGGCGTCGCTGACCAAGGTGGTGGCCACCACCACGGCGGTGATGTCGCTGGTGGAGCAGGGCCGCCTGCGGCTCAACGACCCGGTGGCCCTTCATGTGCCGGGCTTCGACCGTCACGGCAAGGGCGCCATCACCATCCGGCACCTGCTCACTCACGTGTCGGGCCTGCGCCCCGACGTGGATCTCGGCGAGCCGTGGACCGGGTACGAGGCGGCCATCGAGCTGGCGCGCGAAGAGGTGCCCACCTCGGCCCCCGGCGAGCGCTTCGTCTACAGCGACATCAACTTCTTCCTGCTGGGCGACATCGTGTCGCGGCTGGCCGGGCAGACGCTCGACGCGTACACGCGACGCGCGGTGTTCGAGCCGCTCGGCATGCGCGACACGGGCTTCCTGCCCGGGCCCGCGCTGCTGCCGCGCATCGCGCCCACCGAGCGGTGCGCGCAGATGGATGCGTGGCCCTGCAAGCGGCCCGACGCGGCGCCGCTGCGCGGCGTGGTGCACGACCCGACCACGCGGCGCATGGGCGGCATCGCCGGCCACGCGGGCCTCTTCAGCACGGCTCGCGACCTGTCGCGCTTCGCGCGCATGCTGATCGACGGCGGGCGCCTCGGCGCCGCCCGCGTGCTATCCGGCGCCACGGTGGCGGCCATGATCGCTCCCGCCACTCCGGCCGGCATGCCGAGCGTGCGCGGCCTCGGGTGGGACATCAATACCTCGTACTCCTCGAACCGGGGCGACCTGTTTCCCATTGGCTCGTACGGCCACACGGGCTTCACCGGCACCAGCCTGTGGGTGGACCCGGCCTCGAAGAGCTACGTGGTGTTCCTCTCGAGCCGCCTGCATCCCGACGGCACGGGCGACGTCACGGCCCTGCGCAGTAAAGTGGCGACCGTCGCCGCCGCCGCGTTGACTGGCGCGCGCGCGATGACCGTGGAGAACCCCCGTGAGGCACCTCGTGAGAACTCCCGTGTAGAACCTGTCCTTCCTGGCATTGACGTGTTGGCGACTGACGGATTCAAGGTATTGCAAGGCAAGCGCGTCGGTTTGGTGACCAACCACTCGGGCCTGGCGCGAGACGGTCGCTCCACCATCGACCTGCTCCACACCGCGCCCGGCGTGACGCTGGTGGCGCTCTTCAGCCCCGAGCACGGTATCCGCGGCACGCTCGACGAGGACGTGGCGGCGTCGCGCGACGAGAAGACGGGGCTCACGATTCACTCGCTCTACGGCGAGACGCGCCGTGTCACCGACGCCATGCTGCAGGGCATCGACACGCTCGTTGTCGACCTGCAGGACGTGGGCGTGCGCTTCTACACCTACGAATCCACCATGGCCTACGTGCTGGAGGAGGCCGCGAAGCGGAAGCTCGGGGTGGTCGTGCTCGACCGGCCCAATCCCGTGAACGGGTGGCAGATTGAAGGCCCCATGCCGGCCCCGTCACTGGTGGGGTGGCTGTCGTACATGGCCATGCCCATCCGCCACGGCCTCACGCTGGGCGAGCTGGCGCGGCTCTTCAACGAGGAGGCCCGCATCGGCGCCAACCTCACCGTGGTGCCGATGGCCAACTGGCGCCGTGACCACTGGTACGACGACACAGGGCTTGCCTGGGTGAACCCCTCGCCGAACATCCGCAATCTCACGCAGGCCGCGGTGTACCCGGGCATCGGGGCCATCGAGTACTCCAACATCTCGGTAGGGCGTGGCACCGATCAGCCCTTCGAGCAACTCGGCGCGCCGTGGGTGGACGGCCGCCGCCTGGCCGCCACGCTCAACGCGCGGCGCCTGCCGGGCATCCGCTTCTACCCGGTCAGGTTCACGCCCTCGTCCAGCAAGTACGCGGGCGAGCTCTGCCAGGGCGTGTTCCTGATGGTGACCAACCGCAACGCGCTGCAGCCCGTGCGCATGGGCCTCGAAGTGGCGGCAGCGCTCTCCACCTTGCACGGCGACAAGTACCAGTTCGAGACCACCGAGCGCCTGCTGGGGTCGCGAGAGGATTTGGAGCGGGTGCGACGAGGTGAAGACCCCGCCGACGTTGCCGCCTCGTGGGCGCAGGACGAGGCGGCGTGGCGAAGGATGAGGGCGAAGTACCTGCTCTATAGGTAGTTCAAAGATCAGGAACTTGCTCTGAACTCTAAACCCTGAACTCTGAACTCACATTTGGTAGAGCATCAAGTACACGATCACCCCGGTCACCGAGACATAGATCCACAGCGGCAACGTCCACCGCGCGATGGCCTTGTGCTGCGGGAAGCGCGCCCTCAGCGCGCGTGACACCGTCATCCACACCATCGGCACGATCGCGGCGGCCAGGATCACGTGGGTGATGAGGATCGTGAAGTACACCAGCCGGATGGCGCCCTGCTTCTGGAACGGCACCGACCCCACCTGCAGGTGGTAGATCACGTACGACGTCAGGAAGAGCCCCGACACGATGAGCGCCGCAATCATGCACGCGCGGTGCTTGGCGCGCTGCCCGGTGCGGATGAAATAATAGCCCACCGCCAGCAGCACCGCCGACGTGGCGTTCAGCGACGCGTTGAGCGCCGGAAGATCAGTGACAGTCATATTCCCCAAGCCCTCCGCCTCCGCCGAGGCTTCGGCGGGACAGGTAAGCCCTAAGCCCCAAGCCCCAAAGCCCTAAGCCGTAAGCCGCTCAGTTTCGCACCGGCCGGCTCACGAGCAGCGTGGCAATGCCCAACGTGACGACCGCAAATCCACCAACGATGGCGGCGGCGGCGGGCAGGTCCGCTGCAGTGCCTCCCGCCAGCAGCATGCGCAGCACGTCCACGGCCGGCGTCATCGGGTTGAGGCGCATCAGCGCCTGCACCCATGGGGCGGCGCCCGACAGCGGGAACAGCGCGCCCGAGAGCAGCCACAACGGCACCAGCACCAGGTTCATGATGGCGTGAAAGCCCTGGGCCGATTGCAGCGGCCACGCGATCATCAACCCCAGGCCCGAGAGCGCCAGCCCCAGCAGGGCCACGCACGCGACGGTGGCCAGCAGGTCGCCGATGCCCGGCGACAAGCCCGCCAGCGGGTAGAGCGCCAGGAACGCCACGCCGTTCAACACGGCCAGCGTGGTGCTGCCAAGCGCCTTGCCCAGCACGATGGCCACGCGGGGCGCCGGCGACGCCAGCACGCCCTGCAGGAAGCCCTCCTGCCGGTCTTCGATCACCGAGATGGTGGAGAAGATCGCGGTGAAGAGGACGATGAGCGCCAGCGAGCCGGGGAAGTAGTACTGGAGGAACCCGCCCTCTTGCGCGAAGGACGATCCCAAACCCGATCCGATCACGAACCAGAACAGGATGGGCGTGGCGAGCGCGCCCACCACGCGGCTGGGTTGCCGCAGGAAGCGCACCACGTCGCGCCGCCACAGCGAGTAGACGGCCAGCATCATGGCTCGAGCCTCGCCCCCGTCGTGTGCATGAACACGTCGTCCAGCGTGGGTCGGCCCACCGAGACGCGGGCCACCTGGCCGGGCAGCGCCTCGATGAGCGCGGGCACGAACTCGTGCGCGCGCTTGCGCTCGATTCGCAGCTCGGCGCCGACGATCGTCGCCTCAACGCCCAGCCGGGCGCGCAGCAGCTCGCGCAGGTTGGCCGGGTTGCCGATGGCCTGGATGGTGAGGATGTCGCCGCCGATGGCATCCACCAGGTCGGTGGGGGTGCCGATGGCCGCGAGCTGCCCCTCGTGCAGGATGCCGACGCGATCCGAGACGGCCGCCTCCTCCATCATGTGGGTGGTGAGCACCACCGTGGTGCCGGCGTCTTCCTTCAGCCGCCGCAGCTCCTGCAGCAGCTCGCGCCGGGCGGTGGGGTCGAGGCCGCTCGTGGGCTCGTCCAGCACCAGCAGGGGCGGCTCGGGCAGCAGCGCCTTGGCCAGCTCCACGCGGCGGCGCAGGCCGCCGCTGAGCGTCCCCACGCGATCGTTGGCGCGGGGCGTGAGGCCGAACCGCTCGAGCGCGCGCTCGATGCCGCGCAGCAGCGCCGGCCCCGACATCGCGTAGAGGTAGCCGTGGTGGCGCAGGTTCTCGATCACCGTGAGCCAGGGGTCGACGGCCGGCGACTGGAACACCACGCCCATGCGGCGTCGCGCCTCGGCCGGGCGCGAGACGACGTCGATGCCGAACACCTCGACGGTGCCCGAGCTGGGCGCCATCAGTGTGCTGATGATGCGGAAGAGCGTGGACTTGCCGCCGCCGTTGGGGCCGAGCAGGGCGAACAGGTCGCCAGCGGCCACCGAGAAGCCCACTCCGCGGAGCGACTCGCGGTCGCCGTAACGATGCCGGAGATCGGTGACTTCGAGGGCCGTCACGTCAGTGGGTGAAGTGGTCGCCGACGAGCATCACCCACAACACGGGCAGGTAGATGATCGAGCCAAAGAAGAGCCGCCGCGCGGCGGGAATGGTTCGGGTGGACGAAAACTCGAAGCTCAGCCACATCAACATGACGCCGAGCGTGAGCGCGCCGAACAGGTACCGGCCGCCGGCCAGGCCCACGAGCGACGGCATCAGGCTGATGGGCAGCAGGCCCGCCGTGTACAGCACTGCCTGGCGGCCGGTGGACCGGCCATCGGGCTCGATCACGGGCAGCAGGAGGATGCCCGCCCCGGCGTACTCGTCGCGGTACATCCACGCGATGGCCAGGAAGTGCGGCATCTGCCACATGAACACGATACCAAACAGCACCCAGGCCTCGATGGAGAGCGTGTTGGTGGCGGCTGCCCAGCCAATCACCGCCGGCAGCGCGCCCGGCAGCGCGCCCGCGATGGTGGAGAGCGACGACCGCAGCTTGAGCGGCGTGTAGAAGAACACGTAGCTCGCCAGCGTCGCGATGGCCACGAGCGACGACAGCACGTTGACGAAGTAGGCCAGCTCCGCGGCGCCGGCCACCGACAGCACGATGCCGAACACCAGGGCGTGGCGCGGCTTCATCCGCAGGTCGGGAAGGGGCCTGAGCCGCGTGCGGCGCATCAGGCGGTCGGTGTCCACCTCCCACACCTGGTTGAGCGCCGAGGCGCCGCCGGCCACCAGGAACGTGCCGACCAGCGTGTGGAGCATCGTGGCGAGGCCGCCCTGCGCGTTGCTGCCCAGCGCGTACGCGGCAAACGTCGTCAGCAGCACCAGGAAGTTCAGGCGCGGCTTGGTGAGCGACAGCAGGTCAGCCCGCGAAGGTGAGGCGGACATCCGTCGATTCCTCGGCGCCGCGGGACGCCTCGGGATTGCCCCCGCACGCCGGCGCCGCCACGAGCAGCGGGACGGTGGCGGGGAGGAACACACGGCGCATCCGCCCATTATGGCACCGCGGAGGTCTTGACCCCGTGGCCCGTGGGTCATTACAATCAGAAGTTCGTAAGCCCTAGGGCCGCTATCGTCTAGGGGTCAGGACGCCAGATTCTCAGTCTGGACACCGGGGTTCGAATCCCCGTAGCGGTACCAATCCCAGAGCCGGGTCTCTTTTCGAAATGAGCGCTTCGAAGAAAAGACATCCGGTCACCTTTCTTGCCATCGCCGCCGCCGCGGCGCTCCTGGCCCTCGCCCTGGGCCAGTTGGGTCTTGTCCAGAACATCGAGCTGCTGACCTACGACCGCCGGGTCTCGGCCACCGCGCACGCCACCGAGCCCCATCCCGGCATCGTCCTGGTAGAGATCAACGACGACAGCATCCGGCGCATGGAGCCGCTCGTGGGCCGCTGGCCCTGGCCGCGCGTGGTGCACTCGTTCATCATCGACTACCTCACGCAGGGCGGCGCCAAGGTCATCGTCTACGACGTGCTGTTCGCGGAGCGCGATCAGCAGCGCTTCAAGATCGGCGACGACGAGTGGACGGGGGAAGAGTCGGACCAGGCCCTGATCGACGCCACGGCGAAGGCCGGGATGGTGGTGATGGCGGGCGAGGCGGCGAGCGCGGCGCTGGCCGATCCCTCGAAGGATGTGCCGCAGCGCCTGGAGGAAGTGCCCTCGCTCAACCAGCCGTTTAGCGTGGACGACTGCGTGGAGCGCCGGCCGGTGATCACGCCGCCCTTCGCCGAGCTGGCGAAGGCGGCGCGCGCCGTCGGTCACACGCTGTTCGTGATCGACGCCAACGGCGCGTTGCGTCGCAGCGCACCGTTCGTGCGGGTGGGCGACCGCGTCGTGCCGTCACTGGCGCTCGTGTCGAGCATGATCGCGCAGGGTGTGGACGCCTCTGCCGTGCGCGCCGAGGGCGGCGTGCTGGCGATCGGGACGCGCCGCGTGCCGCTCGTCGAACAGCGCATCGCCGACTTCGAGAACGCCGACGCCCGCGCGTGCCGGGTGCTCATCGCATGGCGCGGGCCCACGCAGAACGCCAACGGCCAGCCGAGCTTCCAGTCGTACTCGGCCTTCGACCTGCTGCGGTCCTACCAGGCGCTGCTCGAGGGCGTGACGCCCGAGCTCGACCCGGCCGCCTTCAAGGACAAGGTGGTCGTCATCGGCGCCACCGCGCAGGGCCTGTTCGACGTGTTCACCACGCCATTCCCCCAGGGCAGGATGACCGGGCCCGAGGCGCACGCCAACATCATCGACGCCTTCGGCGCGGGCCGCTCGGTGACGCCGTGGTCGTGGGGGCAGGGCGCGGCGCTGGCGCTGGGGCTGGCGCTTGTCGTGGCCGGCACGGGCATGGTGGCCGGCGCGTGGGTGACGGGCGTGGCGGCGGCGATCGTGGCGGGCGTATTCATCTTCTTCTCGGTCAACCGGTTTGCCGCGGGCACCTGGGTGCCGGTGGCCGTGCCGGCCATGGCTCTGGTGCTGGCGTACGTCGGCGACCTCGCGTGGAAGTACCTGGTGGAGGGTCGCGAGAAGCGGCAGGTGAAGGCGCTGTTCTCGCGCTACGTCTCGAAGGACGTGTACGACCAGCTCATGGCCGACCCCACGCGCGCGGCCCTGGGCGGCGCGCGCCGCAACATGACGGTGCTGTTCTCCGACGTGCGCGGCTTCACGGCGATGTCGGAGAAGGGCACACCCGAGGCGGTGGTGGGCCAGTTGAACGAGTACTTCACCCGGATGGTGCACGTGGTGTTCGAGCACGAGGGCACGCTCGACAAGTTCGTGGGCGATATGGTGATGGCGCTCTACGGCGCGCCGCTGGACGACCCCGGCCACGCCGAGCACGCGGTGCAGACCGCGCTGGCCATGTGCACGGCGCTCAACGAGCTCAACGTCAAGTGGTCGGCCGAGGGCCGCCCCAACCTCGACATCGGCATCGGCATCAACACCGGGGACATGGTGGCCGGCAACATCGGCTCCGACGCCATCATGAGCTACACGGTGATCGGCGACGCGGTGAACCTGGGGGCCCGGCTCGAGTCGCTGAACAAGGAGTACGGCTCCCGGATCATCATCAGCGACGCCACCCGCTCGTGCCTGAAAGGGAAGTATGATATCAGGCCGCTGGGCGACGTCATCGTGAAGGGCAAGAGCAAGAAGGTCGCCATTTTCGAGGTCAAGCCAACATGATACGAACCACGTGCGTTGTTCTCGCGATCGCCACCGTCGGGGCCACGGCGGGGCGGTCCGCCGAACGCGGCGAGATCGGTCAACTGGGTCAGATCGGCGGGGCGATCACGGCCGCCAAGAAGGTGAACCAGCTGCGCGACCTGCAGATGACCGACGAGGAAGAGCAGAAGCTGGGGCAGGCCGTCAGCGAGAAGATCCGCACGCGCTACGGCGTGGTGCAGGACGCGGCCGTCCATCGCTACATCTCCCTGGTGGGCGGCGTGCTCGCGCAGGCCAGCACCCGGCCCGCCCTGCCCTGGACGTTCATCGTGCTCGACACCGACGGCGTGAACGCCTTCGCGTCGCCGGGCGGCTACGTCCACATCACGCGCGGCGCGCTGGCCCTCATCAACAACGAGGCCGAGCTGGCTGGCGTGCTGGGCCACGAGATCATCCACGTCACCGAGAAGCACACCATCAAGGCCATCCAGAAGAGCAAGGCCGTGCAGATGGGCGCCGAGGAAACGCTGTCGGGCAGCGCGGGGCTGATGGAGCGCGCCGTCACCGCCACCTACGAGAACATCGTGGAGAAGGGCTTTGGCCGCTCCGAGGAGAACGAGTCCGACCAGATGGGCATCGTCCTCGCCAACACGCTGGGCTACGCGCCCCAGGGCCTCGCCGGGTTCCTCACGACGCTGCAGGAGCGCAACAAGTCGGCCACCGAGAAGCGGGGCCTGTTTGCGTCGCACCCCGAGATGAAGGAGCGGCTCGACCGCCTGGCGAAGCAGATCACCCAGCAGAAGCTGACGTCCACGGCCACGGTGGCCGCGCGGTATGCGAAGACCATCAGCTACAAGCCCGTGGCCGTCACCGACATTGCCACCGTCGAGGCCGGCTCGGCCGGGCTGACAGGCGACGGCAAGCCGGCGGAGAAGAAGGAAGAGCCCAAGAAGAAGGGCGGCTTCGGACTCAGCAGGATGCTGCCCTCCGGCGGCGGCGAGAAGAAGGAAGCGCAGGTCACCGCCTCGGGCGGCGCCCGCGGCGTGGATCCGGAGAAAGACTCGAAGGGCGGCAGCAATCCCAGGCCCGTGCCCGTGAAGCTGGTGGCGGCTGACTACGCCGCGTTCAAGCGCGAGGGCGGCCTGAAGTGACGCTGGCAGGCGGCACGGCGCTGGTCGCCGCGCTCGGTCTGCTCGTCATCACGCGCAACCGCTACCTGCGCGGCCGGCTGGTTTTCTCGATCTGGCTGCTGGCCGCGTCTCTCGCCCTGCAAGTGGCCTCGTCGCAGGAGGTGGGTGAGGCCCACCTCCTGGCGGCCTTGGCGCGCCTGGCCCTGGTGCTGGCACTGGTCAACGTGGCGGTGTCGCTGCTGGCCAACCCCATACGCGCCGGACGGCCCGAGCGGGCGCCCGGCATCATCCAGGACGTCTCGGTCATCGCCCTCTTCGGGGTGATCGCCACCGTGCTGATGCGCGAGCAGTTGCTCACCACGTCGGCCGTGGGCGCCGTCGTGGTGGGCTTCGCGCTGCAGGACACGCTCGGCAACCTGTTTGCCGGCCTCGCCATCCAGATTGAGAAGCCGTTTCGCGTGGGCCAATGGGTGCAGGTGGGTGCCCACGAGGGCCAGGTGCAGTCCATCACGTGGCGTGCCACCAAGGTCCGCACCAAGTCGGGCCAGTACCTGATCGTTCCCAACAGCGTGGTCGCCAAGGAGCCGGTGCTCAATTACTCCGAGCCCATCGTGCCCACCCGCCTCGAGGTGGACGTGGGCGCGAGCTACCTCACGCCGCCCAATGACGTGAAGCGTGTCGTGCTCGGCGCGATCGCGGATGCGTCGCTGGCGTTGAAGGAGCCCGCCCCGTTGGTCACCGTTCACGGATTCGGCGCCTCGTCGGTGGACTACAAGGCGCTGTTCTGGGTGGAGGACTACGCCAACGATCGGCTGGCAAGGGACCAGGTGCGCACCAACATCTGGTACGCCTTCCGGCGGCACGACATCGAGATCCCCTGGCCTATCCAGGTGGAGTACTCGCGCACGGAGCAGCCCCTGCGGAGTGAGGCCGACGTGGATCTGGCGGCGGCGCGGCTGGCCTCGATCGACCTGTTTGCCACCCTCGACGCCGCGGCCCGGCGGTCGCTCTCGAACGTGGCCATCCGCCGCCTGTTTGCGGCGGGCGAGGCCATCGTCCGGCAGGGCGCGCCCGGCGATTCGATGTTCGTGATGCTGGACGGCCGGGCCAGGGTCGTCCTGGAGCCCTCGAACCAGCCGGTGGCGCTGATTGAGGGCGGTGGCTACTTCGGCGAGATGTCAATGCTCACGGGCGATGCGCGCACCGCCACGGTGCGGGCGATCGACGATGCGCGCGTGCTGGAGATCAACGCCGCGGCCTTCCGGGCCCTGGCGGTGGAGCAACCGGTGGTCTTGCAGCACATCAGCCAGGTGGTGAATGCCCGGCGGTCGGGCCTTGACGAGGCGCGCCACACCGCCGCCACCTCCGCGCCCGCGCAGGCCGGCGAGGGCCTGCTGGAGCGCATCCAGCACTTCCTCGGCCTCTAGAA
>CAYJPQ010000006.1:0-1667 GCA_964372085.1 uncultured Bifidobacteriaceae bacterium | reverse complement strand
AAGGGGACAGTCCCCTTTTTTTATTCTGCCCAGATCAGTGCGCGCTCGCCTCGCGGCATCGACGCGTCGACGATGATGCCCTTGCCGTAGCGCTCGATGTCCTCCACCTTCAGGCTTGCGCCGACCTTGTCGAGCCCCGACGCGTAGGTGCTGAACTCGATGGGCCCTGATTTCAGCCGCACGAACCAGAACGGGACGTCGACGCGGGCCAATTGGCGGTCGTCTGGATCCCAGGCGATGACGTGCAGCATGGTGAGCGACGCCGCCGGCCGGCCGGCGGCGGCTGTGTCCATGTTGATCCGCGGCGCGCCGCCCGAGAACTCGAGCAGCGGGGCGCGGTCGGGAAACTTCGCCTTCACCTCGTCGAAGGCCCGCGTGGCCTCGTCGGATGACGCGGCGGTCACCTCCAGGTGCTCGCGGAACCACGAGATGCCGAACCATGCGGCGCCGAGGCCGGCGAACACCACGAGCACGGCGATGCCGCCCACGATGGGCAGCCACTTACGCTTGGCGGTCATAAGGTCAGCTCCGTTCCGCCGCCCGACTCGATGGCGCGACGCAGCACCAGGTCGGCGGCCACCACGTCTTCCACGGCCATCCCCAGCGACTTGAAGATGGTGATGTCCTGCGGGCTGGTGCGGCCCTGGAGCCGGCCGAGCACCACGGACCCCAGTTCACCTTGCACGTGCGCCTCTCCGAACAGCCCGTCGGCGATGCCCATCACGACGTCGCCCGATTCCACGAGCGCGGCGGCGCGAGAGTCGACGAACAGGCGCGCCCGCGCCACCAGGGCGGGTGGCATCTCGCGCTGGTCGGGACGGCAGGCGCCCACCGACACCACGTGCGTGCCGGGCGACACCCAGTCGTCCTCGATCACGGGCGTGGGCGACGAGGTGACGAGCACTACCAGGTCGGCGCCGCGAACGGCCTCTTCGGCCGTCGCCGTGGCGCGCAGGGGCGCGGCCACGTGCCCGCTCATCTCGCCGATGAAGCGGTCGCGGCTGCGGGCCTGCGGCGACCAGACGCGCACATCGGTGAGGGCGCGCACCTCGGTAAAGGCCTCGAGGTGGCTGCGGGCCTGGACACCGGTGCCGATGATGGCCATCGTGCCGGCCCCGGGCGCGGCCAGGAAGCGGGCCGACACCGCCGACACCGCCGCCGTGCGCGCCTCGGTGATGTAGCGGCCGTCCATGATGGCCTGCAGCGCGCCCGTCTCGGGATCGAGCAGCAGGATGGTGGCCAGGTGCGACGGCAACTGCTTCGCCGCGTTGCCCGAGAACACGGTCACCAGCTTGGCGCCCAGGCTGGCCGGTTGCGGGATGAACGCCGGCATCAGGCCAAAGTAAGCCCGCGTCGGACCCACGGTGAGCACGGTGCGCACCGGTTGCAGCACCTCCCCGGCCGAGAAGCGCGCGACCGCCGATTCCATGGCGGCGACGAGGTCGCCCATCGGCAGCAGCGACTGGACCTGGGCCTCGGTCAGGAGACGGAAATGTTGTGACATTGGATTCGGTGCCTACGGTGCCTAGGGTGCCACAGGTGCGGACTTACGTGTGAACATCGAGGCCACCCGGATGATATTCGCGTGGATGGTTATCCACGGATTACACAGATTACACAGATTTCGAAGTGGCAGGACCCACGCGCGCCCGGCTGCGCCGGGCGCG
>CAYJPQ010000005.1:7273-93908 GCA_964372085.1 uncultured Bifidobacteriaceae bacterium | reverse complement strand
GTACAATTCGGCCCCGACCGGCCCGCGATACCCGATTCCGGAAGTCAGGTCAATTCGTTAGGCTCCTTGAAGACAGACTCAATGCCAGATCGCCAGGCGTCTAAGGAGCTCTCGATCTTTCAGGCCTTTGCGAAGGCCGCGGGCCTGGCGTCGGGAGAAGCCCATTGGGAGAAGCGGCACCCTCCCGAGCCGGATGTCTTGTGGCACGGAGGCGCCGAGCCAGTTGCCTTCGAGCTGGTGGAGATCATTGACCAAGACTTCGCTGAGCGCGTCTGGAGCCAGCTCAAGCTAAAGTCACGATTCGAGCAATCCTTCTTGGCGCTGCCGACGGCTCGAAGGGCGCGGATCGAGGAGCGAGTTGGAAACGCTCTGGTTCACGTCATCTTCGAAGGCGGCGCGAACCTGAGATCCAAGCAGGAATCAGTCGACCTCATGTTTCATTACCTGGCCAACCTCGACCACGCGTTTGAGGGTGAGCTCCGCAAGAGCGCGGGCGAATTGCTCCCGGCAGCGGTCTCTTCCGTGCGGATCGCGCGACTCAGTTCTGGCCCATTCTTCGATGTCGATGCGGTTGGTTCCTTATGCAATCCCACCGTCCACGCCGTGCGGGGCAAGTGGGCGAAATGGACCCGTCTAACCGCGGCGGAAGCCGAAACGTCAGCCAGGCAACCCCAAGAGGCACAATGGACACACAGTCACTTGCTCATCGTGGTGTTGGCCTGTGGTTTATGCGCCTGGATGAAGATGACTGCTCGCTTAGATTGGGATTTGTGGTGTGTAGCGATTCAGCGGCGGCAATCCGCCTTGAGTCCGACCTTATTCTAGAATTCGAGAAGGCGCACGGCGAGTGGCCGCCCTTCAACCGCCAGTCCGTGCTAGACCTGCGGTCACGGATCGCGGAGAGGCGAGGCGCTGACCAACTATCCGCTGCAGCCGACGAGCGGCGGATGCAGTAAACTCCTTCGCGGAAACCGTGACCGCCGCTCGCGCTGAGCGGCCAGGCCTTGGAATATTCTCCCACCCATTCCCCGCGTCGGGCAGCGGCATCACCGACCCGGGGCCGACTGTCGGGACGCGACAGGCGTCATGAAATCCGGCCGGAGGCAGTGAGGAGTGCACGGGCCAGCTTCGCCGTGATGCGAAGTGGCCCGTTCCCGCTATCACGCAATCCGAGCGGACGCAGGCCGGATTTCTCGCGTCCCGACTAGCGGGGCGAGCCAAGGAACAGGCGAGTAGGCGCGCGGAGGCGCCCGGGGCGGTGATGCCGCTGCCCGACGCGGTCAGCGGCGAGGGCGCCAGGTAACCATGAAGTGTTGCCCGCACGGCCGGGACTAAAGTCCCGGCCCTCCTGCCGCGTCCGAAGTCCCGGCCCTCCATCCGCGATCGATGTAATAGACTAATTCGCGCAGACCTCATGAAAATTCACGAGTACCAAGCCAAGGCAGTTCTCGCCAAGTACGGCGTGCCCGTGCCGCGCGGGGAAGTGGCGTTCGCGCCCGAAGAAGTCCACGACATCGCCAAGCGCCTCGGCGGCCCCATCAGCGTCGTCAAGGCGCAGATCCACGCCGGCGGACGCGGCAAGGCCGGCGGCGTCAGGCTGGCCAAGTCGGCCCAGGAGGCCGAGGCCATCGCCCGCGAGCTGCTGGGCAAGACGCTCGTCACCTACCAGACCGGCCCCGCCGGCCAGAAGGTGTCGCGCCTGCTGGTGGAAGAAGGCCTCGCCATCGACCGCGAGCTCTATCTCGGCCTGGTGCTCGACCGCTCCACCAGGCGCATCGTGCTGATGGTGAGCCGCGAGGGCGGCGTCGAGATCGAGAAGGTGGCCGAGGAGGCCCCGGAGGAGATCCACAAGGTCTTCATCAACCCGGCCGTGGGCCTGCAGCCCTTCCAGGCGCAGCAGATGGCCTTTGCCGTGGGGCTCACCGGCGATTCGGTGAAGAAGGCCGTCAAGATGATGCTCTCCCTTTACCACGCGTTCATCGCGGCCGACGCCTCCATCCTCGAGATCAACCCGCTCATCGTCACCAAGAGCGGCGACCTGCTGGCGCTCGACGCCAAGATGAACTTTGACGACAACGCCCTGTTCCGGCACCCCGACATCCGCGAACTGCGGGACATCGGCGAGGAAGAGCCGCTCGAGGTCGAGGCCTCGAAGTTTTCGCTCAACTACATCCGCCTCGACGGCAACATCGGCTGCATGGTGAACGGCGCCGGCCTGGCGATGGCGACGATGGACATCATCAAGCTGTCGGGCGGGGAGCCGGCGAACTTCCTGGACGTGGGCGGCGGCGCCAACGCGGAGCAGATCAAGAACGCCTTCCGCATCCTGATGGCCGACACGAACGTGAAGGCCGTGCTCATCAACATCTTCGGCGGCATCCTGCGCTGCGACGTCCTGGCGGCGGGCGTGATCGCCGCCGTGAAGGACCTGGGCGTGCCCGTGCCCATCGTCATCCGGATGAAGGGCACCAACGTGGACGAGGGCAAGACGATGCTGGCGGAGAGCGGGTTGAACTTCACCACCGCCGATACCATGGGCGAAGCGGCCGACAGGGTCGTGGCGCTGGCGAAGGGGAAGTAATGGCCGTCCTGCTCGACACGAACACGCGACTGATCGTCCAGGGCATCACCGGCCGCGAGGGCACGTTCCACGCCAAGGCCGCCGCCGCGTACCACACCACGGTCGTGGGCGGCGTGACGCCGGGCAAGGGCGGCGCCACCCACGAGGGCTGGCCGGTGTTCAACACCGTGGCCGACGCGGTGACGAACACGGGCGCCAACGCGTCGGTGATCTTCGTGCCGCCGCCGTTTGCCGCCGACGCCATCATGGAAGCCGCCGAGGCCGGCATCGGCCTGGTGGTGTGCATCACCGAGGGCATCCCGGTGGTGGACATGTTGAAGGCCATGACCTTCCTCAAGGACTTCCCGAAGACGCGGCTCATCGGTCCCAACTGCCCCGGCATCATCTCGCCCGGCAAGGGCAAGGCGGGCATCATCCCGGCCAACATCTGCAAGGAAGGCCGCATCGGCATCGTGTCGAAGAGCGGCACACTCACCTACGAGGCCATCGACCAGATCACGCGGCTCGGCCTGGGGCAGAGCACGTGCATCGGCATCGGCGGCGACCCGCTGATCGGCACCACCCACATCGACGCGCTCGGCCTCTTCCAGGACGACCCCGAGACCGACGCCGTGATCATGATCGGTGAGATTGGTGGATCCGCCGAGGAGGAAGCCGCGGCGTGGATCAAGGGCCACTTCACCAAGCCGGTGGTGGCGTTCATCGCGGGCCAGACAGCGCCTCCAGGCCGCCGCATGGGCCATGCGGGGGCCATCATCGCGGGCGGCAAGGGCACGGCGGGCGAAAAGATGGCTGCGCTCACCGCCGCCGGGGTGAAGGTGGTGAAGAGCCCCGCCGACATGGGCGAGGCGCTGGTGGCAGCGATGAAGCGCTAGGTTTCCGGCGGGTCGCCGGCGGCCTCACCACGAATCCTGAATGAAGAGAGGCGTGCCCACTGGCACGCCTTTCGCACTTCCTGGGCTGGCCCGAGGTGTGTCCGCCTAAGGCCCCAGGAGGTGGTTATGCGGGCTTCCCCTCGCCTCGTCGTGCTTACTTTGCTCTCTTGCGTGCTTGCTGCCCCCGCAACCGCTCAACAAGCGTCCGCCGGAGTGGACGCCGCCTGCGCCGCGAAGTGCCAGCAGGTGTACGACCGGGACATGAGGGCGGCTGACGCCAAACTCAGCGGCAAGGATTACTACGTAGCCATGGGCTCTGGGGATTGTCCGGCCCCCTGGAAGACCCCGAACACGGCAAATGCGTGCTTGGTCACCTTCCTCGATTGTGACGGTAATTGCGGCTCCTTTGAGTGCAAGGCGAAGTGCAGAGCGGCGCTGCAGCCCTGCTGCTACGCCAACGACATCGACAATCGAGCCCACGACCGTGATGTCTGCCTGGCCGCGTGCCCCAAGGGCCCGACGGCACCCACCGCGTCGACGGCGCCGAAGCGCATGTTGACGCCTGCTGAGCTGGAGCCGCGGAGCGACACACGTGATGTGGGCATGTCGCCGGAGGATTACGACAACTGGCGCCGGACGAGGGCCCTCGACGAAGTCCAGGGGAAGTTGAGCGAGATGAAGGGGGCCTTTGCCGTGGTCTCCGGTGGTCAGGGCCACCTGTGGGTCGTCAAGGCGAATGGTGAACGGCTGAGGCTGGCCGACGACCTAGCGGGGTGGTTGCGCCTGATCGAACGCGGCTTCAAGACGCCGAACGAAGAGCTCGCCTACGGGTCGGCACAGGACAAGGCCTATGAGCGCTTGCGCGCGATGGGCTTTGCGGCCGATGATGCCGTGCACATCGCCGAATCGATTGCCCTGGGCGGAGGCTTCCCTGCCGGCAAGGCCATGTACTTCCCTCCGAACGGGCAATGGCCGGCAGAAATGCTGCGCTATCGCGTCAGTTCCGAGCACTCCTCCGTCCGCGGCACCATCAATGGCGGCGGGGATTTCATCTGAGGTATACTCCGCCACTCATGATTCGCGCGGCCCGGACCTTTGCCTCGTTTACGAGCTCTACCGGCTTCTTTGCCGGGGAGGCAGGGGTCTAGGTCCGAACCGCATAACACCGGATTCACGGAACACCGACCGCCGCCTCAGAACACTCTGGGGCGGCGGTTTGTCTTTATTGGGCCACAGATGGGCCACAGATTAAACACAGATACAACACAACAGATACAGATCGGGACAACACCAATGACTCATGACAACCTGGCGGGGCTTCGGAAGCGGCTCGACGACATCGACGCGGTGATGGTGAACGCGCTTGGGGAGCGGGCGCGGCTGGCGCGGGAGATTGCGGCGGTCAAGGCCGACGTTGATGGCCCCGTGCGCGACAACGATCGCGAGACGGCGCTGCTGCAGCACCGCTCGGCCCTGGGCGAGCGTGTGGGCCTCGATCCGGGGTTCGTGCGCCGCATCTTCCGCGAAATCCTGGACGACTCGGTGCGTCGTCAGCACGATGTCCTGCAGGCGGATCCCGACGATGAGCAGCGGGAGTTGCGGGTGGCGTACCAGGGCACCGAGGGTGCCTATGGCCACCAGGCGGCGTGCCGGCACTTCAGCGTCTCTGGTCGCCCGGTGACCCTCAAGGCGTATCCCACGTTCAGGACGATGCTGGAGGCCGTGATCGACGGACACGCCGACCGGGGGGTGCTGCCGATCGAGAACACGACGGCCGGGTCGGTCTACGAGTCGTACGACCTGCTGCTGCGCTACAACTTGTCGCTGGTGGGGGAGGAAGTGGTGGACGTGCGCCACTGCCTGCTCGGCGCCGCCGATGTCCCGGTTGAGTCGATCCGGCGCATTCATTCGCACCCCCAGGCGCTGGCCCAGTGCAGTGAGTTCCTGGCCGCGCTTGCCAACTGCGAGGGCGTGGCGGCCGCCAACACGGCGCTGGCCGCGCAACTGGTGGCCGGCCTGGGCGACCCCGCCCAGGCGGCCATCGCCAGCGAAGAGGCCGGGGCGCACTTCGGCCTGCACCTCCTGCAGCGCAACATCGCCAACCAGCCCGAGAACTACACGCGGTTCGTGGTGGTGTCGGCCAGCCCGATCGAGTGCGACCCGCGCATCGCGGCCCGGGTGTCGCTGGTGCTGGCCACGCGCCACGACCACGGCGCCCTGGTTCGCTGCCTGAACGTGATCGCCAATGAGGGGCTGAACCTCACCAAGCTCGAGTCGCGGCCGCGCCCGGGCACACCGTGGGAATACGTGTTCTACCTGGATGTGGAAGGGCACGTGGGCGAGCCCCGGATGCAGGCGGCGCTGGCGGGCCTGGCCGCCCGGACGGTGTTCCTGAAGGTGTTGGGCTGCTACCCGGCGCGGGAACTCCCCCGAGGATGACCCTTCGTGACCTTCGTGTTCTTCGTGGTTAACGTATAATTGATCGGACATGGAACGAACGTTTGCCATCATCAAACCAGATGCCGTGAAGCAGCAGTCGGCCGGGCAGATCCTGGCCCGCATCGAGGGCGCCGGTTTCCGCGTGCGCGCGATGCGCATGATCCACATGAGCAAGGGCGAGGCCGAGGGCTTCTATGACGTCCATAAGGAACGGCCCTTCTTCGGCGGGCTCACCGACTTCATGTCGTCGGGTCCCTGCATCGTGCTGTGCCTCGAGGCGCCGGATGCCATCAAGAAGTGGCGCGACCTGATGGGCGCCACCGATCCGGCCAAGGCGGTCCCCGGCACGCTGCGCAAGGACTTCGGCGCCTCCATCGACAACAACGCCACGCACGGTTCGGACGCGCCCGGGACGGCGGCCTTCGAGCTGGGCTACTTCTTCCGGGGCCTGGAGCTCCGGTAGGCGTGTCGATCAAGCCGGACAGGTGGATTCGGAAGATGGCCCTCGAGCACGGCATGATTGAGCCGTTCGAGGACCGGCAGGTGCGCGCGGGCGTGGTGTCGTACGGCGTCTCGTCGTACGGCTACGACTGCCGCGTGGGCAACGAGTTCAAGGTGTTCACCAACGTCTACAACACGGTGGTGGACCCCAAGAACTTCGACCCGCAGTCGTTTGTCGACATCACGGCCGACGTCTGCATCGTGCCGCCGAATTCGTTCGCGCTGGCCTCGACCGTGGAGTACTTCCGCATCCCGCGCGACGTGCTCACCGTGTGCCTGGGCAAGTCCACCTACGCACGGTGCGGCATCATCGTCAACGTCACGCCCTTCGAGCCCGAGTGGGAAGGGCACGTGACGATCGAGATCTCCAACACGACGCCGCTCCCGGCGAAGATCTACGCCAACGAGGGCATCGCCCAGGTGCTCTTCTTCCAGAGCGACGAGGCGTGCGAAGTCTCGTACAAGGACAAGAAGGGCAAATACCAGTCGCAGCGGGGCGTGACCCTGCCAAAGATCTAGATGGCTTACGGCTTGGGGCTCAGGGCTTGGATTGCCGAGAGGTCGAGGCGGTGAATACCGGTCCAGCGCGCGGGATGCGCGACTTCCTTTCCGAAGACGTCCGCCGGCGCCAGTTCGTGATTGGCGTCATCGCCGACGTGTACGAGCGCTACGGCTTCGAGCCCCTCGAGACGCCCGCCGTCGAGAACATCGAGACGCTGCTGGGGAAGTACGGCGAAGAGGGCGACCGGCTCATCTTCAAGATCCTGAAGCGCGGTGAGGGCGCCGAGACGGGGCAGGCCGACCTGGCGTTGCGCTACGACCTCACCGTGCCGCTGGCGCGCGTGGTGGCGGAGTACCGCGCCAAGCTGCCCAGGTTCTTCAAGCGCTACCAGGTGCAGCCGGTGTGGCGCGCCGACCGACCGCAGAAGGGGCGCTTCCGCGAGTTCTACCAGTGCGACGTCGACGCCATCGGCTCCACCTCGATGGTGGTCGAGACGGAACTGCTGGCCGCTGCCGCCGACGTGCTGGCGCGCCTGGGTTTCACCGACTTCCGCATCCGGCTGAATCACCGCCAGTTGCTGACAGCCGTCCTGAACTGCGCGGGCGTCGACACGGCGCTGCACGCCGCCGCCCTCGTGGCGCTCGACAAGAGCGACAAGGTGAGCCGGGACGACGTGGCGGCGGAGATGGCGGAGCGGGCCATTCCCGCCGAGGCGAGCGCGAAGCTGCGCGGCCTGCTCTTTGGGCTTCAGGCGAAGTCGAACGCGGGCGCATCCAATGATGACCTGCTTCGTGCCCTTCGCGCCTTCGTGGTTGACTCGGCTGAAGGGACGGCGGCGTGCGGCCAACTGGACGAGATCCTCCGCCTCTCGCAGGTGACCAGCGCCAAGGCGCACATTCGCATCGATCCCATCCTGGCGCGCGGGCTGGGCTATTACACGGGCGCCATCTTCGAGATTGCCGTGCCCGACCTGGCCGGCAGCCTCGGTGGCGGCGGCCGCTACGACAATCTCGTGGGGATGTTCTCGGGCGCCGACGTGCCCGCCTGCGGCATCTCGTTGGGCCTCGAGCGCATCCTGGTGGTGATGGCCGAGCGGAACATGTTCCCGCCCACGCTGGCCACCACGCCGGCCGACGTGATGGTGGTGCAATGGTTTGCGAACCGCACCGACTTGTACCTGCAGCTTGCGGGCGAACTGCGCGCGGCCGGCCTGCGCGTGGAGCTCTATCCGGAGGCGCCCGCCAAGGACGGCGCCAAGGTGTGGGACAAGCAGATGAAATATGCCAATGTTCGAGCGATTCCATGTGTGGCGATCATCGGAGGCGACGAGCTGGAGAACGACACCGTCAACGTCAAGAATATGATCACGGGTGCCCAGACGACGGTACCTCGAGCGGATGCCGCGAAGGCCATCGCGGCGAACCTCTGAACCCCTGAACCTGTGAACCCCTGAACCCCTGAACCTCTGAATCCGCAATGGCAGAACAGCTCGGCACGCTCGCTCGCACACACACCTGTGGCGCCCTCCGCAAGACCGACGTCGGCGCGGCGGTCGTCCTGCTCGGCTGGGTGCACCGGGTGCGCGACCTCGGGTCGCTCCTCTTCATCGACGTGCGCGATCGTCATGGCCTCACGCAGGTGATCGTGGAGGGCGACGAGGCGCTGCTCGACCGCGCCAAGAAGCTGCGGTCCGAGTTCGTGGTGGCCGTGCTCGGCGAGGCCGAGCTGCGCTCGCCCGATACGGTGAACCTCGCGCTGCCCACCGGCGAGATGGAGGTGCGCGCCCGGGAGGTGCGCATCCTGAACGAGGCCAAGACGCCCCCGTTCCACATCGCCGAGGACCAGGCCGTGTCGGAAGAGACGCGCCTCAAGTACCGGTATCTCGACCTGCGGCGGCCGCAGCTGCAGCGCAACATCGGCCTGCGCCACCGCATCACGCTGGCGCTTCGGAAGTACTTCGACGAGCAGGGCTTCTACGAAATCGAGACGCCCATCCTCACCAAATCCACCCCCGAAGGCGCGCGCGACTTCCTGGTGCCGGCCCGCGTGCACCCGGGCGAGTTCTACGCGCTGCCGCAGTCGCCGCAGATCTTCAAGCAGATCCTGATGATCGCCGGCTTCGATCGCTACGTGCAGATCGCGCGCTGCTTCCGCGACGAGGCGCTGCGGGCCGACCGGCAGCTCGAGTTCACTCAGGTGGATCTCGAGATGTCGTTTGCCACACCACCACTGGTGTTCGAGATCGTCGAGGGCGCGCTGGCCGCCTGCTTCCGCGAGATCGGCGTCGACATCCCCCGGCCGTTCCGGCGCATGAGGTATGCCGAGGCCATGGCGAAGTACGGCTCCGACAAGCCCGACCTGCGCTTTGGCCTGGAGATCCAGGACTTCGGGCCGCTGTTTGCCGAGTCGCCGTTCGGCATCTTCCGCGAGGCGGTGGCCCACGGGGGCACCATCCGCGGCTTCGTGATCCCCGGCGCGGCGAAGTACTCGCGCCGCGAGGTGGACGAGTTGGTGGAGCAGGCCAAGCAGCTGGGTGCGGCCGGCCTGGTGTACGCGCGGCACACGGCCGAGGGCGGCGTGCAGGTGTCGGCCAAGCCAATTGGCGAAGCGGGCGCGCGGGCGGTACTCGAGGCCTCCGGCGCGAGCAAGGACGATCTGCTCGTGCTGGCGTCAGGAGCCGCCGACGCGGCGTCGAAGATGCTGGGGCAGCTGCGGCTGCAAGTGGCGAAGAAAGAGAACCTGGTACCAGAGGGCCGGTGGGAGCTGACATGGGTCACCGACTTCCCGCTTTTCGACTGGAACGCCGGCGAGAAGCGGTGGGACTCGGTCAACCATCCCTTCACGGCGCCGCGCGAAGAAGACCTCCACATGATCGAGTCGGACCCCGGCAACGTGCTGGCGAAGGCCTACGACGTCATCCTGAACGGCTGGGAGCTGGGGGGCGGCAGCATCCGTATCCACGACCGCGAAACCCAGGCCAAGGTCTTCAGCCTGCTCGGCATGAGCGACGAGGACGCCAAGCACCGCTTTGGCTTCTTCCTCGAATCGCTGGAGTACGGCACGCCGCCGCACGGGGGCCTGGCGCTCGGCCTCGATCGCATCTGCGCGCTCCTGTCGGGCGAAACCTCGATTCGCGAGGTGATTCCATTCCCCAAGACGACGCAGGCGGTGGACCTGATGTGCGATGCGCCGTCGACGGTGGACCCGCGGCAGTTGCGCGAGTTGCACATCAAGGTGACAAGCTGACGGCGGCCGTGCTACCCTTTGCTCTATCAACTCAGTTAACTCTCTGTAACACAAGGAGATACGAGCATCAGCACGGCGTCCTTGCGTAAGGTGGCAGTGCCCGAGGCCGGCATGTCGACCCTTTTCGGGGCATACGACGACAACCTCAGGCGCCTTGAAACCCTCCTCAACGTCCGCATCCGGACCCAGGGCCAGGAACTGCTGGTCGAGGGCGATGCGGTCAGCACCGCCAAGGTTGTGAGCCTCATCGGCCAGTTGGGCGCGCTCATCGGCGAGGGCCACCTCATCTCCGACCGCGACGTGAAGACGGCGTCGCAGCTGGTGGCCGAAGACGGCGCGGTCGACCTCCGCGACCATTTCCTGAAGGACGGCCAGCTCCGCCAGGCGGGCAAGCGCCGCATCGCGGCCAAGTCGGCCAACCAGCGCCGCTATCTCGATGCCATCGAGAAGGACGACATCGTCTTCGGCATCGGCCCGGCCGGCACCGGCAAGACCTATCTCGCCATGGCGCAGGCCGTCAGCTACCTGCTCACCAAGAAGGTGAGCCGCATCGTGCTGGTGCGGCCCGCGGTGGAGGCGGGCGAGAAGCTGGGGTTCCTGCCGGGCGACCTGCAGGAGAAAGTGAACCCCTACCTGCGGCCGCTCTACGACGCGATGTACGACATGCTCGACGTCGAGAAGGCCGATCGGCTGCTGGAGCGCGGCACCATCGAGGTGGCGCCGCTGGCCTTCATGCGCGGGCGGACGCTGAACGACGCGTTCGTCATCCTGGACGAGGCCCAGAACACCACCAGCGAGCAGATGAAGATGTTCCTCACGCGCCTGGGCTTCGGATCGAAGGCCGTGGTCACCGGCGACGTGACGCAGATCGACCTCCCCGTGGGCCGCATGTCGGGCCTGGTGCAGGCCATGGAAGTGGTCGGCAAGATCGAGGGCATCGGGTTTGTGTACTTCGACGAGCGCGACGTCGTTCGCCACAAGCTCGTGCAGGCCATTGTGAAGGCGTACGAAGCGTATGGCAGCGGCCCGTCTGCGCGTTAGCGTGTCGTCGCCCGACGCGACGGACCGCTCCACCTACGGCCTGGCGGCCTGGCTGGCCGCCGCGGCGCCGGCGTCCGCGCGCGGCGAGGTGAGCGTCGCCATGGTGTCCGACCGCCGTATGCGCTCGCTCAACCGGCAGTTCAGGGGCAAGGATGCGGTCACGGATGTGTTGTCGTTCCCCTTCGACTTCGCTCAGGGCAAGGCCGCAGCCGAGAGCCCAGAGCCCAGGGCCGGCGTGTTTCTCGGCGACGTCGTGATCGCCTCCGGGGTCGCTCGGCGCCAGGCCAAGGAAGCGGGCCACGCCGTCCGCACCGAGGTGCGGGTGCTGGCGCTCCACGGCCTGCTGCACCTGCTTGGCTACGACCACGAATCGGACAACGGGCGGATGCGCCGTGTTGAAGCCCGGCTCCGAAAGCGGGCGGGACTGCGCGAGGGACTGATCGAGCGGAGCCGATGACCCCCCTGCTCCTGTTCCTGCTCGGCTGTGCGGCCATCTACCTGGGCATCGTCACCGCCGCCTTTAACGCGCTCATGCAGTTGTCGCTCCGCATCCGCGTGGAGCGCACCGACCGTGGCGACGCGCTCGGGCGCTACCTGGAGGACCCGCGGCGGTTGTTCGTGCCGGCGCGCCTGCTGCTGTCGGCGATCGTCGTCCTGGCCACGGCGTTGCTGGCGCGCGTCACCGGCGTGGACCCGGCCGGCTTTCCCGTTCTGGTGCTCTCGGTGATCGGCGTCTCGCTGCTGTGCGAGCACCTGGTGCCGCTCCTCATCGTCCGGCAAGACCCCGAGCGCGTGCTTGGCGTGCTGCTCCCGTCGTTCGACGTGGTGGCGCGGGCGCTGAGCCCCGTGACCATCATGCTGCTCAGCGTGGGCTCCGGCCAGAGGCGCGAACCGAACGGAGAGGGCGAGGCCCAGGCGGCGCCGGTGGAGTCGGCCGTGCCGCCGACGGCGGCCGAAACCGACGCGGTGCACGACGGCCAGGCGCGCGAGCTGCTGCGGTCGATCGTGGACTTCCGCGAGACCATGGTGCGCGAGGTGATGACGCCTCGCCCCGACATCATCGCCATCGAGGCCGGCGCCACGCTCGACGAGCTCTACGCCGTGTTCCGGGAGCAGCAGTACTCGCGCGTGCCGGTCTACAAGGCGACCCTCGACAACATCGTGGGCTTCGTGTTCGTGAAGGACCTCATCCAGTTGAAGACGGCCCCCACCGCGGCCGACCCCATCACGGCCCTGATGCGGCCGGCGTACTTCGTCCCCGAGACCAAGCGTGTGCCCGAGCTGCTGAAGGAGTTCCAGCGAAAGCGCGTGCAGAGCGCCATCGTGGTCGACGAGTACGGCGGCACGGCGGGCCTGGTGACCATCGAGGACCTGCTCGAGGAGATCGTCGGCGAGATTCGCGACGAGTACGACGTGGAGGTGGAGCGCGTGGTGGACGAGGGCGGCGGCACGTTCGTCTTCAGCGGCAGCGCCCACGTGGAAGACATGGCCTCGAACCTGAAGGTGGACGTCGAAGGCAAAGGGTTCGAGACCGTGGGCGGCTACCTGTTGTCGCGCCTGGGCCGCGTGCCCACCGTGGGAGAGCGCCTCGAGGTGGACGGCTTCGACGTGGAAGTGCTGGAGGCTGAACGCCGGCGCATCACCCGGGTGCGCATGCACAAGCGCGATCAGCCCGCCGCGGCCGAAGGGACAGCCGCGAGGTGAAGTGCGGCTTCGTGGCGCTCGTGGGCCGACCCAACGCCGGCAAGTCGACCCTACTCAACCGCCTGGTGGGCCAGAAGCTCGCCATCGTCTCGGACAAGCCCCAGACCACCCGCAACCGCATCGTCGGCGTGCGGCAGTACGCAGCCGGCCAGATCGTCTTCCTCGACACGCCGGGCGTGCACAGGCCCCTGCACCGGCTCAACGTGCGGATGGTGGATGCCGCGGTGGAGGCCCTCCGCGAGGTGGACGTCGTGGCGGTCGTCGTGGATGGCAGCGAACCGGGTGGCGGCGGCGACCGCTACCTGATGGACCTGGTCCGCCACGTCAAGGTGCCCCGGGTCCTGGTGCTGAACAAGGTGGACCGGTGCGACAAGTCGGCCCTGCTGCCGCGCCTGGAGGAATACGAGCGGGAAGTGGGCTTCACCGACCTGGTGCCGGTCTCGGCCCTCACCGGCGAGAACGTGGAACGGCTCGCGGAGGTGCTGCTGAAGCACCTGCCCGAGGGCGCCCCCATCTACCCCGAGGACTACCTCACCGATCAGCCCGAGCGCTTCTTCGTGGCCGAACTCGTGCGCGAGCAGGTGCTGCAGCAGACCCACGACGAGCTGCCGTTCTCGACGGCGGTGGTGGTCGACAAGTTCGAGGAGCCCGACGCCAAGGGCCTGATGCGCTTCTACTGCACGATCCTCGTCGACCGGGACAGCCAGAAGCCCATTCTGGTGGGCAAGGGCGGCTCGCGCATCAAGGCCATCGGGACCGCGGCCCGTAGGGAGCTGGAGCAGTTCTTCGACGCCCGCGTCTTCCTGGATCTGCACGTGAAAGTTCGGGAGGGCTGGCGCGAAGACGACCGCATGCTCGACTCGCTCGGCCTGCCCGAGGCGCGCAAGAAGCGCCGTCCGTCATAGTCCTGTGCTACATTTCGAGGGTTCTCGATGGGCCCTCAACGCAAGCACGACGTCGTCCTCGATTCGGTCAAGCGGTTGCTGCGCATCGGCGCCACCGCCAACCTGCTGAACCTGCTTCAGAAGCAGCACCCGGCCGACCTCGCCCAGATCTTCGCCTCGTTGCTCGACGCCGAGCGCCAGGCCGTGTTCGCGGTGCTGGTGGAGCGCAGCGCGCGCCTCGCCATGGAGACGGTGAGCGAGATGGGCCCCGAGGCGGGCGCCAAGCTGCTCACCGGCCGCTCGGCCGAGGAGATTGCCAAGCTCCTGCAGGAGATTCCGTCGGACGACGGCGCGGCCCTCATCAATTACCTGCCCGACGAGCTGCAGTCCGAAGTGCTGGAGCTGATGCGGCGCAAGGAATCGGGCCAGGTGGAGAGCCTGCTCGAGTACGGCGAGCAGACGGCCGGCCGCATCATGAACCCGCAGGTGTTCGCCCTGAGCGAGGATCTGACGGTGGGGGAGGCCATCACCGCCCTGCAGAGCGCCCGCGACGTGGAGATGGTGTTCTACCTCTACGTGGTCGACGCGCGGCGGCACCTGGTGGGCGTCACCTCGCTGCGCCGGCTGCTGCTGGTGTCGCCCGAGACCCCGCTCAAGCGCATCATGACCCCGGACGTCACCAGCGTGCGGGTGGACACCGACCAGGAGGAAGTGGCCCGCCAGGTGGCGTCGTACAACCTGCTGGCCGTCCCCGTGGTCGACGAGGAGAACAAGCTCGTTGGCGTGGTGACCGTGGACGACGTCATCGACGTCATCAAGGACGAGGCCACCGAAGACCTGTTGCGGCTGGCCGGCGTCTCGGGCGACGAACGCGTGGCCACGCCCGCGGGCGAGGCCATCCGCAAGCGCCTGCCCTGGCTCGGCGTGAACCTGGGCACAGCCTTCCTGGCCGCGTCGGTGGTGGCCCTGTTCGAGGGGACCATCCAGAAGGTGACGGCGCTGGCCGTGTTCATGCCCATCGTGGCTGGCATGGGCGGCAACGCCGCCACCCAAACCCTCACCGTGATCGTGCGCGGCATCGCCCTGGGCGAGCTGGCCTGGCCCAACGCCAGGCAGGCGCTCATCAAGGAGGCGACCATCGGCCTTGGCAACGGGCTGGCGCTCGGGGTGGTGGCCGCGGGCGTGGCCTGGGCCACCAAGCAAGACCCGATGCTGGGCCTGCTCCTGGGCATGGCCATGATGTGCAACATGTTCGTGGCGGCCACGGCCGGCACGCTGGTGCCGCTCGGCCTCAAGGCGCTCAAGGTCGACCCGGCGCTGGCCTCGTCGGTCTTCATCACCACCTTCACCGACGTCGTCGGCTTCGCCTCGTTCCTGGGGCTGGCCACCATCTTCCTGCGGTACCTGGCCCCGTAGCGTTCGGCGAAAGCCGGACACTACAGGGGATACAATAGAGGGCACGGCATGCCGCTGTTCACCGCCGAGGCCCTGGTTCTCCGGACCTATAAGCTTGGCGAGGCCGACCGCATCGTGGTGTTCCTGACCCGCGACCGGGGCAAGAAGCGCGGCGTGGCCCCCAACGCCCGGCGATCGCGCAAGCGGTTTGGCGCAGCGCTGGAGCCCCTCACCGAAGTGCGCGTGGCGTACTTCGAGCGGGAGCATCGCGAGCTGGTGGGCCTGAACTATGCCGAGCCGGTGCGGTCGCCGCTGTCGGCGCCCACCGCCGAGGCGTTGGGGTACAGCCACTACTTCGCCGAGTTGATCGACGAGTGGGCGGCCGACGCGGATGTCGACGAGCGGTTGTACCGGCTGGGCACGTCGGCGCTCGAGGCGCTGGTGGCCGGGGCCCCCGTGGACGCGCTGGCGCGGTACTTCGAGTGCTGGCTGCTGCGGCTGCAGGGGGTGTATCCGCCGGACCTCGACGTGTCGAGCGACGCGGAGGCCTTCCTCGAAGGCGCGCGCCGCGTGGGCCCGGGGCAGGTGGACTCGCTCGGGGCCAGCGCGGCGGTGTTGAAGGAGATTGAACTGGTTCACCGGAAGCTAATCACGCTCCACCTCGACCGAGAGCCTCGATCCAGTCGGGTCCTCAGAGAGATGCATCGGCACTCGTGACTTTTCAAGACCTGATCTTCAAACTCACCTCGTTCTGGGCGTCCCGCGGGTGCCTCATCCAGCAGGGGCTCGATGTGGAAGTGGGCGCCGGCACCTCGTCTCCAGAGACCCTGCTGCGCGTGCTGGGGCCCCAGCACTGGGACGTGGCCTACGTGCAGCCGTCGCGCCGCCCCGATGACGGCCGCTTCGGCGAGAACCCCAACCGCCTGTTCAAGCACCACCAACTGCAGGTCATCCTCAAGCCGGCGCCCGACGAGATTCAGCGCACCTATCTCGACAGCCTCGAGGCGTGCGGCATCAACCCGCGGCAGCACGACATCCGGTTCGAGGAAGATAACTGGGAGTCGCCCACACTCGGGGCGTGGGGCATTGGCTGGCAGGTGATGCTCGACGGCATGGAAATCACCCAGTTCACTTACTTCCAGCAGGTGGGCGGCGTGGACCTGTCCCCGGTGGCGGCCGAAATCACTTACGGGCTCGAGCGCATCGCCATGTTCCTGCAGAAGGTGGACAACGTGTTCGACCTCGAGTGGGCGCCAGGCGTGCGGTACCGGGAGGTGCGGCTGCGCGAGGAAGTGGAGCAGTCGAAGTACGCCTTCAACCAGGACACGGGCATCGACCGCGCCACGTTCGCGGCCTTCCATCGCAGCCAGTTCGACGAAACCTATGCGTTCGGCGAGCGGCTGCTCAAGGGCGGGTTGCTGTTGCCGGCGCTCGAGTACTGCCTGAAGTGTTCGCACCTGTTCAACCTGCTGGATTCCAGCGGCAGCGTGGGCGTGACCGAGCGCACGGCCTACATCCTTCGCGTCCGCCAGTTGGCGGTGGCCATCTGCAAGGAATATGCGGCCCAACAGGCTCCGTCCCAGAGCCCAGAGCTGGGAGCCTAGAGCCTGTATGGATCGCGAACTCCTGATTGAAATCGGCACCGAAGAGCTTCCGGCCGGCTGGCTGCCCGGCCTCACCCAGCAGGTGGGGCAGGTTCTCGAGGCGCAACTGAAGCTGGCGCGGCTGTCCCTGGAAGAGCCGGTGCAGACCTTCAGCACCCCGCGCCGGCTCACGGCGCTCGTGGGCAGGATTGGCGAGCGACAGACCGACCTCGAAGAGCTTGTGATGGGGCCGCCCGTGTCGGCCGCGTTCGGCGCCGATGGCGCCCTCACGCCTGCGGGCGCGGGCTTCGCCCGGAAGAACGGCGTGGACCAGCAGGCGCTCGAACGCATCGAGACGCCGAAGGGCGTGTACCTCGGCGTGCGGAAGCACCAGCGCGGCAAGGCCGCGGTCGACGTGCTGCCGTCGGTGATGGCCGGGGTGCTGCGCGGCCTGTCGTTCCCGAAACTGATGCGTTGGGACGCCGTACTTGACGACGGCCGGGGTGAGCTGCCGTTTGGCCGGCCCATTCGCTGGCTGCTGTTCCTGTACGGCGGGCGCGTGGTGCCATTCGGCATCTCCCGCACCGCCGCGGCCCAGGGGCCGCTCGTACAGGACATCAGTTCCGGCGCGGTGACCTACGGCCACCGCTTCCTCACCATGAGCGGCCGGCCCGGTCGCGCCATCAAGGTGAAGCACTTCGACGACTACAAGAAGCGCCTTGGCGAGAACTTCGTGGTGCTCGAGCGCAGCGAACGGCACAACCGCATCGCCCGCGAGCTCGATGCCGAGGCGCGGCGCCGCGGCGGCCGCCTGGGCAGCGCCTTCATGAGCCACGGCCTGGTCGATGAGGTGGCCGACCTCGTGGAATATCCGGCGGTGGTGTCGGGCACCTACGCACAGGAGTTCCTCGCGTTGCCCGAGGAAGTGCTGACGACGACCATGATTCACCACCAGCATTTCTTCCCGCTGACCGACGACCACGGCACGCTCATGCCCGTGTTCCTCGCCGTGCTAAACACGGAGCCCGAGGCGCCGGCCGTGATTGCCCGCAACATGGAGCGGGTGCTCACGGCGCGGCTGCGCGACGCGCGGTTCTTCTTCGACGCCGACCGCGAGCGGCCGCTCGAGACGTTCGTGGAGCGGCTCGACACCGTGCTGTTCCATAAGAAGCTGGGCAGCTACCGCGACAAGGCCGTCCGCGTGGAACGCCTGGCGCGGGTGCTGTGCGCCGACGTGCTGGGCAAGCCAGAGGCGGCGGAGCACGCGGCGGCGGCGGGCCGGCTGTGCAAGGCCGACCTGGCCACGGGGATGGTGCGCGAGCTCACCGAGCTGCAAGGCACGATGGGCGGCATCTACGCGCGCGAAAGCGGCCAGCCCGAGGCGGTGTGGAAGGCGATCTCTCACCACTACCTGCCCGTGGCGGTGGATGCCGACGCGGCGCCGTCGGCTGCGCAGCTCGGTCAGGCGGCGGTAACCTGGGCGGCCGTGTCGATGGCCGACAAGCTCGACACACTGGCCGGCATGTTCGCGGCCGGCGAGCGGCCCACCGGCTCGCGCGACCCGTACGGCCTGCGCCGCGCGGCGCAAGGCCTGGTGCGCCTCCTGGTGGACCTGCCGGAGCTGACCGGCGTGGATCGGGGCCTGGCCCTGGGGCCGCTGCTCGATCGCGCCGGGGAACCCTGGCGCGCCACCACGGCCGAATGGCGGGCGCCGCTCGAAGCCTTCCTGCTGGACCGGCTCCGGTTTGTGCTGGAGCAGCGCGGCTCGGATGTGCGCAACGTTCGCGCGGTCACGCATCATCCGGCCTCGGCGCTGGTGCCGCTGTTTGCGAGGCGCCTGCTGGCCGTGCTGCCCGAGTTCACCAGCACCGACGCGTTCCGGGCGCTCGCCATGGTCTTCAAGCGCGTGCGCAACATCGCCAAGGCGATGCCCGACGACGAGTTCGAGCGGCTGTCGCCCGAGATGGGCGCCATCGCGAAGGTGCTGGTCGAGCCGGCCGAGAAGGCCCTGGTGCAGGAGTTGATGACCCGGCGCGGCGGCATCATTGTCGCCACCGAGTCGGGCACGGGCTACCGCGATGCCCTGGCCTCGGCGGCGCACTACGGCCCCGCGGTGGCCACGTTCTTTGACGATGTCCTGGTGATGGCCGAAGACCCCACGCTTCGGCAGGCCCGGTTGTTCCTGATGAAGGCGCTCGAATTCCAGATTCTGCGCCTGGCGGATGTGTCGGAAGTCGTTCCCGAGGAGTAGTGACCGAAATGGCGAAGAAAGCGACGAAGAAGAAGGCAACCACGAAGAGCACGAAGAACACGAAGGCCAAGACGGTCAAGCAGTACGTGTACTTCTTTGGGAACGGCAAGGCCGACGGCAACCGGTATATGAAGGACACGCTCGGCGGCAAGGGATCCGGCCTGGCCGAGATGACCAACGCCGGGCTGCCCGTGCCCCCCGGGTTCACGATTTCCACCGACGCCTGCAACCTCTACTACAAGGAGCACGGCAAGCTCCCGGCGAGCATCGAGGCCGAGATCACGACCAACCTCAAGAAGCTCGAGAAGGCCGCCGGTGCCGCGCTGGGATCCACCAGGGACCCGCTGCTCGTGTCGGTGCGCTCGGGCGCGAAGTTCTCGATGCCCGGCATGATGGACACCATTCTCAACCTGGGCCTCAATGACGCCGCGGTGGAGGGCCTCAAGGCGTGGACGGGCAACGGGCGCTTCGCGTTCGACAGCTACCGCCGCTTCATGCAGATGTTCGGCAGCGTCGTGCTGGAGATCCCCAAGCAGGCGTTCGAGCACGAGTTTGAGGCCGTCAAGGCGGCCAGGGGCGCGCGGCTGGACACCGACCTCGACGAGGCCGCGCTCCGCGACGTGGTGACCGCCTACAAGGCGGTGGTGAAGACGCACACGCACAAGCCGTTCCCGCAGGATCCGGCCGACCAGCTACGCATGGCGCGCAACGCCGTGTTCCGCTCGTGGAACAACGCGCGCGCCAGGGAATACCGGCGCATCTATGACATTCCCGACTCCATCGGCACGGCCGTGAACGTGCAGATGATGGTGTTTGGCAACACCGGCGAACGCTCGGGCACGGGCGTGGGGTTCACGCGCAACCCGGCTACGGGCGCGAAGGAGTTCTTCGGCGAGTTCCTCATCAACGCGCAGGGCGAGGACGTGGTGGCGGGCATCCGCACGCCGCAGCCGATTGGTGAGCTCGAGAAGGTGATGCCCAAGGCTTACGCGCAACTGCGCCGGATCACCACGCGGCTCGAGCGGCACTACAAGGACATCCAGGACTTCGAGTTCACCATCCAGGACGAGACGCTCTACATGCTGCAGACCCGCAGCGGCAAGCGCACCGGCTACGCCGCGGTGGTGATCGCCACCGACCTGGTGAAGGAGAAGCTGGTCACGCCCAAGGAGGCGCTGCTCCTGGTGGATCCCGAAGCGCTGTCGCAGCTGCTGGCGCCCGGCTTCGATCCCAAGGAATGGAAGGGCCTCGAGGTGGTGACCCGCGGGCTGCCGGCCTCGCCGGGCGCGGCCTGCGGCATGGCCGTGTTCACCTCGGAGAAGGCGGTGGAGTGGTCGGACCAGGGCAAGCCCGTGGTGCTGGTCCGCCGCGAGACGGCGCCGGACGACATCCACGGCATGTGGGTGTCGCAGGGCATCCTCACCGCCACCGGCGGCATGACCTCGCACGCCGCCGTGGTGGGCCGCCAGATGGGCAAGCCCTCCATCGTCGGCGCCGGCGAGCTGACGATCGACGAGCACGGCAAGGTGTTCACCGTGAAGGGCCACACCGTCCGCGAGGGCGACTACGTGGCGTTTGACGGCCTCACCGGCGAGGTGAAGCTGGCCAAGGTGGCGTCGCACCCGAGCGAAATCCTCCAGGTGGTGGCCGGCAAGATGAGGCCGGCCGACTCGCCCATCTACCAGCGGTTCAACACGCTGCTGGGCTGGACCGACAAGTTCCGGCGCCTCGGCGTGCGGGCCAACGCCGACCAGCCCGACCAGGCCGAGCTGGCCTACGCCTTCGGCGCGCGCGGCATCGGCCTGTGCCGCACCGAGCACATGTTCTTCGGCGAGGGGCGCATTCCCATCGTGCAGCGCATGATCCTGGCCGACAACGAGGCCGACCGCCGCGCCGCGCTGGCCGAGCTGCTGCCGATGCAGCGCGAAGACTTCCTCGGTGTGTTCA
Organism: uncultured Bifidobacteriaceae bacterium; assembly: GCA_964372085.1. Taxonomy (GTDB): domain Bacteria; phylum Acidobacteriota; class Vicinamibacteria; order Vicinamibacterales; family UBA2999; genus 12-FULL-67-14b. Next base: position 72,959 of record CAYJPQ010000005.1, on the reverse strand, counting down.
GGGGCATGAAGGGCTGTCCCGTCACCATCCGCACAATCGATCCGCCCCTGCACGAGTTCCTGCCCAAGCGCGAGGAGCTCATGGTGGAGGTCGCCGTGCTCGAGGCCAAGGGCGTGAAGGGCGAGGCCCTCGACGACAAGAAGACGCTCCTCGCGCGCGTGGAGCAGTTGCACGAGTTCAACCCCATGCTGGGGCACCGCGGCGTGCGCCTGGGCATCACCTATCCGGAGATCACCGAGATGCAGGCCCGGGCCATCATGGAAGCCGCCTGCCAGTTGAACAAGGAAGGCCTGAAGGTGGTCCCCGAGATCATGATCCCGCTCGTGGGCGACGTGAAGGAGCTGCGCGATCAGAAGGTGGTGGTCGACCGCGTGGCGGCCGCCGTGATGAAGGAGCAAGGCATCAAGATCAAGTACCTGGTGGGCACGATGATCGAGGTGCCGCGCGGCGCCCTGACCGCCGACGAGGTGGCGAAAGAAGCCCAGTTCTTCTCGTTCGGCACCAACGACCTCACCCAGATGACCTTCGGTTTCTCGCGCGACGACGTGGGCAAGTTCCTGCGGGTCTACCAGGAGAAGAAGATCCTCGACAAGGATCCGTTTGCGTCGTTCGACGGCGCCGGCACGGGCCAGCTCGTGGAGATCGCCGTGCGCAAGGGCCGGGCCACGCGACCCGAGCTCAAGCTGGGCATCTGTGGCGAGCACGGCGGCGACCCCTCGTCGGTGCACTTCTTCCACACGGTGGGCCTCGACTACGTGAGTTGCTCGCCCTACCGCGTGCCGGTGGCGCGCCTCGCCGCCGCGCAGGCGGCGCTGTCGGTGAAGGTCGGCGACTGAGCGCGCTGGCATGATTCGATACTTCGTCCACAGGGGCGGTCGCACCGAGCTGGTGGACCGCCTCGATCCCGCCTGGCTGTCGCCCGACAGCGGGGCGGTGGTGTGGGCGGACCTGCAGGAACCCACCCCGGCCGAGGGCCTCGTGCTGCGCGAGGTCTTCGACTTCCACGAGTTGGCGGTCGAGTCGGCGATGCTGGCCGAGCAGCATCCGAAGATCGAAAGCTACGGCTCGTATCTCTACCTGGTGCTGCACGGCATCAACTTCCACGCCGACGAGCACGCCTTCGACACCCACGACACCGACTTCTTCCTGGGCCCCAACTACCTGGTGACCGTGCACGACGGCCGGCGCCGCAGCATCGCCCACGTCGCCGACCTCTGTGGCCGCACCGGCCACATCCTGGCCGACGGCCCCGTCGCCCTGTTGCACCGGATTGTCGACACGATGGTCGACAACTACCGGCCGGAGGTCGACGAGCTCGAGGAGCGGCTGGACGACATCGAGAAGCGCGTCATCGAGGCGCCTACCGAGTCGCAGGTGGGGGACATCCTCTCCATCAAGCGCGACATCACCAGCCTCCGCCGCATCGTCGTGCCCCAGCGTGACGCGGTCGCCCGTCTCGGGCGCCGCGAGTTCGACGCCATCAACCAGGAGATGGCGTACCGCTTCCGCGACGTGTCCGACCAACTGGCGCGCATGGCGGAGGATGCCATCGTGTTCCAGGACCGCGTGACGGGCATCCTCGATGCGCACCTGGCCAGCGTGTCGAACCGGCTGGCGCAGGTCTCCAAGCTGCTCGCCATCATTGCCACCCTGTTCGGGCCCCTGACGGTGATTACCGGCCTGTTTGGCATGAACGTCCCGTTGCCGACGCTGCTCGGCAGGCCCGAGTACCAGTTCTGGGAGATCGGCGTCCTGATGCTCGCCTCGAGCGCGGCGCTCTTCGCGTGGTTCCGGCGAGAGGGCTGGCTCTGATGGGGCGCATCACGAAGCTCGCCGACGATCTGGCCAACCAGATTGCCGCCGGCGAGGTGGTGGAGCGGCCCGCCTCGGTAGTGAAGGAGCTCGTCGAGAACGCGATCGACGCCCACGCCACGCGCATCGCCGTGACCGTCGAGTACGGCGGCAAGAAGCTGGTTCGTGTGGAGGACGACGGCGATGGCATGGATCCCGGGGACGCACGCCTGTGCCTCGAGCGCCACGCCACCAGCAAGATTCGCCGTGCCGACGACCTGGCCACCATCAGCACGCTGGGCTTCAGGGGCGAGGCGCTGCCGTCCATCGCCTCGGTGTCGCACTTCCGCATCCGGACGCGGGCGCGCGGCAGCGCGAGCGGCACCGAGATTCGGGTGAACGGCGGGCTGATCGAGTCGGTGGTGGAAGCCGGCGGCCCCGAAGGCACGATGATCGAGGTGGCCGACCTCTTCTACAACCTGCCGGCGCGGCGCAAGTTCCTGAAGTCGGACGCCGCCGAATCGGCGCAGGTGTCGCGCTTTGTCACGCAACTGGCGCTGTGCTATCCGGAGGTGGGCTTCACGCTCACCAGCGCCGGCCGAAAGGTACTGGCGGTGCCGCCGGTAGCGAGTCTCTCGGACCGCCTGTACCAGCTGTACGGCGATCGCCAGGATCTTGTGCGCGTGGATCGGCACGGGGCCGGGCTGCGCCTGCACGGGTTTGCCGCGGCGCTGGCCGAGCAGGGGCCCACACGCGGCCCCCAGCACCTGTTCGTCAACCGGCGCATCGTGAAGGATCGCACCATCGCGCACGCCATCCTTGACGCCTACAGCGTGGCCACCAACAAGGAGCGCAGTCCCGAGGTACACCTGTTCCTGGAGGTGCCGCCCGACCGCGTGGACGTGAACGTGCACCCCACGAAGGCAGAGGTGCGGTTCCGCGAGCAATCGATGGTGCACGAGATGGTGCGGCACGCACTGGGCGAGGCGCTGGGCAGGGGCCCAGCTCCCGAGTTGACCCTCCGGGCGTCGGACATTTTCCCTGGGCGGCCGACACAGCCCGCCATTCCCGGCTCGCTGGCCGGTGGCATCTACACAAGCCGGTGGGCCCCCGCTGTTCCACACGAAGGTTCTCACGAAGGTGCCGGCACGATGGTGCCACACGGTCAGTTGTCGAACCTCCGTGAGGAACCGCCGGGCGGAACCTCCGTGAGGAACCCCCGTGAGGGAACCCCCGTGTGGGACCCCCGTGAGGAACCCCCGGGAGGCAACCTCCGTCCGATGATTCCCCTGGGCCAATTCCGCGATACCTTCATCATCGCGATCGACGATGAGGGCATCTCGGTGATCGATCAGCACGTGGCGCACGAGCGCGTGTTGTTCGAGCGGATCATGCAGCGGCTGGCCGACCATCCGCTCGAGAGCCAGCGGCTGCTGGTGCCCATGGTGATGGAGCTGCCCGATGCCGAGCGGCAGGCGCTGGTGTCGCGCGCGCCGGAGCTGGCGCGGTTCGGGTTCGAGGTGGAGGAATTCGGTGGCGACGCGCTCAAGGTGACGGCCGTGCCGGCCCTGCTGCCCCCGGACGAGTGCGACGCGGCCCTCCGGGCCCTGGCCGACGACCTGGAGGGGCTCGACCGCGGCCTCCGGGTGGAGGAGTCGCTCAAGCAGATTGCCGCCACCACCGCCTGCCACGCCGCCGTCAAGGCCAACTACCCGCTGACCCTCGAGAAGATGCGCCATATCCTCGAGGAACTGCGGGCCACGGCCTATTCCACGGTGTGCCCGCACGGCCGGCCCGTGATGTTGAGGATTACGCGCCGCGAGGTTGAGAAGAACTTCGACCGGGGTTGACTCAGGTTCTACGGGTTCGGGCGGCGGCGGGACTTCCACCACGCCAGGCGCTTCCTGATTTCCTTTTCAAACCCGAAGTCGGTGGGCTGGTAGAACTCCCGGCCTTTGAGGTTATCGGGGAGGCACTCCATGTCGGCCACGGCGTCGGGTTCGCCGTGCGCGTACTTGTAGCCCTTGCCGTAGTCGAGCTCCTTCATGAGGCGCGTGGGCGCGTTGCGCAGGTGCAGCGGTACCGGCCGGGCCTCGTCCTGCTTCGCCGCGTCGGCGGCCGCCGTGTAGGCGGCGTAGACGGCGTTGCTCTTGGGCGCCGTCGACAGGTACAGCGCGGCCTGCGCGAGCGCGGTGTTGCCCTCGGGCATGCCGATGAAGTGCACCGCCTCCTTCGCCGCCATGGCCACCGCCAGCGCCTGCGGATCGGCGTTGCCGATGTCCTCGGAGGCAAAGCGCACGAGGCGGCGCGCGACGTAGAGCGGGTCTTCTCCGGCCTCCACCATGCGCGCCAGCCAGTAGATCGCCGCGTCGGCGTCGCTGTTGCGCATCGACTTGTGGAGCGCCGACATCAGGTTGTAGTGTTCTTCGCCGCTCTTGTCGTAGAGCAGCGCCTTGTTCTGCAGCGTGCGCTCCAGCAGCGCCTTGTCGATGCGCGGCCGGCCCGCCGGCTGGGGGGCCGAGGCCACGGTCAACTGCAGCACGTTGAGGGCGGCGCGCGCGTCGCCGCTCGAAAAGCGCGCGATGGCCGACAGCGCCTCGTCGTCGGCCTCCGGCTGCTGGCGTCCGAGGCCGCGCTCGGCGTCCGTGAGGGCGCGGCGCAGGATGTTGACGATGGCGCCTTCGTCGAGGGGCTTGAGGACGAACACCTTCGACCGCGAGAGGAGTGCGGCGTTCACCTCGAACGACGGGTTCTCGGTGGTGGCGCCAATCAGGACGATATCGCCGCTCTCGACACGAGGCAAGAACGCATCCTGCTGCGCCTTGTTGAAGCGGTGGATCTCGTCGATGAAGACGATGGTGCGGCGCCCCGTCATGCGGCGGCGCTGTTCCGCCGCGGCCATCACGTCCTTCACTTCCTTGATGCCCGCCAGGACGGCGCTGAACGCCATGAACTCGGCCTTCGTCAGGTCGGCGATGAGCCGGGCCAGCGTGGTCTTGCCCGTGCCCGGCGGTCCCCAGAGGATGATCGACTGCAGCAGGTCGCGGTCGATCATCTCCCGCAGCGGCCGTCCCGGCGCGATCAGCTCGTCCTGGCCCACGATCTCGTCGAGCGAGCGCGGGCGCATGCGCTCGGCCAGGGGGACCGTGCGCGGATCCACGGGCGCCGGGGCGTCGTCGAAGAGGCTCATCGGCGTTGGCGGCGCGCCTCGTACAGCAGCACGGCCGCGGCGACCGCGGCATTCAGTGATTCCACCGGCGCCTGCATCGGGATGCTGACGCGGGTGTTCACCGTGTCGAGGATCTCTTCCGGCAGTCCGGGGCCCTCGCCGCCGATCAGCAGGGCCGTGGGCCGCGTGAAGTCCACGTCGTACATCGGCACGCCGCCGCGAGGCACGGCGGCCACGAGGGCGATGCCCGCGGCGCCGGCGCCGGCGAGGAGGGCAGGGAGGTCGTCGTGCCGGGCGAGCGGCAGGTGGAACGCGCTGCCCATCGACGCGCGCAGGGCCTTCCAGCTCCACGGGTCGGCACTGGCGGCGTCGAGCACCACAGCCGTGGCGCCGGCGGCGGCGGCCGATCGAATCAGCGCGCCGACGTTGCCGGGGTCTTGCAGGCCGTAGGCGGCCACCAGCAGCGGTGAGGCGGCCTGCAGCACGGCCGTGGTGTCGAGCCTGGGCCGGCGGGCCGACGCCACCACACCCGCGGGCGACCGCACCGGCGAGAGGGCATCCATGACGAGCCGCGACACTTCGACCAGGCGGGTGTCGGGCCCGAGGCGTGCCAGCACCGATTGCTCGCGGCCGCCGGCGGGGCCGGTTACCACGACCGTGTCGACGTGGAGGCCCGCGTCGAGGGCCTCGCCCAGCAGGTGCCAGCCATCGAGAAGCAACAGCGTCCCGTCGCCGCGCGCCAGTGCGCGGAACTGCTTGACGATGGCGTGCTGGCGGCTCGTGATGGGAGGCATGGGCGGGGCGGCGCTCATCTGCTATTGTGCTACACTGCGATGTTTGAGCGATGAAAGATAGGCTCCTCAAGCGGTTTGAAGACGAGGTCTCGGCCCTCGAGCGCGAGCTCAAGATGGAACTCCCCAAGGAGATCCAGCGGGCGCGCGAGCTCGGTGACCTGCGCGAAAATGCGGAGTACCAGGCCGCGAAAGAGCGCCAGACCTACGTCAACGCCCGCATTGCCATGCTCAAGCGCCGCATGAACGAGATCGCGCTGATGAACATGGACCGCATTCCGCACGGCAAGGCGGGGTTCGGGTCGACGGTGACGCTGCGCGAGGGCGACCACGAGCTGGTGTACCAGCTGGTGATGCCCGAGGACGCCGAGGCCGACAAGGGGCTGATTTCCACCTCGTCGCCCATCGGCCGGGCCATCCTCAACAGGGAAGAAGGCGACGAGGTGGCGGTCAATACGCCCAGCGGGACACGCCGGTTCGAGATCCTGAAGCTGGTGACGATCCACGACTGACCGTCGTGACTGAGCCCCGAGACAGCTACTCTCCCGAGCGGCGCACCGCGCTGCTCTTCACCGGCAGCGGCGCCGACGGCGCCTATCATGCGGGTGTCCTCCGCGCCCTGCACGAAGCCGGCGTCAAGCTCGACATCGTGGGCGGCCGCGGCGTGGGCGCCCTGGCCGCCATCCTGGCCGCCGTCGACGGCGGCGGCCAGCTCTGGGAGCCGGGTGGCTTCTGGCGCGTGCGCCCGTTGGACACGCTGTACCGCTGGCGGTGGCCCTTCCGGGTGGTGAAGGGCCTGCTGCTGGCCCTGGCGGCCGTGCTGGCCGCGCCCGTGGTCGTGGCGGTACTGGCGCTGGCGGTGTATCCCCTCGCATTGGTGTCGGGCATGGCGGGCGCCGATGCCGGCGTGCGGCTGTTTGGCGGGTTCCTTGCGGGCCTGTCGGCGGCGTTTGCGCCGGGCGCGCTGCCCACGTGGATTCCGCGCGCGGCCACGGTGGTGGCCGGCGCCGGCGCGTTGGTGCTCGCCGTTGGCGCCTGGCTGGCGTGGTGGCGCGCGCCCCTGTACCGGCGCAGCGTCGGGAGCCGGGCGTGGGCGCTGCTCGGCGCCCCGGTGGACGCGCAGGGGGCCATCAGTTTGGCGATTGAGACGGTGTGGCGGCTGCTGAAGGGCGGGGCGGCCCTGAAGACGCCAGACCCCACCGACCTCAGCCGCCGGTACGCGGAACTGCTCAACGAGAATCTCGGGCAGCCGGGCTTTCGCGAGTTGTTGCTCGTCGTCCACAACCTGGACGCCCGGCGCGACATGGTGTTTGGGCTCGTGCGCGAGCCCTATCGCAAGGCGCTGTTTCCGCCGCCGGGCGGGGCGTCGATGCGTCGCGCCGAGGCCCACGATCTGTCGGCAGGCACGCAGGCCTTCACGGCCGACGTGCTGGCGGCGGCCCTGAGCCTGCCGGGCGTGACCGAGCCGCGCCTGATTCGGTTTGCCGCCGATGCCTATTGGCGTGGCGAGACCCACCGTCTCGCCGACCGCCCGGCGTGCCTGGGCCGCCTGATGGAAGAGGCCGCGGCCGCCGGTGCGGAGCAGGTGGTGGTCGTCTCGGCCGCCCCGGACCTTCCGGGTCCCCACGAGCTGCGGCCGCCCCGGCTCGACGGCCTCGGCCGCATCGGCGAGTACCTGGCCACCTCGGAGGCCGCCGCCCTGTCCGACAGCATCCGCCACCTGCACCATCGTTTCCAGGGCGTGTACGTGATTCGCCCCGCACACAACGCCCTCCGCGCCCTCGACCTGCTGGGCGCCTACGACGAACGCTCCGACCGCGTGCAGACGCTGGACGAGTTGATGGAGCGCGGGTACGAGGACGCGTACCGCCAGTTCATCGAGCCGATCCTGGGCGCCTCCGGCGATCGGATGACGCAGATTTCGCGGGATTACACCGAATAAGTCATCCACGGATTCCGCCGATTCCGCAGATTCGCCGACGGAGGTTTGCCACTGCCGGTCTTTGACCGGCAGCCAGCAGTGCCGCGACGCGAGGGAGATGAGCCGCGTGGGTCTGCTTGGCGGTTCATCTCCCTCGCGTCGCGGCACTGCCTGCCGGCAGCGAAGCGCCGGTGGCAAACCGCAGACCCGAACCGGTTTTCGCTTCACGCCGCTGCCATCATCTGTGTAATCTGCGTCATCTGTGGATAAACCCATGAAACCAGCCACCGAGCTCATTCACGCCGGCGAACGCATTGATGCGGGGGCCACCAGGCCGCTCACCGTGCCCATCTACGAGACCAGCACGTTCATCTTCGACTCGGTGGCTGACGTCGAGGCCTACCAGGCAGGGAAGCTGAACGGCTACCTCTACTCGCGCTACGAGAACCCCACCATCGTGGCGGTGGAGCAGAAGGTGGCGGCAGTCGACGGCGCCGAGATGTCGCTGATCTTCAGTTCGGGGATGGCGGCCATCTCGACGGCCCTGCTCGGCCTGCTCAAGAGCGGCGACGAGGTGCTGTGCAGTGCCGCCATCTACGGCGGCACCTTCCACCTGATCGAGGACCTGCTGCCGCGCTTCGGTATCACGCACCGGTTCATCACGCTCGACGACCTGGCGGCGCCCGCGCGCGTGTTCGGCGCCGCCACCAAGGCGCTGTGGTTCGAGTCGCCCATCAACCCCACGCTGCGCTGCGTTGACGTGCGCGTGGTGGCCGAGGCCTGCCGCACGGCGGGCGTGATCTCGATTGCCGACAACACCTTTGCCAGCCCGATTAACCAGCCGGTGCTGGCCATGGGCGTCGACCTGTCGATGCAGAGCGCCACCAAGTACCTCAACGGCCACAGCGACGTCACGGGCGGTGTGCTCTCGGGCTCGCAGGCGCTGATGGCGCCGCTCGGCAAGCTCCGGCGCCTGCTCGGCGGGATCATGGACCCCGTGCCGGCCTTCGCCCTGGGCCGCGGCATGAAGACCATGGCGCTGCGCGTGGCCCAGCACAACGCGAACGCGCTGACGGTGGCGCGGTTCCTGGAGGGGCACCCCAACGTCGCGCGGGTCTACTATCCCGGGCTCGCGTCGCATCCCGACCACGCCATCGCCGCGCGCCAGATGGCGGGCTTCGGCGGCATGGTCACCGTCGACGTGCGCGGCGGCAAGGCGGGGGCGTACCACGCCTATGATCGACTGCAGGTGTTCAAGCGCGCGGCCAGCCTCGGCGGCGTCGAGAGCCTGTGCAGCCTGCCCATCCTCACCTCGCAGTACGGGCTGAGCGACGAGGAGCTGGAGAACGCCGGCATCTCGAAGGGCATGATGCGGCTGTCGGTGGGACTCGAGGACGCGGGCGACCTGATCGCGGATCTCGATCGGGCGCTGGGGCGGAGCTAAAGTTCCGCCCTACGTGTTTGCCTCCGCCCTACTTGTCCTTGAGCTCGTGGAGGAACTCGAGCACGAGCTCGAGCATGCGCTGGTTGATCCGGCTGCCCTCGTAGGTGCCGAACTTGCGCTGGAAGGCCTCGAGCGGCACCACGGCCTTGGCCATGGTACGGTGGCCGCCGGCGCTGCCGATGTCGTTGAACCACCGGCGGACGAAGTCGCCGGCGTTGCGCGAGTACCCCAGGTTGCGCACCGACACCACGAACGTGTCGTTCACCACCCCGGAAATCACCGTCCACTGCACGTCCTCGAGCTGCAGGTAGAAGTCGGCCACGTAGGGCACGAAGTCGTCGCGCGGCGGCTCGCCCAGGAACGCGCAGAACACGTGCTCCACCATCCGGCCCTGCTGCCACGCCTTGATCACGTAGTCCAGCCGATCGGCGGTGATTTCGGCGCCCTCCATCTTGCGGATGGTCGGGGCCTCCGCCAGCGGATAGAGGTACGAGAAGGCGTCGAGGTCGGCGCGGTTGGCGTGCCGGTTGAAGAAGAGCGTGTCCGACTTGATGGCGTACAGCATCGCGGTGGCCGTGCGCTCGGAGATATCCATGTCGACCGCGCGCAGGTGCTCGGTGAGGATGGTGCACGTCGACCCGTAGTCGGGCCGGATGTCGCTGAAGATGGCGGTGTAGCCGGCCTGCGGAGGGTGGTGGTCGATCACCAGGTCCACCTGGGGCAGCAGCCCCGGGAAGTAGTGCGGCTGCACGTCGACGAGCGCGATGCGGTCGAACTCTTTCAACTGCTCCGGCGTCAGCACCTCGATCGTGATGTCGAGCAGCTTCATCATCCGCATGTTCTCGGGCCGCGTCACGCCTTGCAGGCACGCGATGATGGCCGTCTGCCTGGTGCGGCGCAGCAGCGTGCGGAGGGCCAGGCCGCTGGCCATGGCGTCGGGGTCGGGGTCGTTGTGCAGCAGGATCAACACGCGGTCGGCATCGGCCAGGTACCGCTGGTACTGCTGCACGCGCTGGCGCGTCACCGACCGGCCGAGTTCGCTCATCAGCGGCGGCCCCGCCAGCTCGGCCAGCGTCAGGCTGGTCACCTCCGGAAAATCGGCCCGCAGCGCCTCGGTGCGGCGGATGTCGGCAGGGCTGGTGCCCAGGACGTACACCAGCGTGCCGCCGGCGTCGCGCACCGCCTCCAGCACCTTGCGCAGGCCGCGGCGCCCGTTGTCTTCCACGATGATGGGGATCGTAGGGGAGAGGCCCGCCTTGATGTAGGTGTCGACCCGCATGGGGTCTCCCACCGTCACCGACAACGCCCCCTCCTGCACGCGCTTGGCAATAGCGCGGCTTTCGGTCACGACGTCGAGTTCCGCCTGGGGCGCAAGGACTGCCTCCAGGAGCCGGACCACCAGCTCCGTGTGACAGACCGCAAGGCAACGCACGACCTTCGATTATAGCCGCGTTTCCCCCGGGGGTAATTTGCTAGCATGGCGCCGTGAGACGGGTGGGCGTCCTGCTCGTGACGATAGTGTGCGCGGCGGCCGTGCTGGCGGCCGAGCAGCTCACCTTTCGCGCCGGCGTTGAACTGGTGACGTTCGGGGTCACGGTGGTCGATCGCAAGGGCGCGCTCGTCACCGACCTCACCGAGGGCGATTTCGAGCTCGTGGAGGACGGACGCCCCGAGCCGCTGCGGTTCTTCGCCCGGGGCGACGGCGACACCAGCCCCGAGATGCACCTGGGCCTGATGCTCGATGCCAGCGGCAGCATGGAGCAGGACCTGAAGCTGGCCCGCAGCGCCGCCGTCCGCTTCCTGAACCGGCTGCCCGAGGCGGTGGACATCACGCTGGTCGACTTCGACACCGAGGTGCGCATCACCCGGTACCCGCAGCGCGACTTTCCCCGCCTCGTCGAGCGCATCCGCCTGCGGAAGCCCGACGGGTGGACGGCCCTCTACGACGCGCTCGGCACCTACCTCCACGGCGCCGGCCAACAGGACGGCCGCAGGATCCTCGTCATGTACACGGACGGGGGCGACACCCGGTCGCAGCTCACTTTCCCCGACACCCTCACCCTGCTCAAGGCCAGCCCGGTCACGGTGTACGCCATCGGCCTCACGGAGCGCACGGGGTCGGCGCGGCTCGACCTCCAGATGCGGCTGCGCCAGATGACCGAGACCACGGGCGGACAGGCCTTCTTCCCGACCCGGATGACGGCCGTGGAGTCCGTGTACGACCAGGTGCTGGCGGAGATCCGGGGCCAATACCACCTGGGCTACGTGTCGGGCAACACCACCGCCGACGGGGCCTGGCGCAAGGTCGAGGTGCGGGTGAAGCGGCCCGACGTGAAGGTGCGCACCCGAAAGGGCTATTTCGCCCCCTACAAAGCCGCCCAGCAGTAGTGGTACGATGGTGTGCTCCGGCACACCCCGTCCATGCCCTCTGTCACCGACCGCTTCCGACTCGCCTCCGACTTCGAGCTGCGCGGCGACCAGGTGCATGCCGTGCCCGAGCTCGTGGCCGGCCTGGACCGCGGCGACAAGCACCAGGTGCTGCTCGGCGTCACCGGGTCGGGCAAGACCTACACGATGGCCCAGGTCATCGACCGCGTGAACCGGCCCACGCTGGTGATGGCGCACAACAAGACGCTGGCCGCCCAGCTGTTCCAGGAGTTCCGCCGCTTCTTCCCCGACAACGCGGTGGAGTACTTCGTCAGCTACTACGACTACTACCAGCCCGAGGCCTACGTCCCGTCGAGCGACACCTACATCGAGAAGGAGTCGACCATCAACGACGAGATCGACCGCATGCGACTGTCGGCCACGCGCTCGCTCTTCGAGCGGCGCGACGTCATCATCGTGGCCAGCGTCTCGTGCATCTACGGCCTGGGTTCGCCCGACGCGTACTATGGCCTTGTGCTCCCGCTCGAGCGCGGGCAGCGGATCGACCGCGACCAGATCCTGCGCAAGCTGGTGGAAATCCAGTACGAGCGCAACGACCACGAGTTCGGCCGCGGCACCTTCCGCGTCCGCGGCGACATCGTCGAGGTGTACCCGTCCTACGAGGAGTATGCGCTGCGCATCGGGCTGTTCGGCGACGAGGTGGACGAGCTGGTGTCGTTCGACCCGCTCACCGGCAAGGCGTTCAAGCGGCACGACCGCACGGCCGTGTATCCCAAGTCGCACTTCGTGACGGGCCGCGAGCGCCTCCGCGAGGCCGTGGTCACGATCAAGGCGGAGCTCGGCGAGCGGCGCGACCTGCTCGAGCGCGAGGGCAAGGTGCTGGAGGCGCAGCGGCTCCACCAGCGGACGATGTTCGACCTGGAGATGATCCGGGAGATCGGCTACTGCCACGGCATCGAGAACTACTCGAGGCACCTCACCGGCCGCCAGGCCGGCCAGCCGCCGCCCACGCTCCTCGATTACCTGCCCGCCGACGCCCTGGTGGTGATCGACGAGAGCCACCAGACGGTGCCGCAAATTCGGGGGATGTACCACGGCGACCGCTCGCGCAAGGAAGTGCTGGTGGAGTACGGCTTCCGGCTGCCGTCGGCCCTCGACAATCGCCCGCTCAACTTCCAGGAGTGGGAGTCGCGGGTGGGGCAGGTCGTCTACGTCTCGGCCACGCCCGGCCCCTACGAGCTGCAGAAGGCAGGCGGCGTCGTGGTGGAGCAGGTGATTCGCCCGACCGGGCTGATGGATCCGCCGGTTGAGGTGCGGCCCTCCAAGGGCCAGGTGGACGACCTGCTGAAGGAGATTCGCGACCGCGCCGGGCGGCGCGAGCGGGTGCTGGTGACCACCCTCACCAAGCGCATGGCCGAGGACCTCACCCAGTACTACCAGGAACTGGGCGTGAAGGTGCGCTACCTGCACTCGGACATCGACACGTTGGAGCGGGTGGAGATCCTGCGGGACCTGCGGCGCGGCGTGTTCGACGTGCTGGTGGGCATCAACCTGCTCCGGGAGGGCCTCGACCTGCCGGAAGTGTCGCTGGTGGCCATCCTCGACGCCGACAAGGAGGGCTTCCTGCGGTCGGCGGGTGCTCTCATCCAGACCTCGGGACGCGCCGCGCGAAACGTCAACGGCCGTGTCATCATGTATGCGGACACCGTCACCGACTCGATGCGCGCTGCGCTCAACGAAACCGAACGGCGGCGGATCCGCCAGGCCGCCTACAACGAGGAGCACGGCATCACTCCCACCAGCATCGTGAAGGGCATCGACGACGTGCTCTCCAGCGTGTACGACCGCGACTACATGGCGGTGCCCGACCCGCGTGACGCCCGGCCGCAGTTCCGGTCGCAGGCGGAACTCGACGCCCACATCGCACGTCTGGACCAGGAGATGCGATCGGCGGCGGGCAACCTCGACTTCGAGCGCGCGGCCGCGTTGCGCGACCAGATCCGGTCGCTGAAGACGCGCGAGCTCGGGCTCGGCGATCGGGGGGCGCGATGAACGCGGCGCCGCAGGACGGGTGGTGGATCGAGTGGGCCAAGAAGGCCCTGCTCGAGGTCCAGGAGTACATGAAGCTGTGCGGCGCGGCCATCCGCGGCTCGGTGTCGCGGCCGTTCTACCCGCGCGACGTCATCGAGCAGATCGACATCATCGGCCTGGGGTCGCTGACCGTCGTCCTGCTCACCGGCTTCTTCACCGGCGCCGTGCTGGCGCTGCAGTCGGGCATGGTCCTCGACCAGTTCGGCGCGCGGCCCTACGTGGGCCGCCTGATCAGCGCCTCGATGATCAAGGAGCTGGGGCCGGTGCTGACCGCGTTGATGCTGTCGGGCCGCGTCGGCTCGGGCATTGCCGCCGAGCTGGGATCGATGATGGTGACCGACCAGATCAGCGCGCTGCGCGCGCTCGGCACCGATCCCATCCGCAAGCTGGTGGTGCCGCGCGTGCTGGCCGGATTCATCATGTGCCCCATCCTGACGGCCGTGGCGAACACGGTCGGCCTGCTGGGCGGGTCGATCATCGCCGTGACCCAGTTGCGGGTGACGTCGAGCGTGTACTGGACCTCCGTGGTGGAGGGCCTCTACATGCAGGACGTGTGGATGGGGATCATCAAGCCCTTCTTCCTCGGCTTCATCATCGTCAGCATCGGGTGCCATGTGGGGTTGCGCACCACCGGCGGCACGCAGGGCGTCGGCCGGGCCACCACCAACGCCGTCGTGGCGGCGTCGGTCACCGTGCTCGTGGTGGACTTCTTCCTCACGCGCCTGCTTATTTCCGTCTTGTTCTGATGCGACAGAAGACCATCACCGACTTCGGCGTGCCCATCGAGCTGGTCGAGCCCCACGCGCCCGTGGTGCTGTTCGACAAGGTGTGCCTGGCCTTTGATGAGAATGTGATCCTGAAGGATGTCAGCTTCACCGTGCGCGCCGGCCACACCAAGATCTTCCTGGGGGCCAGCGGTGCCGGCAAGTCGACCATCCTGAAGCTGATGCTGGGCCTGCTGAAGCCCGATTCGGGCAAGATCTGGGTGCTGGGGCACCGCGTGGATGAGTTGAGCGAGCTGCAGATGATGGGCGTGCGGCACCACATGGGCATGGTGTTCCAGGAGGGCGCGCTCTTCGACTCGCTGACGGTGGGCGAGAACGTGGGCTACAAGCTCTACGAAGAGACCAGCATGCCGCTCGATGAGGTCAGGGCCCGCGTGGAGTCGGTGCTGGGCTTCATCGGGCTCGCGGAGCACATCGATCGCATGCCGTCCGAACTGTCGGGCGGCCAGCGGCGGCGCGTGGCCATCGCCCGGGCCATGGCCGCGAAGCCCAGCCTGCTCCTGTACGACGAGCCGACGACCGGGCTGGATCCGCTGACCTCGCTCACGGTGGACGCCGAGATCATCAAGCTGCGCGACATCGAGCAGGTGACGACGGTCATCGTCACGCACCAGCTGCGCGACGCCTTCTACGTGGCCGACCACGCGGTCGAGCCGAACGGGGGAGGCCCGCCGCGGATGGTGCGCGCCGACGAGGGTAAGCTGGCGCAGGCCGACTTCCTGATGTTGCGCGACGCCGAGGTTGCATTCGAGGGGTCGGCCGACGAGCTGCGCCAGTCGACCGACACCTACCTGAAGACGTTTCTTTCGTAACGAGGACGAGCCACCATGCCCCGCACACGTTCACTCGCCTGGGCCGAGCTGAAGATTGGCATCATTGCCATCTTCGCCCTGGTCATGACGGCCATCTTGATCTTCGCCGTGGGCGGCACCGGCGGGTTCTTCTGGCAGAACTACCCGCTCAAGGTCATCTTCATGGACGTGGCCGGCGTCAAGGCCGGATCGCCCGTGCGCGTAGCGGGCGTCGTCGTGGGAGCGGTGGAGAGCGTCCAGTTCTCCGGCAGCGGCGTGGAGGTGTGGTTCAGCGTCAAGGACACCATGCGCCCGCTCGTCACCGACAAGTCGACGGCGGCGATCGGATCGATCTCCCTGCTGGGCGAGGGCGCCGTGGACATCTCGGCCGCACCCACCGGCACGCCGCTGAAGGAATGGGAGTACGTGCGCACGGGCCCGGCGGCCGGCAGCATCGCGCAGCTCACCGCCGAGGCCACCGACGGCCTGGCGGAGGCCAAGCGGGCCATCCAGGACCTGCGGGCCGGCAAGGGCACCCTCGGGCGCCTGTTCACGGACGATTCGCTGTTTCGTGAGCTCGACGGGTTCGTCAAGGCCGCCGAACAGTTGGCGTCGTCGGTCAACGAGGGGCGCGGCACGCTGGGCAAGCTCGCCACCGATGCCAAGCTGTACACGGAACTCGAGCAGGCGGTGGCCAACCTGAACACGATGACGGCGAAGCTGCGCAACGGCGAGGGGAGCCTGGGCCAGCTCATGAATGACCCGGCGTTCTCGAAGTCGCTCACCTCCACGACCCAGAGCATGGAGGGCATCGCCGGCAAGCTGAATCGCGGCGAGGGCACGGCCGGCAAGTTGCTGACCGACGACGCGCTTTACGAGCGGCTCGACTCGATGACGGCCCGGCTCGACACGCTTGTGAAGGAACTGGGCGAGGGGCAGGGCACGGCCGGCCAGTTGCTGCACGACAAGCAGTTATATGAGAACATGAACCAGACGGTGTCCGAGGTGCGGAGTCTCATTGGGGACATCCGCAAGGACCCGAAGAAATACCTGAACGTCAAGGTCAGCATCTTCTAGGAGCCCGTCATGTCCAACGACAACATCAGCGCCGGTACCGTAATCACCGCCTTCGCGCTGGGCGCGCTCACGGGCGCGGCCGTGGCCCTGCTGTTCGCCCCCGCGTCCGGTGAAGAGACGCGCGAGTTCCTCGGCCAGAAGGCCCGCGAGAGCCGCGACAAGGCCCGCGACGCGATGGAGCAGGGCCGCGAGTACTACACCCGCCAGAAAGACAACCTGGCCAGCGCGGTCGATCGCGGGCGCGAGGCGTTCCAGGCGGCTCGCGAGCGGGGGGATCAGGCGTGAGCTCCACCGGCGAGCTGTTTCTCGGCCTCATCGCGTTCGCGGTGACGGTGATGGCCGTGATCCAGGTGGCCGCCATCGTGGCCGGGATCCGCGTCGCCCGCCGGGTCGATCAGATCGCCCGCCAGTTGGACCAGGACGTCAAGCCGCTGCTGGCCCACCTCACTGCGATGTCCAGCGAGGCCTCACGGGCCGCCTCGCTGGCGGCCAGGCAGGTGGAGCGGCTCGACACGGTGTTCGGCGAGATGGCGGTGCGCCTCGACGAGACGCTGTCGGTCGCGCAATCGTTTGTTTCCGGTCCCGCCCGCCAGGGCATGGCGATTGTCGCCGGCGTCCGTGCGGTGTTCGAAGCGCTCCAGGGCTTCCGCGAGGCCTCGCGCCGCCGCCATGCGGCGCGCCCCGCCGCGGACGACGACGAGTCGCTCTTCATCGGCTGATTGACGCCGGCGTGCCCCGGGTGTTACATGAGGGGCATGAAATCCCAGCTGTCCCCCTCCGTCTCCCTGTTCCTGGTGCCAGCCCTGCTGTTGGGCCTGTCGGCGTCGCCCGCGCGTGCGCAAGAGTTGAAGTCTGCCGCCCCCGCCAAGGAACTGGCCGAGTTGCTCGCGGCCAAGAAGCTCGACAGCATCGCCGCCCGCATGCCAGACGAGGGTGAGACCTTCGTGGGCGCATTGGCGTTCCCGGGACAGTTGATGGTGGTGTGGGCCAAGACCACGGCACCGGCCGTGCTGAACGAGAAGCTGATCCGCAAGGACTATCGCGAGGTGTACATCGACCTGAACAGCGCGTCGATTGTCGCAACCCGACATTTCGTGACCGACCTGGGCGCGGACGGCATCCGGGTGAAGCCGCAGAACAGGCAGGCACCGGCCGACTCGCACGACGTGGCCGCCAAGAGCATTCGGTTCGACGGCAACTGGAAGGAAGACAAGATGTCGGAGGCCGACTACATGAAGGCCCACGCCGAAGCCGACGCCGCGTACGCGAAGGCCGTGGACGTGCTCCTCGCCGAGTTGAAGAAGCCCAGCTAGCCCCGCCCGACGCCGGGAGCGGGGGTACAATTGGCGGCGCTTGCCGCTTTCCACGCGCCAGATCGCCTTCGCCGCTGTGCTCGTCGCGGCCAGCGCCGCCGGGATGTACGCTACGCGCCTGGGCGAGGCGCCCCGCCACATGCTGCACGACGAGATGCAGTTCAGCCTGCAGGCCGAGTCGATTGCAGCCGACGGGCGCAGCCTGTCGGGGCGCCGGTTCCCGCTGTACTTCGCCGAGCCGGAGTTCCCGGCTGGGCGCGACCCCCTCGTGATCTACGTGACGGCACTGGTGCTCGAGGTGCTGCCGCTCTCGGAGTGGTCCGTGCGGCTGCCCACCGCCCTCATGGGGGCGGCCAACGTGGGGCTGATGTTCGTCCTGGCCTCGCGCGTGTTCGGCAGCGGGTGGATTGGCCTGTGGGCCGCGGTGATGCTGGCCATGACGCCGGCCCACTTCATGCACAGCCGCATGGCGCTCAGCATCCTGTACCCGGTGCCGTTCATCCTGGTCTGGCTGTGGTGCCTGGATCAGTTCAGCCGCACCGGCGAACGCCGCGCGCTCACCGCCGGCGCCGCCGTGCTGGGGCTGGCGGTGTACAGCTACCTCGCCTGCGTCGTGATGATGCCGCTCTACCTCCTCCTGACGCTGCTGTGGCTGGCACGGCGAGGCCAGGCGCACCAAGCCGGCCGCCTGATCGGCATCTTCGTCCTGGCGCTCGTGCCCATCCTGGCGTGGCAGGTGACGCATCCCGATCGGTACGACCAGTTGATGGAGTCGTACCGCCTGATGGGCGCCGCAAGCGGTGAGGCGGCGCCGGCCGGGGCGGGTCTCTACGAATTCGCGCGGCTGCGCGTGGGCTTGTTCTGGTCGTTCTTCAGCCCCGACTACCTGTTCGTGACGGGTGATTCGAGCCTGCCCAATTCCACGCGGCAGGCCGGCTACTTCGCGGCGGCCCTGGCAGTGTTCATCCCGGTGGGCATCTTCCAGATCGCACGCGGGCGGGGAGGCGCACTGGGTGCGTTGGTGCTGGCGGGGTTCGCGACCGCGCCGCTGGCCGGTGTCATCTCCGGGCACCTCGAGATGAATCGTGTGCTGTTTGCCGCGCCCTTCGGCGTGCTCACCGCAGCCTATGGTGTGCAGGCGCTTTGGCGGAGCACGAGGCTAATGATCAGGTGGGGCGCCCTGGCCCTGCTCCTGACGGTGCCGATCCAGTTCTGGGGGTTCTACGCCGATTACGTCGGGCCGTACCAGGACCGGGCCGCGACCTGGTTTGGCGGCGATATCCGCGGGGCCGTGCAGGCGGCCCTCGACGCGGATGAGGAGGGCGCTGACCTGATCTTCGTGAGCCGCGGTATTCCGTATGTGGAGCGCTACTGGCGCTTCTATGCCATCGCGCGCGGCCGTCGCGACCTTGTGGGGAGTCCCGTCTACTTCGATCCGAACACCTTCAGGCCCGCGGATGTGGCGGCGCCGGCCGTGGTGGTGTGCCGCGCCGGCACCGACTGCCCGGATCTCTCCAGCGCCACTGGATGGGAAGAGCGCCGGCGGATTACCGAGACTGACGGGACGCCGTTGTACGCGGTGTATCAGCGCCAGGGCGCCCCCGCGCCCGCCTACGCCAGGTAGGCGCGGAGGAAGATCCAGAACTGCAGCGGCACCGCCGCCAGCAGCGCAATCGCGGCGCCGCGAACCTCCGCTCGCGGCGAGTCGAGCAGGCTCGCGACGCCCACGGCGGCCAGCACGATCAGCAACGGCACGATGGCCAACGACCGGTCGATGGCGTAGCGTTCGCCAAAGGTGCTGGCGGCGAGCGGCGCCAGCACGATAGCGGCCAGCAGCAGCCGGCGGTGCGGCGGCGCAAGCCTCGATCCCGCGTGCCACGCGCCGGCGGCCACCAGCAGCGCCACCGGCGTCAGCAGGACACCGGCGCCGCGCACCACGCCTCCGGCAGGGGGGCCGCCCGGCAGGAACAGGTACACCGGATTGAACGCGTCCCAATACAAGGAGGCGCGCGTGCCGAGGGTGTTCCAGTTGACGAAGGCCCGCGCCAGGTCGATGGGGTTGCGGATGTGCGCCGCGTGAATAGCCCACGCACCCATGGTGTCGGGATACGTCTCGGGGTATCTCGCGAACCACGCCAGCATACCGACCAGCGGTGCCGCGAAACCTGCGAGCACCCCGGCGTGGATGCGCCAACCTCGCTGGCCCTGCTGCCACAGCACCGCCACGGTGAGCGCCAGGTACGCCGCCATCGTCAGCGGAGCGGCGGTGCTCGTGTAGGCCCCCGCGCCCAGGCACAGGCCCGCGGCCACCGCGGGCAGCAGACGATCGCGCTCGAGCAGCAGCAGCACGCACAGCAGCCAGCCCAGGACGAACGGCACGGGGTAGATGGCCTCCAGCCCAAGGCGGCCATAGGCGAAGTGCGCCGGCGTGAGCGCCAGCAGCATTGCCGCCACCACGCCCATCCAATAGCGGCCTGTCAGCCTCCGGCCAATGAAGAAGATCAGGCCTACGTTGAGGGCGGCCACCGCCGCGGCCGCCCATCGACCCGGATGGCTGCTCCCGGGAATCAGGCCCCTGCCGAGGGCAGAGGCATAGATCGCCACCGGCTGGGCCCACGCTTCGCCTGACTGGATGAAGACCGGGAAGGTCTCCAGCGACCGGGCCGCAGCCTGGAGCGCGCCTTCGGCGGGCAGGGGCGCCGGCCGGGCCAACCGGAGCCCGTAGGAAGAGACGGTCAGCAATGCGAGCAGACCGACCGTCGCGACCGTCTGGTAGCGGGTGCTCAAGGGGGATGAGTTGGTGCGCGCTGGAGGATTCGAACCTCCGACCCCCGCCGTGTGAAGGCGGTGCTCTACCGCTGAGCCAAGCGCGCGCCCAGATCGAAAATCATAGCACGGCCTTAGACCGTTCCGAACAACCGGTCGCCAAAATCGCCCAACCCGGGCACGATGAACTTGTGCGCGTTCAGTTCCCGGTCCACGACGGGGGTGAAGATGGGCACCTGGGGATAGGCGCGCTCCACGGCCGCCACGCCCTCGGGCGCGGCCACGATGCAGACCAGCCGCACATGCCGCGCGCCGGCCCTGGTAATCACGTCGAGGGCCGAGACGGCGCTGCCCCCGGTGGCCAGCATGGGGTCGATCAGAAGCACGTAGCTGTCTTCGATGTTGGGCGGGAGCTTGGCGTAGTACTGCGAGGCCACGGCCGTCCGCTCGTCGCGTTGCAGCCCCAGGTGGCCGACGCGCGCATTCGGCACGAGCTCCAGCATCCCGGGCAGCATGCCGAGGCCCGCCCGCAGGACAGGCGCCAGCACCACGTCAGCGGCCAGGCGGCGCGCCGGCGCCGGGCCGAGCGGCGTGTCGACGGTGTCCACACGGGACGGCACGTCCCTCAGGGCCTCGGCCCCCAGCAGCACGCTGATGCGCGCGGCCAGCGCGCGAAACCGTTCCGGGCCCGTGCGCACGTCGCGCAGCTCGGCCAGGCATTCGTGCACGAGCGGGTGATCGACGAGTCGCAGCACAACGGAGAGAGCTTACAACGCAATCCGTGATTCACGTACAATCCTCGCCATGCGCTCGCGAGGCATCCTGGTTGCCCTGGCCCTGGTGACGGCACTGCCCGTGGCCTGGCTCCTCGCTTCGGCCCGCCAGGCGCGAGAGGCCACCCTCATCGTGGCCAACGGCATCGTCGTCACCATGGACGGCTCGCGCCGGGTGCTCAATCCGGGGTCGGTGGCCATCAACGGATCGGCGATCGTGGCGGTTGACCGGCCCGAGGCGATTGCCGCGCAGTTCCGCGGCGTCGACACCATCGACGCCTCCGGATCGATCGTCCTGCCCGGCCTGGTCAACACGCACACCCATGCGGCCATGGTGATGTTCCGAGGCCTGGCCGACGACCTGGCCCTGATGGACTGGTTGCAGAAGTACATCTTCCCGGGCGAGGCCAAGACGGTGTCGCCGGCGTTTGTCCGGCAGGGCTCACGCCTCGCTGCCCTCGAGATGATCCAGTCGGGGACCACGACGTTCACCGACAT
Source organism: uncultured Bifidobacteriaceae bacterium (assembly GCA_964372085.1). Taxonomy (GTDB): domain Bacteria; phylum Acidobacteriota; class Vicinamibacteria; order Vicinamibacterales; family UBA2999; genus 12-FULL-67-14b. The sequence continues at coordinate 51,361 of CAYJPQ010000005.1, read as the reverse complement.
GTATTACTTCGAGGAGGACGTGGCGCACGCGGCCAAAGAGGCCGGGTTGCGCGGCGTGCTAGGGCAGACGGTGATCGAGTTCCCCGTCGCCGACGCGCCGACGCCGAAAGCCGGGCTCGATCGCGCCGAGGCGTTCATCAAGGCCTTCAAGGACGACCCGCTGGTGGTGCCGGCCGTGGCGCCGCATTCGATGTATACGCTCGACGCCGCTTCCCTCATGCGGTCGCGAGACCTCGCCCTCAAGTACCAGGTGCCGCTGCTGATTCACCTGGCCGAGACGCCGGACGAGGTGCGCATCTCGCAAGAGCGTTACAGGATGCGTCCCGTCGGGTATCTCGACAGCCTCAAGTTCTGGGGCCCCACCATCGTCGCGGCGCACGGGGTGTGGATCACACCGGACGAGATTGCGCTGCTCAAGGCCAACGGCGTGGGGGTGTCCCACAATCCCGAGAGCAACATGAAGCTCGCCAGCGGTGCGGCGCCCGTGCCGGGGTACCTGCAAGCCGGCCTCGCGCTGGGCCTGGGCACCGACGGCGCGGCCAGCAACAACGACCTCGACATGTTCGAGGCCATGCGGCAGGCCGCCTTCCTGCACAAGCTGGTGTCGAACGATCCGCGGGTGGTGAGTGCGCAAACAGCGCTGGAGATGGCCACCATCGGCGGCGCCCGCGTGCTGGGCCTGCAAGCGAAGATCGGGTCGCTCGAGCCGGGCAAGCTGGCCGACTTGATCGTGGTGGGCACGAGGCGCGCGCGGCAGACGCCGCTGTACGACCCGGTGTCGGCGCTCGTCTATGCGACGCACGGCGATGACGTCACGACGACGATCGTGAACGGCGCGGTGGTGATGCGCGACCGGCAGGTGCTGACGCTCAACGAGGCGAGGGTGCTGGCCGAGGCGAACGCGGCGGCGGAGCTGGTGCGAAAGGCGGTCCAGCCGTAGGCCGGCTACTCGAGGATGCCGATGTAGGGCAGGTTGCGGTATTGCTCGGCGTAGTCGAGCCCGTAGCCCACCACGAAGCGATCTTCGATGGTGAAGCCCACGTAATCGACGGTCACGTCGATCTTGCGGCGCGAGGGCTTGCTCAGCAGGCACGCGGTCTTCAAGGTGCGCGGGCCGCGCGCCTGGAGGATTTCCTGCAGGTAGTGCAGCGTCAGGCCCGTGTCGACGATGTCCTCGACGATGATGACGTCGCGGCCCTCGAGCCCGAAGTCGAGGTCCTTGATCAGGCGCACCTCGCCAGACGAGGTGGTGCCGCCGCCATAGCTGGAGACGGCCAGGAAGTCGATGGTCACCTTGGTGTTCATGGCCCGAATCAGGTCGGCCAGGAAGAGGACCGCGCCCTTGAGAACACAGATAAAATGGACCTGCCCGCTAGGGAAATCGCGGCGGATCTCTTCGGCAAGGGCCGCGACGCGGGCGGCGAGCTCATCGTGGCCAATCAGGACAGCGGGGCGGGCGGCAGGCATGGCGGGAAAAGCGTAGCATGAAGACCTTCGACATCATCACCGAAGCCGATGCCCGCACCCTCGACGTGGGCGCCACGGTCACCCTCAAGCCCGGGGGGCACGTCACCCCATTGGCCCAGGACACCCTGGCGGCCCGGCGGGTCACGGTGCTGCGGAACGTCGCCGAGGCGTCGCTGGACGGCCTGGCGCCCGTGGCCGATGTCCGCACCATCGGCATCGGCAGCGACCACTCGGGGGTGGCGCTCAAGGCGGCCCTGGTGGCCCATTACCGCCAGCGCGGTCTGAGCGTGCTCGACGTGGGCACCAACGGGCCAGATCCCGTGGATTACCCCGACATCGCGGCGCAGGTGGCGCGCCTGGTGACGCGCCGCGAAGTGGACGCCGGCATTGTGATCGACGGGGCCGGCCTCGGGTCGGCCATCGCCGCCAACAAGATCGACGGCGCCCGCGCGGCCATGTGCACCGACAAGACGCTGGCCCGCTACGCCCGCGAGCACAATGGCGCCAACGTGCTGGCCCTGGGGGCCACGCTCGTCAGCGTGGACGAGGCCAAGGCCATTGCCGACACGTGGCTGGCCACGCCGATGGGCGAGGCGCGCTACATCCGGCGCCTGGCGAAGATTCGCGCCCTGGAGAAGACGCAGTGACCGACTACCGGCGCGTCATCGAGCTCATTCTCGAGGAACTGGCGCGGGCCGGGGCCGTGGCGCCGCCGCGCTGCGCGTGCCACGGGTTCACCTTCGACTGCTGTCCCGAGCGCGTGCGCGGCGTGCTCGACGCGGGCGCCACGCGCCTGGGGCTGCATGCCGTCGACGGCGGGGCGAGCGACCTGTCGGGACTCATCGATCACACGCTGCTCAAGCCCGACGCCACCTCCGCCGACATCGACAAGCTCTGCCGGGAGGCCGCCGAGTGGAAGTTCGCCTCGGTATGCGTCAATCCTACCTGGGTGGCCCTTGCCGCTTCGACGCTGAGAGGCTCCGGCGTGGCCGTGTGCTCGGTGGTGGGGTTCCCGCTGGGCGCCAACACGCCCGACGTGAAGCAGTTCGAGGCCCGCCGCGCCATCTTCGACGGCGCCTCCGAAATCGACATGGTGATCAACGTCGGCAGCCTCAAGTCGGGCGACGTGCGGCTGGTCACCGACGACATCCGCGGCGTCGTCTCGGCATGCCATGCGGCCGGCGCCATCAGCAAGGTGATTATCGAGACGGCGCTGCTCACCGACGAAGAGAAGGTCACGGCCTGCACGCTGGCCAAGGCGGCGGGCGCCGACTTCGTGAAGACCTCCACCGGGTTCGGCCCGGGCGGCGCCACCGCCGCCGACGTGGCGTTGATGCGCCGCGTGGTGGGGGACGAGATGGGCGTGAAGGCCTCGGGCGGGGTGCGCGACCTGGAGCAGGTGCGAACGATGGTGGCGGCCGGGGCCACGCGCATCGGGGCCAGCGCCGGCGTCCGCATCGTGAAGGAGTCGCGGGGCGAGGCGCCCGCAGGGAAGGCGAGCGGCTACTGATGAAGCGCGTCGTCCTCGCCCTGGCGGTGCTGGCCGCCGCCACGCCGGCCCTTGCGCAATCCACCACCGATCGCCTGCCACGCGTGGCCTTCGATATTCACGGCGTCACCGTGGGCCTGCCATCGGCCGAGGGATGGGTGCCGCCGGTCGGCGCCGACACGCCGCTGCCGGGCCGGGCGTGGGGTGTGGCGGGCGGCGGGCACGTGTACCTAGTGAAGCTCGGGATCACGACGCTGGGCGTGGGCGCGTCGGTCATCATCGGCAAGGCCACGAGCGCCCCCGTCACCACCACCGAGGGCGCGCCCACCACCGGGTCGGTGACCACGCAGGCCACGCACCTGTCGCCCCAGGTGTCCTTCAACTTCGGCCACAAGCTGGGATGGAGCTACCTCAGCGCGGGCTACGGTGTGTCGAAGGTGACGAGCACCGCCTCGGCGTTTGGCACGACGCCGGCCATCGCCGCGCCGGAAGGCTGGTACCCGGCCATCAACTTCGGCGGCGGCGCGCGGTGGTTCATGAAGCCGCACCTCGGCGCCGGCTTCGACGTGCGCTTCACCAAGCTCAGCTCGCGCGAGACCACCGCCGCCCAGGCGGGCGCCAAGCGCACGCAGGTCTTCAGTATCGGCGTGGGCATCACCATCCAGTAAGCACGACACGCCAGGCATGCCGCTTTCCCTGCTCCGTCGGGCGTCACCGCTCCTCGCGGTTGCCCTCTGGGCGGCGTGCGGCCCTCCGGCGCCACCGCCCTCCGGCCCGACCACCGTGGTGCGCCCCCTCGGCGCGTGGCAGGGCAGCGGCACGCGGACCATGGGCGACGTGAACAGCACGTCGGGCCGCTTTCGCATCCACTGGGAGGCGCGCGAAGACACGCCGGGCGTGAAGGGCCGCTTCACGCTCACGGTGAGGAGCGCGGTGAGCGGCCGGCCGCTGGAGGTGGTGGCCGACCACGAGGGCAGCGGCCAGGGCACCGTGGACTTCAGCGATGACCCGCGCGTCTACGATTTCCTGGTGGAATCCACGGGCGTGCAGTGGTCGTTCAGGGTGGAAGAGACCTACACCCAGCCGTGACCAAAGTCGAAAATGCAACCACGAAGGACACGAAAGACACGAAGCATTCTTGATTAAATGCCTTCGTGGTCTTCGTGATCTTCGTGGTTAAAGAGGAAGTGGAGCGGGAGACGGGGATCGAACCCGCGACCAACAGCTTGGGAAGCTGTGACTCTACCACTGAGTTACTCCCGCTCAGTCGCAGGTCGATCCTAGCAGAATTCACGTTGGCTTGGCGCAGCAGCCTTCGGAACTAGGGTTCCGCCAAACGTCGAGTGGCGGAACTAAAGTTCCGCCCTACGATCGGGAGTGAGATGGCGGGCCATGAGCCGTGATGAGACGTCTAGCCTCTCTGTCTGGGCTGACGCGCGGTCGAGGCGCGGCTGCTCACCGGAAGGACGTGCTGTCGTGAGCAGATTACTCGACCGCGATGAAACCGATCGTGGTGGATGCCGTCACCCGCGCCGATAATTCCGGCGCAAGGCGGCAGCATTCACACGCGACCGCACGACTGCATGGCCCGCCGTGGCCTTCGCAGCAAATACCGCCACCGTGGCGTGCTTCGCACAGGTGGATGACCCGGTCTGGCCTGGCCCGCCGTCAACCAGGGCGACGGCCGGGCCGGACGTCAACAGCAGGAATGACAAGATTCCAGCCGGACTCCGGGTCATAGGGTCGGTGTTATGCAATTGCCGGGCCAGCGGCGACGGATAAAGTCAGGCCTGAAATCATGCGTACAGCCTCGGCCGGCGCTGGGAGTCCGGCGCCCGGGAGCCGCCTACTGCCGGATGAGCGACAGCACCTCGTCCCGCCGCCGCTCCATGATCTCGGGGGTCGTCCCCTCGAGGTTGAGCCGGAGCAGGGGTTCGGTGTTCGACGGCCGCACGTTGAAGTGCCAGTCGTCGAACTCCACCGACACGCCGTCGAGCGTGTAGACGTGGCCCTTCGCGTAGTGCCGGGCGAGCAGCCCGATCTTCTCGTCCACCACGGCCATGTTCGGCACCTTCGTGTTGATCTCGCCCGAGATGAAATAGCGCTCGCGCAGGGGCTTGAGCAGGTCGCGCAGCGACAGGCCCTTCTTCGACATCAGCTCGAGGATGAGCAGCGCCGGGATGAAGCCGTTGTCGGCGAAGAAGTTGTCGCGGAAGTAGTAGTGCCCCGTGACCTCGCCGCCGAAGATGGCGTTGTCCTCTCGCATGCGGCGCTTGATGAAGGCGTGGCCCACCCGGTTCATCAGGGCCGTGCCGCCGTGCTTGGCCACCACGTCCTTTACCGCGTAACTGGCGCGCACGTCGTAGATGATCGTGGATCCGGGGTGCTTGAGCAGAAACGCCTCGGCGAGCAGCGCCGTGATGAAGTCGCCCGCGATGAACTCGCCGCTGCCGTCGATGAAGAAGCAGCGATCGGCGTCGCCGTCCCAGGCAATGCCGATGTCGGCCTTCTCGGCCACGACCCGCTCGACGATATCGCGGCGGTTCTCCTCGATGAGGGGGTTGGCCTCGTGGTTGGGAAAAGTGCCGTCCACCTCGAAGCACAGGCGCGTCGTGCGGCAGGGCAACTGGTCGAACAGGCGCGGCGCCACGATGCCGGCCACGCCGCTGCCCGCGTCGAGCACCACGTTGAAGGGCTTGATCGCCGACGGGTCCACAAACGACATGACGTGCTGCACGTACCGGTCCATGATGTCGCGGCGCTCCACCGTGCCCGGCGTCGCCGCCGGCGGGGGAATGGCGCCGGCCACGATCATGTCCTTCATTTCCTTGATCCCGGCCTCTCCGCTCAGCGGAAAGGCCTCGCGGCGCACCATCTTGCAGCCGTTGTACTCGCCCGGGTTGTGCGAGGCGGTGATCTGCGCCCCGCCGTCGAGATGATCGGCGGCCACGGCGTAGTACATCTGGTCGGTGCCCATCAGGCCGTAGTCGTAGATCGCGGCGCCCTGCACGCGGGCGCCCTCGATGAAGGCGGCGGCCAGCGACGGCGACGACACGCGCATGTCCCGTGTGACGGCATAGCGGCCGGGCCCGAGATACGCGGCGAAGGCGCGGCCCAGCTGGTGGAACAGGTCCTCGGTGATCTCCGACGGGTAGAGCCCGCGAACGTCGTACGCCTTGAAGACCGACGTGTTGATCGATGCCATGGAATTAACCGGTTAGGGTGCCTAGGGTGCGTACGGTGCCTAGTGTGCCAAAGGGACGTTACAACTGCGTGAAATCGGTCAGCAATGTCTTGTCGCCGAGCAGCGCCGCGCTCTTGATCACGGCGTTGCGGCCCACGTGGCAGCCGCGGCCGATCACCGGGCCGTGGACGACGGCGTTCTGGCCGATGCGCGTGTTGGGCCACACGATGGCGCGCTCCACGTCGGCCGATTCCTCCACCAGTACGCCGCGTCCAATCACTGAATAGGGCCCCACGCGCGCGCCGGGCTTGATCTGCGCGCCCATGTCGATGAAGCACGGCCCCTCGATGATCGCGCCCTCTTCAATGCGCGCCTCGGGCGCGATGATGGGCTTCGTGCGGTCGGCCGTCTGGAACAGGCCGCCGTTGAACTTGCCGTCGAACATGTCGCGGTGCACCTGCACGTACTTCTCGGGCGTGCCGATGTCGATCCAGTAGCCGCGGTCCACGTACGCCATGAACGCCTCCTTTCGCTCGATGAGCGAAGGGAAGTAGGCGCGCTCGATGGAGTACGACACGTCCTTCGGAATGCGGTCGAAGGTCTCCGGCTCGAGCACGTAGATGCCCGCGTTGATCGTGTCGCAAGTGATTTCGTCGGCCTTGGGCTTCTCCAGGAACCGGCGGACGCTGCCGTCGGCGTTGGTGTCCACCAGGCCATAGGCCGTGGGGTTGTCCACCGGCGTCAGGACGATCGTGGCCCGGGCCTGGCTCTGGCGGTGGTGCTCGACCACGGCCTTCACGTCGACCGACGTCATCACGTCGCCGTTGAACACCACGATGGTGTCGGTGGTCCCCTGGGCGGCGTAGCGGATGGCGCCGCCGGTGCCCAGCGGGGCGGGCTCCACGACATAGCGGATCCGCACGCCGGTGCCCACGCCCTCGCCGAAGATCTCCTCGATTCGGCGCGGCTGGTAATTCAGGCTGAGGATGACCTCGTCAATCTCGGGCACCCGCTTCAGCAGGTCGATCTGGTAGTGGAGGAATGCCCGGTCGAAGATGGGCACCACGGGCTTGGGGGTGTGAATGGTGAGCGGCCGCAGCCGCGTTCCCTTGCCCCCGGCGAGGAGTATGGCCTTCATGAGAAACTTCCATCTTACACGACCGAGGGGTAGAATGACCGCGTTTGCCTCATGAACCTGCCCAATAGCCTCACCATCGCGCGCATCTTCCTGGTGCCGCTCCTGGTGTCGGTGCTGCTCACCAAGTTCGAGGGCCGCCTCGTGCTCGGCTGGCCGGTCGAGCTGGTGGCCGGGGCCATCTTCGGCATCGCGTCGCTCACCGACTGGCTCGACGGTTATCTCGCGCGGCGGCGGGGGCAGGTCACCTGGCTCGGCCAGATTCTCGACCCCCTGGCCGACAAGCTCCTCATCCTCGCCACGCTCGTGTCGCTCGTGCAGCTCGACCTCGCGCCGGCCTGGATGGTGGCCGTCATCACGGGCCGCGAGCTCGCCGTCACGGGCCTCCGCAGCATCGCCTCAGCGCGCGGCATGGCCATGCCGGCGTCGGGCCTGGGCAAGCTCAAGATGGTGTCGCAGGTGGTGGCCATCCTGCTGCTGATTCTCGGGTGGGAACGCGTGCCGGCGCTGCTGGTGCTGGGGCAGGCCGCGCTCTGGGTGGTGCTGGCCACGGCCCTCTGGTCGGCGATCGACTATTACCGCCGCTTCCATCGAGCCATGAGCCAGGCACACAAGGTGGCTGACTTCGCCGAGGCCCAGGCCAGGCGGAAGGCCAGCTAGACCACCCGCCCGGCCCTTCCGCGTTACGGGGCGCGGCGCACCACCGCCACGTCACCCGTCTGGACGACGTCGCTCACTGTCAGGATCACGACTTTCGCCGTCTGCTCGGCCAGGTCCACCACCAGGGCCTCGCCCAGGTGGAAGAGGGGCAAGCCGTTCTGCCGGTCGCGGTAGAGGCTGATGCGGTCGCCCACGGCGAGGCCATGTGCCGAGCCCCGGTCAACGGACATCACGTCGCCATCGCCGAAGGTCTCGCGCCGGTTGGCGCCAAACAGGACCGTGGCGCGATCGTCGAAGCGCGGCTCGCCCAACGGCTGCGCCGCGGTGGGCAGTTCCGGTTGTACGTACGCCTCGGCGAAGTCGCCGGGCTCGATCGGGTCGCACGAGAAGTCGACCTTCGCAAGGCTGGTGTCCTCGCCAACGGCCGTCAGGGTGACGATGCCGGTCGTCCGGACGGAACCAAACCCCTCACCGGGCTTCGGGAACGTCGCGGCCGCCTGTATTCGCCGGGTCACCAACCGCTGGCCCACGGCCAGGCCGTGAGAGGGGCCGGGGTGTATGACCAGCGACGCGCCGGGGGCCCCGCCCCGGCGGCCCGCGGCGGGGGGGCCGCCGGCCACGAACAGGGTGGGCACGGGGCGCGCCGGGACGGGCATGTCCGTGCAGAGCACGTGGTTGGGCGTGAGCGTGCGTGGCCCGAGCATCCGGGGGTCGGTCTGCGCGGACGCCGGGGCAGCCACCAGGAGCACCGCGGCGGCGGCAAGGAAACTTCTGCGCATGAGCAAGCCTACTTTCCGGCGGGGGTCCCGCCCTTGAGCTCCGCGACGCGTTTCTGGCTCAGTTCGAGGTACTCGCTCGTCTCGAACTCGCGGAGCAAGCGTTCGTAGTAGGGGAGCGCTTCCGGTTTCTTATCGGTTCGATACAGGCTTTCCGCTAGGTGGTAATAGACGGCGTCGCGCATGGTGTAGGCCGGGTCGGTGGCCAGCACGTCGCGGAACCGGTCGATGGCGCCGGGGTACCATTTCGCGCGGAAATAGTAGTAGCCCACCTTGTAGTTGGCCTCGCTCAGCCGGTCTTTCGCCTCACGCTCGAGCTGGCGGGCCTCGGTGATCAGGGGGCTGTTGGGAAAGCGCTGCAGGAAGACCTCGATCTCCTTGACGGCGTCCTTGGTGGCCGATTGGTCGCGCTCGGGCGCCAGCATCTGCTCGGTATACGAGCGGGCCAGCTGGAGCTGGGCGTAGTCGGCCCGCGGGTGGGTGGGGTAGAAGGTCAGGAACTCCCGAAACTCGTTGCCGCCGAGCAGCAGCGACTCGGTGGAGTGCTCGCCCATGTAAGTATCGCCGAGCGCCAGCTTCGCATCGGGGCGATACGCGCTCTGCGGGTAGTTGTCGACAAGGTTCCTGAAGTACTCGCGGGCGTTCACCCACTTCTTGTCAGCGGCCGCCTCGGTGCCCTTGTCGAAGAGGAACTTATCGGCGTCCACCGCGCCCGAGGGCAATATCTCGCCCTTGCCCGCGCAACCCGCCACTAATGCCAACACCAGCGCAATCGCCGGCACCATCCGCGCTCCACTCATGTTCTCGTCGCTTCCATCCAGCGCCACATGGCCCGCAGGCCTTCTTCGAGCGTCACCGACGGGACAAAGCCAAGGTCGGCCTGGGCCCGGGCCGTCTCGGCATAGGTGTCGCGCATGTCGCCCTTCTGGGACCCCTGCCGGTCGATGACCACTGGCCGGCCCGACACCCGGGCAATCAGGTCGAATACGTCCTTGAGCGACACACGCGCGCCGCCCCCGATATTGTAGACGCGCCCGGGGACCCCCCGGACGGCGGCCGTGGCGGTGGCGGTCACCGCATCAGCCACGAACGTGAAGTCCCGGGTCTGCAAGCCGTCCCCGAACTGGACGAGCGGCCTCCCGGCCAGGATGGCGGAGAAGAACCGGTGAAACCCCATGTCTGGACGCTGACGGGGGCCATACACGGTGAAATACCGCAGCGAAACCGCTGGGACGCCGTAGTTCACGAAGTACAGATGGCAGAGTTGCTCGGCGGCCAGCTTCGTCACCCCATACGGCGATACGGGTTGCGGCAGGGCCGTCTCCACCATCGGAATCGCCACAGCGTCCCCGTACACCGACGAGCTTGAGGCATAGACGAGCCGCTCGATGGGACGGCCGACGCACGCCTCCAGCAGCCGCTGGGTCGAGTCGACGTTGAGGCCGGTGTAGACCTGGAATTCCTGGCCCCAACTCCGGCGCACGCCGGCCTGCGCGGCCAGGTGAAAGACGTGGGTCACGCCATCGAGGAGCCCGGGCAAATCCACCTCGCGGATGTCGCCCTCGACGAAGCGATACCGGTCGTGGCCCCGCAGGCCCGACAGGTTGGCCTCCTTCAGCGGCCGCGGATAGAAATCGGTGAAGCTGTCGAGCGCCACCACCTCGGCGCCCTGCGCCAGCAGCCGCTCGCTCAGGGTCGAGCCGATGAACCCGGCTCCCCCCGTGACCAACGCCCTCATGCGAAAAGCTCCCTCACGCGTTCGGGCAGGCGCACCGGCCGCCCCTGCCGATCGAGTGTGACGTGTACCGTATAGCCGGTGGCGATGGCGGCCGCGCCGCCGTCGGTCGCCACCTCGTAGTCGAAGCGGATGCGCACGGGCGACAGGAGGCTGGCTCGCGTCCGCACTTCCAACTCGTCATCATAGCGCGCGCTCTGCGCGTACTCGCAGTGCGCCGCAATCACGGGCAGGGCCAGGCCCGCGTCCTCCATGTGCCGGTACGACCACCCGGTGTCGCGCAGCCAGCTGGTACGGCCAATCTCAAACCAGATGAAATAGTTCGCGTAATACACGACGCCCATCTTGTCGGTCTCGGCGTAGCGCACCCGTACGGTGGAGCGACCCACGTGCGTGGCGGGGTGCTTCACGAACGGCGGCCCTGGCGGGCGGTCACGGCGGCCGCTTTCAATTGCCGCGCGGCGGATTCGGCCTGGCCGCCCCCGAAGATGGCCTGGCCGGCCACGAGGATGTCGGCGCCGGCCTCGACAACCGCCGCGACGGTGGTGAGATCCACGCCGCCATCCACCTCGACGGGCGCGGCGGTGTTGCCGGCCGCGTCGAGCACCGCGCGCACCGCGCGAATCTTGACGAGGCTGTGCGGGATGAACCGCTGGCCGCCAAACCCGGGGTTCACCGACATCACCAGCACGAAGTCGACGTCTCCCGCCACCTCTTCGAGCAGCGACGCCGGTGTGGACGGGTTAAGGACGACCCCCGCTTTTGCGCCGAGCCTCTTGATCTCGCCGATTGTGCGATGCAGGTGGGGCAGCACTTCGAGGTGCACCGACAACATGGCGGCCCCGGCGTCGACGAAGGCCTCGAGGTAGCGGTCGGGGTCGGCGATCATCAGGTGCACATCGAGCGGCAGCGAGGTGACCCGCTTCAGCGCGCGCACCACGGGCACGCCGATGGTGATGTTGGGGACGAAGTGGCCGTCCATCACGTCCACGTGCACGAGATCGGCGCCGCCGCGCGCGATGGCCTCGACATCGCGGCCGAGGAAGGCGAAGTCGGCCGCCAGGATGGAGGGCGCCAGCTGGATGCTCATCGGCTCACCTCGAGGGCAATGGCGTCACCGGGATGAACCTGGTAGCCACCGGGCGGCGTCTGCCGCACCACCACGCCCGGCGGGATCGACGAGGCCGCCGACTGCGCCGTGATCGACACGCGGAACCCGCGCACGCGCAGCACGTCCGCGGCGCGCTCGCCGTTAACGCCAATAAGGTCGGGCATCACGTATGTGGCCCGGTCTTCGCCGCGGTTCACCAGCAGGCGCACCTCCGCGGTCTGCGTCGAGGGGGGCGGATCCTGCGCGACCACCACGTCGGGCGGGTAGCGCGCCGATCGAATCTCGGCCACGCTGGCAATCGAGAGGCCTTCCTGGGCCACGGTGATCTCGGCCGACCGCTGGCCCTCGCCCACGAGCATGGGCGCCATGGCAATGTGCGGCCCCGAGCTGAGCCACACGCGGACACTGCGCTGGCGGCGGGCCGACGATCCGGGCTCGGGGTCTTGCCCCAGGACATGGCCGGCCGGCACCTTGAGATCGGGACGCCGCATTTCCTCGATGCGCAGGGGCAGGTCGAGGCCGCCGGCCAGCAGCGTGGCTTCAGCGATGGGCTTGCCCACCAGGTCGGGCACCGTCACCTGACGGACGCGAGTCGCCACCCGCATCGAGATGCCGGCAAACAGGACGAACGTGCCCACCAGGGCACCGGCAAGGAACAGGACCTTGCCGTAACTCCAGACCTTGGTTCCCAGCGGCATCGACAACGGGTAATGGTACTACAGGGTTCACGGGTTCAGGGGTTCACGGGTTCAGGGGTTCACGGGTTCAGGGGTTCACGGGTTCAGGAGTTCACGAGCTCCAGGGGTTCACGAGCTCAGAGCCGCCGAGCGAGAACGGCGCCGTAGAAGGCTTCGAGGGCATCGCGGAAGGGGAGCGTCTGGTGCTCGCGCTCCAGCGAGAAGGCGGGGTGGTCGCGCAGGAACGCCGCCACCACGTCCTGGTTCTCGTCAGGCTCGCTGGAGCAGGTGCCGTAGGTGATGCGACCGCCGGGGCGCACCAGGCGCGCGGCACGGGCCAGCAGCGCGCGTTGCGTGCCGGCCATCACCGGCAGGTCGTCCGCCGTGCGGCGCCACCGGATGTCGGGGTCGCGGCGCAGGGTGCCCAACCCCGAGCAGGGCGCATCGATGAGCACCGCGTCGACGCAGGCGTCGGCAAAGGGCAGGTCGCCGGCCGGCGGCACCTGCACGACGGGCGCACGCCCCACGCGGCAGCGGCGCAGGGTCCTGGCCAGCACGCGAAGCCGATGCGGCCGCAGGTCGCACGCCACCACCAGTCCGGCCGGGCCGACGTCGGCGGCCAGGGCCACAGTCTTCCCTCCCGGCGACGCGCACAGGTCGAGCACGCGCGCCCCGTTGGGAGGCGAGGCCAGCGCGGCAATCAGTTGCGACGCTTCGTCCTGGGCCACGAACAGCCCGTCCGTGAACGCCTGTCCGCGGAGCGGGCGGCCGGCCTCCACGATCAGGCCATGCGGCGCACGCACCGTGTGGCGGGTCTCCACGCCCTCGCCGCGGAGCCGATCCTGCAGTTGCTCGCGCGTGACCACCGCGCGGTTGGGCGCCAGGCAGAGCGGCGCGGGCTCGTTGTTGAACACCAGCCACCGCTCCGCGGCGTCGGCGCCGTGACGAACGACCCATCGCGACACCAGCCAGCCGGGATGCGAGTGCACGGTGGCGAGGTGCTCCACCAGCCGCGCGTGATCGTCGGGCGTGTCGGCGGCCTCGGGACGGGGCGGCCATTGCAGCGAGTCGCGGTCGCGCGACAAGGTCCTCAGCACCGCGTTGACCAGCCCGGCGGCGCTCGACTTGCCGGCCCGGCGCACCAGTTCCACCGCATCATTGATGGCGGCCGACGCCGGTTGCCGCGAGAGGTACATCACCTGGTACGCGGCGAGCCGCAGGCTGGCCAGCACCGCGCGATCGAGGCGGGCCAGCGGACGGAAGGCGCGGCTGGCGATCTGGTAATCGAGCGCGGCCCGTCGCCGCAGCGTGCCCGAGACCAGCTCCAGCGCCAGCCCGCGGTCGCGCTCGTCGGCCAGCTGGCGCTGCACGGCGGCCATCGCCGTGCCCAGGTCGACGCGATCGGAGTCGATTTGCAGCAGGACGTCGAAGGCGGCGCGCCGCGCGGGGGCGATCATGCCGTGGTGAAACGGGCGCCGGGCTCCACGTGGCGACTCGCCAGCAGCTCGCGGGCCCGCATGGCGCGGCGGCCTTCCAGTTGGAGTTCGGTGATCTCGATGGTGCGGCCGTCGCCACAGGCCACCACCAGGCCGTCGGCGGCGGAGGCCGTCACCACGGTGCCCGGCGCGGTCCCGCCGGCGGGGCGATCGGCCACCCGCGAGCGATGCATGATGAACCGCGTCCCGTCCAGGAACGCATACGCGCGCGGCCACGGCGACAACCCGCGAATCTGGTTGTGCACCTCCTGCGCCGGACGCGACCAGTCCACGGCGCCCTCGGCCTTGGTCAGCTTGGGAGCATAGGTAACGAAGGCCTCATCCTGCGGCGTCTCGGGCACCGGCCCTCGCTCGATCCGGTCGAGCGCATCCACCAGCAGGGCGGCGCCCTGCACGGCCAGCACGCGCTCGACGTCCTCCGTGGTGTCGTCGGCGCCAATGGGCACATGCGCGGCGGCGAGCATGGCCCCGGCATCGAGCGCCTTCACGACGCGCATGATGGTGACGCCGGTCTCGGCGTCGCCCGCCATCACGGCCCGGTGAATGGGCGAGGCGCCGCGGAAGCGTGGCAGCAGCGACGCATGCACGTTGATGAGGCCCAGGCGAGGGGCGGCCAGCAGCCAGTCGGGCAGGATCCTGCCGTAGGCGGCGACCACGCCGATGTCGGCGCCGAGGTTCATGAACGGGGCCTCGAACCAGTCGCGCGACAGCCGCTCGGGCTGCAGTACGGGCAGGCCGGCGGCGAGGGCCACGGCCTTCACCGGCGCGGCAGCCACATGCTGGCCGCGGCCGCGCGGCCGATCGGGCTGCGTGATGACGCCCACCACGAGGTGCGACGAGCGCAGCAACTGGTCCAGGGTGGGCACCGCGAAGGCGGGCGTCCCGAAAAACGCAACCCGAAGGGCCATCAGGTGTTCACCACTTGCCGGCCTTGGCCAGCTTCTTGACCTTGCGCACGATCAGATCCCGCGAGATCCCCCGCAAGCGATCCACGAACAGGCACCCGTCGAGGTGATCCATCTCGTGCTGCAGCGCGCGCGCCAGCAGGCCGGTGCCCTCCACGCGGTGCGGCTCGCCGTCGCGGCCGAGGCCCTTCACGACCACGTGCTTCGGGCGTGCGACGGTGGACGTGAAGCCGGGCAGGCTCAGGCAGCCTTCCTCCTCGAGTTGCATCCCTTCGCGTTCCACGAACTCCGGGTTCACCATCACGATGACCCCCTTGGGATCGCGGCCCACCGAGAGGTCGATCACGAAGATCCGCAGCGACTGGCCGATTTGCGGCGCCGCCAGCCCTACGCCAGGGGCCGCGTACATCGTCTCGATCATGTCGTCGACGAGTGCCTGGATGTCGGGCGTGATGGCCTCGACGGGTCGTGCCGGCGCCGTGAGGACCGAGTCGCCCAAACGGAGAATCGGACGAATCATCCGGCGGCCCTAGCGTGAAAGCCGGCCGCCCAACCGCGCGCCCGTGGCGGCCACCCGCGCCACGAGGTCGGTCAGCGAATCGCCGCCGAAGCGCTCGACGAGGGCGTCGGCCAGCACCAGGGCCACCATGGCCTCGCCGACAACCGCCGCCGCCGGGACGGCGCACACGTCGCTGCGCTCGATGGCGGCCGGCGCCTCCTGCAGGGTGGTGAGGTCCACCGATCGCAGCGGCTTCATCAGCGTCGCGATGGGCTTCATGAAGCCGGTGACGCGCAACTCTTCGCCGTTGGTCACGCCGCCTTCGAGGCCGCCCGCCCGGTTGGTGGGTCGGCGAAGCACGGGCGTGCCGGGCGGGGCCGCAGGATCGGCGACGATCTCATCATGCACGCCCGATCCGGGCCGCCGCGCGCCTTCCACCCCCTCGCCGATGGCCACCGCCTTGATGGCGGGAATCGACATCAGCGCCTGCGCCAGCCGCCCGTCGAGCTTGCGGTCCCACTGCACGTGGCTCCCCAGGCCCACGGGCACGTGCCGCGCCCTCACCTCGAAGGTTCCCCCCAGCGTGTCGCCCGCCTCCCTGGCGGCGTCGATCGCGGCGATCATCGCGCGCTCGAGGACGGGGTCGACACACCGCAGCGGCGCGTCGAGCGCCAGGCTCGCCACCTGCTCAAACGCCACCGCGGTGCCTTCGGCCATCACCACCGCGCCGATGCCGGTGACATGGCTTCCGATCTCGCACCCGACGGCGGCCAGGAGTTGCTTCGCGATGGCGCCCGCAGCCACGCGCGCGGCCGTCTCGCGCGCGCTGGCGCGCTCGAGCACGTCCCGAATGTCGTCGTGGTCGTACTTGAGCGCGCCGGCCAGGTCGGCATGACCCGGGCGCGGCCGCACCACGGGCGCGCGATTCGCGCCGGTGGCGCCGGGCGGCGCCTGCGGCTCCACGTGCATGGTGTTCTGCCAGTTCTCCCAGTCCTTGTTGGGAATCAGCAGGGCGATCGGCGCGCCCGTGGTGCGGCCCCGGCGCACGCCCGACAGCACCTCGGCGCGGTCCGACTCGATGGCCATGCGGCGCCCGCGTCCGTAGCCGCCCTGGCGGCGGCGCAGCTCGGTGGTGATGGCCTCGAAGTCGATCGTGAGCCCTGCGGGCACGCCGTCGAGCAGGGCCACGAGACCTTGCCCGTGCGATTCGCCAGCAGTCAAAAAACGCAGCATCTGCCTCGCATTCTATACGAAGAAATTGCGCCCCCACGGGAGCCCATGCCTCACAAGGCCAGCAAAATCACGCCGCACGCGCGGGCAATCCGTTTGCAGCAGGATGGGCATGCTGATGCTCGATCGCTATCTCGTCGCGAGCGGCCGTGCGCTCGACCTGGCCACCGGCGCCACCGTCAAGTGGCGCCTGCTGCGCAAGTCCGGCCGGCCCGGACCGGCGCTCTTCTCGGTGCGCGGCCCGTCGCGGCTCATCGACAGCGAGTGCCGGCCGCACTCGCGCGTTGAGGTGTGGGAGAAGCCGGCCGCCCCCATGGGCGACGCGCCGACGGCCGAGGACACCGTCGCGGCCTTCCGCGCGGCGCTGGCCGACGCCCGGGACGGCCGCCCGCGGGCCCTCGACGTGGCCGAGGCGTCAACTGCTGCGTGGGCCCGGACCGTCCGGACCCTGGCGCGCGAGGCGCGCCTGTCGGGCTTCGTTCCGCTGGCGGCCGACGCCCTGGGGGCGGTGCTGGCGCAGGCGCGCTGGCGGTGGCCGTCGTGGCTCAAGGACCGATCGCTCGTGATTTTTGCCACCGACGCGAGGCTCACGCACGAGGCCGCCTTCGCGCTGTTCCGCCTGGCGACGCGTGATGCGCGTCCCCACCTCGTGGTGCGGGCCGCCACCCCCGACTATCAGTGGCGCGACCATCCGGTGACCTCCGGCCTGCAGGTGCACGAAGTGTCACGCCTGGAGCCGGCCGGCCCGCTGGGGGAGGGCCTCCCGCCCATCGACTCGCTCGCCCACAGGGCCCGCGAGCTCCTGGCGGCCGGACGCGTTACCGAAGCCGAGGCCTCGGCTCGGTGGTGCATGGTGCTGGCCCCGCCGGGTAGCCGGCAGGCCGACGCGCGCTGTGCGCTGGCCCGCAGCCTGCTGGCCCAGGGACGCGCGCTCGAGGCGCGTGCCATCCTGCTACAGGTAGAGGGCGCGGAGGCCGACGTGTTGCGCGCTGAGATGCTGGCCGTCGGCCACGATCCGCGCGCTCCGGCCACGGCGCCCGCCCTCACCGAGGCCTTTCTCGACGTGCTTGGCATCTGCCAGGACCTTGAAGATCCGGCCTCGGCCCTGGGCCGGGTGACCGGCGTGCTGCGCGACCGCGTGTCGGCCAGCTCCGTGGCCATGGTGGCCTTCGACCGCGGGGTGGCGCGCATTCTGGCGCAGGCCGGCGCCACCATCGGCGCGCCCGATCTCGAAGCGGCGGTGCGGGCGTTCGAAACGGGCCTGGCCGTGCCCGCCATTGACCGGATCGGATCGGTGCAGGCCGCCTGGCCCGTGCGGTACGGCTCCGCCCTCGTGGGCGCCGTGTGGTGCCACTGGCCCCTCGGCCTGCCCATTGCGCCTGACGATGTGCACGGGCTGGCGCGCCTGGTGGCGATGGCCGCAGCCCCGGCGGTGCACGCCGCAGGCGAGCAGTCGCGCGCGTTCACCATCCCGTCCGGTCCGGTGCTGGATCTCATCGGGGAAAGCCGCGCGATGCAGGCGGTGCGACTGGCCGTGGTGCGCGCGGCCGCCTCGCCGTTCCCGGTCTTGATCGAGGGCGAAAGCGGCGCGGGCAAGGAGCTGGTGGCGCAGGCCATTCATGCCGCCAGCACCCGGCGCGCCCGCCGGTTCTGCGCGCTGAACTGCGCCGCGCTCGCCGACGACCTGGTGGAGGCCGAGCTCTTCGGTCACGCCAAGGGCGCCTTTACCGGCGCCGTCGCCGAGCGAGTGGGGCTCTTCGAAGAGGCGCAGGGCGGCACGCTCTTCCTCGACGAGGTGGCCGAACTGGGCGTGCGGGTGCAGGCCAAGCTGCTCCGCGTGTTGCAGGAAGGCGAGATCCGCCGGTTGGGAGAGTCGTCCACCCGGCGCGTGGATGCGCGCATCGTGGCCGCCACGAACCGTCCGCTCGGGCAGGAGGCGGCCGGCGGCCGCTTTCGCAACGACCTGCGATACCGGCTCGACGTGCTGCGCATCGCGGTGCCGCCGCTGCGCGAGCGGCTGGAGGACGTGCCCTTGCTCGTGCGGCACGTATGGCGCACGCTGGCCCGGCGCACCGGCAGCCGCGCGGTGCTCTCACCCTCCGCGTGCGCGGCCCTCGGCGCGTACGACTGGCCGGGCAACGTCCGCGAGTTGCAGAACGTCCTGGCCTCCATCATGGTGGCGGCGCCGCCGCGCGGTGTGGTCGGTCCGCAGGGGCTGCCGCGACACGTGGCCCGTGCCGCGTCGATGGACGGCCGGTCGTCATTGGCCGCGGCCCGGCGGGCGTTCGAGGCCCGGTACGTGCAAGCGGCACTGGCGCGGGCGGGTGGACGCCTGCAGGTGGCCGCCGCCGACCTTGGCGTCTCGCGCCAGGGCTTGTCCAAGCTGATGGCTCGCCTCGACCTCGAGACACGCGCCGCCGGCGAGGCGCCCTCGAATTAGAATGACGGCGGTGCTTGGCTTTCTCCTGCGGCGAATCGTGTTGACGGTGCCCGTGCTGCTGGGTGTCGCGACGCTGGTGTTCTCGCTGATCCACCTGGTGCCGGGTGACCCCGCGCAGTCGATGCTGGGGGAGAGCGCCGCACCGCAAGACATCGCCGCCCTTCGCACGCGGCTCGGCCTGGATCGCCCCCTGCTCGTGCAGTACGGGGTCTTCCTGCGCGGCGCGGTTACCGGCGACCTGGGCCGATCGTTCCGCACCGGCCAGCCCGTGACGACGATGCTGGCCGAGCGCGTGCCGGCGACGGCGGAACTGGCGCTCGCGGCGATGGCGGTGGCCATCCTGCTGGCGGTGCCGCTGGGGGTGGTGGCCGCCGTCTGGCGCGGCACGGCCATCGACCACGGCGCCATGACTTTCTCCCTGGCCGGCATTTCGATTCCCAACTTCTGGCTCGGACCGTTGCTGGCGATTGTCTTCGCCGTGGAACTGGGATGGCTCCCGGTGTCGGGACGCGGCAGCCTTTCGCATCTCGTGCTCCCGGCGGTGTCACTGGGCCTGGCACTGGCCGCGATCCTCGCGCGCATGACCCGCGCCAGCCTGCTCGAGGAACTGGGGGAGCTCTACGTGCGCGCCGCGCGCGCCCGTGGCGTCTCGCGCGCGTGGGCCGTGGTGCGGCACGCGCTGGCCAACAGCCTGGTCCCCGTCGTGACCATCGTCGCGCTGCAGTTCGGCGCGGTGCTCACGGGCGCCGTCATCACCGAGACCATCTTTGCGTGGCCCGGCATCGGCCGGCTGCTCATCCAGTCCATCGGCTTTCGCGACTACCCGATGCTGCAGGGCTGCATCCTGCTGATTGCGGTGACCTACGTCGCGGTCAACCTGGCCACCGACCTGCTGTACGGGTGGCTCGACCCACGGATTCGACTCGAATGACGCGCCTCGGCCTACTCATCGTGGCCGGCATCGTGATCTCGGCACTCGTCGCGCCGTGGCTGCTGTCGTGGGACGCGTCCGCGCAGGACCTGGCCCGCCGGCTCGAGGGCCCGAGCGCGCAGCACCTGTTCGGGCTCGACGAGCTGGGCCGCGACATCCTGGCGCGCGTGCTGATGGGCGCGCGGGTGTCGTTGCTGGTGGGGGTGGTCGTGGTGGGCGTGTCGGCCACCGTGGGCATGGCCGTCGGCGCGGTGTCGGGCTACTACGGCGGGCGCATCGACCAGGTCATTGGCCGGTTGATGGATGTGCTGATGGCGTTTCCCGGGATGCTGCTCGCCATCGCGCTGGTCGCCGTGCTCGGGCCGAGCCTCACCAACGTGGTGCTGGCCCTCACGGCCATTGGCTGGGTGGGGTACGCGCGGCTGGTGCGTGGGCAGGTGCTGCGGGCGCGCGAGTTCGACTACGTGGTGGCCGCGCGCGCGCTGGGCTCGGGCACGTGGCGCGTGCTCGTGCGGCACGTGCTGCCTGTGGCGATGCCCCCGGTGCTGGTGCAGGCCACGCTCGGCATGGCGGGCGCCATCCTGTCGGAGGCGGCGCTGAGCTTCCTGGGGCTCGGCGTGCAGCCACCCACGCCAAGCTGGGGCACGATGATTAACGGCGGCCGTGCGCACCTGCTCGATGCGCCGCACCTCACCATCTTTCCGGGCGTGTGCCTGGCGATCGTGGTGCTCGGGTTCAACTTTCTCGGCGACGGCCTGCGGGACGCAATCGACCCGCGCCGGCTCAAAGCCGGGGGAGGCGGCGCCTGATCTGCTGCAGCGGGCGATCGCCCGGCGCGGCGGCCAGGCCCTCGTCCACGGCCCGGCGCGCGCGGTCCGTGTCGCCGGCCTTCAGCGCGGCGTCGGCCAGCCTGGCCAGCAGCACCGGTGTGGGCCCGGCCTCGCTGATGGCGCGGTCGTACCACCGCACGGCCTCGGCCGGCTCTCCCAGCCTCAGCGAATAGTCCGCAATCTGCGTGGACACGCCCGCAAGGGGCCGCGCATCCCCAACCAGGACGGCGTATTTCATCAGCGCGTCGCGCGCGTCCTGGTAGCGTCCGTCACGGACGGTGACCGTGGCGAGCCGCAGGTAGGCATCGGGCGGCACGGGCAGGCGGGCCACCGCCTGCCGCAGCGCGCGCTCGGCCGCGCGCGCGTCGCCCGACAGCAGCCACGCACGGCCGAGCTCGCTCAGCGTGTCGCCCGTGGCGTCGGACCGGCCGGCGGCCTGCGTGAGCGCCTCCACCGCCTTCTTCAACGCCACGCTGTCACCCCGTGATTCGGCCGCAACCAGCCACACGTGGCCCAGCGCGGCGTACACCTGCGGCGCCTCGGGAAAGCGCTCGACGGCGCGACCGAGGGTGAGGACGGCCGTGTCATGCCGGCCGGCCTGCGCCTGGGCCAGGCCCACGGCCACCAGGCGCTCGGGCCGCGAGGCATCCAGGGCCGCCAGCGCCTCGAGCTGATCAATGGCCTTCCCGTGGCTGCCTTCGGCGGCCAGCACCTCGGCCAGCGCCTCGCGAGCCGCCTGGCTGGCGGGCAGCAGGCGCAAGGCCTCTTCGAACGACTGTCGCGCGGCGGATAACTGCGCCTGGTCACGCAGGACGAGGCCCATCACGTAGTGAGCCTCGCCGAAATCGGGCTCGAGCCGGAGCGCCTGTGCGAGGGGCTCCACGGCGCCGGCGGCGCGGCCGGCCCGATAGCGGGCGACACCCAGTTTATAGAGGGCGCGCGCGTTGCGCTCGTCGAGGGCGATGGATCGCTCGTACGCCTCGACGGCGCGGTCTTGCCTACCCAGGGCGACGTTGACGTCCCCCAACAGGTCGAGCGGCCTCGGGGCGCTGGGATCGATCTCCGCGGACGTGCGCAGGTCACGCAGGGCCGCATCGAGCTCACCCTGGCTGTGGTACACCGAGCCACGCTTGAGGTGCGCCAGCATCGAATCGGGTTTGAGGGCAATGGCGCCGGAATAGGCCTCGATGGCGGGAAAGGGCCGGTCGTCGGCGACGGCCTGGTCGCCCTGGGCCATCAGGCGGTCGAACTCGCGTTCGTTGGCCAGCGCCAACACGGCCAGCACACCGGCAATGCCGGCGCCTGCCACGAGCAGGGCCACGAGCAGGGTTCGGCGCATGGTTGGGTTTGGGGTCCTTCCCGGATCCTAGCAAATCCCCGGGAACTTTCAGGCCGAACCGGTTTCTAATTTTGATACACTGGCCATGGGTTTACGACTGTTTGCCGAAGAGCTCGTGAAGGACGCTGGAGCACTCGGGTGGGCTGAAGTCGGAAACCGCGAGGCGGCGCTCATCGAGCGGTGCACCGCGGGCGAGCAATCGGCCTGCGCCGAATTGGTCGCCGGCCACGAGCGCATGGTCTTCCAGTTGGCCCTCCACCTGCTGGGCGATCGCGACGAAGCGCTCGACCTCTCCCAAGAGGTCTTCCTCAACGTCTTCCGCACCATCCATAAGTTCCGCGGGCAGTCGGCCCTCAAGACCTGGATCTACCGCATCGTCATCAACCAGGCCCGCAACAGGCAGCGCTGGTGGCGGCGGCGTCACCGGGCCGACCAGGTATCGCTCGATCAGCACGTGGAAACGCACGGCGAGCCCCGGCATCCCGACGATGACACCTCACCGCATCGGGCGCTGGCGCGCAAGCAGTTGGCCGAACGCCTGTGGGGCGCCATGGATCGCCTGCCGTTCGACCAGAAGACCGTAGTGGTGCTCCGGGAAGTTGACGGCCTGAGTTACGACGAAATCGCCTACTCGCTGGGTGTGGCCGTGGGCACGGTGAAGTCGCGCCTCACGCGTGCGCGCCAGGCGCTGCGCGGCGAGCTGCGGGAGGCGCGGCCATGATGCACGCCCGCCAGTGCGTCGACGTGCGCGACCGGCTCGAGGAGTTCCACGACGGAGAGTTGACGCTCGACGAGCAGGTGGCCATCCAGGGACACCTCGGCGAGTGCGTGGCGTGCGCACTCGCGGCCGCCGAACTGGAAGACCTGACCAGCGCGATCCGTCTCGCGGCCGCCGGCAACCAGCCGCAGACGGCCGTCGAAGCCCTGGGCATCTCGGGCCAGGTCGTGGAGCGGCTCGAGGTGGAAGATGCCCTGTCGTGGCGCAGCCAGCTGCAGGGGCTGTTCCAGGACATGCACTTGGTGTGGGCGGGCCTGGGCGCCTCGCTGGCCACGATCATCTGCATCATCGGATCGGCGAGCGTCCTGCACGCCGCCAACCAGGAACGGCCCGACTCGCTGGCCGGGGTCATCGCCTTCCTCGCCAGCTCCGGCTCCAATGACAACCCGCTGCGACTCGACGCCGACATGATGGCGCCGCGCACCGTCACCGGCGCCGCCATCGAGATGTCGGAGGAAGACGCGGCGTTTGCGCTCGCGGCCGTGGTCACCCGCGAAGGGCGCATCCGCAACATCGAGGTGATTGCCGCCGAGCAGGCGCAGAACCTGCACGTGAAGCCCGAAGTCGTGCTGGCGATGCTGCACGAGGCGTCGCGCGCGCAGTTTCAACCGGCGCAGGCCCGATGGGGCAATCCCGTGGCCGTGAACATGGTGTGGCTGCTCACCAGCACCACCGTGAAGGGCCGGCAGGACGACGACCTGCTTCGGGCGATGCGCCGCCAGTGGCGTAATACCCCAACGGTGTCGCGGCCGGTGGGTGCGCTCGGCCCCGAGCCGGCCGCCGCCGATCCAGCGTCGGCGCCGCCGGCGCCCAAGCCGCGGACCGAAGTGTTCGACGCCGTCTAGGCTTCCCCGCTAGCGGACCGGCTCGCGCACCACCACCTGGCCGGTTCCCACATTCCCCAGTGCGTCCGTCGCGCGAATGACGAGGCTGCGTCCGGCAGCCTCGGCATCGAGCCGCAATTCGAACGCCTCGTGGCGACCGTCGAGGATGCCGTCACGGGGAAACACCGACTGCCACCGCTGGGCCTCCACGGAGTACTCCGCGCGGACAATTGCCGAGTCGGTGTCCTGCACAGCGGCCGTCACCACATAGGCCGCCCCGTCGCGGCGCACGCCCCCGATGGCCACGGTGGGCGCCGTGTTGTCGATGTCGAAGCTGCTGCTCTCGAGGTCGCCGGTGAGGGCCGAATCGGCGGTGTTGCCCAGCGCATCGGACGCGGAAACGCGCAGGACGTAGGTGCCGTTCGGCACTGACGAGGTGTCCCAGACCAGCAGCGTGTCGCGCAGGCCAGACTTGAGCGGCAGCCACGCCGTGTCGCCTTCGCGGCGGTAGGACACCGCGTACTCGAGCTCGTCGTCATTCTCGTCGTCGGCGCGCCAGACGAACGTCTGGAGACCCTTCTGGTACGTGCGCCGGCCCAGCGCCGGCCCACTGGCCGACAAGCCCGGGCCGCTCCCCGCGGCCGCGCCGGCACCCAGGTTGCGGCGGCTCGACGCGTCTTCGTCGAGGCCGGCAATCTCGGTCTCCCCGCTCGAGAACGGCTTCTGGAACACCACCCCGGGCGGGTGCAGGGTGATCGACGTGACCCGCGGCCGGACATTGCGCGGCAGGTAGGCGGCCAACACCGACGTGAGCACGGGGCTCTCACCCTGGGCGGTGAGCACCGCGCGCCACTGCAGGTACCGGGCCTTCGGGCTGGTGATGGGGGAGCCCGTGGCGCTGGCGTAGGGGGCGCTCCAGGCGCTCCAGGCCTCGTCGGGCGTCTGCGTGTTACCCGAGCGGGTGGACAACTCCACGCGCGAGCCGGCCGGCGTCGTGGCCCTCCACGCCAGCGCGCCCCACGTGGCCACGAGCCGGGCGTCCTTCACCTCCGACTCGTAGGTGCCGCGCGGGGCACGGGCCGGCGACAGCGCCGCCAGCAGCCCGGGGTTGGCCGTGGCCAGGTAGGTGCGGTCGGCGCCGCGGACGATCGCCGTCGCCTGCTGGGCAGGGACGCGCGTGAGCAGCACGCTCCGCACCGGGTCGCCCGACAGCCTGAACAGCTTGCCCTTGGTGCCCGTGGCCACGAGCAGGCTGCCATCGGGTTCCACGGCGACGTCGTAGGGCGCATCATCGCGCGACGTCCAGACCTCGTCCCAAAGGCCGTCGGGCTGGATGCGATACACCCCGCCCGTCGGTCCCCGGCGATCCGCCGGGCCCGCCGACGACGAGGACGACTGCGCGCTGACGGGCACGTCGATGACGGCAAAGCCCGTGATCTCGGTGGACACCGACGGCACCGGCGCCGGCGCCGGTGCGGGGGGCGTCACATCGGGCGCGTTGCCGCCGGCCGACGCCGGCCGGCCGCTCTGCGCGGCGGCGTAGATCACGCCCTTGGTGTCCACGCGAAGGGCGTGCACCTCCTGGTAGATGGTGTCGAGCAGCAGGAAGCCCTTGCCGGCGGCCTCCACGCGGAACACGCGGCCGGGCGACCCGGTGGCCACGAGCAGGCGCCCCGCGGGGTCGAAGGCCAGCGCCACGCCGTGCATGGCCTTGGTCTCGAAGAACTTCTCGCCCCGGCCGTCGGGGCTGATGCGATAGACGACACCCTTGTCGCCGGTGCCGGCGAACACGGTGCCCTTGGCGTCGACCGCGAGTGACCAGATGTACTTGTCGTCGGGATCGAAGAACGGCTCGGCGCGGCCCGTGGCGTCGATCTTGTAGATGCGCCCGTCGGGCGACGTGGCCGCGTAGATGCCGCCGCCGGGCGCCAGGGCCAGGGCGTGCACCTCCATCTCGGCGCTGTCGAAGAACACCGTGCCCGCGCCGGCGCGATCCACGCGAATCACCTTGCCGTCGTTGCCCGTGCCCAGGAACATCGAGCCGTCCGGCGCGGCGATGGCGGCCCACACGAAGGGTGCGCCGGCGTCGTGCACGCGCGTGAGCGACGGGCCCAGCATCAGGCGGCCGTGCTCGTCGATGGACAACTGCTCGACGTCGCCGCGCAGGAAGTCGGCCTGGGTGGCGGCCTGCCAGAAGGCGGGCGCCGCGTGAAGGACAAGGGAGGATGCCGCGTACGCGCCAAGTGCCAGCGCGGCGGCCACGGAAAGTCGGCGCATCATCAGGGTTGGTCGAGAATCAGGGTGAGTTGGCGGAAGCCGGAGACGGCCACGTCGAGCGAGAGTTCCCACTCGCCGCGCGTGGCGTGGTTCAGCGAGCCCACCGTGCCGCTGTTGCGGTCCGATTCGATCACCGACAGCACCGAGGGCGGCAGCGCGGCCATGGCCTCGCCGTTGACCGTGGCGCCGGCGTGCGGCGTGGTGATCCGCACGTAGATGCGGTTGTTCCGGCGCGCCCGGTTGAAGGTGCGGATGATCTGCGACGCGCGCTGGAGCTCGGCTCCGCGGGCGTCGCGCCGATCGTCGGCGCCGGTGCGCGCCGCGTCGGCCACCAGCAACTGCACCGATCCGGTCACGTTGGCCGGCAGCTCGATGGGGATCTGCCGCACGATCTCCTCGCCGCGCGACGTGCGGAGCGCCACCGACACGATGGCGGGCTGCCCGGCGCGCGGCTGCGGCGTGTCGAGCCACACGCGCTCGATGCGCGCGCTCATTTCCTGCTCGGCCGCGTCGATGGTGAGCGTGATCCGCTCCACCGTGGCGGTGTCCGAGGCATTCTTCAGGAGGGCCGTAATCGGGCCGGCCACGTACGACGCGGCGCCTCCGGCCGGCTGGTCGCCCGTGAAGATGTCCTCGAAGGCCAGCTCGCCCTGCGCCGCAATGGTGGCCGTGCCGCGCACCGCGTACGACGCCGGCCCGGCGCCACGCTCATACGAAGTGAGCACGTTGGCAACCGCCAGGTAGGTGAGCAGGGGCGTGAACGTGATGTCGCGCACCACGCCGAACGAGAACTGGCGCGACACGCCGCGGTCGGAGTTGAGCGTGATCGTGACCGGGATGAGCGAGGGGCCGGGCCCCAGGCGCCCGGCAATCGCGGTGGCGCGATCCTGCTGAAGGGTGCCGACCACGCGGCCGAAGCTCGCGAGCTTGCTAGACTGCATGAGGCTGGGCAGCACCACCTGCACGTCGGCCGTGGTCATCGGGAATTCGGTCGGTCCCAGGTTGTAGAGGGGATGGCCAAAGGCGTACACGCGGTCGCCGTCCACGTGCGTCACCGTACCGGTGGCGCCTAGTTCGAAGTCACCGGTCAGCAGGCCGACGCCCACGGCGTCGCCGGGCGACAACGTGCGGGGCGTGCGCGGCGCGCCGCCGGCCGCCGGCTGCGCGCCGCTCGACACCGGCACGAAGCCGCCGGCCGCCAGGGCCGGGCCGAGCGGATCGATCACGCTCGCATCGAAGCCCGACGCGATCATGGGCACGGCAATGGGACGGAGCAGGGCGCCCATGCGGGGGCTCAGGTCGCCGCCGATGCTCGACACCATCCGGGCGTGGGACGGGTCGTCCACGAAGGCGCCCGGCCGCCCGAGATCGCGGGCCCACACCTCCAACAGCGCGTGCGGGGTGTACGGCCACGACAGCGCCACGGGCCGTGAGGCCGGCGGGGCGGCCGGCATCGCGGTGGCGTCGATCATCTCCGCGATGGGCGTGATGCCGGCAATGGGCTCCGTGGAGAACTGGCCCAGGGCGTACGACACGGCGCCAATCAGGCGACCGTCGATATAGACCGGGCTGCCGCTCATGCCGGCGATGACACCGGTCTTGGCCAGCGGCCCACCCTCGAGCCGCGCCAGGATCAGGTTGCGCTTGGGCGCGAGGACGTTGTGCAGCACGCCCAGGATGTGGACCTCGAACTCCTCGATCGCCGTACCCGAGAAGACAGTCCGGCCCACGCCCACGGCCCCCGGGCGCACCTCGTCGAGGGGCATCGTGCGGGTCTGGCCGAACGGCACGGCCGCGAAAACACCAAGCAGGACGGCGGTGAGGGCGACAGGGCGTAAGGACATGCAAATGTCAGAAAGAAACCGACTTAACCTCTTATACGAGGTTCGCCGGGATGACGCAAGCCCAGACACGCGGTGCCGGGTTGACGGCCATGCGCGGTGTCTGTTAGCCTTTCGACGTTCTCATGCGTTCGACAGCCTGCTGCACTGCGTCCCACCGCCAGCCGTTTGGCCACTCGGGGAGCGGTGTGCGCGCGTGGTGGTATTGGCGCCCAACAGGAGAGGCTGCCTAGGTCTGTTACCACTGCGACGCGTCTAACGCTCGACCTGAATGCGCCTCTTGAGCCCACCGGGCAGGAGGCGCTTTTTGTTTTGTGCCGGAATTTTTTTGAGAAGGACCGAGATGCGACCCGCCAAGCTGTGCGTCACCGTGACGGCCGACACCATGGCCGAGCTGCGTACGCGCCGCGACCAGGTGGGCGACGCCGACCTGGTGGAGTTGCGCCTCGACTCGGTGCGCGACCCCGGTGCCGCCGCCGCCCTGGCCGGCCGCCACAAGCCGGTGATTGTCACTTGCCGCCCGGTGGCGCATGGCGGCCGGTTCACCGGCAGCGAAGAGGCCCGCCGCGCCATCCTCTCGGAGGCCCTCGCCCTCGGCGCCGAGTTTGTCGATGTCGAATGGCAGTCGGCCTGTGCAGGCCTCATCGAGCAGACCGGCGGCGACCGGATCATCCTGTCCCACCACGACTTCACGGGCCTGCCGGAGGGCCTCAACGACCTGGCGCATGCGATGCAGGCCACCGGCGCCGCCGTGGTCAAGCTGGCCGTGATGTGTCGCCGGCTGACCGACAACCTCAGGCTCAGGTCGGCCGGCGAGCAGGCCCGGGTGCCGATGGCGCTGGTGGGCATGGGCGAGCCCGGCGTGCCCTCGCGCGTGCTGGCGTCGTGGATGGGGTCGTGCTGGACCTACGCCGGTGACGCCGTGGCCCCCGGCCAAGTGAGCCCGGCGCGCCTGCTGCAGGAGTTCGGCTTCCGGCGCCTCGGCTCGCACACGGCCATCTACGGCGTGCTGGGGCGGCCGGTCCACCATTCTGTGTCGCCCGCCATGCACAACGCGGCTTTTCGCGCGTTGCACCTCGACGCGGTCTACCTCCCCCTCGAGGCGGAGAGCTTCGACGACTTCGTCGCCTTTGCGGAGGCCGTGGGCCTGGCCGGGGCCAGCGTCACCGCGCCGTTCAAGGTGAATGCCTTCGAGCGCGCCGATGAGTGCGACCCGGTGAGCCGCCGCATTCAGAGCGTGAACACGCTGCGGCGGAGCCAGGGCCGGTGGCTGGGCTGCAACACCGACGTCAGCGGCTTCCTCGCCCCGCTCGGCAGCGCCGCGCGACTCAAGGGACTGCGCGCCACGGTGCTCGGCGCCGGCGGCGCCGCCCGGTCGGTGTCGATCGCGCTGGCGTCGGCCGACGCCCGCGTGACGATTGCGGCGCGCCGCGCAGACCAGGCCCTGGAGGTGGCGGCCCTCACCGGCGCCACCGCCGGCGAATGGCCGCCGCCCCCGGGCAGTTGGGACGTCCTGGTCAACGCCACACCCGTCGGCACGCGGCCGGCCGTGGACGAGTCGCCCGTGCCGCCGGGGTTCGCGCTGGACGGACGGCTGGTCTACGACCTGGTCTACAACCCGCCGGTCACGCGCCTGCTTGCCGACGCCGCGCGCGCCGGCTGCCGCACCGTGGGCGGCCTCGACATGCTGGTGGCGCAGGCCCAGGCGCAATTCGAATGGTGGACGGACCGCCGGGCGGCAGACCGCGTGATGCGGGACGCGGCCCTGGCCCGGCTGGAGACGATGGAGCAGAGATGAAGCTGACGACGTTCGACGAGTTCGTGGACCTGGCCAAACGGGGCACGTTCGTGCCGGTGTGCAAGGAACTGGTGGCCGACCTGCTGACGCCGGTGTCGGCCTTCCTCAAGATAGCCGAGCACTCCGACTACGCCTTCCTGTTCGAGAGCGTCGAGGGCGGCGAGCACATGGGCCGGTACTCGTTCCTCGGCAAGGATCCCTTCCTCATCCTGCACGGGCGCGACGGCGCCGCCACCATCGAGAAGGCAGGCGTCACGACCCGGGCCGAGAAGCCCTTCATCGAGACGCTTCGCGACCTGATGAGCGGCTTCCAGTCGCCTTTCGTGCCGGGGCTGCCGCGCTTCACAGGCGGCGCGGTGGGCTACCTCGGCTACGACACCGCGGCCTGGTTCGAGCCCACCGCGGCCCGGCCCGGCGCGGGGGCCGACGACAAGGACGCGGCCGGCTTCATGCTGTTCGACACGGTGCTGGCCTTCGACCACGTGCAGCACCGCATCCTCATCATCGCCAACGCCCGCATTTCGGGCGACGATGACCTGCGCGCGCTCTACCAGTTTGCGTGCGCGAAGATCGAGTTCCTCGAGCGGGAACTCGAGCGGGCCCTGTCGCTGCATCGGCCCGCGCCGGCGCCCCCGCTCGCGTTGACGTCGAACTTCACCCAGCAGGATTACGAGGGCATCGTCCGCAAGGCCAAGGAGCACATCGCGGCGGGCGATATCTACCAGGTGGTGCTGTCGCAACGCTTCGAGGCCGAGGTGGGCGTCGACGCCTTCACCGTGTACCGCGCGCTGCGCCACGTGAACCCCTCGCCCTACATGTTCTACATCCGCACGGGCGATCGCTCCATCGTCGGCTCGTCCCCGGAGATGCTGGTGCGCGTGGAGGGCCGACACGTGGTGACGCACCCCATCGCGGGCACGCGGCCGCGGGGCAAGAACGAGGATGAGGACATGCGCCTCGCCGAGGAGCTAAAGCGCAATGAGAAGGAGAAGGCCGAGCACGTGATGCTGGTGGACCTGGGCCGCAACGACATCGGCCGCGTCTGCGAGTACGGCACCGTGCGCGTGCCCACCTTCATGGCGCTCGAGCGCTACTCGCACGTGATGCACCTGGTGTCGGTCGTGGAGGGCCGGCTGGCCGACGACCGCGACCGGCTCGACGCGCTCGTCTCGTGCTTCCCCGCGGGCACCGTCTCGGGCGCGCCCAAGGTGCGCGCCATGCAGATCATCAACGAGCTCGAGCCGGCGCCGCGCGGCCTCTACGCCGGGGCCGTGGGCTATGTCGACTTCGCGGGCAACCTGGATTTCTGCATCGCCATCCGCTCGATCCTGCTGGAGGGCGGCCGCGCGTCGATCCAGGCCGGCGCGGGCATCGTGGCCGACTCGAACCCGACCGCCGAGTACGAAGAGACCAAGGACAAGGCGCGCGCGATGGTGCGCGCCCTCGAGTTGGCGTCCACGGGACTGTAGGCCGCAGATGACACCGATTGCGCAGACCCGAAGGTAGAGACGACATGGTCCTGGTCATCGACAACTACGACTCGTTCACCTACAACCTGGTGCAGTACCTCGGGGAACTGGGGGCGCGCCTGGTGGTCCGCCGAAACGACGAGGCGACCCTCGACGAGCTGAAGGCGCTCGCGCCCGAGCGCGTGGTGATCTCGCCCGGGCCCGGCCGGCCCGAGCAGGCCGGGGTGTCCCTGGACGTGATCCGCGAGTTCGGCCAACGCGTCCCGCTGCTGGGAGTGTGCCTGGGCCACCAGGCCATCGGGCTGGCGTTTGGCGCCGACGTTGTCAGGGCCCCGGCGCCCGTGCACGGCAAGACGGCCACGGTGGAGCACGATGGCCGGGGCGTGTTTGCCGGCGTCACCCCCGGCTTCCAGGCCGCCCGCTACCACTCTCTGGTGGTTGCAGAGGCCACGGTGCCGGCCGACCTCGAGGTGTGCGCGCGCACGCGCGAGGACGGCATCGTGATGGGCCTGCGCCACCGGCAGCGGCCC
Source organism: uncultured Bifidobacteriaceae bacterium (assembly GCA_964372085.1). Taxonomy (GTDB): domain Bacteria; phylum Acidobacteriota; class Vicinamibacteria; order Vicinamibacterales; family UBA2999; genus 12-FULL-67-14b. The sequence continues at coordinate 19,940 of CAYJPQ010000005.1, read as the reverse complement.
ATCCACGGCGTGCAGTTCCACCCGGAGTCGGTGCTCACGCACGAGGGCCGCCGCATCCTCCGCAATTTTCTCGAGATGTAGCCATGTTTCCCGCCCTCATCGAAAAGCTATTGCGGCACGAAGACCTCACCATCGACGAAGCGGCGCGCGCCATGTCGTCGATCATGGCGGGGGAGGCGGCCCAGGCGCACATCGCCGGCTTGCTGGTGGCCCTTGCGATGAAGGGGGAGCACCCATCCGAGCTCGTGGGCTTTGCGCGCACCATGCGCGCCAATGCGGTGCCCGTGCCCGCCAACCCCGGGCCCGTGTTCGACACGTGTGGCACGGGCGGCGACCGGTCGGGCACGTTCAATATCTCGACGGCCGCCGCCATCGTGATGGCGGCGTGCGGGGCGCGCGTGGCCAAGCACGGCAACCGCTCGGTCTCGAGCCAGTGCGGCAGCGCCGACGTGCTCGAGGCGCTGGGCGTCAACGTGCAGGCGGATCCGTCGGTCACCGCGCGCTGTCTGTCCGAGGTGGGGCTGGCCTTCTTCTTCGCCCCGACGTTCCACCCGGCGATGCGCCATGCCGGCCAGGCGCGCCGCGACCTGGGCATCCGCACCGCCTTCAACTTGCTGGGCCCCCTCACCAATCCCGCGCGCCCCTCGCGCCAGGTGGTGGGCGTGTCCCGGCCCGACCTCACCGAGTTGCTGGCGCGCGCGCTGGCGATGCTCGGCTCCGAGCGGGCCTGGGTGGTGCACGGCGCAGACGGCCTCGACGAGCTCTCCACGACCGGGTACACCAAGGTGTCGGAGTGCCGGGAGGGCAAGGTGCAGACGTTCTATGTGCACCCCGCGGACTTCGGTCTGCCGAAGAGCCTGGCCGACGACCTGAAGGGCGGCACCGCCGGGGCCAACGCCGAGACCATCCGCGGCGTGCTGGCCGGCAAGCCCGGCCCGGCCCGTGACGTCGTGATGCTCAACGCCGGCGCCGGCTTGTTCGTGGCCGGCGAAGTCGACACGGTGTGCAACGGCATCGCCAGGGCGGCAGCGGCTATCGACACGGGCGCCGCCCGCGACCTGCTGTCGCGCCTCGTCACGGCGTCGAACCAGCCGGCGGGGGGCCCGGTATGACTGCGGGCCGGCCCGATCTCCTGGCGGCCATCCTGGCCGCCACCCGCGTCCGCGTCGCGGCCGCCGAGGCGCGCCGCCCGCGCCCGCATCTCGAGCGAGAGGCGCTGGCGCAGCCGGCAGGCGGCGAGGCCTTCACCCAGGCCCTATCGCGCCGCGATCGGGTGAACGTGATTGCCGAATGCAAGCGGCGCTCGCCGTCGCGAGGCGTGCTGCGGGCCGCGTACGATCCGGCGGCGATCGCGCGCGGCTACGAGCGTGCCGGAGCCGCGGCCATCTCCGTGCTCACCGAGCCCGGGTTCTTTGACGGCAGCCTCGACCACCTGCGCGCCGTCAGGGCCGCCGTGTCGATCCCCCTCCTGCGCAAGGACTTCATCGTCGACGAATACCAGCTGCTCGAGGCGCGACTGGCCGGCGCCAACGCGGTTCTCCTGATCGTGGCGGCACTCGACGATGGGCAACTGGCGAGGTTATTGGCCTCGGCCCGCCAGTTGGGCCTTGCAGCACTCGTGGAAGTGCACGGCGTGGATGAGTGCGACCGCGCCCTAGCCGCCGGCGCGCGCCTCGTCGGCGTGAACAACCGCAATCTGCGGACGCTGGAGGTCGACCTCGATCAGTCGCGCGCCGTCGCGTCGCGCCTGCCGGCCGGCGTGATTGCCGTCAGCGAGAGCGGTCTTAGGACGCCCGCCGATCTCCAGGGGATGGCGGCGCTGGGGTACCACGCGTTCCTGATCGGCGAGCGGTTGATGTCGGCGGACGATCCCGGCGACGCCCTGGCGGCGCTGCTGGCGGCACTCGGCGCCACCCCTGCGGGGCCCGCGGCATGACCCGCATCAAGATGTGCGGGATTACGCGGCCGGCGGACGCCGAGCTTGCCGTCGAGCTGGGCGTCAACGCCCTGGGATTCGTGCTGTGGCCCGAGAGCCCCCGGCACATCCGCATCGAGGATGCCGCGCGCATCATTGCCACCTTGCCGCCCTTTGTGACGGCGGTGGGCGTGTTTGTCAACCCCGACGCCGATGCCGTGCGCCGCGCGGCCGAGGAGGCCGGCATCACCCTGGCCCAGATTCACGGTGACGTTCCGGGCTGGGTTGGCCGGCGTCCACCGGCCAGGATCCTGCCTGCCGTGCACCTGTCCCAGGGCGATGCCGGTATCGAACCGGCTTGTGGTGACGGCGAAGCGGTGCTGCTCGATGCGCACGATCCCGTGAAGCACGGCGGCACCGGGCGCACCGTGGACTGGGCACGGGCCGCGTTGGTGGCGCGCGCGCGTCCGGTGGTGCTGGCCGGCGGGCTCACGCCCGCCAACGTGGCCGAGGCCATCCGGGTGGTGCGGCCGTACGGGGTGGACGTGGCGTCGGGCATCGAGGTGTCGCCCGGCGTGAAGGACCCCGGGCGGATGCGAATGTTCGTTGAGGCCGTGAAGGAGACTCCGTGAGCAAGGCAACGCAGTGGTTCGGGCGTCGGGACCCCGACGCGCGCGGATATTTCGGCCGCTACGGTGGGCGCTACGTGCCCGAGACGCTGGTGGCCCCCATCGAGGCGCTGGAGCGCGCGTACTACGAGGCGCGCCTCGACCCCGGGTTTGCCGTGGAGCTGCAGCGGCTCCTGGTGCACTACGTGGGCCGGCCCACGCCGCTGTGGGAAGCCAGCCGCTTGGGGGCGGCGTGCGGCGCCCGCGTGTTCCTCAAGCGCGAGGACCTCACGCACACCGGGGCGCATAAGATCAACAACGCGCTCGGGCAGGCGCTGCTGGCCAGGCGCATGCTGAAGACGCGCATCGTGGCGGAGACCGGCGCCGGTCAGCACGGCGTGGCCAGCGCCACGGCGTGCGCCCTGCTCGGCCTGGAGTGCGTCGTCTACATGGGCACCGAGGACATGCGCCGCCAGGCGCTCAACGTGTTCCGCATGCGCCTGCTTGGCGCCACGGTGCAGGGCGTCGACGCGGGCAGCCGCACGCTGAAGGACGCCATCAACGAGGCCATGCGCGATTGGGTGGCGCGGCCCGACGATACGCACTACCTGCTGGGATCGGCGCTGGGCCCGCATCCCTATCCGCTGATGGTGCGCGAGTTCCAGTCGGTGATTGGGCGCGAGGCGCGCGAGCAGATCCTGGAGCAGGCCGGACGGCTGCCCGAGGCGGTGATCGCCTGCGTGGGCGGCGGCAGCAATGCCATGGGCATCTTCGACGCGTTCGTCGACGATCCGGACGTGCGGCTGATTGGCGTGGAAGCCGGAGGCGAGGCGATTGAGCCCGGGCGTCACGCGGCGCGCTTTGCGGGCGGCGCCGCCGGCGTGCTGCAAGGCACGCGCACGTTCGTGCTGCAGGATCAGCACGGCAACATCGAGGCCACGCATTCGGTGTCCGCGGGCCTCGACTACGCCGCCATTGGCCCCGAGCACGCCTGGCTGATGGAGCAGGGGCGCGCGGAATACGACCACGCCAGCGACGCCGAGGCCCTGGAGGCCTTCCAGGAGCTGGGGCGCCTCGAGGGCATCCTGCCGGCGCTGGAGTCGGCCCATGCCATTGCGTATGTGCGCCGCGCCGCGGCCGGCTTCGGCCCCGACGCGGTGCTGCTCGTCAACTTGTCGGGCCGCGGTGACAAGGACGTGCAGACCGTCGAGCAGTTGCTGAAGGAGGCCCCCCGTGTCGCGGATTGACAGCACCTTCCAGGCGCTCCGCGCAGCCGGCCGCACGGGCCTCATCACCTACGTCACGGCCGGCGATCCCGACCTGCCCCGCTCGGCCGAGATCCTGAAGCGGCTCGACCGCGCCGGCGCCGACGTGCTGGAGGTCGGGGTGCCGTTTTCAGATCCGCTCGCCGACGGCCCGGTGATACAGCGGGCCACCGAGCGGGCGCTGGCCGGAGGGGCGACGCTGCCCAGGGTGCTGGAGATGCTGGCCGGCATCCGCCCGGCCATCACGGCGCCCATCGTCATCTTCAGCTACGCCAATCCGATACTGCGGATGGGACTGGAGCGCTTTGTCGCTCAGGCAGCCGCTGCCGGGGTGGACGGGGTGCTGATCCTCGACATGCCGCCGGAAGAGGGAGAGGAGTTTCGGGCGGCCTTCAAGGCGGCCGGCATTGATACAATTTTCCTGTTGAGTCCGACCACGACGGTGGAGCGGATCCGGCGGGCGGCCGAGCTCGGGAGCGGCTTCCTGTACGGCATTTCGCGCCTCGGCGTCACCGGCGTGCGAGACTCGGTGGACGATTCGGCCCGCGATCTGGCGGGCCGGGTGAAGGCCGAAACCGCCATGCCGCTGGCCCTGGGGTTCGGGCTGTCGGCGCCGGAGCACGTGCGGGCGGTGGGGCAGTGGGCCGATGCCGCAGTGGTGGGCAGCGCCCTGGTGAAGGTGATTGCGGAGCATGGGACATCGCCCGATCTGCTCGATGAAGTCGAGCGGTACGTCCGATGGCTGCGGAGTTGAGCCTCGACGCGCTGCGGGAGGAAATCGACCGCCTGGACGAGGTTATCGTCCGGCTGCTCGACCGCCGGGCGCGGTGTGCGTATGCCATTGGCCGGCTGAAGCACGACCTGGGCCGGCCGGTGTACGAGCCGGCCCGCGAGGCCAGGGTCCTCGCGCACGTGCGCGAGGTGAACGCGTCGCTCGGCGGGCCGCTCGACGGCGACGCCGTGGCACGCTTGTATGAACGGGTGATGGACGAGGCGCGGCGGATCCAGCGCCTCGAAGCGGAACGCAAGGCAGCGAAGTAACCGAGAGCCCAAAGCCCAGAGCCCAAAGCCGAGAGCCCAAAGCCGAGAGCCTAGAACCAGAAAGAGCCAACTATGGTTGTCGTGATGAAGGAACGCGCCAGCGACGCGGAGGTGGAGTCGGTCATCGCCCACCTCGTGGAGCTGGGAATGGATGTACACCGGTCCACCGGGGCGGCGCGCATCGTGCTGGGCGTCGTGGGGGGCGGCAAGGTCGACCCGAGGCTCATCGAGCTGATGGCCGGCGTCCACGAGGTGCTGCGCATCACGCAGCCCTACAAGCTGGCGAGCCGCACGTTCAAGCCCGAGGACACGATCATCACCCTGGGCGACGTTCGCATCGGCGGCGATGAGGTGATCGTCATCGCCGGGCCGTGCTCCGCCGAGAGCGAGGAGCAGGTCCACAAGACCGCGGCCGCGGTGAAGCGGGCCGGCGCCAAAATCCTGCGGGGCGGCGCGTTCAAGCCGCGCTCGTCGCCCTACAGCTTCCAGGGCATGGGCGAGCCCGGCCTCCAGTTGCTGCGGGCCGGCGCCAACGCGCACGAGCTCAAGCTCGTCACCGAGGTGATGGACGCCAGCCAGATCGACGTGATCGGCAAGTACGCCGACATCTACCAGGTCGGCGCGCGCAACATGCAGAACTTCACGCTGCTGCGCGAGCTGGGCCGCACGCGCAAGCCCGTGCTGCTGAAGCGCGGCATCGCGGCCACCATGGAAGAGTGGCTCCTGTCGGCGGAGTACATCCTGGCCGGCGGCAACACCGATGTCATTTTGTGCGAGCGGGGTATCCGCACGTTCGAAACCTTCACCCGCAACACCCTGGACCTGTCGGCCATTCCCATCGTCAAGGAGCTCTCGCACTTGCCGATCTTCGTGGACCCGAGCCACGGCATGGGCCGGCGCGACAAGGTGGCGCCCATGGCGCGTGCGGCGGTGGCCGCCGGTGCCGACGGCCTCATCATCGAGGTGCACTGCGACCCCGACCGCGCCCTGAGTGACGGCGCCCAGTCGATGTTCCCGGCGCAGTTCGACCGCCTGATGGCAGAGCTGCGAATCATCGCGCCGGCCATCGGCCGCAGCATCTGCCTCGAGCCGGTTGCGCGCCGGGGCTGGGCAAGGTAATGGGTGCCTAGGGTGCCTAATGTGCCGCGGACGATCGGCATTGTCGGGCCCGGGCTGATCGGCGCCTCGGTGGCCATGGCCGCGGCGCGCGCCTGGCCACAGGTTGAGATTGTCGTGGCGGATCGCGGAGACCCGCTTGAATCGATCGCGTCCGCCGACGTCGTGGTGATCGCGACTCCCGTCGAGGCCATCGGTGGCATCCTGGCGTCGCTGGCTCGGCTCGTCGGTTCCCACACCCTGGTGCTCGATACGGGCAGCACGAAGCGCGGAGTGATGGCGGCGGCGCGCGCGGCGGGGCTGCCGCGCTTCGTGGGCGGGCACCCCATGGCGGGCGACACCGCCGGGGCCGACGGCGCGCACGCCGGCCTGTTCGACACCCGGCCGTGGTTTCTGATGGGAGGATCTGTCGGCGCCGTGGCGGACGCCGGTGCGTTTGTCGCCGCGCTGGGCGCCCGGCCCGTCGTGATCGACGACCAGGGTGAACGGCACGATCGCGTGATGGCGGCGGTGAGCCACCTGCCCCAGGTGACGGCCAGCGCGCTGATGGTGGTGGCCGCACGCGGACTGTCGGCCGACGAGCTCGCCTGGGCCGGGGTCGGGCTCCGCGACACCACGCGGCTGGCGGCCAGCCGCGCCGACGTGTGGCAGGGCATCCTTGCGACGAACAAGGACCTGCTGGCGCCGCTCCTTAAGCAGTTGGCGGCCGACCTCGACACGCTGGCCGAGGCGCTGGACGACCCGGCGGCGGTCGGCGAATTGTTCGACACCGCGGTGCGCGCCAGGGCGTCCTGCTTATAGAATCGTTCCATGAACAAGGTCGTGGCCACCGCCGACGAGGCGGTCGCCCGCATTCCCGACGGCGCCCGCATCATGGTGGGCGGCTTCGGGTTGTGCGGCATTCCCGAGCACCTGCTGGCGGCGCTGCACCGCCGCGGCACGAAGAACCTCACCATCATCAGCAACAACGCCGGCGTGGACGACTACGGCGTGGGGCCGCTGCTCAAGGCGCGCCAGGTTCGCAAGATGATCTCCACCTACGTGGGCGAGAACAAGGAATTCGAGCGGCAGTTCCTGCAGAAGGAGATCGAGGTCGACCTCGTGCCGCAGGGGACCTTCTCGGAGCGCATGCGCGCGGCGGGGGCCGGCATCGGCGGCTTCTTCACGCCCACCGGCGCCGGCACGCTGGTCGCCGAGGGCAAGGAGAGCCGCGTCATCGACGGGCGCCCCCACATCCTGGAACTCCCGCTCAGGGCCGACTTCGCCTTCGTCAAGGCGTGGCGGGGCGATCGCGTGGGCAACCTGGTGTACCGCCGGACGGCGCGCAACTTCAACCCGGTGATGGCCACCGCCGCGGCCTTCACCATCGCGGAGGTCGAGCAACTGGTCGAACCCGGCGCCATCGATCCCCACATGGTCCACACGCCCGGCATTTACGTGCAGCGCGTGCTGCAGGGGCCGTCGTACGAGAGGCGGATCGAGAAGCGGACCACCCGACATGGATAAACGCGAACGCATCATCCGCCGCGTGGCGCAGGACCTGCGCGACGGCGACTACGTGAACCTGGGCATCGGCATGCCGACGCTGGTGGCCAACTTCGTGCCGCCCGGCATCGAGATTACCCTGCACTCCGAGAACGGCATGCTGGGCGTGGGCCCCTACCCGCTGGACGGTGAGGCCGACGCCGACCTGATCAACGCCGGCAAGGAGACGGTCACCGAGCTGCCGGGGACGTCGTACTTCAGCAGCGCCGAGTCGTTCGCCATGGTGCGCGGCGGCCACATCGACCTCACCGTGCTGGGCGCCCTCGAGGTGGACGAGGAGGGGAACCTCGCCAACTGGATGATCCCGGGCAAGATGGTGAAGGGGATGGGCGGCGCGATGGACCTGGTCGCGGGCGCCAAGCGGGTGGTGATTGCCATGGAGCACACCACGAAGGAGGGTGGGCACAAGATCGTGCCGGCCTGCACCCTGCCGCTCACGGGGGTGAAGGTCGTGCACCAGATCGTGACCGAGCTGGCGGTGATCGACGTCGCGCCGGACGGGCTCGTGCTGCGGGAGATTGCCGCGGACACCACGCTCGATGCGGTGCTGGCCGCCACGGGCGCCCGGCTGCGGGTCGCCGATCCCCTCGGCCGCTTCTGATGGGGTGTCCGGCTTCAGCTTCAGCCGGACCACGGGGAACTTCGCGGCCCGCATCCTCGTCCGACTTGAGTGGGTGAGGTGCTCATGCGTCACGCGTTCACATCCTTCGTGTGTGCCCTGGTGCTGGCGCCGCTCCTCGCCGCCGCCCAGGACCCCAGTTCCGACGTCACCACGTACAAGCTCACCGGGACGCGCATCGCGTTCGGCCAGGACATCCGCGTCGAGCGCGACGAGGAAGTGTCCGACGCCGTCGTGGCGATCGGCGGCTCGGTCACCGTCGATGGCCGCGTCCGTGACGGCATCGTGGTGGTGGGAGGCAACCTCACGCTGGGCGCCACCTCCGACGTGCGGGGCGATATCGTGCTGGTGGGCGGTCAACTGACGCGCGACCCGGCCGCCCGCCAGTCGGGCAGCGTCAGTTACGTGTCCTTTGGCGAGTGGTCCCGCCGCACCACGGGCTGGTTCCCGCGGTTCGACTTCGGCGAGGTGGGCCGGTGGCTCAGCCTGGCCGGGACCCTCGCCCGCGTCTCGCTGCTGGGCGTGCTGATGGCGCTGCTGCTGATCGTGGCGCGGGGGGCGGGGGGCCGCGGGGGGCGGGGGGGCCCCCCCCCCCCCCGGGGCGCCCCCCCCCCGGGCCCCCCCGGGGGGGGGGGGGGGGGGGGGCTGTGGGCGGGGGTGCTGCCGGGGGCGCGGGGGCGGGGGGCCCGCGTGGGCCGCGCGGCAGCCTCCGAGCCCGTGCGCGCCGCGCTCGTGGGGCTGGCGGCCGAGATCTTCTTCGTGCCGTTCCTGGTGGTGGCGTCCATTGCCATGGCCGTCACCATCGTGGGCATCCCGTTTGTCGCCCTCCTGGTGCCCATCGCCCTCGTGGTAGCGCTGTTTGCGATGGTGCTCGGCTACACGGCGCTGGCGTGCCGCATTGGCGAGTGGATTGAAGACCGCCTCGGCTGGCAGCCGGGCAATGCCTTCGTGGCCACGGCCATGGGCTTTGCCGCGATTATCGCGCCGACACTGGCGGCGCGCCTGCTGGGCGTGGCGCCCGACCCGGTTCGCCTGATGGCCTTCGGCCTGCTGCTGGCCGGCCTCGCGGTGGAGTTCGTGGTCTGGACCATCGGCCTGGGCGCCGCCATCATCACGGGGCTCGGGCGGTGGCACACCGTGCCGCCGCCGATCGTGGTGCAGTCTTAGGTCATCCACAGATTCCGCCGATTACACGGATTGCGGCCCGGCGAACCGGCAACCGTTCGCGGGCGGGGCACAGCCCCGCCAGACAGGCGAATGAGGGCAGGTCCGAGAGTCTTGTGAAATCTTCGGACTCTCGGAACCTGGCCTCAGTCGCCTGTCGGTGTGGCGGCTCAGCCGCCACACCCGCGAACGCGGTATCTGCGGAATCGGTGGAATCTGTGGATGGCTACTGTCCGCCGGGCCCGAGGCCGGGCCGCACCTGGATGGACGTGGTGGCCATGCCGGTGATGCGGTCGCCCTTCTTGAAGCGCAGCTGGATGCGGTAGTTGCCCGCCGTCCGGAACTGCCGGTCGATGGTGTACCGCCGCTTGATCTGGCTCTTGCCCGCCTCGTAGGGACTGCAATCGGCTTCGGCTGTCGAGACGGTGCCATCACCCCAATCCCATTCCACCGTCGGGCAGTAGAAGTCCTCGAAGTCGTCCGACCCACCCTTCACTTCCGCCGCCAGCACGATTCGGGCCGGCACGAACGCGATGGAGGGCGATGCCTTGAGTGATAAACTTGGTTTCTTGTTGCCACCCTGCTCGCGGGCGTGGAGGGGGCCGGTGGATGGGAACAGGAGAAGCGCGCACGCCAAGGCCCGGATGCCGGATCGTGAAACCATAGTCAGGGTCGTCTCCGCTTAGTAGGCGCAAGGGAATTGTATCGCATGCAGGTGTCATACGAAGTGCCACGCCTCGCCACCGGGCCCGTTTCCCCGGCCGGCGCCGACGTCGACGTGGTGATAATTCCCGTCGCCCAGGACCAGATCGTCGGAGCGGCGGCGATCGAGCCGGTGCTGGGCGCGGAGCTCACCGCCGCCATGGTCAGGGGCGAGTTCAAGGCCAAGCCCTGCCAGACGCTGACGCTTCCGCTGACCGGCACCGGTTGGCGGGCCGCGCGCGTGGTGTTTGTCGGCGGCGGCCCCCGCGCCGAGATCACCGTGGAGCGCGTGCGGCGCATGGCCGTGACGGGCGCCATGGCGGCACGACAGCAGCATCGCCGGCGCGTGGCCTGGATCGACGTGGAGCCCGGCACCCTCGATACGCGCGCGCGCGTCGAGGCCATCGCCGAGGGCCTCGCGCTCGGTAACTTCGACAACGGCGCCCACAAGAGCCAGCACGAAGACCGGTTCTTCATCACCGACGCCACCATCCAGGCGGCGGGAGCCGATGTGGCGGCGGCCGCCGCGGTCGGCGCACAGATGGGGGAGTCGGTCAACGCGGCCCGCGTCCTTATCAACGAGCCCGGGAACTACCTCACCCCCACGGTGCTGGCCGACAAGGCCGCGGCGCTGGCGTCGGTGCCGGGCGTGACGGCCGACATCCTCGATGAGCGCCGCATCGCCGAGCTCAACATGGGCCTGTTGCTGGGCGTGGCGCGCGGCAGCGCGGAGCCGCCGCGCCTCCTGGTGCTCCGCTACGACCCCAAGGGCCTGCCCCCCGGGCCCACGCTGGGCCTGGTGGGCAAGGGGATCACCTTCGACACGGGCGGCATCTCGATCAAGCAGGCAGACGGCATGGAGCGCATGAAGGACGACATGGCGGGCGGCGCCAGCGTGGTCGCCGCGCTTCGGTCCATTGCCCAGCAGCAGCTGCCCATCCGCGTGCTGGCCGTGGTGCCCACCACCGAGAACATGCCCGGCGGCCGGGCCATCAAGCCGGGCGACATCCTCCGGGGGGCATCGGGGCTCACCGTGGAGGTGAACAACACCGATGCCGAAGGCCGCCTCATCCTCGGCGACGGCCTCTGGTATGCGCGCCACCTGGGCGCCACGCACCTCATCGACGTGGCCACGCTCACGGGGGCCGTCGTCGTGGCGCTGGGCAAGATCACCACCGGGCTCTACGGCACGCACCAGCCGTGGGTGAACCACGTGCGCGACGCGGCGGCGCGCGCGGGCGAGAAACTGTGGCCGATGCCGCTGTTCAAGGAGTACGGCGAACTGCTCAAGAGCGAGATCGCCGACATGCTCAACAGCCCGGGTCGGCCCGCGGGATCCATTACGGCCGCGATGTTCCTGAAGGCGTTTGCGGGGGACGGCCCGTGGGCACATCTCGACATCGCCGGTACCGCCTGGGCCGAGGACGCCGAGCCCTGGCAGCCCAAGGGGGCGACGGGCGTGATGATCCGAACGATGATTGAGGTCGCGCGCACCGGGGTCCCATGACGCAAGTCCTTCAACCCCACACGCCGACGATCATCCAGATCGTCAAGGACGACCCGGCGCCGCAACTGAGCATGATCGACGTGGCCGTGGCGGCCTTTGGCCTGACCGGCGTCATTATGGCCGCGGCCCTCGTGGCCGGCCTGCTGGCCGGCGGCCTCTACATCTGGTACCGCTCGCGGCATGCCGTCACCATCATCGAGGCACGCGGCGGGCAGCATAACTACTTCCGAAGTGAAAAGTGAAAAGTGAGAGGGCGACCGGGCGCGGCTACTCCGAGGTCGCGGCTGAGCCCTTGAGGGAGCGGCGGTAGCGGAGCACGGCGGCTTCCAGCGCCTCGGCGATGCGCTGCTTGTAGGCCGGGGTCTTCAGCAACTGCAGATCCTGCTTGTTGGTCACAAACGAGATCTCCGCCAGCACGCTCGGCATCTGGGCGCCGATCAACACCACGAAGGGCGCCTTCTTCACGCCCAGGTTGCGCACGTTCTTGTTGCTGCGGCGGAGCCGCGTGATCAGCGATTCCTGCACCATGGCCGCCAGGTCTCGCGACTCGTCCAGCTTGTTATTGAGTGCGATGGCCCTGATGATGTCGGGCAACTGGTGCATCTCGCGCGCCGACGCCGAGTTCTCGCGGGCGGCCACGGCCTCGGCTTCGGGCGACGAGGCAAAGCTCAGGAAGTAGGTTTCAATGCCCCGCGCCGCCGTGTTGCGGCTCGCGTTGGCGTGGATCGACAGGAAGAGATCCGCGGACTCGCGGTTGGCAATGGCCGTGCGCTCCTCGAGCGGGATGTACACGTTGGTGCGGCGCGTCAGCACCACTTCGAGCCCCGGCTGCGTGCTCAGCAGTTTCTCGAGCTTCAGCGCCACGTCCAGCACCAACTCGGCCTCGTTCAAGCCCTTGCCCAGGGCGCCCGGGTCGTGGCCGCCATGGCCGGGGTCGATGACGATCCGCGAGACGCCCAGGCCCAGTTGCCGCGCCATGGAGAAGCCGCCGGCGGTGTTGGCCGTCGCCGGGGCGGGCTTGACGGGGACGGGGGGTGCAATGGGTGCAGCAGGTGCAACGGGTGCAGCAGGTGCAACGGGTGCAGCAGGTGCAACGGGTGCAGTAGGTGCAACGGGTGCAGCAGGTGCAACGGGTGCAGCGGGTGCAGCCTCGCGAGCGGAGGCGGACGCCACCGCGCGCTCGCT